>DJQM01000013.1 GCA_002437585.1 Clostridiales bacterium UBA6386 | reverse complement strand
CTTCATTTTAGCACATACATATCGGAAATTTCTTTCACAAAAACCGGGTGATTTGCCCTATACTGGCATAAGGAGGAATGGGTATGCAGGAACAGCAGTGGGAAAGTCAGGTCTGGCAGCGGGTACGGCAGCCTATGGCAAGGGAAGCGGGAAGTCTGCGCCCTCTGCGCCGGGAGAGTATGGTTCTGGCGGGCATTTACCGACATCTGGCGAATTCTTTGCGGGGAAATGTCCGGGAACTGACCCTCCGGCTCTTCCGTCAGGAAATGGAGAACGACGGGGTGCTCCGGGGACTGGAGCGGCTGCGGGGCGGGGACGGCGGGGTCATGCAGCCGGTGCCGCCGCCGGAGGAGGGGGCGATCCGGCTGCTTGACCAGTGCTTTCGGAGCACTTGCCGGGCTCAGACCGAGTACCTGGCCCGTTCGGCGGAGCCGGAAACGGGGAGCGTGTTCCGGATATTGGCGGACAACGCCGCCGCCCGGTGCGCGATGATTGCCAGATTGCTGGGCAGCTTGGGGTGAAACGAGAAAAGGCCGCCCATAACGGGCGGCCTTGCGCTACTGTCGGTTCAGGCAATATCTGTACGGATCAGGTGCATGATATCACTTGCTATGACTCACTGCTCAGTGCCTTTAATATAGGCATCCAGGAGCTGCTTGATTTCCTCTACAGTGTAGGTTTTTCCTGCCTCACCGTTTTCTAAAATTTTCTGCAAATCGTAGATTGTTGCCTTTTGAATGATGGAGATTTCTTTTTCGGTTGGCATTTTTGTGCACTCCTTTCCTTTTCTGAGAGCTGACACTGACCGCCCTCTTTTAGGGAAAATGGATTCTCAGCTTACTTACTGACATCGACCGGTTCCGGCTTGTACTGCGGGTCGCCGCTTTCAATCCAAAGAATGAAATCGTTGATTCTTTTCTCGTCCCATCCGGCAGCCCGGAGGCCCAGAAACACCCGCGAGGCTTCTTGCATCGTCATGTTTACGACCCCCTTTCATACCTGGCCTCATATATTATATAATGGGGTTTCCCACATGTCAAGGCGTTTCCAAAACGAAAAATCCCTGACGCGTGTGCGCCAGGGATTTTACATGGTGACCCGTACGGGAATCGAACCCATGTTACCGCCGTGAAAGGGCGGTGTCTTAACCGCTTGACCAACGGGCCTGGTAGCGGCAATCTGATTCGAACAGATGACATACCGGGTATGAACCGGCTACTCTACCAACTGAGTTATGCCGCCATGTGGTCAACGCAATTTCGGCACCGCCGAAATCAGCTTCCTAAGTATAGCCTAGGATTTTCCGTTTGTCAAGAATTATTTTTGTTTTTTCCTCGATTTTTTTGGAGATACTCTTCTCTGAGGTGAATTGCCATGAAATGGGGAAAACAAATGACACTCTTCACAGTGGGCGGCAGCGCGTATGTGGCTCTGGAGCTATTGTACCGGGGCAGAAGCCACATCAGCATGTTCGGAGCCGGGGGACTGTGCTTCCTGCTCATCGGAGCCTTGCGCAAGAAACGGCTTCCGGCTCTTGCCAAGCTGGCCGGCGGGGCGGCCATCATCACCGGGGTGGAGCTGGTCACGGGGCTGCTGTGCAACCGGGACTTCTCCGTCTGGGACTATCGGGGTCAGCCAGGGAATTTCCTGGGTCAGATCTGCCCCCTGTTCGCGGCGGTGTGGATTCCGGTGGGGGCGGCGGGCATGACTCTGCACGGCCTGACCGAGGCTCTGCTGGACAGAAAAATGGAGTATCCTGCCATCGGCGGAAAGGTGCGGTAAAATTTTCGTAAAATCCGGCATATTTCCACCGTTTTCCCCAATGCACACCATTGACGAGGGACTTCTTTTCTGATATCATAGATTTGCGTCAAGAGAATGGACGCGGTCTTCGGAAGGAGGAATCCAAAATGGAATTGGCTGCGTTTGTCTGGCTTGGGCTCATGGTGCTGTTTCTGATCATGGAGGGTGCTACGGTCAGCCTGGTTTCCCTGTGGTTTGCGGCGGGGGCGATGATTGCCATGTTCGCAGCACTGCTGGGGGCGGGATTCTGGCTCCAGATGGTGCTGTTCCTGGTGGTTTCCGGTGCTCTGCTGCTGATGCTCCGACCCATTGTCCGGCGGTTCCTGCTGCCGAAAATCACCCCTACCAATGTGGACAGTGTAGTGGGTACCATTGGGCTGGTTACCGAGGCCGTCGACAATGTGACCGCTGCCGGCCAGGTGAAGCTGGATGCCATGGAGTGGACGGCTCGGAGCACCACCGGTGAGGATATTCCAGTGGGCACTCTGGTCCGGGTGGACAGAATCGAGGGCGTCAAAGCGTTTGTTACCCCTGTAAAAGTTCCGGAAAGAGTCTGAAAATGTGAATTGGAGGTACTTATTATGCCGTTTGTTATCATTCTTGCAATCATCGTGCTGATTATCGCGGTGCGCAACATCGTGGTGGTTCAGCAGTCCCGTGCCTACGTCGTGGAGCGGCTGGGCGCGTTCCAGACGGTCTGGGGCGTGGGTCTGCACTTCAAGCTCCCCTTCATCGACCGGGTGGCCCGGCGGGTCAGCCTGAAGGAGCAGGTATTGGACTATCCCCCTCAGCCCGTCATCACCAAGGACAACGTGACCATGCAGATCGACACCGTGGTGTATTTCCAGATTACCGATCCCAAGCTGTATGCCTATGGCGTGGAGCAGCCCATGGCGGCCATGGAGACCCTGACCGCCACGACCCTGCGGAACATCATCGGCGACCTGGAGCTGGATCAGACCCTGACCTCCCGGGATGTGGTCAATACCAAGATGCGTTCCATCCTGGACGAGGCTACCGATCCCTGGGGCATCAAGGTCAACCGGGTGGAGCTGAAGAACATTCTGCCGCCCCAGGACATCCAGAACTCCATGGAAAAGCAGATGAAGGCCGAGCGTGACCGTCGGCAGGCCATTCTGCAGGCCGAGGGTCAGAAGAAGTCCGCCATCCTGATTGCCGAGGGCGAGAAGGAGTCCGCCATTCTGAAGGCCGATGCCGAAAAGCAGGCGGCGATCCTCCGGGCGGAGGCCGAGAAGCAGGCTGCCATTCTGAAGGCCGACGGCGAGGCTCAGGCCATCCGCTCCGTTCAGCAGGCTCTGGCAGATTCCCTGGAAATGCTGAATGAGAAGGCTCCCAGCGACAATGTGCTGAAGCTGAAGGCCATCGAGGCCATGCAGAAGGTGGCGGACGGCCAGGCGACCAAGATCATCATTCCCAGCCAGATGCAGGGTCTGGTGGGTCTGGCAAACGGCATTACCGAGAGCGTGAAAGCCGAGTGATTTTGGGGCAGCACCATCCCGCACGTTAAATTGCATAAAAAACACAGGGGGCAGCGGTGGGCTGCTCCCTGTGCTTGCTTTATGGAAGAAATCAGGTCCGCTCGGCGGCCTCCACAACGTGCTTCATCAGCACGCTGGTGGTCACGGAGCCTACACCGCCGGGAACGGGGGTGATGGCGTCCACGATGGGCTCCACCTCGTCGAACTTGGCGTCGCCGGCGATACCGCCCAGGCCGCCCTTGGCGTTGGGCTTGTTGGCATCCCAGTTGATGGACACGTCAATGACCACCTGGCCGGGACGGACGTAATCCTTGGTCAGAGAATTCAGCACACCGGCGGCGGAGACGAGGATGTCCGCGCCCCTGCAGATTTCCGCGGTGTTCACGGTCTTGGTGTGGCAGACGGTGACGGTGGCGTTCTTGCCCATGAGCATCATGGCGGCGGGCTTGCCGACCACCAGAGAGCGGCCGATGACCACGGCGTTCTTGCCCTTGCAGTCAATGCCGTAGAAGTCCAGAATCTCCATGCAGGCGGCGGGGGTGCAGGGGGCGAAGCCCAGATCCTTCAGACCCTCGAACACACCGGCGTTGGACAGATGGGTCATGCAGTCCACATCCTTCTGAGGAGCCAGACGGTTGCAGATCTCGTTCTGATCGGCCTTCAGGTGCTTGGGCAGGGGTCGGAACATGAGTACGCCGTGAATGGAAGCGTCGGCGTTGACCTCGTCGATGACAGCCAGAACCTGCTCACGGGTGGCATCCTCAGGCAGTTCAAACTTCTTGACCTCCACGCCCACCAGCTCGGCGCGCTTCATGGCGCCCTTCTCGTAGCTCAGGTCACTGGGGTTCGCGCCCACCCGGATGATGCCCAGGGTGGGGACAATGCCCTTTTCCCGCAGGGCGGCGGTGCGCTTTTGCAGATCAGCATTCAGGGCATCGGTAACTTCCTTGCCCAGCAGCAGTTTTGCCATTGTGATTTCCTCCTAAATTAGTATCTGAATTTTGTGCAAAAAGGAAAATTACTGGCCGAATCCGGCCTTGACGGTAGTGAAAATCTCGTCGGCCAGGGCGCAGTACTTACTGAGCATCCCGTTGGCCTTGGCGTTCATTTCCTCGGCCACTTCCCGGTTTTTCAGGCTCTTGGTGTTGATGAACACGTTGAGGCTGGCTGCCTGAAGGGCGGCCTTACAGCACACCGCGCCGCAGCCCGCGTCGGACACGGCCAGTCGGGAGCCTTTGGCGGCGAAGACGGAGATGTAGTCGATGGCCTGGCAGCAAAGCTCCATAATGTGCATGGGTACGGCACAGGCGGTAATGGTGGCCTCCTCCAGGATTTTGTCCCGGTTGGGGTCGTCCTTGGGAATGCCATAGGCCTTGGCCAGAGGCACGAAGCCCTTGTCATCGGCCTCCACCTGGTTCAGAAGCTCGGTCTGGAGCGCGTCGCATTTGGCCTTCAGGGCAATGATCTCCGCCTCCACGTCGGCATACTTCTTCTTGCCCACGGTGAGAGAGCCAACCATATTGCCCAGGGCGGTGCCGATGGCACCCACCAGAGCCGCCGCGCCGCCGCCGCCGGGGGCGGGAGCGTTGGATGCCAGCACCTCCACGAAGGCACGGCAGGATTCCATAGTCATATCCATAGTTTTTTCTCCTAAAATTTTGAATGGTTAGGAAATCCGCAAAAAGCACAGGCGGAAACCTGTGCTTTTTGTGTTTTCAATGGGAAGTCGGAATTGTCTTACGGCATTGCCGCACAGTTCGGCAAGAGCATTCATCGAGAGATTTTTCTTCAAGGGAAGGTTTGGAAAACGCAGGAATACTTTGTGTATTTCAAGTTTTTCAAACCGCACCCTTGGGGAAAAAGATCCGATGAAGGCCGCAGACGCAACTGTGTGGGATTGCCGTCCATTAGAACAGACCGGTGATCTTGCCGTTCTCGTCCACGTCGATGCGCTCAGCGGCGGGAACCTTGGGCAGGCCGGGCATGGTCATGATCTCGCCGGTCAGGGCAACCAGGAAGCCGGCACCGGCGGAAACCTTCACGTTCCGGACGGTGATGGTGAAGTTCCGGGGCGCGCCCAGCTTGGTCTGATCATCAGAGAAGGAATACTGGGTCTTGGCCATGCAGATGGGCATATGATCATAGCCCAGATCGGTCAGGGTCTTGATCTGCTTCTCGGCATTGGCGGTGAAGTTCACGCCGTCGGCGTGGTAGATCTTCTTGGCGATGGCCTCAATCTTCTCCTTGATGGAGCCGGTCAGCTCGTAGGAGAAGGTGAAGTCGTTGGGCTGCTCGCACAGACGGATGACTTCCTTGGCAAGCTCGATGCCGCCTTCGCCGCCCTTGCCCCAGACCTCGGACAGGGCAACGTTCACGCCCAGCTCCTTGCACTTGGTCTCGATGAGCTTCAGCTCGGCCTCGGTGTCGGTGGGGAACCGGTTGATGGCCACCACGCAGGGCAGCTTGTAGACCTTGGTGATGTTCTCAACGTGCTGCAGCAGGTTGGGCAGACCCTTCTCCAGAGCCTCCAGGTTCTCCTTGCCGGTCTCGGCCTTGGGCACGCCGCCGTTGTACTTCAGGGCACGGGCAGTGGCGACCAGAACCACGCAGGAGGGCTTCAGGCCGGCCATACGGCACTTGATGTCCAGGAACTTCTCGGCACCCAGGTCAGCGCCGAAGCCGGCCTCGGTGATGGCGTAATCGCCCAGCTTCAGAGCAATCTTGGTAGCGGTGACGGAGTTGCAGCCGTGGGCAATGTTGGCAAAGGGGCCGCCATGTACGAAGGCAGGAGTGTGCTCCAGGGTCTGAACCAGGTTGGGCTTCAGGGCATCCTTCAGCAGCGCGGCCATAGCACCCTGGGCGTTCAGATCACCGGCGGTGACGGGCTTGCCGTCCCGGGTGTAGGCAACCACCAGGCGAGCCAGGCGAGCCTTCAGGTCGTTGATGTCGGAGGCCAGGCACAGAACAGCCATAACCTCGGAAGCCACGGTGATGTCGTAGCCGTCCTCACGGGGCATACCGTTGGTCTTGCCGCCCAGTCCGTCCACGACGAAGCGGAGCTGACGGTCGTTCATATCCACGCAGCGGCGCCACACGATCTGGCGGGGGTCGATGTTCAGAGCGTTGCCCTGATAGATATGGTTATCGAGCATCGCGGCCAGCAGGTTGTTGGCAGCACCGATGGCATGGAAGTCACCAGTGAAGTGCAGGTTGATGTCCTCCATGGGGACGACCTGCGCGTAGCCGCCGCCGGCGGCACCGCCCTTGACGCCGAACACGGGGCCCAGAGAAGGCTCCCGCAGAGCGACCATGACGTTCTTGCCCAGCTTGCGCATACCGTCGGCCAGACCCACGGTGGTGGTGGTCTTGCCTTCGCCGGCAGGGGTGGGGTTGATGGCGGTGACGAGAACCAGCTTGCCATTTGGCTTGTCAGCCATGTCCTTCAGAATCTGGTAGTCGACCTTGGCCTTGTACTTGCCGTACTGCTCCAGATACTTTTCGTCCACACCGGCGGTCTTGGCCACCTCGGTGATGGGCTGCATAACGGTTTCCTGTGCGATTTCGATGTCAGTTTTGAATCCCATGATACTCATTCTCCTTGTATTGTGTAATCGGCACCCTGCCGTTAGTGTGGCTCAGGTGCATACAGGACTTATGCGGTTCGCTGTTGGGATAGCTCCCCGCACGCTTGCATTCGGTACTCAAGTACCGAAATAAGAATATCACGCGCAGCTTATAATGTCAATAAGCAACGGTTATTTTTCGGAAAATTTTTTCAAAGGGAATTGTAAATTGGATACAAAGACCGCCAATTTGTCCCGTTACCTTTTGTGGACTTGAAACAAAATTGTGACGCTCTCTGTCTGATCGCAGGAGATCGTGAGTCTGGCCTGCCCGGCCTGCCCCACCGTGCGCAGATAGGTGCCTGCCATGCCGCCCTCGGCTGTGACCACCTCCGGGCCTACCAGCTCCGCCGCTCCCTCCAGGGCAAAGCGCAGGGGCAGCTGGGCGTAGGGGGCGTTGTTGCCGTTTTCGTCCAGAATCCGGATGCGGACGGCAGCCATGTCGTAGGTGTCCCGTTCGCGCAGCACCACGGAGCTGGGGGTCACGTCCAGATGGAGCCGACAGCTTGGCCCTAATGTGCAGCTGGCAATCACCTCGCCTTCCACCACGGCCATGAGCCGCCAGGTGGTGGCCTGGCCGCCCCAGTTGCCGATGTACTTTTCGTAAAGCCGCACCCCGTCGGCGTATTTGAGGCCGTACTTGACCATGGCATAGCCCATCCGGGCCATTTCCGCCGGGGGAAGCCCGGCAGGACCGTATTTCCGGAGAGCCAACAGACAGTCCCGGATGCACGCCGCCTTTTTCGGGTCGAAGCCCTCCTGGGTCTCCAGCAGGGAACCAACCGTGTCGTTCAGCACCAGAGGGCCGTGGGGCAGAGCTTCCCAGCGGGTGGTATCCAGTCGGGTGACAAAGCTGCCGTTTTTATAGAGGTTTACATAATCCGCGTTGGTGAACACCAGAATATCCCCGATCTGCCCGCCGGGGTAGTCGCCGATGTCCATGGTGGAGCCCACGGCCAGAACGGGGCTGCCTTCCCCCTGACTGGCATAGGCATAGGCCGCCAGCTTGGGGTTCCGGAAGGCATCCATCACGCCGTGGTAGCATACCCGATCCCCGGAGCCAAAGTCCCGGTGGGTGGGGTAGTCGAACATGCACCAGCCGAAGCAGCCGGCATGCTCCCCGTCGGCCATGGCATCATTCAGCACCTGCATGTGCCGCTGAGCCTGCTCCTGCCGCCGCTGCCAGGAATCAAAGGACTTGGTGGGGAACATATGGCCGTCGTGCTCGGAGATCAGCAGAGCCTTGCTCTCGTCCGGGGTCACGGCCTTCTTGGGGCGGCAGCCCGGGTTCGTGCCGGTGTGGGAGAAGTCGTTGAAGGCATACACATCCTCTAATAGGCTGCTCTTTTCCAGATTCCGGACACCGGAGGTGGGACGGCTGGGATCCAGCTCGTGAGCCACGGCGTTGGTCATCCGGTAGAGGGTATCGTCGTCCGGACTTTCGTTGATCCGCACCCCCCACAGGACGATGGAAGGGTGGTTCCGGTACTGCAGGATCATCTCCCGGGTGTTCTGGACGGCCTGAGCCTTCCAGCCGCTGTCGCCGATGTGCTGCCAGCCGGGAATTTCCGTGAATACCAGCAGACCCAGCCGGTCGCACTCGTCCAGGAAGTAGTGGCTCTGGGGATAGTGGGAGGTGCGCAGGGCGTTGCAGGACAGCTCCCGTTTCAGAATCCGGGCATCCTCCCGCTGAAGGCTTTCCGGGGCGGCGTAGCCGATGTAAGGCCAGCATTGGTGCCGGTTCAGTCCCCGCAGGAAGGTACGCTTGCCGTTGAGGTAAAAGCCGTCGGCCTGAAACTCCGCCACCCGGAAGCCCACCTTCTGCTCCCGCACGTCCATAACCTGGCCGATTTTCAGCAGGGACACCCGGCAGGTGTAGAGCACCGGGTGCCGGGTATCCCAGGGTCGGACGCCGGGGCACTGGATGGTGATGACGCCGTCGGAGGTGAAGGCCTTGCGCACCAGGCTCCGTTCTCCACGGAGCAGCTCCACCAGCAGCAGACAGCCCTTGGCGTGGCACAGCTTCGGACGGATTTTCAGCGTGGTGAGGGTGGGGGTGGTGATGAACAGGTCTTCAATGTAGCTCTTCTCCCGGATGTCCAGCCAGACCTCCCGGTACAGGCCGCCGTAGGTCAGGTAGTCGATGACGTGGCCGAAGGGGGGAATCTCCGGATTTTCGGTGGTGTCCAGCCGGACGGCCAGCAGGTTGGCCTCCCCCAGCCGGACGGCCTCGGTGATCTCTACCCGGAAGCCGGTGTAGCCGCACCGATGCTCTGTCAGTTCCCGGCCGTTGAGAAAGACGGAGGCGATGTGGGCCGCCCCGTCAAATTGCAGGAACAGGTGCTTTCCCGCCAGCTCCGACCCCAGGCTCAGGATTTTCCGATAGCCGCAGAAGCCCTGATAGCTTAAAGAATCGGCATAGTGAAGGGGAATTTCCTTCACGGTGTGGGGCAGGCGCACGGGGATGCCCGCCCCATCGCCCAGGGCAAAGCCGTCAAACCATTCCGGCGTAAATTCCCAATCGTTGCATAAACTCAGCATATTCCCCGCCTCCGCGCGTTTTCTTTTATTATACGCCAACCGACCGGCAAGGGCAAGAAGGAAAAATGAAAAGTTGCGGTGCTCCGGGGGACGGTCGGAAATTTAGAGCACCGCTGAACAACGCATGTCATTGCGAACCAGTGTCGCAACACTGGTGTGGCAATCCGTACCCCTTGCCTTCCCTTGGGGTGGTGCTCCGCGCAGCGAATCCAAATCCAACAATTGCCAGTGGCAATTGCACCGTAATGCAAAGGTGGCTCGCGCGTCTCCCGCAAGCGCGAGACGGATGAGGGCAGCTTGCCTCTCCCTATGGGAGAGGTGCCCGGTCGGGGCGGAGAGGGCGATTTTTACCCTCTCAGTCACTTCGTGACAGCTCCCCCAAAGTGGGAGCCAAGGGGGAACGAAGGAAACGGATTGCCACGTCGGCCCCTGGCCTCCTCGCAATGACATGCGTGATACGGACCGCTCTGATAACGAAAGAGAGCCTGCCCATTCCGGGCAGGCTCTTGGACATATGGAAAAATCAGGTGATCCGGACGGCGGCGACGACCAGCCGGCCGTTCTCCAGGGTGTACTCGCAGGTGGACAGGCACAGCAGCTTATCGCCGTAGACCGGGGTAATGCCGGTGTCGTAGAAGGCCAGCTTCTTGCAGGTGGAAACGAAGTCGTTGAATTCCTGCTCGTTGGCCGCGTCCACGAACTGGTGGTACTTGAAGCCCTCGCCCTCGTTGGCGGAGGTCTTGAACACGGCGAAAATCTTGTACATATGATATTCCGTCAGCGTATCGAAGGAAATCAGGTTGTTGTTATCCCAGGCGGTCTTACTGGTGTAGGCACCCAGGCAGGCGAACTTGCTGCCGTCCTTCATGTTGTGGCCGAACAGGGTGACGTTGTCACTGGGCTTGTTCACATCCGCGGTACTCCAGGCGTAGATGCTGCCGTGGTCGCTCTTCTGCTTGTTGATGTCCGCGTACAGGTAGAAGTTGGGGTCGTTGGGGGTCTGCAGAACCGCCTCATTGAGCTTGGTGCCCTCAATCTTGATCCAGCCTACCGCATCGGAATTCTGCTGATAGAGCACGTCATAGCCGGGCAGCATGGCGTTGGGATCCTTGGTCTCCTTGGGCTCGGTGACGGGTGCCGTCACCAGGGACTCGTCGGCGGCCTCGCTCTGAGCCAGGCTGATCTGGCTGGCCAGATCCTTCATCTGGTCATCCTGACGCTTGCCCTCCAGCAGATAATTTCCCACCATAAAGGCACTGACGCCAAAGGCTACCACCAGAAGAAGAACCGTAAGGGTAAAGAGTATTTTTTTCATAGGCAATCCTCCCTAAGTTTCTTGGAAACATTATAGTATAGATTCCGGCTACCGTCAAGCCGGGGAAACCTTAAGAAATTCTTGCGATTTTTGGTTCAGGAAACTCCGATTCCATCCCCTTCGGCTGAGCAGCGGATCTTTTCCTCCATCCGTGCAGTTCCGAAAGCGGGAAATACACAAAGTATTCCTCCGCTTTCAGAACTTTCGGCTGAAGAAAAATCTCTCGCTGTCAGCTCTCGCGGATGAAATCAGAGCTTCCTGGTAGCGTTCTTAGGTGGCCAAGCAGTTAATTCATATAGTACATATGCAGAGCGTCCCGCATGGCATAGTAGTTGGGCAGTCTGCGCCAGCCGCCGCCCACGGTGGCATCGCCGGAGGCCACCACATGGGTGTTGGGAAGAGCCTGGGAGGCCTTCCAGGCGTCTCCGGCGTTGCCGAAGATCATATACAGGTTTTTCAGCCACGTCATCTGCAAAATGGGGGTGATGTCGCAGAAGGTCTTGCCGATGTTTAAGTCTTCCAGGGCGGTGCAGTCAACCAATGGGGAGTAGTCCCGGATGCAGCTGTTGTCCAGCTCCAGCCAGACCAGGTTCTTACAGGTGCGGATAGGCTCGATGTACTGCACCTCCGTCCAGGCCAGAATCAGGTATTTGAGCTTGGGCATGTAGGTGACAAAATCGATGGTGTGCATGGTCATGTGACCCAGGTCCAGGCACACCATGTCCTCGCAGTACTTCAGGTTCACGGTGTAGTCGTCGAAGAACTGGCCTACGCCGAAATGGTTTGGCATAAAGTTGTCCTTGTCCGTCCGCAGGGCGATGCTGGGGCCAAGACGTACCGTCCAGACCACTTTATACTTATCACGCACCCGATCCCGGTATTCGGAAAGTGCCTCGTTTTCGATTTCGCAGACCGCCAGATTTTTGGCCTTGCTGTTGCCCCAGTTGGGGTTGTCGATACCGCACAGGCCGAAAATCAGAGTTTCCGCGTTGGGCAGATATTCCATTTTCCGCTCCACGTCCGCAAGATCGGTGACGACCACCTGAGACAGATCAATTTCCGTGTCCGTACTCTGGAAGGAAGCGTCGCCGATGCGGATCTCCCAGGTGGTCTGGATGCTGGGATAACTGGTTTCCAGGGAGAACACCGTCTCCGGCTCCGCCTGGGGGTTCACCAGGTGGAGCTGTCTGAGACCGGACAGACAGCCCAGAAGACCCAGCTGGGCATCTGTCGCATCCTCCACCGTCAGATTGGCAGCGGAGGTTTCCACCAGCTCATTGCCCAGCCGTACCAGAAAGGCGATGCCCGCCTGCTGGCAGTAGCTCTGAGCCTGGGAAAGCCCCTCGGATGTTCCGCCGCTGACGATGACGGTGGTGAGATTCGGAAGATAGGAAAGCTTCGTCACATCCTCCCCGGTGAAGTCCGAAAGCTCCACCAGCTGGGCATCCTGGTCATAGTCCGTTCCGCCCAGGGTGACGGTGTAGGTCAGCTCCACGTTGGGAAGGGACTGACGCAGGCGCATGAGATTTTCATAGTCCGTGCAGCCCTCGGCGTGGACGGCGGTGAGCTTCGGGAAGCAGGCCAGGGTCAGAATGTCCTCATCGGACAGCTCCGTCAGGGTGATCTCCTTCGCGTCGCTGTTGATGAGCCGCCCCTGGAAGGGCACGTTCCACAGGATATCGCAGCCGGGCATGCTCTTTTGCAAGGACTGGTACTGAGAAACGCTTAAGTCCTCTCCCCGCAGGTCAAGACTTTTTGCGTCCTTAGGATACAGGTGGAAATTCACGATGGCAAAGTTCATCAAAAGGAAGGCTGCCCCGCAGGCGGTCAGGATCAAAAGAAGCAAAATCAGGATCAGGGCGGTAAGGCCTTTGCGTTTCATCATTTCCTATCCTCCGTAAATTGGCGTATATTTCCATTATGCGTCCCGGAGTGAAATAAGTCAAGGACAAATGGGTAAATTTGGCAGTATTGACAAAAGCGGCCGCCGGGCGTATACTCCCCGTAAAAGAAGTAAGGAGTGATACTATGGAACGGATCGCGGATGCCGCCCGGCGGGAGCTGGAGCGGATCATTACGTTCTGGAGCGGCCTTCGGGACGACACCTGGGGCGGCTATTATGGGTTTATGGACGAGAATCTGAACCTGGATAAGCAGGGGGAGAAGGGCTGCATCCTGAACAGCCGGATCCTCTGGTTTTTCTCCGAGGCGGCTATGCTCACCGGCCGGGAGAATCTGCGTGGTCACGCTGACCACGCCTACGCTTTCCTCACGGAGCACTGCCTGGACAAAGAAAACGGCGGGGTCTTCTGGAGCCTGACCTATGACGGAAAGGTGCTGGACGACACCAAGCACACCTACAATCAGGCCTTCACCATTTACGCCCTGGCCTCCTATTACCGGCTCACCGGGAACCGGGAGGCACTGGACACAGCTTACGCCATTTTTGACCGGATCGAAACCACCTGCCGGGACGCGGAAGGGTACCTGGAAGCCTTTACCCGCAGCTGGCAGCCTGCCAGCAACGAAAAGCTCAGCGAGAACGGGGTGCTGGCGGATAAGACCATGAACACGCTGCTGCACGTCTTCGAGGGCTGTTCCAATCTTTACCGCTGCGGCCAGGATGCCAAAGTGGGGGCGGCCATGGAGCGGTGCCTGGAAATTTACGCGGACAAGGTCTATGACCCGGCCCTTCGCCGTCAGCGGGTGTTCTTCGATGCCCACTACAACTCCATCCTGGATCTTTACAGCTACGGCCACGACATCGAGTCCAGCTGGCTCATTGACGCGGGTGCCCGGCTGCTGGGCAAGGCCGACCTGACCGAAAAAATCGAGGCCATCGACACGGAAATGGCCAGGGCCATTTATGAGAATGCCTATGATGCCCATTCTCTGGCCGACGAGTGCGACCGGGGCGTGAAGAACGAGACCCGGATCTGGTGGGTGCAGGCGGAAGCGGTGCTGGGCTTTGTGAATCTCTGGGAGAAAACCGGAGAAGCAAAGTACGCCCAGGCGGCCGCGGATATTTTCGGCTTTATTCAGGAGAAAGTCGTGGACAAGCGGCCCGGGGGCGAGTGGTTCGGCTATCTGGATAAGGCGGGAAAGCCCCTGCCGGGACACCCCATCGTGGAGCCTTGGAAATGCCCCTACCACAGCGGCCGGATGTGCATGCGGCTGATCCGGAAGGATCCGGAGATTTACGTTTGATGAACAAGAAGCCCGGACGGATGTCCGGGCTGAGACTGTCAAAAAAACATGTCATTGCGAAAAGTAGCTCACACTGGCGTGGCAATCCCCCGGTCATTCCGAGAACTTCGATAGAACTCGTAGAGGCCAATGCCCACATTGGCCCAAAGAGGGATATAGATTGTGCGTATGTTCCTGCTCTCGCAAAAACTTTCGGCATTGATCCCTCCGGGGGCAATGTT
>DJQM01000011.1:33054-33431 GCA_002437585.1 Clostridiales bacterium UBA6386 | reverse complement strand
ATAGCTGCTGTAGCGGCTGTCGCTGCCTTCGTGGGTACGCAGGGAATCCCGCACACGCCGCGTGTGCAGTTCGATGGCACGCTGCGTCAAAGCGGCCTTCAGTTCATCCATGTTCTTGAACGAAAAGTAAATCGGCTGCGTAGAACAGCCCAGTTTTTTGGCCACGCTGCGGGCATTGATGGCAGAAAAGCCGTCGTCACGCAGTACCTCCACCGCAGCGTTGATAATCTGTTCCTTTGAAACTTTTCTGACTGCCGGCATAAACCCCATCTCCGCATAATAACGTTGCGTTATATATAACGTAGTGTTATTATATCTTGCGAAGTGTAGTTTGTCAAGCGGTATGTCCTAAATTCCCGGAATTTTTATCCTATACA
>DJQM01000011.1:11771-32979 GCA_002437585.1 Clostridiales bacterium UBA6386 | reverse complement strand
ACAAGCATTGAAAAGTTCACGGCTAATACAGTATTATGCAAATACCGCTAGAAATAGCTTGCTAGAAATTGAACGTTCACAAAATAGCCGCACAAAAATTGTATGGCTATTTAACACATACTTTGCTTTTCAAATTCATCGGAAAAGTTATAAATACCATTCCAATTCCTGACTATCGCGAACATATTCGCCAATTTTTCTTGTATAAGTTAATTCTGGCGGGAATTTAGGTATAAGTTAATTCTGGCGGGAATTTAGGCTTCAAACTAATCTCTGTCTATTTCTTTTGAATTTACCCAAAAAAACACTTTAGATGCAGCTTATTTCAAGCTGCATCTAAAGTGTTGAATAAACATGGAGGTACCGGCCAGATTTGAACTGGCGCATGAGAGTTTTGCAGACTCTTGCCTTACCACTTGGCCACGGTACCATATGAAATTAGGAACGCATGTGCGTTCCTAATTCGCTTGGAGCGGGCGACGAGGCTCGAACTCGCTACCTCCACCTTGGCAAGGTGGCGCTCTACCAGATGAGCTACGCCCGCGGAAAATGGTGCCTCCGGTCGGAATCGAACCAACGACACGCGGATTTTCAGTCCGCTGCTCTACCTACTGAGCTACAGAGGCATGTGAGGAAGGAAACCTTCCTCAAATGCAAAGCATGAAAATGGCGACCCGGAACGGACTCGAACCGTCGACCTCCAGCGTGACAGGCTGGCGTGCTAACCGACTGCACCACCGGGCCAGATATGGTGGTGGGAACAACAGGGCTCGAACCTGTGACCTCCTGCTTGTAAGGCAGATGCTCTCCCAGCTGAGCTATGCTCCCGAGTTGCTTTGGTGTGCTCACCTCAGCGACGTGGTTTATTATACATAAAACAGGCCGTTTTGTCAAGCACTTTTTTTGCATTTTTTCTCCATATTTTACCAAAGCAAATCCGGGTATTTTCCCACCAAACCCATGAAAATCAGAGCTTTTTCAGCAGATTCTCCACGTCCGCCGGCGTAAATTCATAGACCCTGTCGCAGAACTGGCACTCCACCGGGAAGGTCTTCCCCTCGTCCCGGATCTGGGTCAGCTCACTGCGTCCCAGGCTGATGAGGGCACGCTCCACCCGCTCCCGGGAGCAGTAGCACTTGTAGCTGACCTCCTGGGTCTCCAGGAACACCATTCCCAGACTACCGCAGACCTGCCCCAGAATGTCCTCCGGGGTCATGCCCGCCTCCAGCATGGGAGTCACCGCCCCGGCTCTCTGGATGCCCTTCTCCAGGGTGCTGATGGTCTCCTCCGGGGCACCGGGCAGCAGCTGGAGAATGTAGCCGCCGGCGGCCTTCACGCTGTGATCCCGGTCAACCAGCACCCCCAGGGCGCAGGCTGTGGGTACCTGCTCACTCTGGACAAAATAGGCCGTCACATCGTCGCCGATTTCCCCGGACACCAGCTCCGTAGAGCCGATATAAGGCTCCTTCATCTGCAAGTCCCGGATCACCGTGATGGTACCGTCCTTGCCAACGGTTGCCCCCACGTCCAGCTTGCCCGGATGCTTTTCCACCAACGGCACGTTCGGCTCGGTGACACAGCCCCGGACGTTGCCCATCGCGTCGGACACCACGGTGATGGTGCCGATGGGACCGCCGCCCCGAATCTGCAAAGTCATGGAGCCGTCCTCCACCTTCTGCATATTGCCCATCATGGAAGCCGCCGTCAGTGCCCGCCCAAAGGCCGCGGTGGCGTTGGGGGTGGTCTTCTGAATCCTGGCACCCCGCCCCACCAATTCTGTAGAGCGGATGGCCACGGCCTTCACGAAGCCGTCCATGCTCATGCCCCGTACCAGATAATCCTTCATTTGATTCTTCCCTTTCTTGCTTTGAAATAGATTCGCTGTTCCCCTGCCTTGGGCGCGTCGAACCGCCGGTCACCGTAGACCTGAGTGGCCGTAAAGCCCGCCGCTTTCAGGTAGCCTCTCAGCTGGGTCTCGGAATAGGCGTACTCCCGGTGCTCCTCAAAAGAACGCCGCCAGAGCTTTCCCTGCCGCTGGAACAAGTCCATGCCGTAGGCGCAGATGTTTGTTTTCTCGTCAAATTCCCCCCGCCAGACGCAGTACACCTCGTCGTCCTCATCCAGGAACACCTGGCCGTCCATGGCCCGGAGCTTTTCCGGGGTGTTCACGTCGAAGATGAAAATCCCGCCGGGATTCAGCGCCCGGTAAACCCGTCGGATGGCCTGGGCGCAGTCAACCGGATTTGTGATGTAATCCAGACTGTCCAGGGCGCATACCGCCAGGTCAACAGCCCGTGGCAGGCACAGCTTTTCCAGCCGCTGGCAGACGAACTGCGGGGGATTTTCCAAGTCCTGCGCCTTCTGCTGAGCCACGGTGAGCATTTCCTCGGACATGTCCACCCCGGTGACCCCCAGTCCCATCTGCGCCAGCAGGATACTCACAGAGCCGGTGCCGCAGGCCAAGTCCACCGCCGTTCTGGGTCGGACACCCTCCCGGTTCAGAATTTCCCGGTAGAAGTCCGCCGTGGCCTGATAGTCTACGTCATTTGTCAGGCGGTCGTAGCTTGCCGCCAGGTTTTCGTATGCCGCCATTTCCTTCTCCTAAAAAAGCATCCCGACCCCGGAGGGTCGGGACGGGAAGCAACTTTCTTACCGCTTGAAGATGCTGAAAATCTCGTCAATGTCGCCCATGTCCGCAGGCTTGGTCGGCTGGCGGGAGGCGGCCACGGGGGTGTCGATGTCCTCAGGCACGAAGCTGGGAGTGCTGGGCTTGGTACCGGTAGCAGCCCTGGGGGCGAAGGCATTGGTCTCCGGCTTCATCTCAAAGCCGGTGGCAATGACGGTGACCCGCATCTCATCCTGGAAGTCCTCAGCGATGGTGGCACCGAAGATGATATTGGCCTCCGGGTTTGCGGCCTCCTGGACGATGCCGGCAGCGGTCTCCACATCATCCAGGGTCATCTCAGAGGAGCCGGTGACGTTCACCAGCACACCGGTAGCACCGTTGATGGAGGTCTCGAGCAACGGGCTGGAAACGGCGGCGGTAGCGGCCTGCTCGGCCTTTTCCCTGCCGGAGGCGGTGCCTACGCCCATGTGCGCCCGCCCCGCGTCCTTCATGACGGCGGAAACGTCAGCGAAATCCAGGTTGATAATGACATTCTTGCAGTAGCCCACCAGCTCGGAAATGGAGGTCACGGCCTGCTTGAGCACGTCGTCGGCAATGCCGAAGGCGTTGGCAAAGGTGATCTTCTGATCGGTGACGTACTTCAGCCGGTCGTTGGGGATGATAATCAGGGAGTCCACCTTGCCGTTCAGGTCGGCAATGCCCTGCTCGGCCTGGCGCATCCGGTTGGCACCCTCGAACTTGAATGGTTTGGTCACAACACCTACGGTCAGGATGCCCGCCTCGTGGGCAAGGTCTGCCACAATGGGAGCCGCGCCGGTGCCGGTGCCGCCGCCCATACCGGCGGTGATGAAGACCATGTCCGTACCCTCCAGCGCCTTGGAGATGGCCGCCCGGGATTCCTCGGCGGACTTTTTGCCGATCTCCGGCTTGGAGCCGGCACCCATGCCGCCGGTGAGCTTCTCGCCGATCTGGAGCTTGTTCTTACAGACAGACTTGTTCAGATCCTGTTTATCGGTATTGACAACCACAAAATCCACGCCGCCCACGCCGGCCTCGATCATGCGGTTAATAACATTATTGCCGGCGCCGCCCACGCCGATTACCTTGATTTTGACTACGCGATCGGTCATATTCTCGGACATATTACTCTTCCTCCTATGTATCTGTTCGCTGTCGCGGCTTGTCCGCTTACGACTATTTTTATTCATGCTCCCTCTATTCTATCCTGAATTATGGATTTGGTCAATAGAAAATCCTTCAGATCGGCAAATAATTTACAAAAAAATGACAGTTCAGGTTAGGGAAGCTCCGATTCAATCGGCAAGAGCTGGCGGCG
The DNA here is from genome assembly GCA_002437585.1 of Clostridiales bacterium UBA6386. Classification (GTDB taxonomy): domain Bacteria; phylum Bacillota; class Clostridia; order Oscillospirales; family Oscillospiraceae; genus Faecousia. The sequence goes on along the minus strand of DJQM01000011.1, from coordinate 29,017 downwards.
AGCGATTTTGTCTCCAGACAGGGTGTGAAGAATGAGAGAATACTGTATGTATTTTCCATTTTTCACACCGCAGTATGGGCGCAAAAGATCCGCTATCCAGCCGCAGACGATTGATTCAGAGTTTCCTTAGGAGAAGGGCGTATAGCCCACCTGATTCTCCCAAATGGTGAAGCTGCAGTCCAGAACGCCGGACTGATACTCACTCATCTGGGCAATGACGGAGTTCATACAGGCGATCTTGTAGTCAAGCCGGGTGCTGTCGCCCAGGTTCACCTGGTAGCGGGTGCCGTACCACAGAACGATATCGTCAATCCGGCTCACATCCACGCTGGCCGCGCTGCCCACGATATCGTTGGCCTCCAGAGCCTTGAGAATCTCCAGAGCCGCGTCCAGCCGCTGGGCACCGGTGGTGGTCACAGGGGTGATCTCGGTAACGGTCTGCCCGGTAGGATCGGTGGTGTCCGTCACCGCCGGGGCACTTTCCAGAGCCACCGCGTGTTCGTTGGGTACGGGGTTGTCCAGGTTCACGCCCAGAATCTGGGTCTTGTTGGCAACCGTCGCGCTGGTTCCCTGGGTCACAACCCGTCCGCTGGAGTTCATCAGCCACCACTGGCCGGTTTCGTCCTTGATGGCATAGACGACATCGTCTTCCTCAATGATAATATTGACAGTATCCGGCAGCTTTATACCGAACCGAACCTCCCGGACGTAGGGTCGGTTGGCCTGGATCAGTGCCGCCGCCCGGGCGTGGCTGAAGGTCAGCAGATTATCGCCCTTGCTGATGCCGCAGACCTCGGTGATGGCGCTTTCGCTGTAGACCTTGGCACCGGAGACGTAGATATGCTCCACCTTGAAAAAGACGGACAGTCCCACGGTCAGTGCCAGCACCACCGCGACCACCGTCACCAGCTGGACAACCAGCCGGTTCCGGCTGAAGGCCGCGGGCTCGGTGTAGATCACCGCTGGGGTAGGCTGTCCCTGCCGGGGGGATTTCCGTTTCCGCTTCTCGGTCAGCTTCCTGATCGTGCCGCTGACGCTTCTGGCAAGGCGGGAGATGGCAGGCTCCTTCTTAGGCTTGCTGCTGCCGTAGGCGCGGCGTTTGTTAGGAATGGGATCCAAGTCCTCCGGCCGCTTTCTGGGAGCCTTCCGGGGGGGTCTGGTCTTTTCCTCGGCACGCCGCTGTTTTTTGTCCGGCTCCCGCCGCTCCCGCTCCTTGTCAGAGGCTCTGCGGGGTTCCCGGACTTCTTCCGTCCGGGGCTGCCGACGCGCTTCCCTTCCGGGTTCCCGGCGATCCTGCGTCCTGGGGGTACGCCGGGGGTTCTCCGGAGTCTCCGGACGGGGCTGACGGCCTTCTGCCTGGGGACGCTCCTGGCGGGGCTGGCGGGGTGCTTCCCGGCGGCTCCGCTCCGGGTTCTTTCGCTCCCGGGAGGTGGTCTCCCGGGGGGCTTCCTGAGTCGGTCTCTGGCGGCGGAGCTCCTCCCGCCGTTGGGTCTCCTGTTTTACCGGAGGCGCGCTGCGGGGTCTTTCCGCCCTGCCCTCCGGCTGCCGGGCATTTCGCTCCGGCTGCTTTGTACCGGCGGAATCCGGCCGGGAAGGCCGCTCCTGCCGGGGCTTTTGTGTTGTTTCCATGGTTATGTCCTCCAAGGACGGTTATCGTCCGGTGATCTCCTCCACAATGGCGCAGATGCGATCTGTGGAATCGGGCCTCAGCTGGGCGTGAAGCCTCCGGGACATCTGCTCCCGGCGCGCTTCGTCGGAAAGAAGCTGGCGGATCAGGCCGTAGAGCCTTTCGGGGGTGCAGTCCTTTTCCAGCAGCACCACCGCCCCGCCGCCGGATTCCAGCACCCTGGCGTTCTTCTCCTGATGATTGTTGGTCACGTTGGGAGAAGGTATCAGAATGCAGGGGGTGCCGGAGGCGGCAATTTCATTGCAGGTGGCGGAGCCAGCCCGGCCGATGACCACATCCGCCGCGGTAAGCACCGTAGGCATGTCGTAAATATACTCCCGGATGTCCAGAGCCGGGCAATTTTCGTAGTCTACCCCGTTGTCCTTCACCCGCTTTGGCATCCATTCCTTGCCGAAGCTGCCAGTGGCGTGGATGTGACGGAAGGGAAAGCCGTCAGCCTGCTCCAATGCCATCATGTCGGCCACGGTCTCGTTCATCACCTTTGCTCCCTGGCTTCCGAAGGCGGAGACCACCAGCGGCTCCGTAACACCCAAAGCCTTCCGAGCCCGCTCCTTGGTGGTGAACAGGAACTCCTTGCGCACGGGCATACCCACTACCTCCACCTTCTCCGGGTGCTTGTAGTGCTTCACGCTTTCCTCGAAAGCAACCAAAACACGGGTTGCTTTATTCGCGACCATTTTGGTGGTCACGCCGGGAACGGCGTTGCTCTCGTGGACGCAGGTGGGGATTTTCATGCTCTGGGCGGCATAGAGAGCCGGGAAGCTGGCGTAGCCACCGGTGCCGATGACTGCGTCGGGCTGGAACTCCCGGAAAATCTTCCTGCAGGCACTGACGGCATTCAGCACGCACTTCACCGCGTGAACGTTCTGCCTGATCCCCGCCGGGTTCAGCCGCCGGCTGAGGCCGGAGCCGGGCAGACACCGAACCGCATACCCCGCCTGGGGCACTAATCTTTCCTCCATATGGCCTTCCGCGCCGATGAAGAGAATTTTGCAGTCCGGGTATTTTTCCCGCATGGCGTTGGCCACGGCGATGGCCGGATTGATATGACCCGCAGTGCCGCCGCAGGTGAAAATCAGGTTCATAGGGGTTCCTCCTGGATTTTTCTGTGATTTCTGTATCGGGATATCTGTAAAACGATGCCCATTTCCCCCAGATTCACCGCCAGAGCCGTACCGCCGTAGGAAAAAAACGGCAGGGCAACCCCGGTGGACGGGAGCAGGTTCGTAACGACGCAAAGATTCAGAAGGGTCTGGACGGCGATGAGCGTCACCAGACCGGAGGCCAGCACCGTGGAAAACCGGTCGACCCCATGCAGGGCGATCCAATAGCCCCGGAAAATTGTGGCCGCGAAGAGGGCGATGATGGCGGTCGCGCCCAGAAGCCCCAGCTCCTCGCAGCAGATGGCGAAAATATAGTCGTTGTACTGAAAGGGTAAATAGAGATATTTTTGTCGGGATTTGCCAAAGCCCAGGCCGAAGACCCCGCCGGAGCCGATGGCGTAGAGGGACTGCAGAATCTGATAGCCCGTGTCCCCAGGGTCGGCCTCCGGATGGAGCCAGGCAGTGACCCGGTCGCCGGCGTAGCCCATAAAGCGGATGTAAACCGCCACGAATACCGCCGCGGCTCCGGCTCCCGCCAGCAGCCACTTGGGGTTCGTTCCGGCAACGTACATCATCACCACCGCCACCATGCCCATAAGCAGGATCGCGGAAAGGTGCTTTTCCAGAGCCAGGGGCACCAAAATGCCCAGCAGAGCCGCGCCGAAGCCCAGAACGCCGAAGCGGAATTTCTTCGCCTCCGACCCAAACCGCCGGGTCAGCCGGGCGAAAAGGAGGATCATGGTGAACTTGGCCACCTCTGAGGGCTGGAACTGGATCCCCCCGATGGTGATCCACCGCCGGGCCCCGTTGACCTCCTGGCCGGCCACCAGCACCAGAAGCAGCAGCACAATGCCACCGCCGTACATAGGCCAGGCCAGCCGATACCAGAGCTTCACCGGGATCCGGCTGAAGGCGTACATGGCAAGCAGCCCCACGGCGGCGCAGACTCCCTGCTTCTGCAGATAGCGGGTGGAGATGGCGTAGCCGGTGTCATACTCGCTCTGGGCGGAGCTGGCGGAATAGAGCATGGTCAGCCCCACCGCCAGCAGCAGGAGCACCAGAATCAGGAAAGGATAATCAACCGTGTCCCCCGCCGTTGTCCGGCGGCGGTTCTCTTTGGCATGGAGCCGCTTCTCCATTGCCAAACCTCCGTTATTGGAATCAGCCGAGCAGTCCGGAAATGCCGAACCAGGCGAGAATGCACATGAATGCCGCAACCCCGGCAAAAACGAAGACAACCTTCTCTTCCTTCCAGCCGCACTTTTCAAAGTGGTGATGAATGGGTGCCATTTTGAAAATCCGCTTGCCGTGGGTCAGCTTGAAATAGGAAACCTGCAGAATATCGGACATGGCCTCGCAGATATAGATAAATCCCACGAAAATCAGAATCAGGGGCATCTCCAGGGCAAAGGCCATGCCGCAGACCACGCCGCCCAGAAACAGGGAGCCGGTGTCGCCCATGAATACCTTGGCCGGGTGCCAGTTGTAGGTCAGATACGCAGCCAATCCGCCAATCAGGGAGGCCGGCAGCAGTGCCAACTCAAATTTCCCCAGAGCAATGCTTGCCGCGGTGAAGAACACCATCACCGGCAGGGTGTCCCCGGCGCACAGACCGTCAATGCCGTCGTTCAGGTTTACGGAATTGACGCAGCCCACCATAACAAACATGGCAAAGAAAATATACACGATGGGGTGCAGGTCGAAGCTCACATTCCAGAAGGGAATGTAAAGATGGGTGTTCATGGCTCCGGCCTTGTACATGCCGTACAGAAACAATGCGGAAACCGCCATCTGGAGCATGGCCTTCTGGGCGGTGGTCAGACCCAGGTTCTGGTGGTGACGCACCTTGGTGAAGTCGTCCAGAAAGCCGATGAGGCCAAAGCACAGAGCCAATCCCAGCACGAAAAACACGGAGTGATCCGTCATGGCGGGCAGATTGCCCAGCAGGCACACGGTGGATGCCAGAATAAACATCAGCCCCCCCATGATCGGCGTGCCGGTTTTGTTCTTGTGCCAGGCCGGGCCGACTTCCAGGATGGAAGCCCCGGCCTTCAGCGCGTGGAGCAGCGGCAGCAGCAGCTGCCCGAATGCCCAGGACAGTGCCCCACCCACCAGCGCGGTTATCAGGATTCGTGTCATGCAAAATTCCTCCGTTTAGGAAGCTCTGATTCAATCGGCAAGAGCTGGCGGCGAGAGATTTTGTTTCCAGACAAGGTTCCAAAAAGGTCGGAATACTGTATGCACCCGCAAGGGATATGCCGCATCCGTAAGCCAGCTTGCGCTGGCAACGGCTGCGCTATATTTCCCGTTTTTGGAACCGCAGTCTGGGAGCAAAAGATCCGTCGTCCAGCCGCAGACGATTGATTCAGAGTTTCCTCATTTCTCTTCTTCCAAAAAGGCTTTCAGCACCTTCTCCAGGTGCATTCCCCGGCTGGCCTTGAAGAGGATCACGTCCCCGGGCCTCGCCGCCCGCTTCAGTGCCGCCACCAGCTCCTTGGGGTCGTCGAAGGCTCGTCCCATGGGTTCCGGCATACCGCCGGTGATGGTGCCGTCCAGCACCCGGCCGGCATGGGGGCCGTAGGCGAAAACCATATCCGCTTTCTCCGCCGCGATCCGGCCGATCTTATAATGCTCGGCCTGGGCGCAGTCCCCCAGCTCCAGCATCTCCCCCAGCACCGCCAGATGCCGTCCCGGCCGGTTGCCCAGCACGTTCAGCGCCGCCGCCATGGACTCAGGGCCGGCGTTGTAGCAGTCGTTGATGATGGTGCAGCCCTTGGCCTCGAAAATTTCCTGACGGCCGGACATGTTCCGGAACTCATCCAGGGACTTGCGGATATTCTCCGGAGTGACCCCCAGCTTCAGGCCTACCGTTACCGCCGCCAGCGCGTCGGCGACGTAGTGCTCTCCCTCCAGCTTCATCTCCACCGGGAAGGTCAGCCGTCCGGCCTCCACCCGGAAGCGCAGGGTCTGTCCCGCCTGGCTCACATCCAGAGCCCGCACATCGCAGCCCTCGCTGCACCCAAAATAGGTGATGCGCTGCTTGGGCACTATGTCCAGGCACCGAAGAAGGGTATCGTCGCCGTTGAGAAGCAGCATTCCCTGGGGGGTCATGCCCTCCAAAATCTCCAGCTTGGCCTGCCGGATGCCCTGCTGGGTGCCCAGGTATTCAATGTGCATGGTGCCGATGTTGATGATCACCGCCACATCCGGGTTGGCAACGCAGGACAGGTAGGCGATCTCCCGGAAATGGTTCATCCCCATTTCCAGCACCGCCACCTGCGTATCCTCCGGCATATCCAGGATGGCCATAGGCATACCGATGTCGTTATTGTGATTGGCGGGGGTCTTGCTCACACGGAAGGTGCCGGCCAGCACCGCCGCGATCATTTCCTTGGTAGTACTCTTGCCCACGGAGCCGGTGATGGCCACCACCTTGGCTCCGATGCGCTTCAGTGCCTCCCGGGCAATGTCCCCCAGAGCCGTCCGGGGATCGGAGACGATGATGGCGGGAAAGTCCCCCACCCGGCGGCTGCACAGCACCGCCGCCGCTCCCTTCTCCAGTGCCGCGGGAATAAACTCATGGCCGTCCCTGGCTCCTTGCAGGGCAATGAACAGCTGACCTGGCTTCAGTGTCCGGGTGTCGTTGCCCGCGCCCTGAAAGCAAATTTCCGCGTATTTTTCTTCTACCGTTCCGCCGCACCACTTGGCGGCATCCCGAAGGGTAATGTTTGGCATATCAGTTCCTCAATTCCGTTAAGTGGGCAGCAACCTCTTCCCGCTCATCCAAGTGACGTTTGTGTCCGCCGATGTCCTGATAGGTCTCGTGACCCTTTCCGGCCAGGACAATTATATCATTTTTTTCCGCAATGTCCATAGCGTATCTGATGGCCGCCGGCCGATCCTCGATTACAATATATTCCCCGTCTCCCGGCTTTACCCCTTTTACGATATCCGCAATGATCGCCATGGGGCTTTCCGTCCGGGGATTGTCCGAGGTGATGACGGCAATGTCCGAAAGCGAGACCCCGATATGCCCCATAATGGGACGCTTGATGGGATCCCGGTCGCCGCCGCAGCCGAAGACGGAAATGAGCCTTCCTTTGCAGAAATCCCGAACCGAGCGCAGCACGTTTTCCAGAGCGTCCGGGGTGTGGGCGTAGTCGATGAGGACGGTGTAGTCCTTTCCGGGGGTGGGAACCACCTCCACCCGACCCTTGACCCCCTGAGCCGTCCGCAATGCCGCCGCGCAGTCGTGAAGGGAAATCCCCAGCTGATAGGCGCAGCCCAGCACCGTCAGAGCGTTATACACCGTGAAGCCTCCGGGAATGGACAGGCTGACCGGCTCCCGCTCCTTGCCCAGCACGGCGGTGAAGCGGATGCCCTCGGCGTGCAGCTCCACGTTCTCGGCGTGAAGCCCCTCCGCCGTTTTCACGGAGGTGGTCAGCACCGGGCAGGCCGCCGCAGCCAGAATCCGATCGGAATACTCGTCGTCCATATTGATGACCGCCTTGCCGCACCGGCGGAACAGCTCCGCCTTGGCCTCGCAGTAGGCATCCATGGTCTTGTGGAAATCCAGGTGATCCTCCGTCAGGTTGGTGAAAGCCGCCACGTCATAGTGAACGCCTCCCACCCGCTCCAGGGTCAGGGCGTGGCTGGAAACCTCCATGACCACATGGGTGCAGCCCGCGTCCCGCATCCGGGCGAAGAGAGCCTGCAAATCCAGGCTTTCCGGGGTGGTGCGCTCGGTGGGGATGATTTCCCGACCGATCATGTTGGCCATGGTACCCACCAAGCCCACCTTGGCTCCCAGCACCGTTTCCAGCACCTGCTTGAGAAGCAGAGTGGAAGAGGTCTTGCCGTTGGTGCCGGTGATGCCCACCATGGTCATCTGCCGGGCGGGATTGCCATAGAAGTTGCAGGCAGCCAGAGCCAGAGCCAGCCGGTCGGATTCCACCAGAATATAGGGGATCTTTCCCTCCGGCTTTTTTGCGGTGACCACCGCCGCCGCGCCCCGCTCCAACGCCATGGGGACAAATCGGTTGCCGTCGGCGGCAAAGCCGGACACCGCCACGAACAGGCAGCCCGGCTCCGCCTTCCGGGAATCATAGCAGATGGCGGTGATTTCGTCCTCCAGGTCAGCGGTACATTCCAGAACGGGGATATCCTTGAGTATCTCTTTCAGCAGCATAAGCATCTCCTCCCGGGCCGGGTCAGTCCCGAAGCCCTGTGTCAGCAAAGGTGAGTGTGACGGTGGTTCCGGCGGGAACCTGGGTGTCCTTGGGCAGACTCTGGGTCATGACGGTGACGGTGGGCGAAACCTCGTCGTTTCCCGCCACCAGGATATAAAGGCCCAGCTTTCCGGCGGCCAAGCTTGCCTGCTGGCGGTTCATACCGGTAAAGTCCGGCACCGCCACGGTCTCCGCCTCCGGCGAGCCGCCCAGGTACAATAGTACCTGACTTCCGGCCGGGACGGTCTGCCCAGGTTCCGGCAGCTGAGCCGTCACCCGGTCGCCGGTACCCGTGAATTTCGCCGAAAGCCCTATTCTGTTTAGTTTACCGCTTGCTTCCTTTTCTGTCAAGTCGATATATTTCTCCAAAACAATTTCTTTTCCCTGGATTTCCTCCGGAGAAAAGTGCCGTTCCACCCCCAGATAGGGAAGAATATCTCCCAGAACAGCCCCCACCGTAGGGGCGGCCATGACCCCGCCGGAAATGTAAATCCCCGTCTGCCGGGAGGGGGTATCCAGAGCTGCCAGCACGATGTACTCCGGATCGTCCATGGGGGCGATGCCCACGAAGGAGACGATCTTGTCCTGAACCCGCTGGCCGTTTTCGTCAAACACGTCAATTTTCTCGCTGGTGCCGGTTTTGCCGCCGATGGAGAACCCCGCCACCTTGGCGTTTTTCGCCGTGCCCTCGGAGACCACCGAGGCAATCAGCTCCCGCATAGTGTCGGAAGTCTGCTGAGAAATGGTACGCCGCACTGCCGTCGGCTCCGCCTGCATCACGGTGTTTCCCTCCGGGTCTACGATTTCCGAGACGATGTAAGGCTCCAGCAAAATGCCGCCGTTGACCACGGAGGCGATGGCTCGTACCAGCTGCAAGGGGGTGATTTTGAAGGTCTGGCCGAAGGAGCCGGAGGTCAGGGAGGCGGTGCCCCACTTGTCGGTATCCGTCACCAGAGCCTTGTCAAAAAACACGCCCTTGCTCTCTCCGGCCAGGTCAATGCCGGTTTTTTCCAGAATCCCGAACTTTTCGATGTATTCATAGAACCGCTCCCCGCCCAGCTTCAGGGCAATGTGGGCAAAGGCGATGTTGCAGGAATTCTGCAATGCCTGAGGGGTCTTCTCCGCCCCGTGTCCGGCGGAACGCCAGCAGTGAAGACGCTGGGCCCGGCCGGGAATCTGCTCGGAGCCGGAGCAGTGAAAAGAGGTATTCAGGTCGATGGCTCCGCAGTCCAGAGCCGCCGCCATGGTCAGCACCTTGAAGGTGGAGCCTGGCTCATAGCCGTCGGAGAGCACCCGGTTGCGCCACTGCTTCAGCCGGGCGGCGGACAGAGCCTCGGAATAGTCCTGCGTCCCCCGCAGACTCTCTACCCGCGCCGCCGTTTTCGAATCCGCCAGCTCCAGGTACCGGTTGGGATCGTAGCTTCCCAGGGTGGCCATGGCGAGGATTTCCCCGGTTTTGCAGTTCATCACCAGGCCGAAGGCTCCGTTCTGGACATCGTACCGAGCGATTGCCGCCTGCATCTGCTTTTCCAGGCACTTCTGCACCGTGGCATCCAGGGTCAGGATCACCGAATTTCCCTGCCGGGCGGAAAGATAGTTTTCGTAGGAATAGGGCATATCCATTTCGTTGTTGCCCTTGGTGGTGACCACCCGGCCGGTTTTCCCGGACAGGAAGCCGTCATAGGCCGACTCCACCCCCTCACAGCCGTCGTTGGAGGCGTTGGTGAAGCCGATAACCTGAGCCGCCAGACTTGCGTAGGGGTACACCCGCTGGGAGGTGGGCTCCAGATGGATGCCGGCGATTCCCTTTTCGTTGATATAGTCCCGAATCTTCCCGGCGGCGGTCTCGTCGATTTTCGTCCCAACCTGCTTATAACGTTTGCGGGTGTCGGCGGCCTGCTCGGCGATCCAGGCCGGGTCTTTGTCCAGAATCTCCCCCAAAACCCGGGAAATGTCGGAAATATCCGCCTTGGACTGCTTTAGCTCGTGGGGATCGAGATACACATTTTCCACCGTGGTGGAGGTGGCCAGCACGTTCATGTTCCGATCCAGAATATCTCCCCGGTGGGCGGTCACCGCCGTACCCCGGGTCTGGTTGTTCAGAGCCTTGGCGGAATAATAATCAAAATCCCGGATCATCAGATGGTACAGCCGCAGACCCACAGGCACAAAGGCGGCGATTCCCAGCACCAGTGCCGCCGCCAGCACCCGCCGGTGCTGGCCGGTGCTGATGCGCAGACGGTCAAATTGCTTTTCCCCCACAACAATCCCCCCATACCAGGCAGCACCGCACAATTTGGCAAGAAGCCCCAGCCGAAGATTTTGGCTCAATTCAAGGTTTTGGAAATGGAGGAATACTTTGTGTATTTCCCATTTTCAAAACCGCAGAAGTGGGGCAAAAGATTGGCTGCGGCTCGCAGACACAATTGTGCGGTGCTGCCTCTAAAAAAGGGCGGCAAGGGAAACCCTCGCCGCCCATTGCAGCTGCTACTATAAAGATATGGGGATGGATGGAAATTATGCGAACAAACCCTCCAGGAACCACTGCAGGTTTTCCCACCAGGTAGGTTCCGGCTCCGGCTTGGGTACCGTCACATAGATGCTGCGGGTTTCCAGCTCCTCCTGAGGTATCAGTCCCAGAGCCTCCGCCTTACCGCGGACATCCTCCAGATCATACTGGGAGCGATACTCCGCCACCAGCTTCGCGTTCTGGCTGCTCAGCCGGGAAACGTAGCTGTCCATGACCCGGTAGTCCGCCCAGTCGTCCCGCAGCTGCAAGCCGCCGACAATCATCACCGCCAGCAGCACCAGGGCGGTGAGAATGCCGCCGATGGCCACGGGATCCAGGTAGATTTCCCGGATATTGCGCAGCCGCTCCATGGGCAGCTTGCTTTTCGCCTGCTTCCGCTTGGCCTCCAGCTCCAGCTGACGAGCCTCGCTGCCATGAATATAGAACTGGCCAACATATTGAATTTTTGGCTTCTGACTCATGGCAATGCTTCCTTCCTGAACTCCGCTGTCAGAGCTTCTCGCAGACCCGAAGCTTGGCACTTCTGGCTCTGGGGTTGGCCGCCAGCTCATCGTCCGTGGCGGTGATGGGCTTGCGGGTAATGATCTTCACCTGAGGCTTTCTGCCGCAGACGCATACCGGGAACTCTCTGGGGCAGATACAGCCCTTGGCCGCCTCCGCCATGGCGTTTTTCACAATCCGGTCTTCCAGGGAATGAAAGGTAATCACCGCCAGACGCCCGCCGGGATTCAGGCAGGGCACCGCCCCCTTCATCACCCGCTCCACGCTGCCCAGCTCATCGTTGACCGCAATGCGGATAGCCTGAAAGCTCCGTTTGGCCGGGTGCTGCTTCTCCCGCAGGGCAGCCGCCGGCATGGCACCCCGGATAATGTCCACCAGCTCCAGGGTGGTCTCGATGGGGGCTTCTTCTCTGCGCTTGCAGATGGCCCCGGCGATCCGGGGGGCATAGCGTTCCTCGCCGTAGTCGTAGAGAATCCGCTTCAGTTCCTCATAAGACCAGGTGTTTACGATCTGCCGGGCATCCAGGGTATCCTCGCCGTTCATGCGCATGTCCAGTGGGGCATCCGTCATGTAGGAAAAGCCCCGACTTCCGTCGTCCAGCTGAGGGGAGGACACGCCCAGATCCATAAGAATCCCGTCCACGCCGGGAATGCCCAGGTCTTTCAGGACGGTATCCATTTCGTCAAAATTGCTGTGTACCAGAGTCACCCGGTCGGCAAAGGGCTTCAGCCGCTCCCCTGCCGCCGCCAGAGCCACCGGATCCCGGTCAATGCCGATGAGCCGGCCGGTGGTAAGCTGCGCGGCAATGCGTCTGGAATGCCCTCCTCCCCCCAGGGTACCGTCCACATAAATGCCGTCGGGCTTAATGTTCAGTGCTTCTATGCACTCCTCCAGCAGCACGGAAACATGGTGAAATTCACTCATAGGCCGATCGCCTCCAGGGAAGACAGCAGCTTTTCCGGGGTCAGGTTCTCGGACTCGAAGGCCGCGAATTCCTTGGCATCCCAGATTTCCGCCTGGCCTGCCCGTCCCACGATCATGACCTCCCGGTCAATGCCCGCGTAGTCCAGCAAAAACTGGGTCAGGCCGAACCGGTACTGCTTATCCGGGGTACATTCCGCCGCGTTCATGAAAATCAGGCTGGTGGCTCCTGCCCGCTGGGAAATGCTCAGGGCGTTGAAGTTATCGGAAAGCCGCTTCCATTCCTGGGCGGTGTAGACGGTCAGGCAGCGGTGACCGCAATTGACCCCCAGGGTCACAAAAAAGGTGTCCCCCAGCTCGCTTCTCAGCTTGGCCGGCACAAACAGGCGGCACTTTTCATCCAGCTTGGCACTGTACTTGCCGATCATCCGCTTCCCTCCTTCCCTTTTGCTCCACTTTACTACCCTTTTGCTCCATTTGAAGACAGTATACTACCCCCGCAGAGAAAAATCAATCTTTTTCTCCGGTTTTTTCCATTTTTGGTTACAATTTTTCCATAATTCAAACAATCGTTCGAGTAAATCAGGTACAAAAGGAAATTTCTCCCCCCTCCAGCAGGAGCTTCACCCGGGCAGGCTTCCGGGCGCAGCCCAGCAGGAAGCCCGCCAGCGGCCCTTCCACCTGGGTCTGTACCAGCCGCCGGAGCTGTCTGGCTCCGTCTTTGCCCGGACATTTTTCCAGCAGAAAGCGGGGCAGTTCCTCCGGCAGCTGGAGCTGGGTGCCAGCGGCGGCAGTGCGCTCCTGAAGCTGGCGCAGGTACTTTCCGGCGATGATCTCCATGGATTCCTTCCCCAGAGGTGAAAAATGAACGGTTCGGTCGATCCTCCCCAGGAACTCCGGGGAAAAGCTCTGGCGCAGTGCCTCCCCCATTTCCGCCGCCCGTCCGGCGGCGCAGAAGCCCAGCCCCTCTCCCCGAAGCTGGCCGCCCACATTGGAGGTCATGACCACGATGGTGTTTCGGAAGCTGACCCGGCGGCCGGTGGAATCCGTCAGAACCCCCTCCTCCATGATCTGCAGCAAAATTCCCAGCACCTCCGGGTGAGCCTTTTCCAGCTCGTCAAAGAGCACCAGGCTGTAGGGACGGCGGCGGACGGCCTCCGTCAGCTTGCCCCCCTCCTCATAGCCCACATAGCCGGGAGGGGCGCCGATGAGCCGGGACACGGACTGCTTTTCCATATATTCCGTCATGTCCAGCCGGAGCATAGCCTCCCGGGAGCCGAAAATCTCCTGAGCCAGCACCCGGCACAGCTCGGTTTTTCCCACGCCGGTGGGGCCGGTAAAAAGCAGGCTGGCTATCGGCCGTCCGGCATCCCGGATGCCGGAATAGCCCCGGCGGACGGCCTCGGCTACGGCGGAAACCGCCTCGCTCTGGCCGATGACCTCCGCCGACAGCAGACCCTCCAGTGCCAATAGCCGCTCCCGCTCTCCGGCGGTGAGCCGTCCCACGGGGATCCCCGTGCGCTGGGACACCACCCAGGCAATGTCCGAGGCGTTCACGTTCCGGCTGCGCGCCGCGGGCTTTGCCAGGTGCTGCATTTTATCCCGAAGCTCCGCCGCCCGCTCAAACTGCCGCTCCCGGACGGCTCCCTGCAATTCCTCCTCCAGCTCCTTCCGGGCCGCGCTGCCCCGACCGCTGTGCAGCTCCTCCAGCCTTGCCCGGGAGGCTCCCTCGTCCAGCAGGTCGATGGCCTTATCCGGCAGGTAAAGGTCAGGCAGATACCGGGCGGACAGCCGCACCGCCTCCTTGACCGCGTCGTCAGTGATGCGCAGATGGTGGTGCCGCTCCAGCCCCGGCCGCAGAGCCTTGAGGATGGAAAGGGTTGCCTCCTGGCTTGGCTCCTCCACCACCACCGGCCGGAACCGCCGCTCCAGAGCCGCGTCCTTCTCGATATACTTCCGGTATTCCTCCCGGGTGGTGGCTCCCAGCATTTGCAGCTCTCCCCGCCCCAGAGCGGGCTTGAAGATATTCGCCGCGTCGATGGCTCCCTCGGCGGCTCCCGCTCCCACGATGGTGTGCATTTCATCCACAAAGAGAATCACATCCCCGGTTCGGCGGATCTCCGCCAGCACGTCCCGGAGCCGTTCCTCGAATTCGCCCCGGTACTTGGTACCCGCCACCAGGGAAGCCATGTTCAGGCTCACCAGCCGCTTCTCCTTCAGCTGAGGCGGCACGCTGCCCGTGGCCATCCGCTGTGCCAGACCCTCGGCAATGGCGGTTTTGCCCACTCCAGGCTCCCCCACCAGAGCCGGATTGTTCTTGCTCTTCCGGCACAGAATGCCGATGACCATGTCGATTTCCTTTTCCCGGCCGATCACCGGATCCATGGCCGCGGCTCTGGCCACCAGGTCTTCGCTGAATTGCTCCAACAGTCTCAAACGCCCGTCCTCCTTCTTCGCCCTCGCCAACACACTTTGCTCCCAGCGCAGATACTCCACGGTCTGGGTAAACAGCTCCTCTGCCCCGATGCCGGAAAGCCGCAGCAGCTCCCCGGCGGCTCCCCGCTCCTGCCGGGCCAGAGCCAGAAGCAGATGCTGGGGCTGAATCTGCCTGACCTTCTGGCTTCTGGCCTCCCCGGCGGCTCCCCGCAGAAGACGCTTGGCCTCCGGGGTCAATCCCTGGGGCAGAGGCAGATCCGGGGTTCCCAGGCCGTAGAGCAGCTGGGTCAGTGCCTCCGTCACCTCCGGGTTCACCCCCAGCTGCCGGAGCACCAGCCCGGTGCTCCCGCCCTCCCGGCTCAGAGCCAGGAGGAAATGGGCTGAGCCTACATAGCTGTGACCCAGCTCCCGAGCCTTCCTGGCCGCCTGGGAAATGATCTCCACCGTGGCCGGATGATAGTTCATATACCGTCCTTCCCTTCCGACTGCCCCCGCAGTCCCCTTTTCGGGAAAGCATCGCCAGCTCCGGAAAAAATTATTCTCAAAAAATGCAAAAAGGAATTGCATTTTCAAAAATCCATGCTACAATGAGAATACGTTACTACATACGCTGTAGAACAGAAAAACATTAGGGAGGTTTTTTAACATGGCTTATGTAATTACCGACGCTTGCGTTTGCTGCGGCTCCTGCGCTGAGCAGTGCCCCGTTGACGCTATTTCCGAGGGCGACGGCAAGTACGTCATCGACGCCGATGTCTGCGTTTCCTGCGGCTCCTGCGCTGAGCAGTGCCCCAACGACGCTATCGAGGAAGTCTAATCTTTCTTCATAGGCTTGTAATTGGCCTGCGCCCACGCGCAGGCCAATTTTCTTTTTTCTTGGGAAACTCTGCCCCAATCGGCTGCGGCTCTGGGCGGATCTTTTCCGCCCACTCTGCGTCAGGAAAAGTGGGAAATATAGCGCAGCCGTTGCCAGCGAAGGCTGGCTTACGGATGCGGCATACCCCTTGCGGGTACACAAAGTATTCCTCCACTTTCCCTGACTTGATTGGTCAAAAAATCTCTCACCCACAGCTCTTGCCGATTGGGGCAGAGCTTCCCTTTTTTCTTATAATCGTTTAGTCGTTATAGTCTTATGGAAACACTACCGAATAACTATCAATTGGAAATCCCCGACGGGTGCTTTCCCCTGAGCACCGACTCCATGGTGCTTTCTCACTTCGTCCGGCTGCCGAAAAACGCCCGGGTACTGGACTTAGGCTCCGGCTGCGGCACTCTGGGGCTGCTGCTGTGCAGTCGGGACAACGGGTGCTCTGTTACGGGTATCGAACTGAACGAGGATTCCCATGCGGCGGCTCTGGCCAATATCCGGCGAAACGGCCTGGCGCATCGGATGGAAAGCCTTCCGGGAGATTTGCGAACGGTGTCTCAAACACTGCCCCCGGGCAGCTTCGACCTGTGTCTGTCCAATCCCCCCTATTTTTCCGCAGGCCCCGCGGCGCGGCTCACCGCCGCCCGGCGGGAGGATTTCTGCCCGGCGGCGGCTCTTCTGAAAAGTGCCGCCTGGGCTTTGAAATTCGGCGGGGATTGTTATCTGGTGCACCGGCCGGAACGGCTGGGTGAGCTGATCGCCGCCGGAGCCGCCGTGGGGCTGGAAGCCAAGCGATTGGGGCTGGTTCGGCACCGACCCGGCGATCCGGTCAGTTTCATTTTACTGGGATTCCGGAAGGGCGGAAAGCCAGGCCTCAACTGGGAGGAATGGATTCTTCACGCTCCCGACGGCTCCCCCACCGAGCTATACAACGCCATTTACCATCAAGGAGGCTAATATGTCCGCAATGCTGTATCTGGTCCCCACCCCCATCGGCAATCTGGGGGACATTTCCCAGCGGTGCCGGGAAACGTTGGAAAACGCGGATTTCATTGCCGCGGAAGACACCCGGGTGACGCTGAAGCTATTGAACCACCTGGGCATCAAGAAAAGTCTCGTCAGCTACTACGAGCACAACAAGGCCGCCCAGGGCAGCCGGATCGTGGAGCGGATTCTCTCCGGCGAGACCTGCGCCCTGGTTTCCGACGCGGGAAGCCCCGCCATCTCCGACCCCGGCGAGGACTTAGTCAAGCAGTGTGCCGCCGCGGGGATTCCCGTGTGCGCCATACCCGGCCCCTGCGCCGCCATCACCGCCCTGAGCATCTCCGGCCAGGCCACCGGCAGGTTTTGCTTCGAGGGCTTCCTGTCCACGGCGAAAAAAAGCCGCCGGGAGCACCTGGAACGTCTGAAAAACGAGCAGCGCACCATGATCTTCTATGAAGCCCCCCACAAGCTGCTCACCACCCTGGCCGACATGGCTGCGATTTTCGGCGGCGAGCGGCCGCTGAGCCTGTGCCGGGAGCTGACCAAGCTTCACGAAGAGGTTGTCCGCACCACTCTGGCAGAGGCACTGGAACGCTATACGGAAACGCCCCCCAAAGGCGAATTCGTGCTGATCCTGGCCGGGGCCAAACCGGAAGAAAAGCAGACCCCTTCCCAGACCGATGCCGCCGCCCGGCTGGCGGAATTGATCGCCCAGGGGCTTTCCCGGAAGGACGCGGTAAAGCAGACCGCCAAGGAGCTGGGGCTTTCCAAAAACGCGGTCTATGAAATTGCCCTGAAAGATTCGGAAGAAGAATAAATTCGGCAGGATTCGATTGCCTTCGACCCTTCCTCTGGGGTATGCTGTCAGAGACGGCCCTATCCCCAAACACAATGCGACCAGGCTGTCAAACGCCGCACCGGTTCTCCCCCGGTGCGGCGTTTCTTTTTGGGTTGAGCTATCGAAAGACCATGTCATTGCGAACCAGTG
>DJQM01000011.1:5156-11755 GCA_002437585.1 Clostridiales bacterium UBA6386 | reverse complement strand
GTCACTGGTGTGGCAATCCCCCAGATTTTCAAACATCTTGATTCCTAAATCGATAGCTTCTACGTTCAGCCGGGGGATTGCCACACCATCCTGCGGGATGGTTCGCAATGACAACGTATCTTTCGGACTTTTTTGACACGTCGCTTTTCTTTTGAATCAGGGGCTTCCTTAGAGAATCGGAATCAAGAGCATCTGACCCGGGGCAGGCTCTCCCTGCAGGTCGTTGGCCTCCCGGATGGAGGCCACTGTGGAGCCTGATGCCTTGGCCATATCCCAAAGGCTTCGCTCTCCGACCCGGCAGAGGATCAGCGAGGGTCGGCCTGCCTCCCCCTTCCGGGGTTCTCCCAGGGTCAGTCCCGTCACTACGCTCATCCGCTCCACCGTGGCCGCCGTCAACTCCATGGGAAGCTCCGCCTTCAGGGTAATGCCGCTGCCCCCAATGGCCGCCTGGGAAGTGCCGGGCACCGGCACCGCCCAGATATCCACGTTTTCATCCGCGGTCACCGGAAGGCTTCCCTCCCAGCGGGCGGCACCTGCGCGCAAGGCTCCGTCCTCCCCGTAGTACAGGGTCTGGAAGGTGCCGGTCTGCTCCAGCACCGGTCTCTCCCCCTCCCGCCGCTGTCTGGGATATTCCGGCAGGAACCGGCTGTCCACCACCAGGCTGCTCTCCCCCGGCATGGTCTGCTCGGCAAAGAGGTTCTCCCGGCGGCTGTCCAGGGTCACCGGCAGCTCCAGCGTACTCATCTGAATCTGCAGCTCCCGGCCGGGGCTGTAGGCATCCTGGGTCAGCTCCAGCTGCTCCCGATCGGACAGCACATACTGAGCGGCAATGCCGCACTTCAGATTCATCCGGCCATCCCCGTCCAGCTCCAGCTCCAGAGCCGTAGGACACAGGGTGAATTCCGCCTGGGCATCCGAGCCGTACTCCCCCACCAGCTCCGCGTACTGAGAAAAGGGCAGGTCAAAATCCCAGCTGTGGAGCTGACCCTCCCGGCAGCGGTAGCACAGACGCACCGCCGTGCTCCCCCGGAAGACCAGCTTCCCGGACAGCACCTTCCGGTCGGTCACACGGGCATCCGCCCAGTAGCAGATCAGTTCCTCCGGCACCGGCGCGGAATCCGGCAGGTTCAGGGTCTCCTCCTGAGTAAATGCCTTTTCCCCCGCCTCCTTCCAGAGCCGGAGGGGATAGGTATTTCGCAGCAGCTCCACGTCCTGCGGCAAATTCTGCGGCTGAGCCACAGGAATTTCCATGGGCACGAAGGCCTGACACATCAGGCTCACGCTGGCACGAACCTGGATCTTCCGAGGCGAAATACTCCTGGCCTCCACCGCCCGGGGCAGCATCCCCAGGTTGATCTTTCCCTCAGGCAGCTCCTCCGGCAGCTCGAAGTTCAGCTGGAAGGGAATCCAGCCGTCCAGGCACCGCTCACCGCTTCCGTCCTCCGGGGCGTACAGCACCCAGACCATCATCCCGCCGGTAACGGACAGGCCGTCGCTTCCCCACTCCTTACTGCGCAGGATGGGCTGACCCCAGGCCGTCAGAATGCGTCCCACATCCGGCATTCCCTCGGTGAGCCTGATCTCCTGGGACTGCTCCGCGTTTCGTACCTGGCGCAAAACCGGCTTCAGGCAGGGGCAGCCCTGATTCTGAAATGTCACTTCCACTTCGGTTCACTCCTCATCCCAATTAGACTTGCACTATAGTCTATTCCCGCGGGGACAAGAATATGACCAAGCTGTCCGAATTTCTATCGACGTTTCGTCACGCAGCAGCCAAGTGCCATCAGACACAGGCCGCCGCAGCAGCAAAGCAGCCAGCTCTCCAGACAGTGCCCCAGGATCAGCCCCAGGCCGAAGCAGATCAGGCAGCAGCCCCGCAGATGATTTTTCCGGCACATAAAAAGACACCCCCTGCATTTACCCTATGCAGGGGGTGTGTAATTGTTGTGCGGAAATACTTCCGAGGGAAAGCTCAGATTCCTGAGTCAATGATTTCGCAGCCAATCTCCCGCAGCTTTTCATCAACCCAGGGGCGAATATAGGTTCCGTCCTTCAGAATGTGCTCCATGATCGCCGCTTCCTTCTTTTCCACGGCCTCTGTAGCTTTCGCCAGAGCGGCCGCCTCCTGAGGGCGGATGAACAGAACGCCGTCGTCGTCTCCGACCACAATGTCCCCGGGGAAGACCAGCTTTCCGCCAATGACCACCGGCACGTTGATTTCGCCGGGTCCGTTTTTATAAGGGCCATTGGGATTGGCACCCTTGGCATAAACGTGGAAGTCTTCCATGGCCGCCAGGCCTCCCCGATCCCGGATTGCGCCATCGCAGACAATGCCCTTGACTCCGCGGCTCTTGCAGTAGGTCGCCATCAGCTCCCCGAAGATGGCCCGATCCGTAAAGCCCCCGGCGTCAATGACAATCACATCGCCGGGCTTTGCCAGATCCATGGCCGCGTGAAACATCAGGTTATCTCCCTGGGGCACCCGCACGGTAAAGGCGGTACCCAGCAGCTGACCCTTGTACCCGACCGGCTCAATGCTTGCGTCCACCGCCGCCACGCGGTTCATATTGTCGTCAATATTCGCTACGGGCATATTCCGGAACAGCTCCACCAGTTCCTTTTCCGGGCGCTGAAAATCCTTGATAATCCTGCATCCTACAGACATCTGTCATTCCTCCTCAGGTAAATTGATAGCCGACATTCTTTTTCAGCACAGCCTTATCCGCCACACAGCGGCTTGGCAGCGTTCCCTTTGTCACAGCGTCAGGGATCAGCTGGCAGACCATGTTGATCTGGGTCTTCTTGCTCCCCACGCCATAGCTGCCGCAGTGGGGATTTACGATGATATTATCCAGCTTTTTGAAGGGATGATCCTCCGGCAGTGGCTCCTGCTCTACCGTATCCAGGCCGGCATAGCGGATTTCTCCGGTTTCCAGTGCCCAGGCCAAATCCATATTGTCGATAACCGGGCCGCGGCTGGTATTGATAATCATCGCCGTGTTCTTCATTTTCCGGAAGGTCTCCTTGTTGAACACATGGGTCGTCTCCGGGGTCAGGTTCACATGGATGGAAATAATGTCCGCGCACACCACCAGTTCCTCAAAACCGACAAACTCCACATGGGAATACTGTGCCTTGACAGCTTCAGTTACATAGGGATCGCAGGCGATGATTTTCGTGCCAAATCCCCCATGGAAGATGTCATGCAGGCACCGACCTGCCAGACCGAAGCCGTAGAGACCCAGGGTCAGCTCCCGGACATCCGGAGGCAGCAGATACTTGCACTTGGGCCAGTTGCCCTTCCGGACCTCCCGGTCATAGTAGGCGGTGTTGCGGATCAGCCCCATAATCATAGCCGTAGCCACATCCGCCAGTTCCTTGGCGCAGAATCCAGGGAGATTCAGCACGATTACATCGTGTTCCGCCGCGGCGTCCAGGTCAATGCTGTTGACGCCGGCACCGAACCGCTGCACGAACTTCAGTCCGGGCAGTGCTTCCATCACCCTGCGGGTCACGGGAGGATTCCCAGTGGCCAGGATGATCTGGGCGTCCTGGCAGCCGGCGATGATTTCCGCCTCCGTAGGCTCTTTCTGCTGGGCGGCAATAACCTGGTAATCCAGCAGCTCCAGCCGGATTCCGGCGGCGGCATAGGCGCCGCGAACCCGCTCCAGTTCCTCGGCTGTCACGCTGCCGTAGTCTTTATCCACTACAATTGCTTTCATTTTGAGAGTCTCCTTTTTTACAGCGGCCAGAAAATTGGGATGAAAATCAGGGAAACGGCCAGAATGACAGCCGTCAGGCCCAGACCGGGGCGGAAGAAGTCCATGAACTTCAGATTGCCGGGACGCACGATCAGGGTATTGGTTCCGCTGCCCACCGGGGACAGGAAGGGAGAAGAGGCGGCTACGCAGATGGCCACGGCAACAGCAGTGGTATTCATTCCGAAGGCCTGCACCACGGGAATCAGCAGTGGCGTTACCAGCAGGGCGCAGGAGGTATTCATCATGGCGTTGGTCAGCAGCGTCACAAGAACCATGATAAGACCCAGAACCAGAATCTTATTGGGATTGGCCCCCAGCAGCATCACCGCGCTGTCAGCAATCAACGCACCGGCACCGCTGCTGCTCATGCCGGCGGAAACCGCGCTCATGCCAGCAACGATGAACAAGGTGGACAGGTCAATGGCCTTGTAGGCGTCGTTCTGCTTGATGCAGCCGGAAAGCACCAGAATAAAGGCACCGAAGGCAGCGGCCAGATACATGGGCAGCCAGTCGAATCCAGCAGCCATGACCACCATGAGAACCGCCATAATCACCAGGCATAAGGTAGCTTTTCCCTTGTTGAACACAACCGCCTTGGTATTTCCCATGTACTCTTCCAGGTATTCCTGATCGGCAGTCTCGCCGGGCGTCAGAAACTTTTTCCCGATGGTCAGGAAAAAGGCGATGCCGGCAATGGTAATGGGCAGACCAACCTTACCCAGCTCGAAGAAGGTCATGGTCGATACGCCAAGCTCCTCCAGTGCGCCGTTGACAACCACATTGCTGGCGGCTCCCATCAGGGTCAGATTGCACCCAAAGCTGGCGGCAAAGGACATGGGAATCAGCTGCCGGGAGACAGAAACTCCGGCTCGCTTGCTGACGCTGATGACGATGGGAAGCAGCATGGCTACCACTGCGACGCCGCTGCAAATGGAAGAGATGATCGCCGCCACTAACATGAAAGCAATCATGATGCCATTTTCGGAAGTACCGGTTACCTTGACCAGCACATCCGCCATTTTGGAGGCGATGCCGGTATGGAACAGCGCGGAACCCACAACCATCATGGCCGCAACCAGAACGATGGTGCTTCCGGAAAAGGCGGAGAAGAGCTTTGCCGGTTCGATGATGCCGCAAATCACCAGAACGCTGCCGCCCAACATGGATACCAGAGCTGCGGGCAGCTTGTCTGTGACAAAGAAGAAGACCATCACGAACAGTACGGTTAATGTTATAATCGCTGGACTCATTGATTTTCCTCCTAGTAGATGTCTTGTCTCTCTCTTGCCGGACCGTCGTCAGGTTCAAAGGAGAATTTCTGTAATATTTGTATAATTTTCTCGTGCAAGCTTGCCTTCGTGCTGTTCATTTTAGCAAATAGGCTTGCATTCGTCAAAGACAAATGCTATAATGCAGAATATAATGTCTATGTTATAATCCGAAGGAGTGAAATCCATGATTTTCCGGAACTACGAGTACTTTCTGACCATCGCCGACTCCGGCAGTCTTACCAAAGCCGCCGAGCAGCTATACGTCTCCCAGCCCTCTCTGAGCCAGTACCTGAAGCGTCTGGAAAGCAGTCTGGGCGTCGAGCTGTTTGACCACAAGTCCTCTCCTCTGAAGCTGACTTACATTGGGCAGCGATATTACAATTATGTAAAAAAAGTCAAGCAGCTGGATGAGAATGTTCAGAAGGAATTCCGGGATATTCAGCAGCAAACCGGCGGACGGCTGCGGCTGGGGGTTGCTTTCTGGCGGGGAGCCTGTCTGCTGCCGGATATCTTCCCCGCCTTCCACAAGGCCTATCCGGGCATTCATCTGGAGCTGCTGGAGGGGCGGGCTTCCCAGCTGGAATCCGCGCTGATGAGCGGCAAGATTGACATTGCCGTTCTGAATCTTCCCCATACACTCCACTATGACAAACTGACCTGCGAAATCCTCTGTCAAGAGCGGATCCTCCTGGCCGCCCCCACCCAGCACCCCTATACCCAGTCCCTGCTTCAGGATTGCCGGGTGCTGGGTGGCCGTCCGGTGGCTCCCCTGGACATGCTCAATCATATGCCTCTGATTCTGACCAAGCCCGGGCAAAATCTGACCCATGAAATCACCTATGCGCTGAACCGGCATCAGCTGGAGCCGGATATCCTGCTGGAAACCGGAAATCTGACCACTGCCATCAACCTGGCTGCCAGGGGAATGGGCTGCGCCTTTGTGCCGGAAGAGGGTGCCAAGGTCTGTCTTCACCCGGGGGAAGTCACCTATTTCACGGTAGATTCTCCCGATTTGATATGGGAGCTGGGAGCGGTTTATCGCAAAGACACTTATCTGCCAAAAATCGCAAGGCTGTTTATCGCGAGCGTCAAGCAGCAGCTCTCCGGGCAGGTATAACCGCAGCATGATATTCTTTATAGACTTTCTGTTTCCATGAGGGAAGGATTGTCGTCCGACGTTCGGCAAATGTACAGGCGCTTTTCCCGGCACATAAAAAGACACCCCCCGCATTTACCCTATGCAGGGGGTGTGAAATTGTTGTCTGGGAAGCGTTCCGGTCTCAGCCGCCAAGGTAGGCCTTCTTCACCGCGTCAGAGCTGGCCAGCTCCGCGCCGGTGCCGCTGAGGGTGATGGTGCCGGTTTCCAGAACGTAGGCACGGTCGGCGATCTGCAGAGCCTTCCGGGCGTTCTGCTCCACCAGCAGAATGGTGGTGCCCGCCTTGTGCAGCTCCTTGATAATGTCGAAAATCTGGTCAACCAGAATGGGCGCCAGTCCCATGGAAGGCTCGTCCAGCATCATCAGCTTGGGGTGGGACATCAAAGCCCGGGACATGGCCAGCATCTGCT
>DJQM01000011.1:0-5133 GCA_002437585.1 Clostridiales bacterium UBA6386 | reverse complement strand
GCTGCTCGCCGCCGGAGAGGGTGCCCGCGATCTGCTTGCGCCGCTCCTTCAGCCGGGGGAAGTAGTTGAAAACCATTTCCAGATCCTGGGCAGATACCTCTTTATTGATGTAGGCACCCATTTCCAGGTTTTCCTGAACGGTCATCTGCTGGAAAATCCGCCGTCCCTCGGGGACGTGGGCCAGGCCGGTACGCAGAAGCTTGTAGGCCTCGGCATGGGTGATGTCCTGACCGCGGAAATGGATGGAGCCGCTACGGGGGTGCATCAGGCCGGAAACGGTTTTCAGAATGGTGGATTTGCCCGCGCCGTTGGCACCGATCAGAGCCACAATCTCGCCCTCGCCCACCTCAAAGGAGACCCCCTTCACCGCGTGGATGGCACCGTAATAGACGTGCATGTCCTCAATTTTCAGCATCTGCATTTTTCTCCTCCTTGCCCAGGTAGGCTTCGATGACCGCGGGATTGGCCTGAATCTCCTCTGGGGTGCCCTTGGCGATGATCCGGCCGTAGTTCACCACGGCGATGGCCTCGCAGACGTTCATCACCAGGTTCATGTCGTGCTCAATGAGGAAAATCGCCACATGGAACGCGTCCCGGATCCGGCGGATCTGGTGCATCAGCTCGGCGGTCTCGCTGGGGTTCATGCCCGCGGCAGGCTCGTCCAGCAGGATGATCGAGGGATTGGTCGCCAGAGCCCGGACGATCTCCAGCCGACGCTGGACACCGTAGGGCAGGCTCCCCGCCTTTTCGTTGGCGTGCTCGGCAAGACCCATGAAATCCAGCAGCTCCATGGCCTTCTCATTTGCCAGCTTCTCCGCCTTGAAGTAGCCTGGCAGGTGGAGAACGCTGGAAATAAAGGGACACTTCATGGAGTTATGCAGACCCACCTTTACGTTGTCCAGAACCGTCATGTCCGTGAACAAGCGGATGTTCTGGAAGGTACGGGCGATGCCCAGCTTGTTGACCTTGTACACCGGCATACCCTTGATGTCAATGCCATTGACGAGAACCGAGCCCCGGGTGGGCTGATAGACGCCGGTGAGCAGATTGAAAATGGTGGTCTTGCCCGCGCCGTTGGGGCCGATCAGACCGGAAATCTCGGTGGGGCCGATGGTGATGTTGAAATTATCCACGGCGGTCAGGCCGCCGAAGTCAATGCCCAGGTTCCGCACGTCCAGAACGGGCTGCTTGCCCTGATCCTGCTCCCGGACGAAGGTCACGGTGGGCACTTTCAGAATCTTCTTGGAATAGTCATTCATGGCTTCCCGCCTCCTTCTTCTTGCACATACCGGAAATCTTGTCGGATATCACGGACATGGTGTCCTTGACCTTGGGAGACCAGGTAAAGAGCATGACGAGGATCAGAACCACGGCATAGAGGATCATCCGGTAGTCCTGCAGGCCACGCATGGCCTCCGGCAGGATGTAAAGCACCGTGGCGGAAATGATGGAGCCCAGGATGTTGCCCATGCCGCCCAGCACCACGAAGACCAGAATGTTGATGGAGGTATTGAAGTTGAACTTGGTAGCCGTAATGGAGCCATAGTTCATGGCGTACAGAGCACCGGCCATGCCTGCCAGGAACGCGGAGACCACGAAGGCCTTCATCCGGAAGGCGGTGACGTTGATGCCCACGGACTCGGCGGCGATCCGGTTGTCCCGGACGGCCTTGATGGCCCGACCCTCCCGGGAGTTAATGAGGTTCTGCACCACAAACAGGGTGAAGAGGATCAGCACAAAGCCAACGGCAAAGGTGGAAAGCTTGGTAATGCCGGTGGCACCTCTGGGGCCGGAGATAATCATGGTGCCGCCCTCGCCCAGGGTCAGGCCGGCGGAGCTCATGGTAGCGTGGAGTCCCGCTTCATCCACGCCCAGGTAAAGGTTGCCGAAAATGTTCTTCATGATCTCGCCGAAGGCCAGGGTAACAATTGCCAGGTAGTCGCCCCGGAGCCGGAGGACAGGAATGCCGATGAGGAATCCGACAGCCCCCGCCAGCACGCCGCCTACCAGCATGGCGATCACCAGCCGGAGGATTCCGTTTGGCACGGCCTGTGCCAGCAGCGCGGTGACAATCACGCCGGAGAAGGCACCGATGCCCATGAAGCCGGCGTGACCCAGACTCAGCTCGCCGCAGATGCCCACCAGCAGGTTCAGGGAAACCGCCAGCACGATGTAGGCGCAGGCGGGCACCAGGAAGCCCTTGGTGGTACTGCTCAGCTTGCCCTGGTTCATGAGAAGCTGGAGGATCAGGAATGCCACCGTCACCAGAATGTAGGTGGAGGCTCCCATGATTTTCTCTTTTGTCAGTTTCTTTTTCATCATAACCACCTCACACCTTCTCCTGAACCTGCTTGCCCAGCAGTCCGGCAGGCTTCACCAGCAGGATGACGATCAGCACGGCGAACACGATGGCATCGCTGAACTGGGGACTTAAGTAAGCCTTGCTGAAGGTCTCGATAATACCCAGCAAAATGCCGCCCAGCATGGCTCCGGGAATGGAGCCGATGCCGCCGAAGACGGCGGCGGTGAAGGCCCGGATGCCGGGCATGGAACCGGTGGTAGGCTGGAGCGTTGGCACCGTGGAGCACAGCAGCACGCCGGCGATGGCAGCCAGGGCGGAGCCGATGGCAAAGGTCATGGAAATGGTCTGGTTGACGTTGATGCCCATGAGCTGCGCCGCGTCCCGATCCTCAGAAACCGCCCGCATGGCCTTGCCGGTTCGGGTTCTGGTGGTGAACCAGGTCAGTCCGATCATAATCAGGGCGGAAGCGGCGATGGTGTAGATCACCTCACCCGTGACCACCAGCTGACCGCCAGCCAGCCGCAGTGGCTCGAAGGTTACGATGGAGGTGAAATTCTTGGGGCTGGAGGACCAGATCAGCTGGGCTGCGTTCTGCAGGAAGTAGCTGACACCGATGGCCGTGATCAGCACCGCAAGGCTGGGCGTGCCCCGCAGGGGCTTATAGGCAAGACCCTCAATGAGAACACCCAAAACGGTGCATACCGCCATGGCCGCCAGGATGGACACCGCCACCGGAAGCCCCAGATAATTGGTAACGCAGAAGGAAATGTACGCGCCCACCATGATCACGTCACCATGGGCGAAGTTCAGCATCTTGGCGATTCCGTAAACCATGGTGTAGCCCAGGGCAATGATGGCATACACGGAGCCGATGCTGACGCCGTTGATCAGATACTGAATGATTTTCATGAATAGCCCTCTCTTTCTTATTTCTCAACAGCCTGTGAAAGCGTCAGAGATTCTCCGGCGTTTTCACAGACTGCCGATAAAACGCTTGCCAATAAACCCCTTCAGGGGATGAGAGACCAAAGGTCTCCCATCCCCTGTGGGATTCGGGATCAGGCCAGGGAAACGTAAACGCCGTTCTCGATGACCACAGCGGCAGGAGACTTGGAGATCATGCCGTTGGCATCCCAGTGCATACCGGTGCCGGTCAGGCCGTCCACGGTCAGAGTCGCAAACTGCTCTTCCAGCTTGGTGCAGATGTCAGAAGCGGATTCCGTGCCGGTAATTCCGGCCTTCTCCATGGCGGTGTACAGCGCGTAGATTACGTCATAGCCGTCAGCGGCGAACTGGTTGGGCACCAGGCCATCCATCTTCTCCTTGAACTTGGCGACGAAGGACTGGGTAGCCTCGTCGGAAGCGTTGGCATCGAAGGGGGTCATCAGAACCAGGCCCTCGGCCAGGGAGGTATCGAAGCCTTCCACGGTCAGAATGCCGTCCATGCCGTCGCAGCCGAAGAACTTGGGCGCGTAACCGATTTTATTGGCGTAGGACAGAATCTGAGAAGCCTCGGTGTAGTAGATGGGCAGGAACACCAGGTCGGCACCGGCATCCTTGCACTGGGTCACCTGGGTGGACAGGTCAGCCTTGTTGTCGGCGGTGAAGGAAGTGGTGGCCACGATCTCAACGCCCAGCTCGGCAGCCTTCTCGCTGAAGCCCTTGTACAGGCCGGAGGAGTAGTCGTCGGAGGAGTCGTAGATGATGCCGACCTTGGAACCGGCGAACTTGGTGGAAACCAGTTCGGCGGCGGAAGCACCCTGGTTAGGATCGGTGAAGCACATCTGGAAGATGTTGGGGCCGGCCAGAGCCAGATCCTCGGCGGAGGCGGAGGGGGTCAGGTTGAACATGTTGTCGGCGACGGACTCGGGAGCCACGGCCAGCGCGGAACCGGTTGTGACCTGGCCGGCCATGACCTGCATGCCCCAGTCCTTCAGAGCGTTGTAGGCGGAAACGGCCTTCTCGCCGTCGGCCTCGTCATCCTCGGCCTTGAAGTCGATCTGCAGGCCGCCCTTGGCGTTGATTTCCTCAACAGCCACTTCCATGCCGGCACGGACTGCCAGGCCGTAGGCGGAGGCACTGCCGGTCAGAGGGCCGGACATGCCGATCTTCACAGTGCCGGTACCGGCGGAAGCCGCGTCACCGGCGGGGGCAGCGGGAGCCGTGGTCGCGGTTCCCGCAGAGGAGTTGCCGCAGCCGGCGAAGCAGGCTGCTACCAGGACAAAGGCCATGGCGAGAGCAAGATACTTTTTCATTTTCGTTTTCTCCTTTTGATAAGATAAAACTATAAAAAAGCGGTTACGCATTTTTGCGCAGCCGCTTCTCCATACATACGGAAAATCCGGTTACGCCCGTGACATAATAATTCGTACAGGCAGCAGGCACACAAACCCTGCCGCATGGGCAGCGTTCCGCAGGCCGCGAATTCGGGCGACGGGGCACAGCGCGTGCAGATTCAGTTCATTGCGGGTCTTCATACGCGGTACCTCCTTCGGTTTGCTTGGGTGTATTGTATCTCAGGTGAGGACATTTGTCAACGAGAAAAACACCACAGATTCCAGCAATCTGGTTTCGCCTTTTTTGTATAGAATACACAAGGACAGTGCCGCACAATTGTGCGGCACTGCCAGAAAATCCCTCAAAAAACAACTACAGCCCTCGTTCCCTCCGAATGTCTCCAATAAACAGCCCATAGCAATCCGAAATATTTTGACGCAGTTCCGGCGGTGCGGCCGGGGGATTCTCAAGGGGGCGGCTTTTCGGCAGTGCCCCTTGAGCCGGCTTCTTCTCAAGGTTCTTGCCGGGACAAGAACCTTGCCCCCGGAGGGATC
>DJQM01000056.1 GCA_002437585.1 Clostridiales bacterium UBA6386 | reverse complement strand
TTTGCCAAGGAGAACGGCTTTGAGCAGTTAAATCTTGAAGTGCGCAGCAGCAATGCCCGCGCCATCCATCTGTATGAAAAGTACGGCTTTCGGAAGCTGTGTACGTTTCCCCATTTTTTCGAAATCAATGGAGAATATGTCGATTTTGACCTGATGAATCTCGAACTGAACGAAGCAGACGACCGTATAGAGGGAAATATGAGATGAAAGCAATTACCGTAGAAGCATTATCAAAAACCTTTTCCGGAGGAACCGTTGCGGTTGACGGAATCAGGTTCTCATTGAATCAGGGAGAAATCTTCGGATTCTTAGGGCCAAACGGAGCGGGAAAAACCACGACCGTGAAACTGCTTTGCGGTATGCTGACCCCATCAGGCGGAAAATGTCAGGTTCTGGGGATTGATCCCACCCAAAACCCGGAGCAGCTGCATAAAAAGGTCGGCGTAGTAACAGAACATGCCCAAATGTACGATCACATGACAGCTTTGGAGAATCTGCAATTTTACGGCACTCTTTTTGGCATGAGCCGTTCAGAATGTGCAGATAGAGCAAAACTGCTCCTACAACGACTGGAACTGGCAGATGTGGTGGATCGCAAATTGGCCACTTATTCTACCGGTATGCGCCAGCGGCTTTCTTTGGCCAGAGCATTACTTCACCGTCCGCAGATTTTGTTTCTGGATGAGCCGACCTCTGGCCTTGACCCAGAAAGCGCTCAGAATGTAAATTCTCTGATTCAGGAGCAGGCTGCCGAAGGAATCACAGTATTCCTCTGTACGCATCAGCTTCGGTATGCGCAGGAAATCTGTACGACATACGGTCTTATGAACAAGGGACACTTATTTGCCACAGGAGATATTACAGAACTGCGATCTATGGTCTGCCAGAATACTAAGGTACGGATAAAAGCAAGCCGTATTCCCGGTATTCGGTGATATAGCTGGTGGCGGAATTGAGAACACGGAAGCAGGAAGCAACGGCGATGGTCATATCCTCCAGCAGCCAAAGCTCGTTGGAGTAGGAGGTGGAGATATTATCGTTACCCAGCGGTTCCCCCTCGTCGCTCCAAATCAGCGTTGCGTTTGCCGGGAACAGCTTGGTGCTGTGATACTGGTGGGAATCACAGATACCGCCCCCGGCGCAGCAGACATAGACGGGTTCCGCCGTGTCGCACAGGACGCTGTACATCCGCTTATAATTCAGGCTGCATACCAGCCGTTCAATCTCACCGGGAGTGTAGCAGAATTTCTCACCCTCACTGCGAAAGAGGGCACGAATGCTTTCATGCAGCCTTCCAATTTTGTTCATGGAAAAAACCTCCTTGTCATTGATTATTTGTGCTTATGCTTTCTGCGCCGGGGGAAATCCGGCTCGGAACAGCCCTCAACGATTTCTTCATGGTGAACAATCCGAAGCAGACCGTTGGTTTCAGCCTGACAGATCAGTTCGTAGATCGGCTCGGAAATGAAGAGTCGAATCCGGTGGTGTTCTTTTTCCACCAGATCATCGAAGATGACCATGTGGCGAACATCGCTGCGGTAGCGATGGAGGGAATAGAGGGAATGACCGTCGGTAACCCCAAAATCACGGCTCATGGGATATGTCTCCTTTCAAATTGAATGCGGCGGTGCCGTACTTGGCAATCAGCAGGGCATTCATAATCAAGCGGAACGCTTCCTCGTCGATTGTCATAGGGTCAG
The DNA here is from genome assembly GCA_002437585.1 of Clostridiales bacterium UBA6386. GTDB lineage: Bacteria > Bacillota > Clostridia > Oscillospirales > Oscillospiraceae > Faecousia. The sequence continues at coordinate 6,339 of DJQM01000056.1, read as the reverse complement.
CTAGCTCTGATTCTGTTACGCCTTCGGCATGGCGCAGCCCCTTGGCAGCACAGAACAGGGCATAGTTGTGCGGAGAAATGCCGCGAAGAACGGCATAGGAAAAATCAATGCCGCCGTGGAAAAAGCAGTTGGCTGTCCGCCGGTATAGGGCATCATTGGAGGTCAGAAGGTACAGGACTGCGTAATAGCTGGGTGTGTTTCTGCTTTTGATGTAGCCCAGACGGTTGTTAAAGACCTCCATTCTGGTTTTGTGCTTTTCGCCTGCCCAGAGGGAGCCGGGAAAACTGTGAATCAATCCGGGCAGACGGTTTCGGATACTGCTTGTGGATGGAATCAGCGAAAGAACTGCTTCTGCGTAGGAAATGACACCGGCTTCGATCCGTTCCGCATAATAGGGGCAGACTTCCTGACGGCATTCCTTTCGTCCGACAACTTCTGTGCAGAACTTGCAATCCACATCCTCGGCAGAATAGGTGTAGTTTCGGATATACAATGCAGGGTGTTGTCTCCTTTGCTTGGAAATGAAAAAACCTGACAAGGGGGCTTGTCAGGTTGGGGGAATATGGAATTGTCATCTGCTGTTATCCCGCTGGCGCTTGCGCATCCAGGCATCCAACAGTTTGAAGATGGTTTCTTCAATTTTTTGGGGGGAGTAGGATCGTGGGAAATACTTGCGAAGTTTCTCGCCGGACAGGGTAATGTCATTCCTTTCCGGCTTTTTCTGCTCCATCATAATCTGGAGCATGGAATCCTCGTCGAGCTTCCCACTTTGGCTCAGCTTACGAATACGCTGCGCCTGGGATAGAGAGGGCGTTGCCTGCTCACTTTCGATGGTATCAAGGAGCAGATCCTGACTTTCCTGGGGGAGTGCGGCAATCTGATAGGCAGGGCTGAGTGTGATTTTCTTTTCATCCACCATTTCCATTAGTTCGGGGATCAGATTTGTCAGGGAGATATAATTGCGAATCGTATCGCCGCTGACACCAGCCAATCCTCCGATGGAATCATCACTTCGGAAATTCGCCGAAATTTTCGGCGAATTTTGATTTTCCTCCTTTTGGGGTCTTCCGGCCTTCTTTTTGATGGCTTCCATGCGGAGTTTATAGGCTTTTGCCCGTTCAGAGGGAAGAATGTTTTCACGCTGGATGTTGCTGTCAACAAGCTGGATGATGGTGTCGTTGTCATCGAGATTCATCACGATCACCGGCATGGAATCCAAGCCTGCCCGCTCACAGGCTTCCTTTCGGCGGTGCCCTGCAATCAGCTCATAGCCTCCGCCCTGTTGGGGGCGGGCGATGGCCGGACAGAGTACGCCAAACTTCCTGACGCTCTCCGTAAGCTCAAGCATATCGGGATCATCCCTTATGCCATAGGGATTCTCCGGGTGTGGATGAAGTTGCCCTATGGGGATGCGGTATACTTCACCTACGGTTTCTGGCTTTTCGTTTGGAATAGTCTTAACCTCCTTTCCAAAAATTGGCATAGAAAAAGGGCGTTCAAATGAAGAACGCCCTTTTTCTAAACCAGTTTTCGACTGTAGTTCAATCTTTGAATGAGAATATTGTGATCGGATGGCATTGGTATTTTGTTTATTACCGTAGGGTTATTTCAAACATGAACCTTCAATTTCTGACGATATCTGGCATAGTGGGTGCTGAGAAGGTAGTCTATCACCCACTCTTTCGGGATTAGATACGTTGCCCTAATATAATAGTGCTTTACACGGTTTTCTCTCATTAGCTTTCTTGCCGTGCTGTCTGCAATACCGCCTAACATCACACGAAATTGAATGAGATTAACAAGATCGGGATAGCTTGCGAATTTCTGACGATATTTTTCTCTGTCACTCATGTTCCATCAGCCTTTCTTATCTCTTGTCAATGACAGGTGTGGCTGAAAGACGAATTATGGTGTTCTTTGTCATATCCCTCCAACATCCCTCCAAGCAACTTTTTTGAAGCGATTTTTGGGTAAAATTACATCGAAGGGCATTTGACGGATTCTCAGTTTTATTCGCTATTTTCAGAACATTTTTGAATAATAAAATAGGAATTTAGTCTTGTTCGTGGATAAACAGAAACCGATATAATCCACTAAAGTACACCCAGTTCCAGATAGCGTGCAAAACTCAAAATCCATTGGGCTAATCCCCCGTGCGGGTTCGATCCCCGCCACCGGCACCAAGATTGCTTCGATGCGTTATGCTTCGAAGCAATTTTTTATTGCCCGATAGGCTCCGCCCGGAGGGCTTGTGGACAGCAAGACAGAATGACATTGGTTAAGGAACCGCTGAATCAATCGTCTGCGGGTACTTGAAACAGGTGCTCAGGTTCGGCCGGCTGCCCCGCCAGGAGTGAGCGATCCTGGGCTATTTTCTGCCCCAGTGCTGGGAAGCGGGCATACCGTCAGCACCACCACATTATCCCTGGCGGGGCTGGAGGGTTCTAAGACCTACCGGGCCTGCGCGGATTTTTACGCCTTCAAAACCGAATACACCGCCCAGGGCGAGGAAATGGGCAAGGCGGGCACCCTGCCCGAGGGCTTCTGGGATAGCTTCAGCCGGGACTTTGTGACCCTGGTGGACGACGGAACCTGGACGGAGCGGAACTACACCACCGCCGCCGGAAGCCAGGTGCTGCTCCTTCGCTCCCCCAGCCGGGAGCGGGGCTACATTCTCTGCAACCGGGGTCAGGCCCTGATGACCCTCCAGCTGGACGTGAATCCGGAATTTTACAGCGACGCGGGCGGAGTGGTTTCCGTGGAGCGAAAGCCCATGACCGACCGGCAGCTGGAGCTGGCAGCGGATGCCATCGATTTTGCCATCCAGCCCAGGATTCCCGCCCAGGCGGACGTGGAAGCCCAGGCAGCCATTCCCGCCGATGCCACTCAGAACGGCTACACCCTGGCCGTGAAATCCGTGGAAACCGACGGGTACGTTGCCCGGATTCTGCTCAGCCTCACCGCCCCGGAGGACGTAGACCTGGAAGGGCTGGCTCTGAGCTTCGGCTGGGATTCCTTTACAACCTCCGACCGGCAATTCCGCGGCGGCGGCAGGACTTCCGGTGTGGTTTCGGACGGCGACGGTCTTTCCAACACCGTGGACCTGCTGGAGGAATACTTTGTGACCTTCCGGGACGGCCAGCGACCCTACGAGCTTGGCTCTGTCTGGGAGCTGAGCGTTACCGACCTGTATGTAGATCGATGGCAGGAATCCGCCCGGATTCTGACCGAAGGGGACTGGCATTTTTCCGTCACCTTCGACGAAACCAACACCGACTACCGGGAGCTGGAGCTGCTGTCCGAGCCGGTCACCTTGAAGGCCTCCACCGGCTGGCTGGCGGACGGAACGGACGTGGTGGAGGAATTCCCGGTTTCGTCCTTCCGGCTGCGCAAATTCAGCAGTGCCATCCTCTGGGATTCCTCATCCCAGACCGAGGCCGGTGATCGCCTGCCCTACGCGGACTTTTATGTGTGGAGCGGACACTTCACCTACGCGGTTCTGAAGGACGGCACCCGGATCGAGCTGCTGGGGGAGCGGAACGCGGAACCGATTGACCTCTCCCAGGTGGATCATGTGCTTCTCCCCGACGGCACTCAGCTTTCCCCGGCAGACTCGTAGTTCTCCCCAAAAACGTGCAAAATCCGTCTCCGGCGATCCCGGAGACGGATTTGTTTCTGTAAGGCTACAGCAGCATTCCCAGGGTACCCGCCAGGATCAGCACCAGACCCAGGGTAGACCGGCGGGTGAGTTTTTCACGGAAGACCACATAGGAAAAGGCCACAGTGACCAGAATACTCAGCTTGTCGATAGGCACCACCACGCTGGCAAGGCCGTCCTGGAGAGCCTTGTAATAGCACAGCCAGGAGCCGCCGGTGGCAAGACCCGACAGGCAGATGAAGCCCAGCTCCCGGCCGGGGATTTTCTTCAGCTCGCCGCCCTTGCCGGTGACGAACACCATGACCCAGGCCATGACCAGCACCACGGCGGTGCGGATGGCGGTGCCCAGGCTGGACTCCACCCCGGAAATGCCGATTTTACCCAGAATGGAGGTCAGGCTGGCAAATACCGCAGAGCCGACGGCGTAGGGCAGCCATTTTCCGCCCTTGCTCTCCTGACCCGCCTTCTTCTCGATCATCAGGAAGGTGCCTCCGCCGATGAGTGCCACGCACACCGCCTTCACCGCCGTGATCGGCTCCCCCAGGAACAGGAAGGCCAGAAGGATCGTTAAAATGGTGCTGGATTTGTCGATGGGCACCACCTTGTTGATGTTTCCCAGCTGAAGTGCCCGGAAATAGCACAGCCAGGAGGCTCCGGTGGCAAGGCCAGACAGCACCAGAAACAGCAGGGTCTTTCCCGTCAGACTCCCCAGCTAGCTCTGGGAGCCGACCAGAAACACCATCAACCAGGAAAAGGCCAGCACCACGATGGTGCGGATGGCGGTGGCCAGGGTGGAATCCGTCTTCCGGATGCCGCATTTGGCGAGAATGGATGTCAGCCCGGCAAAGAGTGCCGAGCCAAACGCAAACAGAACCCACATATTTCTTACCCCCTTGGGTAACCACGGATGCTCGAATGAGATGGCTCATTCTGAATCTGATACCTTCACCAGACGCGCGTTTTGGACAATTTGGTCAATGGTCTTCTCATCCAGCGCTTTCGAGTCAAGCCACAGATCATATTGCGTACCGATTTGCCCATAGGTCAGAAGATAATGGGTGTTTTCCGCTCCCTGGTTTGTAAATCTGAGGGTGATAGGCATATCCGCTATGATTTCGCCCTGGTATTCATCTAGCGCAATCTGTGCGGAAAGATCATCGACAATTCGCTGCAATACGATGTCCCGGTTTTCATGAACCTTGGGAAGGATTCCCTTTTCAAAATGAATTACCTTGTAGCCGCCGACGATATTCCCGTTTTGCAAAAACACCGCACCGTCATCCCCGACCTGCTCCATGTGAAGCTGAGAGGGCAAATCCACCGTAAACTGGTAGGTATGCTTCTCCATTTCCTTGGAAATGGCATTCATAAAATCCTCGGTGGTTATCCTGTTCAGGCTGTCAACAATATCGTCGGAATGAATCCCTGTCATGATCTCAATTTCCTGACTGTCTGACACTTGTTTCTTATCCAGCCAGACAGCGTATGTGGCCTGGTTTCCCCGCAGAACGTGCGTCTTGTACTCGGAGGTTTCCGAACCCCGGCTGTACTCCTCTATTCCATATTTAGAGCCGCCGCTCATTGTCCATTCAGCGGATGGCAGCCCCAGGGGAGCGAGCGCGTCATTGACAATTTCCTCTAAGATGGATGGAAATCCCAGAACGTCCTCGAAAATAGCCGGATCGCATTCCAGTATGAGGATTCCGCCGACCCGCTGGGTGCCGCTCATAAAATCGATTTGCGAACCCGATACGCTTACGCTTGAAATGCCGTCAGGAAGCGTCAGAGACATTTCCGATAGAGGAGATAGAGGAGATTTGGATTCTTCAGCCTGCGTCTGCCGTACTTCCGTCAATTCCGCGGCGGTGGAAACCGACACAACATCTTCTTCCGCTGATTTTGCCGAACATCCCACGAGACACAGCGCGATGACAAAGAGCGGGAGCATTGTCCTAAGAATACGAATAGCCATAATGACACCTCAAATCGCCAACTGGGTATGATGCTTACTGATAGATATACTCATAAACATAGCCGTCAAAATACGACGGGCCGTCAAAGCTAAAGCAAACGTACGGTGCTCCTGAACGCTGCCGGAAAACATAATTATCAGCTGATCTCCACGTCGAACCGGGACTTACAGTAAAAGGGGCAACAGGCAGCGCATCGTGAGGATTTACAGTCAGGCGATTGCTTGCGGACTTGTTGTTCACAACGATACCGTAATATGTGCATCCGTAAAGCAGATAATTCAAATACAGTCTAGCGCCCGATGAAGATCCCTTAAAGTGGTATGTACTATTGTGAATATTCCACGCATCTTTAGGCGAGCTTGTTCCCTGAGGGCTTACCCTGTCCCACGGGGCCACGGTTGATACATGGTAGTTTGCGTCGACCGTTGTTTCTTCCATTTCGTCAGCATGGCATACAGTTGCGAGACTAAATGCCAGAGCGAGGCATAGGACGAGAGTGATAACTTTTTTCATATGTATCCTCCAGTTTTCTAAAGTATTATGGGTTTCTTATATCTTGACCACAAATTGTCGCATTAGTGATGCGACGAAATATTTAGCCCATTGGACTCACCTCCAATTCCGCATTATGATCAAAACGTGTTTTGGTTGCTCTCTCGGTGAAATATCGGCTTCTGATATTTTGTAAAATGCTTATCGACTTAACAC
>DJQM01000031.1 GCA_002437585.1 Clostridiales bacterium UBA6386 | reverse complement strand
CTTCATTTTAGCACATACAAAATGGGAAAAATTTTTGCTCCGGACGGGATTCTTTTTGGCGAAACGGTTGTTTTTCCGAATGGAATATGATATAATTCAGAAAAATCCTGCATAAAGGAGAAAAATATGGCTTCTTCCCAGAATTTCCGCACCGCCTTCAACGGCTTCAACCGGGAGGATGTGGTGCATTACTTAGAATATATCAACACCAAGCACACCAACCAGCTCAACCAGCTCACCGCCGAGAACGAGAGCCTGCGTACCCGGCTGGAGAGCCTGCCCGACCCGGAAAGTCAGCGGCTGTTGGTGGAATCCCTGGAGGAAAAGTGCCGGAATCTGAATACCCAGCTGGAGGAGGCTTCCGCCCGTCAGGCCGATCTGGAGCGGCAGCTGGCAGCGGCTCAGAGCCGGTGCGCACAGCTGGAGCAGGCGGCGGTGCAGCCGGCTCAGCCGGAGGGTACCCTGTCCCCCACGGCCAGCGACGAGCTGGAGGCCTATCGCCGGGCGGAGCGGATCGAGCGGGAGGCCAAGGAGCGTTCGGAGCTGGTGTACTACCAGGCAAACAGCGTACTCACCCAGACCACAGCCAAGGTGGACGGCATTTCCGCCGACATTACCCAGATGGCCGACCAGGTCATGTGCCAGCTGACCCAGCTTCAGGCGGCGGTCAGCTCCGGCAAGCAGGCTCTGCAGGACGCGTCCTCCATCATGGGCACCATCCGGCCGAATCAGAATTGACGACTTGAGCGCACACCCCGGGTGTGCGCTCTTTTTGGAGGCATTCCATGGAAATTACGAAACCTGTCTATTTTGATCGTTTCCGCTGCCTGGCGGGAGACTGCCCGGACAGCTGCTGCAAGGACTGGCAGGTGCAGGTGGACGCGTCTTCGGCCTGCCGCTACCGGGCCTTACCGGGAAAGCTGGGGGATGATCTGCGGTCTGTTCTCCGGGAGGAAGACGGGGAAGCTTATCTGACCATCCGGGACGGACGGTGCCCTATGTGGCGGCGGGACGGCCTGTGCCGGATCCAGGCGGAGCTGGGGGAGAAGGCACTGTGCGAGACTTGCCGCCAGTTTCCCCGACTGACCCACGACTATGGGGACTTCGCAGAGCGGGGGCTGGAGCTGAGCTGCCCAGAGGCGGCCAGATGGATTCTGGAAGGAGAAAGCGGCTATGTGACGGAGGAGGTTCCCGGCGGGGAAGCGGCGGAATATGACCGGGAGGCCATGGCGGTGCTGAAACGAACCCGTGCCAAGGCGTTGGAAATTCTGGCAGAATCGGATATTTCCAAGGCACTGGCCTTGCTGCTGCTCTACGGCTGTCAGGCTCAGGGAGAGCTGGACGGGGAAGCGGAACGACCCTTTGACCGGGCGGCGGCCTGGGAAACGGCGAAGGCCATGGCTCGACCCGGCGACCCGGCGGCGGTGCTGGAATTCTTCTCCGGGCTGGAAATCCTGACCGATACCTGGCGGCGGCGTCTGCATACGCCGGAGCCTGGAGACTGGGACAGACGGACGGAGAATCTGCTCCGGTATCTGGTGAATCGGTACTGGCTCCAGGCGGTGTCGGATTACGACCTGTACGGCCGGGTAAAATTTATGGTGATTTCCGCCGTCCTTCTCCGGCTGCTGGGGGGTGATTTCCGGGAAACGGCACAGCTGTTCTCCAAGGAGATCGAAAACGACGCGGAGAACCTGGACGCGATTCTGGACGCAGCCTACGACAGCCCGATTTTTACCGACGCAAAGCTGCTGGGGATGCTTTTACAGTAAAAATAGACTGCTGCAAGTATTGCAGCAGTCCATTTATCAATATTCGGGGATATTACCATTAACCGGGGGATTGTGACCGGAGGGAATCCTTGGAAAGGGCAACGCCAGTGTGCGCTGCACTAAGGTATGACTGCCGCTGGCAGTCATTACTATTTCAAATTCGCTGCGCGGAGCACCGCTGGCTCGCAATGACACCCCGTAATATGATTACTTTTCCAGAATGACGGCGCAGTCGGTGGCGGCCAGGGCATTCTTGATATAGGCGGCGGCGTCAGTTGGGGAGAGCTTCACCTGTTCACCGGTCTGCATGTTCTTCACGGAACACACGCCCTCGGCGATTTCGTCCTCCCCCAGAAGCACCGCGAAGGGCACCTCCAGCTTATTGGCGTAGGCCATCTTCTGCTTGAACTTCTTCTGCTCACCGTACAGCTGCACCCGCAGTCCGGCGGAGCGGATGGTCTCGGCTACAGCGATGGCGGCGGTGGGGCTGTCGGTCATGGGCAGCACAAGGACATCCGCAGGAGCGGAGGGCAGGGCGGGGTTCAGAAGTCCCTGCTCGTCCAGGACGTAGAAAAGCCGGGTCAGGCCGATGGAAATGCCCACGCCGGGCAGAGCCTTTTCAATATAGTAGCCCGCCAGATTGTCGTACCGGCCGCCGGAGCAGACGGAGCCAATCTCCGGGTGGTCGAGGAGGGTAGTCTCGTAGACGGTGCCGGTGTAGTAATCCAGACCCCGGGCGATGGTCAGGTCAACGGCGAAGTTGGCCTCCGGCACGCCGAAGGCGGCCAGGTTTACGGTGACGGCCTTCAGCTCGGCAAGGCCCTGGTCGAACATTTCGTTCCGGCCGGCGTAGCCCTCCAGAGCGGCCAGAACCTGGGCGTTGGAACCATGAATGGCGATGAAGAGAAGGATTTCGTCCGCCTGATCGTTGGTCAGGCCGCAGTCCTCCAGCAGGATCAGCTTGACCTTTTCGGTGCCGATCTTGTCCAGCTTGTCCACGGTACGCATGATGTCCCCGGACTTTTCGGACAGACCCAGCATGGCGTAGAAGCCGTTGAGAATCTTCCGGTTGTTCACCCGGATCTGGAACCGGCTCAGGCCGAAGCCCCGGAAGACCTTGTAGATGATGGCGGGAATCTCCGCTTCATTCAGAATGTCCAGCTTGCCGTCGCCGATGATGTCGATGTCCGCCTGGTAGAACTCCCGGAACCGACCCCGCTGGGCACGCTCGCCCCGGTAGACCTTGCTGATCTGATAGCGGCGGAAGGGGAAGGCCAGCTCGTTATAGTGAAGAGCCACATATTTGGCCAGGGGCACGGTCAGGTCGAAGCGCAGAGCCAGGTCGCTGTCGCCCTTGGTAAAGCGGTAGATCTGCTTCTCGGTCTCGCCGCCGCCCTTGGCAAGGAGAATCTGGGCATCCTCGATGACCGGGGTGTCCAGGGGGGCGAAGCCGTAGGAGGCGTAAGTCGTGCGCAGAATTTCCAGCATTTTCTCAAAGCGAATCTGCTTGCCGGGGAGCAGCTCCAGGAAGCCGGACAAAGTACGGGGCTTGATGATTTCCATGATGGTTTTCCTTTCTTGTTGGAAAAAGGCCGCAGAGAGCCTCGGGAGGAGGGCAACGGTATGGCGCGGTTGTGATGGGTGAGGGGGATATGCGGGCGGCCAATGGCCGCCCCTACTAGTTTTTAATTGGCTCTCGGAATTACCGGGGGATTTCCACGCCAGTTTGAGGACTGGCTGGCAATGACACGCGTTATTTCAGAACTTGTTTCTATTATGCAGCATTTCCCGCCAATCCAGGTCGCCCCGCTGCAGCCCCATAATGAGCATTTCCGCGGAGGCCAGGTTGGTGGCGATGGGTACGTTCTGCTTGTCGCAGTGGCGGATGGTCTCGATCATCTGGGCATCATCCCAGGGGTCGGTGGTGTTGGGGTCGGTGAACAGCAGCACCAGGTCGATCTCGTTGTAGGCAATCCGGGCGTTGATCTGCTGGTGGCCGCCCTGCTTGTGGGACAGCAGCAGAGTAATGGGCAGACCGGTATTGTCGGCAATGAGACGGCCGGTGGTGGCGGTAGCAAAGAGGCTGTGCTTCATGAGCACGCTCTTGTAGGCGGTGCAGAACTGAACCATCAGCTCCTTCTTTTTGTCGTGTGCCAGGAATGCGATATTCATAACGGTCTCTCCTTTTCTGGAAGATATATATCAGGCGAAGGCTAACGAAGGGAAATCGGCTCGTGAAGACCCTGGATCCGCCGGGAAATCCGGCGGCAGGCCTTGGCGGCGGGGCACCGGGGAGCATAGCGCAGCAGGGGCTTGCCGAAGGAGGCGGCCAGGGTCACGCAGGGATCCTCCGGAACAATGCCCGCAAGCGGCAGACCGGCGGTGTCCATCACGTCGTCGATGGTGAGTCTTACGGTGCTGAGCATGTCCCGATCCACCCGGTTGACGATGAGACGAACGTCCCGCTTGCCCTGAAGCTCCAGAAGATCGCCTACCCTTGCCGCGTCCCGGACGGAGGCAGGGCCGCAGCCGGTGACGAGAAGAAACCGGTCGGCAGTCTTCGCGGTGAGCCGGAAGCCCGCGTCCACCCCGGCGGGGGCATCCAGCAGGATCATGTCAAACTCCCGCCGGGCATCCAGCAGCATCCGGAAGAAAGCCTCCGGGTCGATGTCGTCCGCCGTGCAGTTCATGGGGGCGGTGAGAAAGGCAAGGCGGGAGTAGCTTCCGTGCCGGGCGGCATCGCTCAGAGGATAATGGCCGGAGGCCACGTCCAGAAAGGACAGGCAGCTGCTCTCGGACATTCCTAAGGAGATATCCAGGTTCCGCAGTCCCACGTCGCAGTCGATGGACAGGATCCGCTTTCCGGCCTCGGCCAGGGCGGTGGCCAGAGCCGCGCAGACGGAGGTTTTTCCCGTTCCGCCCTTCCCGGACAGCACTGCCAGAACTTCGCCCAAGGCCGATCTCCTCCATTCCATAATTTGTTTCTATTATACAGGGAAAACGCACAAATTGCAAGAGGAAAGTCGACTTTTTTGAAAAGTTTTTCATCAAAATAAACAAAAGTTATGGGCCGCATAAGGAAAGAATATTTCACCTGAAAGGCGCGAATCCTGGGATAAAAATTTGCCGTATCCGCAAAAAGGGGTTGCGCCCCGGTGGGAACTGAGCTATAATGAAAGGGTGAAAAACGGGCATCCGCCCGATAATTGGAGGAATGATTCCCATGTTCAATGCTATGATCGAAACTCTGAAGGCCAATCCCCGGAAGATCGTATTCACCGAGGGTCACGACGCCCGGATTCTGGAAGCTACCGACCGGCTGGTCAAGGGCGGCTTCCTGACCCCCATCCTCATCGGCAACGTGGATGTGGTCAAGGCCAACGCCGCCAAGGGCGGCTTCCACATCGAGGGCGTTGAGATCATCGACCCCGCCACCTATCCCGAGATGGACAAGATGGTGGACAAGATGGTGGAGCTGCGCAAGGGCAAGATGTCCGTTGACGACTGCCGGAAGGCTCTTTCCAAGGGCAACTACTTCGGCACCATGCTGGTGAAGATGGGCTATGCCGATTCCCTGCTGGGCGGCGCCACCTACTCCACCGCCGACACCGTCCGTCCCGCTCTGCAGCTGGTGAAGACCAAGAAGGGCGCCCATCTGGTGTCCTCCTGCTTCATTCTGGTTCGGGGCGACGAGAAGCTGGCCATGGGCGACTGCGCCATCAACCTGAGCTATGAGGATTCCGTTGACAAGGACGGCAACGTGACCCTGACCGCCGCCCAGAAGCTGGCGGAGGTGGCCATCGAGACCGCCCGCACCGCCAAGGTCTTCGGCATTGACCCCAAGGTCGCCATGCTGAGCTTCTCCACCAACGGCTCCGGCAAGGGCGGCACCGTGAAGCTGAGCCACGACGCCACCATCGTTGCCAAGGAAATGGCTCCCGACCTGGCCATCGACGGCGAGATGCAGTTCGACGCCGCTGTGGCTCCTGAGGTCGGTCAGCTGAAGTTCCCCGGCTCTTCCGTGGCCGGCCACGCCAACACCTTCATCTTCCCCAACATTGAGGCCGGCAACATCGGCTACAAGATCGCCCAGCGTCTGGGCGGCTTCGAGGCCTACGGCCCCATTCTCCAGGGTCTGGCCGCTCCCATCAACGACCTGTCCCGGGGCTGCAACGCCGACGAGGTCTACAAGATGGCCATCATCACCGCCGCGATGGTGTAAGCAAACGATTCCATATTCCGTCAGGGAGCCGGGCAACGCCCGGCTCCCCCTTTTTGGTGAAAAGAGTATGGTGAAGGGTGAATAGCGGAGGTGTCCCTTCGGGACGGTTTTCATTATTGAGTACTTACGAACGACGCATGTCATTGCGAGGAGGCTATAGGCCGACGTGGCAATCCGTTCTCCCCTTGGCTCCCACTCTGGGGGAGCTGTCACGAAGTGACTGAGAGGGTAAATACACGCCCTCTCCGCCTTCGGCACCTCTCCCAGAGGGAGAGGCAAGGTCCTCATCCGTCACGGCTGCGCCGTGCCACCTTCCCAAAAGGGAAGGCAGGGGTTACGGATTGCCACACCAGTGACATCGGTCACTGGTTCGCAATGACATGCTATTTTTGAGAGCTGTCCGAATATCCGGAAAAACTGACAGAATTGAGCGGGGAAGATTTGGCAGAACGCATATGGACAAACGGGTCGAAATGTGCTATTCTTAAACCATGATCCTGACATTAAGGGAATAACCCCTGCGTGAAAGGTGTGCATACTTCGTCAGCTGCGGAACGTGTTCCGGGGCTGGGCTGTCGTTGCCGCACCGTCAGGGTCGCGGCAGCTTTCTTTTTTAGGAGGAAACGAAATGGAAACCCGGGTGGCAGTCATCAGCATGATCGTGGAAAACCCCGCGTCGGTGGAGATCCTCAACGGCCTTCTGCATGAGTACAGTGCCTTTATCATCGGCAGAATGGGCATCCCCTACCCCAAGCGGGGGGTAAGCATCATCACCGTGGCCATGGATGCCCCCCAGAACACCATTTCCAGCCTTTCCGGGAAGCTGGGCGGCCTGTCCGGTGTCAGTGTCAAAACCGCTTATTCCGGTGTGACCGGAAAAGACTGACGAAAAGAGGTATTTTTCATGAGTAAAAAGGTTCGTTGGATTACGGAAACCGCCGTGATGCTGGCATTGCTTGTCACCCTGCAGGCTTTGACAAAGCCCGCCGGGCAGCTGGTCACCGGTTCCTGCGTCAATGCGGTGCTGGCGGTGAGCGTGCTGCTGGCAGGTCTCGGCAGCGGCATTACCGTGGCAATTCTGTCTCCTGTGCTGGCTTACTTACTGGGCGTGGCTCCCCAGCTGGTGACGGTTCCCGCCATCATGGTGGGCAACACCGTGCTGGTGGTGCTGCTGTACTACATCGCCGGGGACTGCACCTCCCTGGGCAAGCGGATCGCGGCCTGGCTGGTGGCGGCGATTGCCAAGTTTGCCACGCTGTATCTGCTGGTGGTGAAGCTGATCTGCGGCGTGCTGGCCCCCGGCCTGCTGGCAAACGGCACCCTGAAGGAGCCTATGCTGAAGGCACTGCCCACCATGTTCTCCCTGCCCCAGCTGATTACCGCCCTCATCGGCGGCGGCGTGGCACTGCTGATTATCCCTGTGCTGCGCAAGGCACTGCATAAGTAAGAAATCAAGAAAAACGGCTCCCGAATGGGAGCCGTTTTTGCGTGTAAAAAGTCGAAGGATAGAGTGCTGCATGGAGGTTCTCGGAAGAACCGGGGGATTGCCATATAAATGCGGCAAAGACGATACCGAGTGACACCCAATGGTGTTCCGATACCGGATCAGCTGTGCACGCATTGTCAGCGGCGGCTCGCCGCTTCGTATTGACTGCCCAGGAGCCAGTAGTGCCAGACACCGGCGACCTCCCGCATGAAGTGGTTGATGAGCTGGGAAACGTTGCTGGTTTTCGCGGGGATGCCCACAAATTCCACACCGCAGGCCTTGGCAAAGAGGCTGGCTCGGTACAGGTGGTACTCGCTGGACAGAACGCCGATTTTCGTCGGACGGCTGCCGGTTTTCTCTTCAATCAGGTCGAGAGAAAGATGGAGGTTTTCCCAGGTGGAGGTGGCCTTGTCCTCGATCCAGATCCGATCCGGGGCGATGCCCAGCTCCACCAGCTTCTCCCACATGGCGGTGGCCTCGGCCATAGGCTCGTCCTCACCCTTGCCGCCGGAAACCACGGCGATCACGTCCGGGTGTTCAGACAGGTAGTCGTAGGCTCCGTAGATCCGATCCCACAGGGAGGCGGAGGGGCCGGTGACGCGCACCTTGGCACCCAGCACCACCAGATACGCGATTGGCTCCTCCGGGGAGCCGAAGCTTGCCTTGATAATAATGCCCTCGGTGACGGAGACAACGGCAATGCCGACGGCAAGGCACACGGTGAAAATCCGGCGGATAATGGGAATGAGGCCGGGGCAAACGGGCAGGAGCATTCCGGTAATCTCATAGAAAGCGATGATGCCCGCCAGACAGCAGCAGACCAGAGCGGAAAAGCTGTAGCCCCAGAGGACGAAGCGGAGGATGAAGGCCGCGGCGGCCAGCAGAGCGATGAGAATCCAGGGCAGGGGATGAAAGTTTTTCATGATGTTCTCCAAATTTTAGATATGCGGGGGTGAAAGGGGGATACGGATTGCCACACCAGTGCTGCGGCACTGGTTCGCAATGACATGTGTTGTGGGGGCGGCCTGAAGAACCGGGGGATTGCCACCAGTCTGCGTGACACTATGGTATGATTGCCACCGGCAGTCATTCGGATTTTGATTCGCTGCGCGGAGCACCACTGGTTCGCAATGACATTTTCTATTTCGGTGCGGCACATTCTTCACTGGTTCGCAATGACACCTTCTATTTTAGATTGGGGTAAAAACGTATTTTTCCATCAGGCCGTCCACGACGGCATGAATGGTGACGGCACCGTTTGGACCCGGGTCGGCGGAAAGCTCGATCTTATGCCCGGCAAGTCGCTGGCGCAGGTAGCTTTCCGGGTCGGCGCACTCCACCTCCTCGAAAAATACGTCCCGCATCTGGTTGTTCCGGCATAAATTCTGAATTTCATGTACCAATTCGTATTCCATTACAGTTCCTCCAGAAGGGCTTCCAGCTGGGGAAGCGCCTCGATTTCGTAGTCCGGCCGGATTTTGCCCGCGACTTTGTGAGCGGGATTGACCCAGACGGTTCGCACTCCCGCGTTGATGCCGCCTTGGATGTCCGAGGTCAGGCTGTCGCCAACCATCAGAGCTTTATCGGGATCAAAGCCGGAAATTTGAGCAAAGCACCGGTCGAAAAATTGCTTGTCCGGCTTGTTGAAGCCCATCTCCTGGGAGATGAAGACCTTCTCAAACCAGGGATACAGATTGGCACTGGTGAGCCGGCCTTGCTGGACGACGGCGGTGCCGTTGCTCAGAAGGAACAGCCGGTACTTTTCGTGAAGCCGCTTCACCGCCTCCTCCGCGCCGGGCAGAAAATAGTGGCCGATGGACAGATTGTGCTCGTAGGACTTCATGCACTGGGCGGCATCCACCGCCAGCCCCAGCTCCCGGAACAGCTGGACGAACCGACCCTCCAGCACCTGAGGCCTGGTGAGCCTGCCTTTTTCCAGCTGCTCCCAGTGCCATTTGTTGATCTCGTGGTAACGGTTCAGCACCGCCTCCGTTGGCTCCAGGCCGAAAGCGCGGAAGGTCTTGCTCAGGGCAAGCCGCTCGGCCTTGTGAAAGTCCAGAATGGTGTCATCCAGGTCAAGCAATAAAAATTCGATCATTTTTCTCTCCATTTGACGATTTCGTTGGCTAGTCTTACAAATTCCGGGATGCCCAGGGTTTCCCCCCGGACGTTTGGGTCAAAGCCGGCATTTTCGATGACCTGAGCGGCTCCGGTCTTGCCCAGCTCCGGGAAGCCGGAGGCCAGGCCGTTGCTCAGCTTCTTCCGGCGCATGGCGAAGCTGGCTCGGACGGTTCGGAAAAAGACGCTCTCGTCCGAAAGCCCCCAGTCCCGGTTCCGGCGGACTTGCAGCTGGACGACTGCCGAGGTCACCTTAGGCTGGGGCAGGAAGCAGGAGGCGGGTACCTCAAAAAGCAGCTTCGGCTCCGCGTAATACTGGCAGAACACGGAAAAGGCACTGTAATCTTCGCTTCCCGGAGCGGCGGCGATCCGCTGGGCCACCTCCTTTTGCACCATGACGGTGACGGACGCAAAGCAGTCCGCCTCCAACAGGGCGGTGAGGATGGGGGAGGTGATGTAGTAGGGCAGGTTGGCGCAGGCCATGGGGCGAAGCCCCTGAAACTCGCCCTTCACCAGGGCGGGAAGATCCAGACGGAGGACATCGTTCCAGATGATTTCCAGGTTGTCAAATTCGCCGACGGTCAGGTCGAGGATAGGCTCCAGACGCTCGTCCAGCTCCACGGCGCAGACCTTTTTCGCCCGCAGGCACAGCTGCTGGGTCAGGGAGCCGATGCCCGGGCCAATCTCCAGCACGCCGGCGGCTTCGTCCACCCCGGCCTGCTCGGCAATGGACTGGGGCACCCAGGGGGCAATGAGAAAATTCTGACCCTTGGCCTTGGAAAAGTGGAAGCCATGCTGGGCAAGCAATGGCTTCATCACCTGAATATCGCAGACATTGATCATGGCAAAAACCGCCTTTCTTCCGGCTATCATACCAGAAAAAAGGCGGAGTTTCAAGTGGGTATTCCAGGGGACGGGATGCGGCTCCTACGGGTTTTATGAGAGCTTCCTTAAATCATCCGAGAAAGTAGACGGTGCAGGGGCGGCGGCCGAAGGCGGTACACTGGGCGTGGGTGGGCAGGTACAGATCCACCCGGTCGCCCTTGATATCCCCGCCGCAGTCCTCCGCCGCGGCAATGCCGTAGACATAGGAGCCGTCGCTGGAGACGATGAACATCCGGGTGCCGTAGGGGATGAACCGGGGGTCTACCGCGACGGTGCCCCGGTGAACCCGGGTGCCGGTGGCGGTGACGGTGTTGCAGCCCCGGTCGGTGTGGGTATAGGCCGTGGCCCGGACGGTATCCTTCCGGGTATAGGTCAGCACCTCGCCGGTGGGGAGGATGATCCGGCCGTCCGCGATGAGGGGCTTGTCGGATTGGGTCTGGGCAGAGCCGGTGCCTACGGCGATGATCTCGGTGACGGGCTGCCGGGTGACGGTTTCCGAAAGAATCTGACGGCCGGTTTCCCGGCCGCCTAAGTAAGTGATCTGGGCGGCGCAGCGCATTTCCCCGTCGGAGCCTGCAGTGAGCACCACCTCGGTGCCTGTGGGCAGGGTGGGGTCATTGCACCGGCTGACGGCGTGGGGAATGGCGGCGGTGTAGACCTGCCGGAGAATTTCCGGCCGGTCTACGGATAATTCCATGCCGTCACAGGTCGCTTCTTCCAAACCATGGGAGACCACGTCCTCTCCGGTAACCTCCAGCCCCAGACGGGACAGCAGCTCCCCTGCCGTCTCGCCAAAGCTGGTAACCAGCGTGGTCTGCCCATGGTAATGGACGGTAATATTCTGAGCCCGGCGGACGGTGATGGCCGCCGCGCCCTCCACCGCATGGGTGGTGTAGGTGTCGTTCTGGTTCAGGGAAAGACCCAGCTGCTCCAGAACCTCCTGCGGGTCCTCGGTGAAGGTGGTGTAGGTCACCACCCGGTCGCCGTCGGTGACCACATAGGTCTTGGCCAGAGCCGCCTGAGAGATCAGTGCCAGCAGAGCCAGCACCAGGATCAGACTCAGCAGCACAATGTACAGCCGGATCAGAATGATTTTCCTGCGCAGGACTCTGGAGACGGATTTCGCCATGGGGCACACCTCCCGAAAATGCCAAATCGCAACAAATAGTAACAAATTCTTTCGGCTTGCGATTTGCTTGGCTTTATTATAGCAAAATACGCAAAATTGTCAAGTAAATATCAAAAATGGATAGAATAATGCACATTTATTAAGCAAAAAAGTTAGAATATTATGTAAATACAGTTGGGAAAGATGTCGTCTGGCGTCGGGATTTCTCGAAAACCGCCGTCAAAATAGTTACAAACAGTAACATAATGCGTCGAACGTTGTAACCTTTTGAAAGCTGCTGCCGGAGGGAGATTATGGGCGGCGGAGCCAGGCGGAAACAGGCGATTTTGAAAAATCTTCGGATTTTTTCGCCGCCGGGGTTGACAACCGACCGGAATTGTGCTAGATTTCAGCCAAAGGCAACGACGAAGACACGCGCGCCGGTAAGATTCCCAGAGAGGCTGCCGCCTGGTGAAAGACAGCCGTAACCCTGCCGCCTGCGCAACCACTTCCGAGCCGCGGAGCGGAAATGCTCCGCCGGGTGCGCCCGTTACGGCGTCAATGAGTGGCTTTCTTTTGGAAGAAGGCAACCAGGGTGGAACCGTGGAATACTGCATGTTACTGTATCCCACCCCTGATTTTTCAGGGGATGGGCTTTTTTATACCCTTTCCCCAATGGAACAGGAGGAATTGTTATGTCCGAAGAAAATCTGTACACCTTTGAAAACCCCGAGTACCGGAAAACCTACTGGCACACCTGCTCCCACATTATGGCTCAGGCGGTGAAGCGGCTGTGGCCGGAGGTGAAGCTGGCCATCGGCCCCGCCATCGACGAGGGCTGGTACTATGACTTTGACGCGCCCTTTGCCTTCACCCCGGAGCACCTGACCCAGATCGAGGGGGAAATGAAAAAAATCTGCAAGGAGCGTCTGCCCATCGTGCGCAGCGAGAAGCCCCGGGAGGAGGCCATCGCCTATATGCGGGAAAAGGACGAGCCGTACAAGGTGGAGCTCATCGAAGACCTGCCCGAGGACGCCGTGATCTCCTTCTATACCCAGGGCGAGTTCACCGACCTGTGCGCCGGCCCTCACCTGGATCACACCGGTCGGGTCAAGCACAACGGCTTCAAGCTGCTGAGCACCTGCGGTGCTTATTGGCGGGGCGACAGCAAGCGGAAGATGCTCCAGCGTATCTACGGCATCGCCTTCCCCACGAAGGACGAGCTGGATGCGTACCTTGCCCGGATCGAAGAGGCCAAGAAGCGGGATCACCGGAAGCTGGGCAAGGAGCTGGGTCTGTTCATGCTCACCGATTATGGCCCCGGCTTCCCCTTCTTCCTGCCCAAGGGTATGGTGCTGCGCAACACCCTGATCGACTACTGGCGGCAGGTGCACAAGAAGTACGGCTATGTGGAGGTCTCCACCCCCATGATCCTGAACCGTACCCTCTGGGAGCAGTCCGGCCACTGGGATCACTATAAGAACAATATGTACACCACCGTCATCGACGGCCAGGACTACGCCATCAAGCCCATGAACTGCCCCGGCGGTATGCTGGTGTACGCCTCCGAGCCTCACTCCTACCGGGATCTGCCCCTGCGGGTGGGGGAGCTGGGTCTGGTGCACCGGCATGAGCTGTCCGGTGCCCTCCACGGACTGTTCCGGGTCCGGTGCTTTACCCAGGACGATGCCCACATCTTCATGACGAAGGAGCAGATGGAAACCGAAATTCAGAATGTGGTGAAGCTCTTTGACGAGGTCTACTCCGTGTTCGGCCTGAAGTATACCATCGAGCTGTCCACCATGCCGGAAGATCACATCGGCACCGTGGAGGAGTGGGAGTTCAACCAGGATATCCTGAAGAAGGCCATCACCGCCATGGGCAAGGACTTCGTCATCAACGAGGGCGACGGCGCGTTCTACGGCCCAAAGCTGGACTTCCACATTGAGGACTGCCTGGGTCGTACCTGGCAGTGCGGCACCATCCAGCTGGATTCCCAGCTGCCGGAGCGGTTCCATCTGGAGTATGTGGGCGAGGACGGCCTGAAGCATCAGCCGGTCATGATCCATCGGGTGGTCTTCGGCTCCATCGAGCGGTTCATCGGCGTGATCACCGAGCACTTTGCCGGTGCCTTCCCCCTGTGGCTGACCCCTGTGCAGGTGAAGGTGCTGCCTGTCACCGAGCGTGCCCATGATTACGCGGCGCAGATTGCCGCCAAGCTGGACGAGGCCGGTATCCGGGTGGAGAACGATCTGCGCAGCGAGAAGCTGGGCTACAAGATCCGGGAGGCTCAGATGCAGAAGGTTCCCTATATGCTGGTGGTGGGCGACCGGGATATGGAGAACGGCACCGTGTCCGTCCGCACCCGCAAGGGCGAGGATCTGGGCGCCATGACCGTCGAGGCCTTCCTGGACAAGTGCCTGGCGGAGATCGCCGCCAAGAGCAAGGACGTGTAATGAAATTGCGGAAGGGCGCGGTGCCAGGCACCGCGTCCTTTCAAGTTTCCTTAGAACCAGCAGGGAGCGATGCCCACATCGACCCGCAGTATGCGCCGCCGTTTTTAGGACGGGGCGATGAGGGCATCGCCCCCTACAAGCTCCCGATTGGCTCTTGGAATGTCGGGGGGATTGCCCCACCGGTGACAACAGCTATTTTGGCGCGGCGATACAATGAACGATTTGGCGTTAGGAACAGGGCGTTTTTGAAAAATCGAGGAAATCTTGCCTTTGGAAAGAAAAATATGAAATTGTGGGTTGAATTTTCCGAGAAAATGTGATACGATAACGCCGTATCGATATGGGCGAGGTGCGCCCTGACGAGGATGCGGAAAATGGCTGGCAGGAGGAGAGAAAAATGTCTGTTATGGAATCGCTTAGCAGGCATAATACCCTCTCCTTTGAGGTGTTCCCTCCGAGAACGGAGGCCGGACGTCGGGAGCTGCTGGAGCCGGACGGGGTGCTTGACCGGCTGAACCGGGAAAGCCCCGACTTTTTGTGCTGCAGCTATGGCGCGGGCGGTGCGGATGCAGGGAAAAACCTGGAGGTTCTGGACGCGGTGGTATCCACCGGAAGAAGCCAGGCCATGACCCAGCTGACCTGCGCCGGAAATACGGCGGAGGGCATCCGGGAGCAGCTGCGCAACTATCGCGGCCGGGGCGTAAGCTGCGTGATGGCCATTCAGGGCGGCGAAGGCCGGATGAGCTGGGGTCTTTCTGACGAGGCGGAGCTGGTGAAGCTGATCCGCCGGGAATTCGGCAATGAATTTCTCGTGGCGGCCGACGGCGCGCCGGAGGGAGAGCCGCTGGGAAGCTCCCTGGAAGGGGAGATTAACCGGCTGAAGGCCATCCAGGAGGTTGGCGCGGACTTTCTCATCACCCGGCTTTGCTGGGACATGGATATTTTCCACATCTGGCTGGACGGAATCCGGGCGGCGGGGATTACCCTGCCGGTGATGGCGGGGGTGGCTCCTGTAGTCGATCAGGCGGCGACCATCCGGACGGCTCTGGCCACCGGCGGCTGCGCCATTCCGGAGGAGCTGTGCAGACTTCTTTCCGACTACTGGATCTACCCAAACCCCTTTGTCAAGGATCCCTTTGACGCGGAGGTGGAGCGCAAGCGCACGCAATTCCGGGAAGCGGGGGCTGCCTACACAGTGCGCCAGATCCGGCTTTACCGCCGGTGGGGCGTGGACGGAATCCATTTTCTGACCCAGAATCGTGCGGAGGACGTGCTGGCCATCGCCAGGGCAGCCCGGGATACATCATTTTGATTTTTCAGGAGGAACGCAATATGCCTCATACCATTGCGGTTGCCGGTAAGGGCGGCGTGGGCAAAACCACCACCTGCGGCATGATTATCGATTATCTGTGCAAAAAGAAGAATGGTCCGGTTCTGGTGGTGGACGCGGACGCCAACTCCAACCTGAACGAGGTTCTGGGTGTAGAGGTGGAAACCTCTTTGGGTCAGATCCGGGAGGAGATGGCTCAGGCGGAGCTGAAGGGCACCATTCCCAAGAATATGACCAAGGCGGACTACGCCGAGATGAAGTTCAACGACGCGCTCATTGAGGACGACGACTTCGACATGCTGGTCATGGGCCGCACCCAGGGCAAGGGCTGCTACTGCTACGTCAACGGCGTGCTTCAGTCCCAGGTGGCCAAGTACCTTCCCAACTATACCTATGTGGTTATGGACAACGAGGCGGGTCTGGAGCACATCGCCAGAGGCACTCTGCCCCATGTGGACACCATGCTGCTGATTTCCGACTGCTCCCGCCGGGGCGTTCAGGCCGTGGCACGAGTGGCGGAAATGGTGCAGGAGATGTCCCTGAACCCCGGTCAGATGGGCGTGATCGTCAACCGGGCACCCGGCGGCGTGCTGGACGCGGGGGTCAAGGAGGAGATCGAAAAGCACGGTCTGAAGCTTTTCGGCGTGCTGCCCCAGGACGAGGCGGTTTACCGCTGCGACTGCGACGGCGAGCCTTCCGCCAAGCTGCCGGACACCGATCCCATGAAGGCCGCTCTCAAGGACATTATGAAGTCCCTGGGTCTTTAATTTCCGTAAGTGACACACAGAGCAGAATCACCTGCTCCGGGTGCCCAACATATAAACTCATCCAAAATCAATCAAGGGGGAAAAACACTATGGCTTTCACACCCAAGACGGCTCCCTTCAGCGGCAAGATCAATGCCGTGACCCTGGGCACCGGTGACAAGGCAATCGTCATCGGCGGTCAGAACGTGCTGCCGTTCTACACCTTCGACGCTCCCATTGAGAACGCTCCCAAGATCGGCGTGGAGATCTCCGATCTGGCGGCTTCCTGGGACGCTCCCGCGCTGAAGGAATTCTACGCGGGCTGCACCACCATGGCCGACTACGCCAAGAAGGCGGAAACCATGCCCGGCGCGGACTTCCTGTGCCTGCACTTCGAGTCTGCCGATCCCAACGGCGCCAACCGCTCCGTTGCCGACTGCGTTGCCGACGCCAAGGCGGTGGCTGACGCCGTCACCATGCCCATCGTGGTCATGGGCTGCAAGAACATCGAGAAGGACGGCGAGCTGTTCAGCAAGATTGCTGAGGCTCTGCAGGGCAAGAATATTCTGGTTCTGTCCGCCCGGAACGAGGACTACAAGACCGTCGGCGCTTCCGTGGCTTTGGCTTACGGCCAGAAGGTAGGCGCGGAGACCGCCGACGACATCAACCTGGCCAAGCAGCTGAACATCATGCTCAAGGGCCTGTCCATCAATCCCGAAAACATCGTCATGAACGTCGGTACCGCCGCCGTGGGCTACGGCTTCGAGTACGTCGCTTCTACCCTGGATCGGATCCGTCTGGCCGCTCTGGCTCAGTCCGACGCCGATCTGCAGATGCCCATTATGTCCCCTGTGTCTCCTGACGCCTGGAGCGTGAAGGAGTCCACCGCTTCCGAGGAAGATGAGCCCGAATGGGGCAGCCGGGAAGAGCGCGCCATTGACATGGAAGTGTCCACTGCCGCTGCCAACCTGACCGGCGGTGCCGACGCTGTCATTATGCGCCATCCCGCCGCCGTTGCCACCATCAAGAAGTTCATCACGGAACTGGTCTGATTTGGAAGGAGGATACATACAATGGCTTTGAAGGGTCTTGACATTTTTAAGCTGTCTCCTAAGAAAAACTGTAAGGAGTGCGGCAGCCCCACCTGCATGGCGTTCTGCATGAAGGTGGCCCAGGGCGCTGTGTCCATCGACAAGTGCCCCTACTTCTCTGACGACGCGAAGGCGATGCTCAACGAGCAGACCGCGCCTCCCATGAAGACCATCACCGTCGGCGACCACAAGCTGGGCGGCGAGACGGTTCTGTTCCGTCACGAGAAGACTCTGGTCAACAAGAATCTGTACGCCGTGGCCGTGGGCACCAGCCTGTCCGCCGAGGAGGCCGACAAGAAGCTGGCCGATCTGCAGAAGATCGACTACGAGCGGATCGGCGAGCGGATGTATGTGGAGTTCGTGTTCGTGGCCAACACCCAGTCCGATCCCGCCGTTTACGCGGAGCTGGTGAAGAAGGCCGCCGCCACCGGCCGTGACCTGGTGCTGGAGTGCTGGGATCTGGAGTGCGCCAAGGCCGCTCTGGAGGTCGCCGGCAAGAACGTGATCCTGGACGGTGCCACCCCCGACAACTGGGAGGCCATGAACGAGCTGGCCACCGCCAAGGGCGTGGTGCTGGGCGTTTCCGCAGGCTCCCTGTCCGACCTGTACGACACCGTGAAGAAGCTGGAAGCCAAGGGCAACAAGAACCTGGTGGTGGACGTCACCGGCAAGACCGCCAAGGAAACCCTGGCCAACGCCGTTCTGGTTCGCCGCACCGCCATCAAGGACGGCGACCGGAGCTTCGGTTATCCTTCCATCGTGAACATTGCCCGGCTTGCCAAGGGTGACGATCACCTGCAGACCGCCTACGCCACCATGTTCACCGAGAAGTACGGCTCCATCCTGGTCATGGAGCATATGACCTACGCCCAGGCTCTGCCGCTGTATGGCCTGCGTCAGAACATCTTCACCGATCCGCAGAAGCCCATGAAGGTGGAGTCCAAGATCTACCCCCTGAACGGTGCCGACGAGAACAGCCCCTGCGCTCTGACCGTGGACTTCGCGCTGACCTACTTCCTGGTCTCCGGCGAGCTGGAGCGTTCCAACATGCCCGTGAACCTGATCATCACCGACGCTTCCGGTATGTCCGTTCTGACTGCCTGGGCTGCCGGTAAGTTCTCCTCCAACTCCGTGAAGAAGACCTTTGAGGATCTGGATATCGCGAACAAGATCAAGAACCGCACCCTGATCATCCCCGGCAAGGTTGCCGTTATGAAGGGCGAAATCTCCGAGAAGCTGCCCGGCTGGAACGTGGTCGTCGGTCCTACCGAGGCCGTTCAGCTGCCCAAGTACATGAAGGACAAGGAGTACGAGGCCGCCGCTGCCGCCGCCGCCGCCGAGAACGCCGCCAAGGCCGCCACCCAGGTGGAGGTCAAGGAGCTGTCCTTCGACGAGCTGCTGGCTACCAAGGTTCCCGAGATCAAGGTGGTGGACATGGGTGTTCACTACAAGGGCTACAACCCCGAGTCTCAGACCTTCGTCACCATCGGCGAGCGGATTCACTGCATCGCGCCTTCCATCCGGAAGGCTATGGACGAGCGGGATCCTGAGCCTATCCTGAAGCGTGCCGCCGAGCAGATCGCCGCCGGTGCCACCTATCTGGACGTGAACATCGGACCTGCGGAGAAGGACGGCCCCGAGCGTATGATGTGGGCGGTCAAGCTGCTCCAGGAGAACTTCAACAACGTGCCTCTGGCTCTGGATACCGCCAACAAGCGGGCCATCGAGGCCGGTATCAAGGTCTACAACCGTACCAACGGTAAGCCCATCGTCAACTCCGCCGATGCCGGCTCCCGTATCTCCAACATCGACCTGGCCGCCGCCAACGACGCCATCTGTATCGCCCTGTGCTCCGCCGACGGCATCGCCAAGGACAACGACGAGCGGATGAAGCACTGTCACAACATGCTCGAGCGTGGCATGAGCCTGGGCATGGAGGCCACCGACCTGTGGTTCGACCCCCTGTTCCTGGTGGTCAAGGGTATGCAGGACAAGCAGATGGAGGTTCTGGAGGCCATCAAGCTGTTCTCCTCCGAGGGTCTGAAGTCCACCGGCGGTCTGTCCAACAACTCCAACGGCGCGCCCAAGGCACTGCGTCCCATCATGGACTCCGCACTGGTCGCCATGGCTATGATGCAGGGTCTGACCTCCGCCATCGTCAACCCCAACGACCAGCGGCTGATGGAGACCATCAAGTCCTGCGACATCTTCAAGAACCACGTTCTGTACTCCGATTCTTACCTCGAACTGTAATTCGGAAGGGGACGAAGATCGCGCGGCTGTGGGCATAAACCCACACATCCCAAGCATTCACGGCTGGGAGGGAACCTCCCTCCCAGCCACTTTGCTTTTTACCGAAAGGAAAGGAAACCATGACCCCCACTGAGCTGGGAATCCTGGCAATGGCGGTGCCGGCACTGGCTCTCGTCATCCATATCTATCTGCAAAAGCGGGGCACCCGGCGGCTCCGGGATTTTCACCGCACCCTGGACACGGTGCTTCAGCCCCGGGAAACGGTGCAGGCCATCTGCCCCCAGCGGGGCGGCCGGTGGGTTCTGACCAACAAGCGGCTGCTCCTGGAAAAAAAGGGCGGCTTTCAGGCGGTGTCCCTGGAAAAAATCAAGTCCGCTCAGGGTACTACCGCCGACGCAAATCGGACAAGCGCTCCGGCGAGAATGGTGAAACTGACGCTCAAAGCGGACAAGGAGTATACCCTGAAGGCGGGAAGGCCGGAATTCGAGACCTTCGCCAGGGAGCTTCAGGATTTACTGAAAAAACAGCGGGAGAAAAAGAAGAAAGCTTAAACAGGTATATTCAGCCCATTCGGCTCTATATAAATTTTGCGGAAAAATTTGGGAGGAATTCAAATGAGTGTGTTAACCGATCTGATTTACGGCGGCTCCAATGCCGTCGCCGGACTGACCGAGGGAGCCGTCAAGGACGCCATCGCCAAGTACGGCGCGCAGAAGGAAATCGCGTTCCCCGATACTGCCTACTTCTTCCCCACGATCTACGCGGCCACCGGCGTGAAGGTCAAGACCCTGGGCGACCTGCCTGCCTGCGTGGACGTGATGAAGAGCCTGATCACCGGTCAGGAGGATCTGAGCCAGGCTCTGAACGCCGGCCTTGCCACCGCCGTGGGCGCGGAGATCATGGAGGGTCTGAAATATGTGGACGGCGGCAATCCCTACGAGAATGAGACTGGCATCGGCTTCGTATCCGACCCCATCATCCGATCCCTGGGCGTGCCTCTGGTCACTGGCGATATCCCAGGCGTGGCCGTGGTGCTGGGCAAGGCGGACAATGCCGCCGACGTTGTTAAGGTGGTCAAGGACTACCAGTCCAAGGGACTTCTGACCTTCCTGGTGGGCGACTGCATCGAGCAGTGCGCTGCCGGCGGCGTGAAGATGGGTCTGGAGCTTCGTGTCATTCCTCTGGGTCATGACGTGACCGCCGTGATCCACGTTGTTACCGTGGCCATCCGCGCGGCTCTGATCTTCGGCAACGTCCAGCCCGGTAATCTGGCGGAGCTGCTGAAGTACACCAAGGAGCGTGTACCCGCTTTTGTCAACACCTTCGGCGCCATCGATTCCGTGGTGGTTTCCGCCGGCGCCGGCGCCATCGCCCTGGGCTTCCCCGTGGTGGTGGACATCGATCTGGGCGAGAACCAGGTGCCCGGCGCGCTGGAGTCCGTGACCGATCACAACGAGACCGTGAAGAAGTCTCTGGAGCTGCGGAACATCAAGATCAAGGTGAAGGAGCTGCCCATCCCCGTGGCCTTCGCCGCCGCCTTCGAGGGCGAGATCATCCGCAGAGCCGATATGCACAATGAAATGTGGTCCAACAAGAACCCCACCGCCGAGCTGGTTCTGATGAAGGACGCTTCCGAGGTGGAGGATCACAAGATCAGCATCATCGGCCCCGATCTGGACGAGGCCAAGGAAATGGCTCTGGTGACCTATGTTGAGGTTGCCGGCAAGAAGATGCAGCCAGACTTCGAGTCCGTCATCGAGCGGAAGTTCCACGCCTGGTACAACTACATGGAGGGTGTCATGCACACCGGCCAGCGGAACCAGGTGCGGGTGCGTGTTAGTAACGCCGCTTTTGAGGCGGGACTGCGGCTGAAGCACTTCGCCGAGGTGCTGTACTTCATGATCATGGACGAGTTTGAGGCGGTTGTGGACAAGTGCCAGGTCACTCTGATCACCGATTCCGAGAAGGCGGCGAAGTTCCGGGATCAGGTGGCTATGCCCCGCTATGATGCCCGTGACGACCGTCTGGCTTCCATGACCGACGAGTCTGTGGATCGCTACTACACCTGCATCCTGTGCCAGTCCTTCGCCCCCGCCCACTGCTGTGTGATTACGCCTGAGCGTCTGGGTCTGTGCGGTGCCGTGTCCTGGCTGGATGCCAAGGCGACCAACGAGCTGAACCCCAACGGCCCCTGCCAGCCCATCTTCAAGGAGGGGTGCCTGGACGCACGCACCGGTCGGTACGAGTCTGTCAACAAGGCGGTTGCCGCTGCCACCCACGGCGCGGTGCAGAGCGTGACCCTGTACTCCCTGCTGGAGGATCCCATGACCTCCTGCGGCTGCTTCGAGTGCATCTGCGGCATTGAGCCTGTTTCCAACGGTGTGATTATCGTCAACCGGGAATACAACGGCATGACCCCTGCCGGCATGACCTTCGGCGAGCTGGCCTCCTGCACCGGCGGCGGTGTTCAGACCCCCGGCTACATGGGTCATGGCCGCCACTTCATCTCCTCCAAGAAGTTCTGCTATGCCGAGGGCGGCATTGAGCGGATTGTCTGGATGCCCAAGGAGCTGAAGGACGACGTGGCTGAGAAGCTGAACAAGACCGCCAAGGAGCTTTACGGCATTGACAACTTCACCGACATGGTGGCCGATGAGACCATCACCACCGACTGCGAGGAGCTGCTGAACTGGCTGACCGAGAAGAATCACCCGGTGCTGGGCATGGAGCCTCTGATGTGATTTGAGTTTCTGCGTGCGCCCGGAAGGCAAAGCCTTCCGGGCGCAATTTTTTTACAGCTCCCCGTGTTGCACAAGGGGAGCTGTGGGGGAACGGATTGCCGCACCAGTCTGCGATGTATTATGGTATGATTGCCACCGGCAATCATTGCGATTTCAATTCGCTGCGCGGAGCACCACTGGTTCGCAATGACATGCATTGTTCGTAGGCACGCGGAAGAACGAAGCGACCTCATCCGCCCGACCGGCACCTTCCCCTCTCAGGAGAAGGCCTGGGGCAGGAGACATGTCCAATTTAATATAGGTAAAAAGATACTGATTCCGCTGGACAATTGTGCGGGTCTGTGCTATACTAAAAGAAAATGCAGTTTCAGGCGGCGTCTATGAAAATGCCTGGGGATTTCGGCGGTTTTTTTGCCGGATGGCGGGACGCTGCCCAAAAAAGAAAGGGGTTATCCATATGCCAAAGGTCGTATTCCAAATCGAAGGCGGCAAGCCCGTTACCGTCGATTGCAACGTCGGCGATAACCTTCTGGAGCTGGCCCGCCGCTCCAATGTGGCCATTGACGCGCCCTGCTCCGGCAATGGCTCCTGCGGCAAGTGCCGCATCAAGCTGACGGGAGGGGAGCTGGAATCCCTGCCCACCCGGCATATCACCGACGAGGAGTACAAGGAGGGCTGGCGGCTGGCCTGCGCCTCCCGGGTGATCGCCGACTGCACCATCTTTGTGCCGGATATTGCCAGTGCCTACCAGTCCCGGATGAAAACCGCCGACCTGAGCAGCCCTAAGGAGGTGGCGATTTTCGATGAATGCCAGGAGAATCTGAAGCACAGCGGCATCCATTTCAAAAATTCCTACTGCGCCCAGGTGCTGACCATGGCAGAGCCCAGCCTGGAGGACACCATGCCCGACAACGAACGGCTGACCTGGGCCATTGAGGAGGCCATGGGCGTGGAGCATGTGCGCATTCCGTTCCCCGTAATGGTGAAGCTGGCTTACACCCTCCGGGAGAACAATTTTACCGTCTGCGTCAAGGGAAAGAAGGAGGGCGATACCTTCGAGTGCATGGAAATCTGCGCCCCGGACAATACCGCCCTGGTGGGCTGCGCCATCGATATCGGCACCACCACCGTGACCATGGTGCTGATGGATCTGGTCAGCGGCAAGCTGCTGGCCAAGGGTTCCTCCGGCAACGGCCAGATCCGCTACGGCGCGGACGTTATTAACCGAATTATCGAGCAGGGCAAGCCCGGCGGCAAGAAGAAGCTCCAGGATGCCATCCTGAAGGAGACCCTGGTGCCCATTCTGGCCAACCTCTGCAAGACTGCCAGCATCAACGCCCGGGACATTCTGCGGCTGTGCGTGGGTGCGAACACCACCATGAACCATCTGTTTGTGGGCGTGGATGCCCAGAGCGTCCGGATGGAGCCTTATGTGCCCAGCTTCTTCCACTGGGACGGGCTGCTGGCCGGGGACGTGAAGCTGCCGGCCAATCCCCTGGCTCCCGTGCTCATCGCGCCGAACATCGGCTCCTATGTGGGCGGCGATATCACCGCCGGCACCCTGGCCTCCGGCATCTGGGACAAGGACGAAATGAGCCTGTTCATCGACCTGGGCACCAACGGCGAAATCGTCTTCGGCAACCGGGATTTCCTGATGAGCTGCGCCTGCTCCGCCGGCCCTGCCTTTGAGGGCGGCGATATTTCCTGCGGTATGCGGGCAACCGACGGCGCCATGGAGGCCGTGACCATCGATGTGGACACCATGGAGCCTACCCCCTCCATCATCGGCGATGAGGGTCAGAAGTGCGTGGGCATCTGCGGCTCCGGCATCATCGACCTGATCTCCGAGCTGTATCGCTGCGGCATCATCAACGCCAAGGGGCTGTTTGTCCGGGAGGGCAAGCGGGTAAAACGGGACGCCCACGGCATGGGTCGGTATGTGGTGGCATTCCCGGAGGAATCCGAGACCGAGCGGGAGGTGTCCCTGAATGAGGTGGACATCGACAACTTTATCCGTGCCAAGGGTGCCATCTTCTCCGCCATCGATACGCTGCTCAAGTCCGTGGATATGACTGTGGACATGATCGATCGGGTTTACGTTGCCGGAGGCATCGGCAGCGGCATCAACATGAAAAACGCGGTAAATATCGGCATGTTCCCGGATGTGGACCTCAAGCGGTTCCACTACATCGGCAACTCCTCCCTGACCGGCTCCTACGCCATGGTCATGAGCAACGAGGCTGAGGCCAAGTGCGCCGAGGTGGCCTCCAACATGACCTATCTGGAGCTGAGCACCAATCCCGGCTACATGGACGCCTTTGTGGCTGCCTGCTTCCTGCCCCACACCAACCGGAGTCTGTTCCCCCACAGCATTCAGGAGAGATAACCATGGAAATTGAAAATCACAAGGAAGAAGTGCCATTTGCCTTCTATGAGGAAAAATTCCGGACACTGAACCCCCAGGACGCGCTGGCAAGGCTGTCGGATGTCCGCTGGGACGGGAAGGAATTTTTCCTCCGGATGCTGGGGCGGGAATACGCCATCCGCCACCCGGCGTATGCCATTCGCCCGCTGGATGGCGGGACGGTGCCAGGTCTGCCTGCCCAAACCTTCCTGCTGCGCTATCTGCTGGAAAGCCGGGACGTGGCCTGGCAGGGACAGTGGAAGACCTTCCGGGAAATGCCCTGGGGGGAGATGTACATCAAGCCCTACACCGGCCGGGTGCTGACCCGGGCGGCCTTCAGCTTCGGAACCAGAGTGGAAGCCTTCCGGAAGGCGGCGGAACGGCTGGGTGGCCTGCCCCTGCCAAACGGCGACGCGGGCTTCCAGTTTGACCTGATCGGCACCTACCGGATGCGGATTCTGGTCTGGGAGGGAGACGACGAGTTCCCGCCCAACGCCCAGGTACTCTATTCCGACAATTTCGCGGAAGGGTTTGCCGCGGAGGATCGGGTGGTGGCGGGGGATCTGCTGATTTCTGCCATTAAGAGCCGGATGTGAAAATTGAGAAGCAGCCCCGCCGGGGGATACCCGGCGGGGCTGCGTTTGCTTCGGTATGTTCGAGAACTGATTCAGAACGCGTAGTCCCGATGGAAAGCATTGTTATTATTTGAATGGGGCGATGAGGGCATCGCTCCCTACGGATTCTTACGATGGTTCTCGGAAGAACGGAAAGCCCAACCGGAGTGATCCGGCTGGGCTTTCCCGCGATTTTATCTGACGTACTCGATGACGACCCGGCGGTTGGGTTCCACACCGGTGGAATGGGTGGTGATGTTCTCCATGTCCTGGAGGGCGGCGTGGATCACATGCCGCTCATAGGCGTTCATAGGCTCCAGGGTGGTACGGCGGCGAGCCTTCAGCACCTGCTGAGCCTTCTTCCGGGCATAGCGGCGGAGGCTGTCCTCCCGCTTCTCCCGGTAGCTCTCGGCATCCACGTTCACCCGGATGTGACCGTCCACGTCCCGGTTCACGGTGTAGTTGGTCAGATGCTGGATGGCATCCAGAGTGTCACCCCGGCGGCCGATCAGGTAGCCCAGATCCTCGCCGGTCAGATCGACCTTATAGGTATTGCCGTCCACCTTCCAGCAGTGGGGCACGGCCTTGGAGCCCATATGCTCCAGAAGACCCTGGATGAACTGCTCGATCTTCTCCTCGGTGGAGCCGGGCTCCGCAGGCGCATACTCCTTGGGCGGCTCGACTTTCCGCTCGGGACGGGACTCCCGGGGAGCCTTGGGCGCGTCGTACCTTCGCTCCGGACGGGGAGCTTTGGGGGGCTTGGGCGCGGCGGGCTTGTCCTGACGGGGTGCCTCAGCAGCAGGAGCGGCAGGCTTTGCCGCCTCGGCCTTGGGAGCCTCGGATTTGGGGGGCTGGGGCTTTGCCGTGTCGGGCAGAGCGGTGGCCTTGGGCTTGGAGCGGGAAGCACTGCCCAGGGCACTTCTGGGCTTCTCGGGTACCTTCTCTTCCACGGAATCGGGCACCTCATAGGTGATCTGAACCTTGGCAGGCTGCACGCCGAAGCCCAGGAAGCCGGATTTGGCCTGCTGGAGCACCATGACGGAAACACTGTCCCGATCCAGACCCAGCTGGTTCAGAGCGGCCTCGATGGCCAGGTCAATGGTTTTCCCGGTGGATACGATGGTCTTTTCCATAGCTTATTCCTCCGTTGCGTTGTAGCGATTGGGATCATAGTTCCGACCCTTGCAGTAGGGACGGCTGGGAATGCCGGACATGCAGTCGGAGGTTTCCGCTTCCTCCGCCGCAATGCCCTTCTTGGCGGCATACTCCCGGGCAGCCTCAGCCTTCGCCGCTTGCTCCTGATCCCGCTGCTGCTTCTGCAGCTTCTTTTTGCTGGTGTTGGCGGTGATGCCGTCAGGGTTGGCAGCCCGGCGCTCGGCCCGGACCCGCTCCTTCTCAGCTTCGATCCGCTCCTGCTCCATTGCCTTCTGGAGCCGGACGGCATCCTCGGCGTCGTAGATCTTGCGGTAGTGGCTGGTCATGATGGGGTCGGTGATCATGCGGAACACGCCGCCGACGAACCAGTACAGGGACAGACCCGCGGACAGGGTGAAGCCGATCCACAGAGACATCAGGGGCATCATCCACATCATGGTCTGGCTGGTTTGAGCCGCCTGAGAGTTCTTGGCGGTTTCCTCGTCCTGGATGCCCTTGTCATTGGTGATGACGGAATTGTTGGTCTTCTGGCTGATCCACATCTGCAGCACCTGAGAGCCGGCGGACAGGCAGGGAATCAGGAAGGCACCGATGTGCGCCCAGTCCCAGACCCAGGTGGCGCTGAAGATGTTGAACTGGGGAATGGCGCCCAGGTTGATGCCCAGGAAGTAGAAATTCATGCCCTGAAGCGTGGCCTGGCTGATGTCGGGAATGGCGTCGCGAAGCTGGTCGGCGTACAGGTGGATGGCCTGGGCGGCGGACACCTGGTCATAATAGCTGTTCTTGCTGAAAATGTCGGGAGCCAGCTCCTTCATGACCCGGATGATCTCGGAAACGTGCTCCGGGGTCTCCATCAGGATGTAGGTCAGGGGCTGACGGATGACGGAGTACAGAGGAATCAGGATCAGCATGGGGATGAAGCTCCACAGGCAGCCGCCGGTCATGGAGACACCTTCGTCCCGGTAGAGCTTCTGGGTCAGCTCCTGCTGCTTCTGGGGGTCGTTGGCGTAGCGACGCTGGATATCCTGAATCTTGGGGGTCAGACGGGACATGCCCATCATGCCCTTCTTGGCCTTGGCGTTGATGGGGGTCAGAATGGCCTGCACCGCCAGGGCGAAGATGATCAGGGCGACACCGTAGTTATCCGTGGCGTGGTACAGCTGCGCCAGCAGCCAGCCGAAGGGGACGGTAACGATGTCGCTGAGGTTGAATGCGAGAATCATTGGCTTTCCTCCTTAAAGTTGTGGGAAACGCAGTCAAGGGACAGGGTCGTAGATATCCCCGTGATAGAAGGGATTGCAGCGAAGAAAACGCCGCAGGGCGAGCAGACCGCCCCTCCATGCCCCATACTTGCCAATTGCTTCCAGGGCGTAGGCACTGCAGGTAGGCCGGAACCGGCAACGAGCCGGAAAATAGGGGGAAATATTGCGCTGATAGAAGGAAATGAGGGCAAGAAGTACATTTTTCATAGCTCGCTGCCTTCCCGAAGGATTCCTGCCTTTTTCGCAAGAGCCAGATAGCGGTACGTTAACTGAGCGAAGGGCGCGTCCACGGCCTTCGACCGGGCAACCACCACAATGTCCCAGCCCGGGGAAAATAAGCCCTCGTTGAGACGGTAGATTTCCCGGAGGCGGCGGCGGGTGCGGTTGCGCACATGGGCCTTGCCCAGCTTCTTGCTCACGGTGATACCCACCCGGTTGCCGGGAGTGCGGTTCTTCCGGGCATAGAGCACCAGAAAGCCGTCCCCAAAGCCGGAGGTGTGGTACAGCCGGCGAAAAATATGATTGAGTTTCAGGCTTGCGGAATACTTCATGGAATCATCCTCATATGCGGGAGCAAATTTAAGAGAGATACGAATTCCTGACCGACTTTAAGGTGGCCATCAGGGAAGCACCGGATGAAACCGACAAGAGCCAACAGCGAGAGATTTTGTTCTCAGGCAAGGTTTGGAAAACGAGGGAATACTTTGTGTACCCGCAAGGGGTATGCCGCATCCGTAAGCCAGCTTGCGCCGGCAACGGCTGCGCTATATTTCCCGTTTTTCAAACTTCGCGAAGGCCGCAATGGATTGCATCAGATTTCCGTACCACTAAAAAGGGAGCGGGGCGAATGCTTCTTCATTCACCCCGCTGTAGCTCCCGTTTCGCTCTTAGGCGCATATTCCGTTTGTTTCGACCTACGGACACAGGCGCATCAGGCGGACAGAACCTTGCGGCCCTTCGCACGACGGCGGGCCAGAACCTTACGGCCGTTGGAAGTAGCCATTCTCTGGCGGAAACCATGAACCTTGGAACGGTGACGACGGCTGGGCTGATAGGTACGCTTCATAACACTTACACCTCCTGTCAAAAATCAATATGCTCAACAGTCAGAATTGACCGCAGCAACACGAATTTTGTGACCTTCACAGTCACGCCTGACCATTATAACCGAAAAACGCGGTTTGGTCAATAATTATTTCCCAATTTTGCGGATTTTTAGGTTGGGACCATCGAAGGTGCCCTCCAGCTTCTGAAGCACCCGGCTGTAGTCCTCGGAATCCACATCCAAGGGGGTGGGCTGGTAGTTATTTTTCCCGGGTAAGGAGCCAAGGGAACAGGGGACGACTTTGCGCTTTCCCAGGCTCACCCGGCCGTCCGGGGTCTTCACGACCTCCTGCTGGATGAGCACCGTGTCCAGGTCCTCCGGGGCACCGTTGCCGCCGAAGCAGAAGTTGCCCATGGAATAGAGGATCAGGCCGTCGCCGTATTCCTCAATGGGCTGGAGCACATGGGGATGGCTGCCCCAGACGATGTCCGCCCCCGCGTCAATGGCGGCGTGGGCCAGGTCGATCTGCTCCTGGGTGGGACGGTAGCTGCCCTCCACGCCCCAGTGAGGGGCTACAATAATCAGGTCGGCACCCTGGTCTTCCAGCTCAGTGACGGCAGATTCCATAGCCTGCTGATCGAGATGATAGTAGACCATGCCATACAGACCCACTTTCAGGCCGGTGTCCAAGGTGACCAGGCAGGTGCTGTCCCGCTCCACAAAGGGAATACCGGCTTCTTCCAGGGTTTTTACCGTGGAAGCATAGCCGGTCTGGCCGTAGTCCAGGGTGTGGTTGTTGGCCAGGGTCACGATGTCCACGGAACCCTCCGTGAGAATCTGGCGGTAGGCCGTAGGCCCCCGGAAGGTGTGGGTTTTGTCCGCCGGGTTGCCGGAATCCGTCAGGGGGCCTTCCAGATTGGCAAGGGTGGCATTGTCGTTCTGAAAGTAGACGGCTACGTTCCGGAAGGGATAGTCGTAGTTTTCGCCTACGGTCTGGATGAAGCCGCTGATCGCGTAGTAATTGCTGGGGCCGGCACCCAGGGTGCAGTCGCCCACGAAGGTCAGGGTAGTGCTCACCGGCTGGGGCAGAGCCACGGTGGGTTCCGTGGTGGCCAAGGGTTCCGTCGCTGCCGCGGTGGTTTCCGGAACCGGCTCGGCGGTGGCGGCCGTCGGGGCGGCCTGAGCGCAGCCGCTCAGGCACAGGGCGGCTGCCAGAAGCAGTACCCAAAGACGTGTGTTCATAGCTTCAGCCCTGCTCCTGGGCGCGCTTTTTCATGAGGCTGCGCATACGGATGCTGTGATCCAGCTCCCGCTTGCGGATCCGCAGGCTCTTGGGGGTGCATTCCAGTAGCTCGTCGTCGGCCAGGAACTCCAGGCACTGCTCCAGGGACATGATCTTGGGGGGCGTGAGCCGGGTGGCTTCGTCGGAGCCGGCGGCGCGCATGTTGGTCAGCTGCTTGCGCTTGCAGACGTTGACGGTCATATCCTCGTTCCGGCTGCACATGCCCACCACCATGCCGGCATACACCGGGGTGCCGGGGCCGATGAACAGCGTGCCCCGCTCCTGGGCGGCGGCCAGACCGTAGGTCACGGCCTCGCCGGTCTCAAAGGCGATGAGGGAGCCAACCTGACGGCGTTCGATCTCGCCCTTCATGGGGGCGTAGGAATCCAGCACGGAGGACATGATGCCCTCGCCACGGGTGTCCGTCAGGAACTCGTTCCGGTAGCCGAACAGGCCCCGGGAGGGAACCAGAAACTCCAGACGATACCGGCTGCCCATGGGGGTCATGCCCAAAAGATCGCCCTTCCGGCGACCCATTTTCTCGATGACGGAACCCATGCACTCCTCAGGCACGTCGGCAACCATCCGCTCAATAGGCTCGCAGAGCTTGCCGTCCACGGTCTTGGTCAGCACATGGGGGGTGGACACGGAGAACTCGTAGCCCTCCCGGCGCATGGTCTCCATGAGGATGGAAAGGTGCATTTCGCCCCGGCCGGCCACGTTGAAGGAATCGGTACCCTGCTCGGTGACGTGCAGGGACACATCCTTGAGAAGCTCCCGCTCCAGCCGATCCCGCAGGTTCCGGGAGGTGACGAATTTGCCCTCTTTACCGGCGAAGGGGGAATCGTTGACGGCGAAGGTCATTTCGATGGTAGGGTCGGAAATCTTCACGAAGGGCAGAGGCTCCACGCAGTCGGGGGCGCACAGGGTGCGGCCGATGGTAATGTCCGCCATGCCGGACAGAGCCACGATCTCACCGGCGTGGGCTTCGGGGATGGGGTTCTTGGCCAGACCGTCGAACTCGTAAAGGGCAACGACTTTACCACGCTGCTTCACATCAGGATCGTGGAAGTCGCAGATGGTGACCTCCTGACCCACCTTGATGGTACCCCGCTCCACACGACCCACGGCGATCCGACCCACATAGTCGTTATAGTCGATGGAGGAGACCAGCAGCTGCATGGGGGCGGTGTCGTCGCCGCCGGGGGCGGGAATATAGTTGATGATGGTTTCAAACAGGGGCTTCAGGTCGGTGCCGGCCTCATCGGGGCTGTAGGAAGCGGTGCCCTGACGGCCGGAGCAGAAAACCGTGGGGGAATTGAACTGCTCGTCGGTGGCATCCAGCTCCAGCAGCAGCTCCAGAATCTCGTCCATGACCTCATGGACACGGGCGTCAGGTTTATCAATCTTGTTCACGGCCACGATGACCTTGTGACCCAGCTCCAGTGCCTTCTGGAGGACGAACCGGGTCTGAGGCATGGGACCCTCGGCGGCGTCCACCAGCAGGATAACGCCGTTGACCATCTTCAGGATCCGCTCCACCTCACCGCTGAAATCAGCGTGACCCGGTGTGTCCACGATGTTGATCTTATAGTCCTTGTAGTGGACGGAGGTGTTCTTGGCCAGAATGGTGATGCCCCGCTCCCGCTCCAGGTCGCCGGAGTCCATGACCCGCTCCACGGTGGCCTGATTTTCCCGGTAGATGCCGCCCTGCTTGAGCATTTCGTCCACCAGGGTGGTCTTGCCGTGGTCAACGTGGGCAATGATGGCAATATTACGGATTTTGTCCTGAGGAACCATATAAAATATCTCCTTTTCTGAAGTAACCTGACACAAACTCTCGATTTTGCATTATAGCACTTCAACAAATAGATTGCAAGATATTTGGTGAAAATTACGAAGAAAAAGTTGGAAAAGAGAGGAAAACAGCTCCCCCTGGGAACCAAGGGGAGCCATTGGAAAGTTGGGTTGCCCTCATCCGTCTCGCGCTTGCGGGGGACGCGCGAGCCACCTTCCCCGGAGGGGAAGGCTTTGGATGCGGATTGCCACACCAGTGTGAGCACTGGTTCGCAATGACAGCTTCTATTGAAGAGTTCGCGATGACAGCTGTTCTATTGAGGTTTGGATAGCAAACTATCAATGAACTGGTTGGCAGCCCGGGCAGAGCGGCCGCCACGACCCAGGGCGTAGCGCTCGGCCAGCATGTCCAGCTCGGAATCCGCCATGGGGATGCCCTTTTCCCGGGCCAGATGGCGGACGATGCTCAGGTAGACGTCTTTGCTCGGCTTCTGGAAGGTGACCTGAATGCCGAACCGCTCGGACAGGGAGATGATCTCCTGCATGGTGTCGTTGCGGTGGACGTCGTCTCCGTCCCGCTGAGAGAAGCTCTCCTTCACCAGGTGGCGGCGGTTGGAGGTGGCATAGATCACCACATTGCCGCTTTTGGCGGAGACGCTGCCCTCCAGAATGGCCTTCAGAGCGCTGAAATTGTCGTCGTCCTTCTGGAAGGACAGATCGTCAATGAAGAGGATGAATTTCAGCGGGTTGGTGTTCAGGGTATCTAAGATAGCGGGAATGGCATGAAGCTGCTCCTTGCGCACCTCCAGGATCCGCAGACCCCGGTCGTGAAGCTCGTTGACCACCGCCTTGACGGTGGAGGATTTGCCGGTGCCTGCGTCGCCGGTGAGCAGAATGTTGGCGGCGGGCTTGCCCTCCAGAAGGGCGATGGTGTTGTCCAGAATGATCTTCTGCTCCCGCTTGTAGTCGATGAGGGAGGACAGACGGGTCTGGTCGGGGTTGATCACCGGCACGATCCGATTGCTTTCGCCCACATAGAACATGATGTACCTGGCGTAAATGCCATAGCCAAACCTATGGATATTGGCGCACCGCTGGCGGTAGCTGGCGGGAATGTCCACATGCTTCCCGGCAAACCGGGGAAGATAGCCATCCCAATCCACAGCATCCCGGAGACCTTCCGGGGTCAGGTCAGCCACGGCCTGGAAAACGGCCAGCTCCTGAGACACCACCTCCTCCATTTCCGGCCAGGGGGCGACCCCGGAACCGATCATGCGGATGTAGGCGTTCTCGTCACTGGCGACAATGTGCTGGATGTAGCCGGCCAGGGTGCGCTTTTCCGTGGCGTAGAGCCGGGAGACAAACTCCGCATACCGGGAAACTGCCTGGGCGGTATCCCGGGCAGCCAGGAAGGAGACAAGAGCCTCCAGCACCGGGTCAGTCAGTAAGCTCCGGAAAATGGCCAGAGACTGGAGCCTGAGATAGAGTTCCGTCAGCTTCATACGTTCAGAATCGCACCCTTCGCGCCGCTGGAAACCAGGGCGGCATAGCGTTTCAGGTAGCCGGACAGCTCCTTCTTCTTCGGTGCAAAGGCGGCCAGCCGGGCGGCCAGCTCCTCGTCGGAGATTTTCAGCTCCAGGCGACTGTTCGGGATGTCAATGGCGATAATGTCTCCCTCCCGGACAATGCCGATGGGGCCGCCGGAGGCTGCCTCCGGAGAGACGTGGCCGATGCAGGCGCCCCGGGTGGCACCGGAGAACCGGCCGTCGGTGATGAGAGCCACGGAGTTGCCCAGACCCATGCCCATAATGGCAGAGGTGGGGTTCAGCATTTCCCGCATACCCGGGCCGCCCTTGGGACCCTCGTAGCGGATAACCACCACATCGCCGGGGTGGATAGAGCCTGCGTTGATGGCGGCTTGGGCCTCCTCCTCGCTGTCGAAGACCCGGGCGGGACCCTCGTGCACCAGCATTTCCGGCAGCACCGCGCTGCGCTTGACCACGCTGCCCTCGGGAGCCAGGTTGCCCCGGAGGACGGCAATGCCGCCGGTGGGGGAATAGGGATTCTCCACGGGACGGATGACGGTGGGGTCAACGTTCTCGGCATCG
Source organism: Clostridiales bacterium UBA6386 (assembly GCA_002437585.1). Classification (GTDB taxonomy): domain Bacteria; phylum Bacillota; class Clostridia; order Oscillospirales; family Oscillospiraceae; genus Faecousia. The sequence goes on along the minus strand of DJQM01000031.1, from coordinate 43,962 downwards.
GCGATGTTCTCGCCCAGGGTCTTGCCGGTGACGGTGAGGACGGAGGTGTCCAGAAGGTTCTTCTTGGCCAGCTCCTTCAGGACGGCATACACGCCGCCGGCGGCGTTCAGATCCTCCATATAGGTGGGGCCGGCAGGCGCCAGGTGACACAGATTGGGGGTGACGGCACTGATGTCATTGGCCATATCCAGGTTGAAGTCCACGCCGCACTCGTTGGCAATGGCGGGCAGGTGGAGCATGGAGTTGGTGGAGCAGCCCAGAGCCATGTCGGCAGTCAGGGCATTGCGGATGGCGGCGGGGGTCATGATGTCCCGGGGACGGATGTGTTTCCGCACCAGCTCCATGACCTGCATACCCGCATGCTTGGCAAGCTCGATTCGTGCGGAGTAGACCGCGGGAATGGTGCCGTTGCCCCGGAGCCCCATGCCCAGAACCTCCGTCAGGCAGTTCATGGAGTTGGCGGTGTACATACCGGAGCAGGAGCCGCAGGTGGGGCAGGTGTTCTTCTCGCAGTAGGTAAGCCGGGCTTCGTCGATCTTGCCGGCGGTGTAAGCGCCCACGGCCTCGAACATGCTGGAAAGGCTGGTTTTTTTGCCGTCCACCCGGCCGGCCAGCATGGGGCCGCCGCTGACGAAAATGGTGGGGATGTTCACCCGGGCGGCTGCCATCAGGAGCCCGGGCACGTTCTTGTCACAGTTGGGTACCATCACCGCGCCGTCAAAGCCGTGAGCCTTGAGCATGGCCTCGGTAGAGTCAGCAATCAGATCCCGGGTGACGAGAGAGTACTTCATGCCCTCGTGACCCATGGCGATGCCGTCACAGACGGCGATGGCGGGGAAGACGATGGGGGTGCCCCCGGCCATGGCCACGCCCAGCTTCACGGCATCCACGACCTTGTCCAGGTTTATATGGCCGGGGACGATCTCGTTATAGGAGCTGACCACGGCGATGAGAGGCCGCTGCTGCTCCTCCTCGGTCAGACCCAGGGCGTGATAAAGACTGCGGTGGGTGGCGTTCTGGGGGCCGTTGACGACCTTGTCTTTCATCATCATAGGAGTTTCCTCTTTCTTTGGAATATGGACATTGCAGACCGGGGGCACCGGTCTGCAATGGAGGGGGGATTAACGGGTTGAGAGACGGATTGCCACACCAGTGTTGCGACACTGGTTCGCAATGACAGCTTCTTTCGGAACCGCGAATCAGTTGTTGATGAGCTTGTCCTCGTCGCTCCAGCTGTAGAGCTTCCGGACTTCCCGACCCACAACCTCGGAAGGATGCTCGGCGGCGCGTTTGCGCATGGCGTTGAAATGCACCTGGGCACCGGCGGAGGACATATCCAGCAGGAAGTCCTTGGCAAACGTACCGTCCTGGATGTCGGACAGAATCTGCTTCATGGCCTTCCTGGTCTCGGCGGTGATGATCTTGGGGCCGGTGACGTAGTCGCCGTACTCGGCGGTGTTGGAGATGGAGTAGCGCATACCGCTGAAGCCGGACTGGTAGATCAGGTCAACAATCAGCTTCATCTCGTGGATGCACTCAAAGTAGGCATTCCGGGGATCGTAGCCGGCCTCGCACAGAGTCTCGAAGCCCGCCTGCATCAGGGCGCACACGCCGCCGCACAGGACGGCCTGCTCACCGAACAGGTCAGTCTCGGTTTCGGTGCGGAAGTCGGTCTCCAGCACGCCTGCCCGGGCACCGCCAATGCCCAGCGCGTAGGCCAGGCCGATGTCCCAGGCGTCGCCGGTGGCGTCCTGCTCCACGGCGATCAGGCAGGGCACGCCCTTGCCGGCCAGGTACTCGCTGCGCACGGTATGGCCCGGACCCTTGGGGGCGATCATGATGACGTTTACGTCCTTAGGGGGCTTGATGCAGCCGAAGTGGATGTTGAAGCCGTGGGCGAAGGCCAGGGTCTTGCCGGGAGCCAGGTTGGGCTCGATGCTCTGCTTGTACAGGGCGGCCTGCTTCTCGTCGTTGATGAGGATCATGATGATGTCGGCGGCCTTGGTGGCCTCCGCGGCGGTCATGACGGTCATGCCCTGGGCTTCGGCCTTGACCCAGCTCTTGGAGCCGGTGTACAGGCCGACGATGACGTTGACGCCGCTCTCCTTCAGGTTGAGGGCGTGGGCGTGACCCTGGGAGCCGTAGCCGATGATGGCGACGGTCTTGCCGGCCAGCTTCTGGAGGTCGCAGTCCTGCTGATAGAAAATACGGTTCATGGGAATTATCCTTTCTTTTGTGATTGTTTTGGATTGGATTGATAGATACCAGAGAAAGCTCTGATTCAATCGGCAAGAACTGTGGGCGAGAGATCTTTTCTGCACGGAAGGTATCAAAAGGGGAGGAATACTTTGTGTATTTCCCACTTTTGATACCGCACCGTGGGGGAAAAAGATCCGTCCATAGCCGCAGACGATTGAATTAGAGTTTTCTCAAAGATTAACTTTGCGGATGGTGGTGGAGCCTCTTTGCAGGGCGACAATGCCCGTGCGGCAGATTTCCAGAATTTCATACTCCTTCATCAGGGTGATGAAATTGTCGATCTTCCGGCTGTCGCCCACCATCTGGATGATAAGGGAGTCCTTGGTGAAGTCCACGATCTTGCCCTCGTAGGCATCGGAGGCGGCACTGATTTCCCCCCGGACGTCAGGGTCATTGCGCACCTTGATGAGAAGCAGCTCCCGGCTGACGGTGTCCAGGTTGTCCAGCTCCGCAATGGAAACTACGTCCGGAAGCTTATAGAGCTGATTGATGAGCTGCTCCCTCTTCACCCCGTCGCCCTCGGAGCGGACGGTGATCCGGGAGAATTTCTCGGACTCGGTTTCGGAAACGGTCAGGGAGATGATATTGAACTGGCGGCGGCGGAACATGCTGGTGACCCGGTTCAGAACGCCGAACTGATTGTTGACCAGAATGGCCACGGAAAAGGTTTTCATGTCAGTCACCGATCCTTGTAATGATGTCATCCATGGAGCCGCCGGGAGGGAGCATGGGAAGGACAAACTCGTCCCGGTCAATGGCGCAGTCGATGAGGTAGGGACCATCACAGGCAAAGCCCTCCGTCAGAGCCGCTTCCAGCTCCGGGATGGTCAGAGCACGGGAACCCTCCGCGCCGAAGGCCTGAGCCAGCTTGACAAAATCCGTCTTCCGGGCGTCCAGGTTGGTATTGGAATAGTGCTTGTCGAAGAAAAGGGTCTGCCACTGGCGAACCATACCCAGGACATGGTTGTCCAGAAGCAGGATCACCATGGGGATCCGGTTTGCCACGGCGGTGGCCAGCTCATTCAAGTTCATGCCGAAGCTGCCGTCGCCGGTGATCAGTACGGAACGTTCCCCACAGCCCAATGCCGCGCCGATGGCCGCGCCCATGCCAAAGCCCATGGTGCCCAGGCCTCCGCTGGAAAGGAACCGGCGGCTGGTTTTCAGGTTCAGGTATTGAGCTGCCCACATCTGGTGCTGGCCTACGTCGGTGGCGACGGGGGTGTTCTCCCCCAGGAAGCGGTTCAGGGTGGTGATGACGTTCCGGGGCGTCATGCCCTCCCGGCTGTCCAGACCTGCCTGTTCCTGGGCAAGCATTTCGTCAATCTGGGCCTGCCAGTCGGGATGGGTGGTTTTGCGCAGCAGAGGCAGGAGTTTTTGCAGAGTCTTCTTCACATCGCCCCGGAGACCATGGATAGGGGAGACGGTTTTTCCCAGCTCCGCTCCATCGATGTCGATGTGGACGATCTTCGCGCCAACGGCGAATTTGGCCCGATTGCCGGTGACCCGGTCGTTGAACCGACAGCCCAGGGCAATGATGCAGTCAGCGTTGTGCATGGCGGTGGAGGAGGCATAATGGCCGTGCATACCCTGCATTCCCAGGAACCTGGGATGGTCGGTGGGAACGCCGGAGATGCCCATGAGGGAGCAGCCGATGGGCGCGTCGATGCGCTCGGCCAGCTGCAGAAGCGCGTCCTGGGCGTTGCTGGCGATGAGGCCGCCGCCGAAGTAGATGAAGGGCTTCCGGGAGGCATTGATGGTTTCCGACGCCTGCTGAATCCGGATGTCCTTGGCGGGAAAGGATTCGTCCGCCTGGACGGGAGGCTGGGGCGCATAGCCGCACTGGGCGATCTGCACGTCCTTGGGCACGTCGATGAGCACCGGGCCGGGGCGGCCGGACTTGGCAAGGCGGATGGCCTCCCGAAGGGTGTCCGCCAGCTCCTCCACGGAGCCGACGAAGAAATTATGCTTGGTGATGGGCAGCGTCACGCCGGTGATGTCCACCTCCTGGAAGCCGTCGGTGCCGATGGTGGAGCTGGGCACGTTGCCGGTGATGGCAATGAGAGGAACGGAATCCAGGTAGGCGGTGGCGATGCCGGTGACCAGGTTGGTGGCGCCGGGGCCGGAGGTGGCGATGACCACGCCCACCCTGCCGGTGGCACGGGCGTAGCCGTCGGCGGCGTGAGCCGCGCCCTGCTCATGGGCGGTAAGCACATGGCGAAGCTCGGCCTGATATTTATAGAGAGAGTCGTAAATATTGATGACCTGGCCGCCGGGGTAGCCAAAGACCATGTCCACGCCCTGCTCGATCAGGGTGCGGACGAGGATATCCGAACCGGAAAGAACCATATAATCATCCTTTCTTCAGGTTTTCTGTTACCAGTCGACCCATTTCCCGGCAGCCCACCAGAGTGCAGCCGGGGCTGAAAATGTCGCCGGTGCGATAGCCGTCGTCTAAAACGGCGGAGACGGCGGCCTCGATGCAGTCCGCTTCCGCTGCCATATGGAAGGAATCGCGGAGCATCATGGCGACCGCCAGAATGGTGCCGATGGGATTGGCAATGTCCTTGCCCGCAATGTCCGGGGCGGAGCCGTGGATGGGCTCGTAGAGCCCACGGGTGCCGCTGCCCAGAGAGGAGGAGGGAATCATGCCGATGGAGCCGGTGATCATGGAGGCTTCGTCGGAGAGAATGTCGCCGAACATGTTTTCCGTGACGATCACGTCGAACTGGCTGGGATCCCTGACAATCTGCATGGCGCAGTTGTCCACCAGCATATCAGACAGCTCCACGTCGGGATATTCGGCGGCTAGTTCGTGCATGACCTTCTTCCACAGCCGGGAGGAATCCAGCACGTTGCTCTTTTCCACACTGCACAGCCTGCGATTGCGTTTCCGGGCGGTTTCAAAGCCGATGCGGCCGATCCGGCGGATTTCACTTTCCGAGTAGCGAAGCTCGTCGATGGCAACGCGCTCCCCGTTCTCGGCGACGGTTTCGTGCCTGCCAAAGTAAATGCCACCGATCAGCTCCCGGACGATGAGGAAATCAATGCCCTTGCCCACGATCTCCGGCTTCAGGGGAGAGGCGGAAGCCAGCTGCGGCCAGATTTTCGCCGGGCGGTTGTTGCTGTAAACCCCCATGCCGGCGCGCAGGCGCAGAAGCCCCTTCTCCGGCCGCATGGGGCCGGGAACACCGTTCCACCTGGGGCCGCCTACCGCGCCCAGAAGGACGGAATCGGAGGCAAGGCATTTGTCCAGCATTTCCCGGGGCAGAGGATCGCCGTATTTGTCGACGGCGTTGCCGCCCATGGCAACCTCGGTATAGGTAAACTCGTGTCCGAAGAGGTCGGCTACCCGGTCAAGCACCCGCTTGGCCTGGGCCACAATCTCCGGGCCGATGCCGTCGCCGGGGATCAAAGCGATGTGTTTCGTCATTTTATCACATCTCCTTCAAGGATGCAAGCAGTCCGCCCTTTTTTATGATGTTCTGGATAAATTCCGGGAAGGGCTCTGCCTGGTAGGTTCTGCCGGTGGTGATATCCGTAATGACGCCGGTGTCAAAGTCCACGCTGACCTGATCGCCGTTTTGGATTTCCTCCGCAGCGGCCTCGCACTCCAGAATGGGCAGGCCGATGTTGATGGCGTTCCGATAGAAGATCCGGGCGAAGGACTTGGCGATGACGCAGCCGACGCCGCAGGTTTTGATGACGAGAGGGGCGTGCTCCCGGGAGGAGCCGCAGCCGAAGTTCCAGCCGGCTACCAGAATGTCGCCGGGGTGGACTTTCTTGACGAATCCAGCGTCGATGTCCTCCATGCAGTGCTTGGCCAGCTCTTTGGCGTCGGCGGTGTTTAAGTACCGGGCGGGGATGATCACGTCGGTATCCACGTTGTCCGGGTATTTGAAAACGGTTCCCTGGGTATTCATGGTTCAGACCTCCTTGGGTTCGGTGATGAAGCCCGTCAGGGCGGAAGCGGCGGCGGTGGCGGGGCTGGCAAGGTACACCTCACTGTCCACATGTCCCATCCGGCCGACGAAATTCCGGTTGGTGGTGGCGACGCACCGCTCCCCGGCGGCGAGAATGCCCATATAGCCGCCCAGGCAGGGACCGCAGGTGGGGGTGGAGACCACCGCGCCGGCATCGATGAAGGCGGTGACGTACCCCCGCTCCACGCACGCCCGATAGATCTGCATGGTGGCGGGAATGAGAATGCAGCGCACGCCGTCGGCAACGTGACGACCCTTCAGAATGCGGTAAGCGGTTTCCATGTCCTCCATCCGGCCGTTGGTGCAGCTGCCGATGACGACCTGGTCGATTCTGATATGGCTAAGCTCGCTGGCGGGGTGAGTATTCTCCGGCAGATGGGGGCAGGCCACGGTGGGGACGATGGCACTCAGGTCAATTTCAACGGTTCGCTCGTAAACGGCGTCCGGGTCGGCCTGGAAAATCCTGGGGGCACGCTCACTGCGGCCTTCCAGGTATTTCATTGTCACCTCGTCCACGGGGAAAATGCCGTTTTTCGCGCCGGCCTCAATGGCCATGTTGCAGATGCACAGCCGGTCGTCCATGGAAAGAGCGGCCACGCCGGGGCCGGTAAACTCCATGGATTTATACAGGGCGCCGTCCACGCCGATTCTGCCGATGATGGTGAGGATTACGTCCTTGCCGCTGCACCTGGCGGGGAGCTTTCCCGTCAGGTGGAAGCGGATGGCGGCGGGCACCTTGAACCAGGCCTGGCCGGTGGCCATGCCCGCGGCCATGTCCGTGGAGCCGACACCGGTGGAGAAGGCACCCAGTGCACCATAGGTGCAGGTGTGGCTGTCCGCGCCGATGACGCAGTCACCGGCGGTGACGACACCCTGCTCGGGAAGCAGGGCGTGCTCAATGCCCATTTTGCCCACGTCGTAGAAGTGGCTGACGCAGTGGGCGCAGGCGAACTGGCGGCACTGCTTGCTCTGCTCGGCGGCCTTGATGTCCTTGTTGGGGACGAAATGATCCAGAACAATGGCGATTTTATCCTTGTCGAAAACGGTATCAAAGCCGTTTTTGGTGAACTCGTTGATGGCCACGGGGGTGGTGATGTCGTTGCCCAGGACAATGTCCAGCTTGGCCCGGATCAGCTGACCGGGGGCAACGGAGGGGAGGTTTGCGTGGGAAGCGAGAATTTTCTGCGTTAATGTCATGCCCATGGTAAAAACCTCACTTGCTTGTCATATTGTTGTAGGCACCGATCAGCGCGTCGGCACTGGCTTTGATGATGTCCGTGTCCGTGCCCGCGCCCCAGTACATGGTGCCGTCGGGGGCTTCCAGGCCGATATAGGCCGCGGCGGTGGAGCCGGAGCTGCGCTCCTGGACGGAATGTTCGGTGTAGACCTTCAGGGTGTAAGTGCTGCCGGAGTAGGCTTTGAGGGCGTTGCTCACCGCGTCCAGGGAGCCGTTGCCGGTGCTCTGGACGGTGGTCTCCCGACCGTGGCGCAGGAAGGTGACGATGGCGTTCACGCCCTCCGGAGCCTTGGTGAAGTGGAGGGAGGAAATGGCCAGGGGATGGCTTACGTTCAGGTAGCGCTCCATGAAAATGGCCAGCACGTCCTCGGCCTTCAGCTCCCGGTGATCGTGGTCGGAGACGGACTTGCACCGGTAGCTCAGATGCTCACGCATTTTCGGCGGCAGGATGTAGCCGTAGGCCTGCTCCAGAAGATAGCCGATGCCGCCCTTGCCGCTCTGGGAATTGACCCGGATCACGTCGGCATCGTAGGTGCGGCTGATGTCCTGGGGATCCACGGGCAGGTAGGGAACCGTCCACGAATGGAGGTTCTTCTCCTTCCGCCAGGCCATGCCCTTGGCGATGGCATCCTGGTGGGAGCCGGAGAAGGCGGCGAAGACCAGAGAACCGGCGTAGGGGCTGCGCTCGTAGACGCGCATCCGGGTGCATTCCTCGTAGGTTTTGCAGATGGAGGGCATGTCGGTGAAGTCAAGCTTTGGGTCAACGCCGTGGGAGTACATGTTCATGGCCAGGGTAATGACGTCTACGTTGCCGGTGCGCTCACCGTTGCCGAAGAGGGTGCCCTCCACCCGGTCGGCTCCGGCCAGCAGAGCCAGCTCCGTGTCGGCAACGCCGGTGCCCCGGTCGTTGTGGGGGTGCAGGGAGACGGTGACGTACTGCCGGTATTTCAGGTTTTCGCTCATGTACTCGACCTGGCTGGCGTAGACGTGGGGAAGACTCATTTCCACGGTGACGGGCAGGTTGATGATGACGTTGTTGTCAGGCCCCGGCTCCAGCACGTCCAGAACCGCGTTGCAGACTTCCAACGCGTACTCCGGCTCGGTGCCGGTGAAGCTTTCCGGGGAATACTCGAAGCGGAAGTTTCCTTCGTATTCCGCCGCCAGCTTCTTGACGAGCCGGGCACCCTCCACGGCGATCTGCTTGATTTCCTCCTTGCTCTTGCGGAAAACCTGCTCCCGCTGGGCGACCGAGGTGGAATTATAGAAGTGGATAATGGCGTGGGGCGCGCCCTTACAGGCCTCGAAGGTTCGGCGGATGATGTGCTCCCGGCATTGGGTCAGCACCTGGACGGACACGTCCTGTGGGATCATGCGGTTCTCGATCAGGGTGCGCAGAAATTCGTACTCAGTTTCCGAGGCGGCGGGGAAGCCCACCTCGATTTCTTTGAAGCCGACGCGAAGGAGCATATGGTAAAATTCCAGCTTCTCTTCCAGGCTCATGGGAATCACCAGACTCTGGTTGCCGTCCCGCAGATCCACGCTGCACCATTGGGGGGCTTTTTCAATGTGATCCTTGTGAACCCACTTGCAGTGGCCGCCTGGGGCGGGGTAATAGCCGATTGCGTATTTGCTGGTATCCATATGCGTTTTCTCCTTTTATTTCCGGGTGCCCCGCTGCCAGGGAGCACCGCAAGATTATACTATCTTAAAGCCGGCATCCTTCAGTGCCTGGGTGATCTGCTGAACGTGGTCGTAATTCCGGGTCTCCAGAGCCAGACGCAGATAGCAGCCGTTGATGGACTCGGTGGCTCCGTTTCGCTCATGATGGACGGAGATCACGTTGCCGCCGCACTGGGCGATGATCCGGGAAACCTCCATCAGCTGGCCGGGCTTGTCCGCCAGCTCAATGAGCAGGCTTGTGGTACGACCGGACTTCATCAGACCCCGGTCAATGACCCGGGACAGGCTGGTCACATCGATGTTGCCGCCGGAAATCAGGCTGACTACCTTCTTGCCGGCCAGGGGGAACTTGTGGAACATGGCGGCGGCCACGGAGACCGCGCCCGCGCCCTCGGCGATCATCTTCTGCTTTTCGATGAGAGCCAGAATGGCGGCGGCGATTTCGTCCTCGGTGACCAGGGCAATGTCGTCTACATAGTTTTTGACCATTTCAAAGGTCAGCTCCCCGGGCTTCTTCACGGCGATGCCGTCGGCGATGGTGGAAACGGAGGTCAGAGCCTCCATTTTGCCGTGGTGGATGGCGTTATACATACTGGGCGCACCGGCGGCCTGAACGCCGTAGACCTTTACATGGGGGCTGATGGACTTGATGGCGCAGGCCACGCCGGAGATCAGTCCGCCGCCGCCGATGGGTACCAGAACCGCGTCCACGTCGCTCATTTCGTTCATGATCTCCAGACCGATGGTGCCCTGACCGGCGATGACGTACTCATCATCGAAGGGATGGACGAAGGTGTAGCCGTGCTCCTCTTTCAGCTCCAGAGCCTTGTTATAGGCGTCGTCATAGACGCCGGGCACCAGGCAGACCTGGGCACCGTAGCCCTTGGTGGCCTCCACCTTGGAGATGGGGGCGGTATCGGGCAGGCAGATGAGAGAGGAAATGCCGCACTTGCTGGCGGCCAGAGCCACACCCTGGGCGTGGTTGCCGGCGGAGCAGGCGATGACGCCCTTGGCCTTCTCTTCGTCGGACAGCATGGCGATTTTGTAGCCGGAGCCACGAAGCTTGAAGGAGCCGGTCTTTTGCAGACACTCGGGCTTCAGGTAAAGCTGGCAGTCCTCGGCAATGCCGTAGGCCTTGGCCAGGGGGGTGGGGCGGATGATGTCCTTCAGGACGACGGAGGCGTGGAAGATTTTATCGATTGTGACCATGGTATCTTTTCCTTTCCTGGGTAAATTCGGAGAAAAACAGAGAATTTCGGGGGATCATGGTTATAAAAATATGCCCTGTCTCTCCAAACCGAAAGAGACAGGGCCTTTACTGACATAAAAACCTTGCGGTACCACTCTTTTTGCCGCGTGACGCGACCACCTTACGACGATCCAACAACCGTCTCCCGCTGTATCGGTCGGGCTCCGTTCTGCTTACTCAGGAATCCTTTCAGACAGACCGCTCAGAGACCAGTATACAATTTCATCCGCCGCTGCCTCGCACCAACCGGCAGCTCTCTGAAGGGGGAAGGGAAATTGCTTTATTCTCTTCAAAGCGTTATCTCTATGTGTGCCGGATTATAGCACGAGTTGGGGACGGTGTCAAGCAGGTAAACGCAAAAGCCTGACTTTGGGATACAGTTTTTCTCAATGTGACAAAAAGCGGGGAAGGGAGGGGAGGTGAGTTTGTGCGGGTTAGTGGCCGGAGGCGAAATGGGGGAGAAAAAACGGGCGGCCAATGGCCGCCCGCACAGACTTTTGCGGAGGTGATTCAGTGATTTAATCAGAGCTTCCCTAGGGTTGCCCTCATCCGTCTCGCGCTTGCGGGGGACGCGCGAGCCACCTTCCCCCAGGGAAAGGCTTAGGGAAACGGATTGCCACACCAGTGTGCGCTATATCAAGGTATGACTGCCACTGGCAGTCATTAAGATTTTGATTCGCTGCGCGGAGCACCACTGGTTCGCAATGACAACTTCTATTCCAGTGTGCACTAGGACGTGGCTATTTAGCAACCTCATCCGGCACTGGCGTGCCACCTATACATCATTGTGCAATTGCCACTGGCAATTGATTGATTTGAATCCGCTGCGCGGAGCACCACCCGCTCAGGGGAAGACTTGGGGGTTAGTCCAGCTGGGAGATGGCGGCGAGGGTCGCCTCGTAGTCCCGGGTGACCTGGGCAAAGAGCGCCTGAGCCTGAGCGGGGATCCCTTCCGCGTGGCGCAGAAGCTCCGTCAGGTCGCTGGCAGAGCGGCGCAGCGACGCAAAGCTCAGGTTGGCGGCTACGCCTTTCAAGGTATGGGCCGCCCGGAAGGCATCTGCCAGGCAGTTCTCCGCCAGGGCCTGCTTCAGCTGGCCATAACTGGGATCCTCCGGAAATTTGCGGACGAATTTTTCGATCAGACGGGTGCTGGGGAGCCGGGCACTGACTTCGGCGAAGCTGCCGCCCATCTGGGCATAGCACTGTTCAATGGTCATGGGGAATCTCTCCTGATTCTTGCCGCCCGGAGGCCGCGTCGATTTCTGTATAAGCCTATACTATTCAATTTCGGAGAAGAATGCAACCACTTTTGAAAAAATTTCTCATACTCCGGTAGAATTTTGCGCGTCCGATGCAAAAACAGGGGGATTTGAGACTGGGGGTGAAAGGAGGCTGCAATGAACAAGGATACATCTTCACGGTTGGACAGACGCATCCGCGCCGGAAAGCTCAACCGGGCGGACATTGTCCGGCGGCTGGGAGAGCTGGCCTTCGGCCGCGCCAACGACTGCGTCCGGCTGGTGCTGGAGGAATGTCCCGATCTGGACGAACTGGAGCTGAGTCTGCTCAGTGAGGTTCGGCGAAGCGACAAGGGCGGGGTGGAGGTGAAGCTCATCGACCGGCTGAAGGCGGTGGAGGCTCTGTCCGCCGCCATGGGTGCGGACGACGGGGAAGCGGCGGAGTTTCTGAAGGCACTGCGGGACGGGGGAGAGCCATGACCCGGTTTTCTCCCAAACAGCGCAGAGTGCTCACCTGGTGGATGCCCGGCTCCCCGGACTGTGACAAAGAGGCCATCGTCTGCGACGGGGCGGTGCGGTCGGGGAAGACCCTGGCCATGGGACTGGGGTTCTTCCTGTGGGCCATGAGCTGCTTCCGGAATCAGAAGTTCGGGGTCTGCGGGAAGACCATCGGCTCCCTGCGGCGAAATGTGCTGTCGGAAATTCTGCCGCGGCTGGGGGCTTTGGGGGCGACCTGGCAGGAAAAGCGGATGGAAAACCTGGTGATCCTGCGGCTGTGGGGCAGGGAAAACCGGTTCTACACCTTCGGCGGCCGGGACGAAAGCTCCGCCGCTCTGATTCAGGGCATTACCTTCGCCGGGATCCTCCTGGATGAGACCGCCCTGATGCCCCGCTCCTTCGTGGAGCAGGCCTGTGCCCGGTGCTCCGTGGTGGGAAGCCGGCTCTGGTTCAACTGCAACCCGGAGGGGCCGGAGCACTGGTTCTACAAGACCTGGATCTTAGAGGCGGAAAAGCGGAACTGCCTGCGGCTTGCCTTTACCATGGAAGATAACCCCTCCCTGACGGAGGCGATCCGGGAGCGGTACCGGCGGCTGTACACCGGGGTATTCTACCAGCGATACATTCTGGGTCAATGGGTCCAGGCGGAGGGGCGGGTCTACGACTTCTTCACCCCGGATATGCTGAGGCGGCCGCCGGAGAGGTGCGAGAGCTGGTACATTTCCTGCGACTACGGAACGGTGAATCCCACCTCCATGGGACTGTGGGGGAAGAAGGGAGAAAGCTGGTACCGGGTGGCGGAATTCTACTTCGACTCCCGGCGGGAAAAGCGGCAGATGACCGACGGAGAGTACGCCGACGCGCTGGAAGCCTTAGCGGGGGGCCGGGAGCTCCGGGGGGTCATTGTGGATCCCAGCGCGGCCAGCTTCCTGGAGGTGCTCCGCCGACGGGGAATCCCGGTGCGCAAGGCGAAAAACGACGTGCTCAGCGGCATCCGGCTTACCTCCGACTGCCTGAAATCCGGGAAAATGGTCATCTGCGACACCTGCCCGGACTGCATCCGGGAATTGGGGGAATACCTCTGGGAGCCTGGCGGCGGGAAGGACAGGGTGCGCAAGGAGCACGATCACGCCATGGACGACATGCGCTACTTCGCCGCGACGGTGCTGGGGACAGCGGCTCCGGTCTTCGCGGTGCGGAGCGTGGAAAGGAGACGATGAATTGAAACGGAAAAAGAAGGCCGGCGGCGCGGTGACAAGTCAGCTGCGCTGCGGGGACACCCACCCCTTCGGCGCCATGCGGGGGTTTGTACCCCTGGGCGGCGGGGAGGAACGGGTCTACCGGGAAATGCGGGAGGCCATCCCCGTGCTGGACGCCGCCGTAGGGAAAATGGTGCGGCTGTGCGGGGGCTTTGAGGTGAAATGCGCCAGCCCCGAAGCCCAGGCGCGACTCAACGACTTCCTGGCGAACATGCCCTGCGGCCGGGGGCAGATGGGCATTGAAAGCTTCCTGTCCGGGTATTTGGACAGTCTGCTGACCTACGGACGGGCGGTAGGCGAGCTGATCGTGGCGGGCGGACGGCTCCGGGCGGTATGCTGGGGGGACGTGACGAAGCTGGAGGTGCAGGAGGGGGACAATCCCCTGGAGACGGTGCTGTGGGGCATGGACAAAAGCGGGCTGATGCGGCCGCTGCCTTATCAGCATTTGCTGCTGTTCACCACCTGGCATCCGGAGCCTGCCCACCCTTACGGGGTGAGCATGTTCCGGGGGATGCCCTTCCTGGCGGATATTCTGCTGAAAATCTACAACACCATCGGTGTGAACTGGGAACGGGCGGGAAATGTGCGCTACAGCGTCATCTGCAAGGGCGGCGAGGAGCTGGACGGGGCGGCTGCCCAGGAGCGGGGCAAGGCCGTGGCCGAGGAATGGGCGAAAGCCATGGAGGACAACAAAAACGGCACCGTCCGGGATTTCGTGGCCGTGGGGGACGTGGAGATCAAGGTCATCGGCGGGGAAGCACCGATCCTGGATTCTCAGGTACCCGTGCGGCAAATCCTGGAGCAGCTGGTGGCGAAAACCGGCCTGCCGCCCTTCCTGCTGGGACTCAGCTGGAGTACCACGGAACGGATGAGTACCCAACAGGCGGATTTGCTGACCTCGGAGCTGTGGGCTTTGCGTCGGGCGGTGGAGCCTGCCATGGGGAGAATCTGCCGGATGTTCCTGGCTCTGGAGGGGCTGGACGACCGGGTGACGATCGAATGGGACGACATCAGTCTCCAGGACATTACCCAGGAGGCTCAGGCCGACCTGTATCGGGCTCAGGCGGAGCATTACCGCAAAACGAATTAAAGGAGGGATTGTATGGAAATCAGAAAGGCCGCCGAGGCCACCGCCAGCGGGGCACCCACCGGGGTGCAATTGGAGACCATCAACGCACTGGCCAGAACCCGGCTGAACGGAGAGCAGGTATACGTCTTCTCTCTGCGGCTGTGTGACGACCAGATCGACCGGGACGGGGAGCGGTTCGACACCGGAGCCCTGCCCGGGCTTGCCAGGCTGTTCATCGGGAAAACGGGAATCCTGGATCACCGGTGGAGCACGGAGAGCCAGGTGGCCCGAATCTTCGAGACCCAGGTGGTGAAGGAAAAGGACGTAAGCTACATCCGAGCCTGGGCCTACATCCGCCGGGGCGGCAAAAACGATGAGCTGATCGCGGACATTGAGGCGGGGATCAAGAAGGAGGTTTCCGTGGGCTGCGCCATGGCGCAGGCGGTATGCTCTGTCTGCGGCAGTGAGTATGGCACCTGCGGCCATGTGAAGGGAGAGCGCTACGACGGCCAGGTCTGCGCGGTGATCCTCAGGGAGCCGGTGGACGCTTATGAGTTTTCCTTTGTGGCGGTGCCCGCCCAGCGGGAGGCCGGAGTCATGAAGGGCATGGGCCCGGTGGTTTCCCTGAAGGAGCTGGCGGCGGAACACGGTGCCCAGGCGGAGTATCGGGCGTTGACCCAGGAGGCGGAACTAGGAAGACGCTACCGGAAGGACCTGGAGGACGGGGTGGTTCGGCTGGGCCTTGCCCTGGAGCTGGGAGTTTCCGAGCCGGTACTTCGGTCTCTGGCAAAGACCGCCGGAGCGGAGGAGCTGATGGCACTGAAGGATGCTCTGCAGGGACGGCTGGATGAGAGTCTGCCGGTGGTGAGCCAGCTGCTGGGAGCGAAAGGAAAGGCAGAGGAGATCGAGAGCGGGTTCTTGATCTGATGATGCTCTGCTAGGGGTAACGGATTGCCACACCAGTGACATCGACAAATTATGGTATGATTGCCACCGGCAATCATTGCTATTTTGATTCGCTGCGCGGAGCACCGCTGGTTCGCAATGACATGCGGTTTATAAAGGCAATTGCGAATTTGGAAAGCGACCTCATCCGCCCGACCGGCACCTTCTCCTCTCAGGAGAAGGCTGGGGAACGGATTGCCACACCAGTCTGAGGACTGGTTCGCAATGACAAAGTGTTATATTTGAAACTATTTATAATTTTTTAAGGAGGAAATGATATGGGTTACGACAATCTGAAGCTGGAAAAGGGTATGTATCGGCAGGCGGGGATGAGCTTTACCCAGGTGCTGGAGTCTCTTGACCCCAGCGAAAACTACCGGGGCACCGCTCTGGAGGGCACCGACGCCTTCCAGCGGCAGCTCAAGCGGTTCGGTATCCGGGCGAAGGGGGCAGGCTCCTCTCCTGTGGAGAAGTTCTTCTCCACTATGGATTCCGCGGTGCTGTTCCCGGAGTACATCGCCCGCACCGTCCGGCAGGGCATGGAGGAAAATGACATCCTGCCTGCCATCACCGCAACCACCACCGTCATCGACGCTATGGACTACCGCTCCATCTACTCCAATCCCACCGACGCGGACAAGGAGCTGAAGGACGTGGCCGAGGGCGCGGCCATCCCCGAGACCCAGGTGAAAACCAAGGAGCATCTGGTGAGCCTGACCAAGCGGGGCAGAATGCTGGTGGCCTCCTATGAGGCTCTGCGGTTCCAGAAGCTGGATCTGTTCAGCGTGATGCTCCGGCAGATCGGCGCCCACATCCAGAAGCAGCAGCTGGCCGACGCGGTGAAGGTGCTGATCTCCGGCGACGGCAACGACAACGCCGCCGTTCAGTATACCATCGGCACCGATCCCATCTCCGGCACCAAGGGCAAGCTGGGCTATGACCAGCTGGTGGAATTCTGGGGTCAGTTCGATCCCTACACCATGAACACCATCCTCTGCTCCACCGGCACCATGATGAAGCTTTTGAAGGTGCCCGAGCTGCAGAATCCCCTGACCGGTCTGAACTTCCAGGGTACCGGCAAGCTGAACTCCCCCCTGGGTGCCCAGCTGCACAGAACCTCCGCTGTGGCGGATGGGGTGATCATCGGTCTGGACAACCATTACGCCCTGGAGCTGGTTCGGGCGGGCGACGTGCTGGTGGAGTATGACAAGCTCATCGACCGGCAGCTGGAGCGGGCGGCCATCACCTCCATCTCCGGCTTCGGCAAGATCTGCGACGGCGCGGCCTGCGTCCTGAACGTATGACGGTGACCGATCAGGTGATCGCCCAGGCCCAGCAGCTGGCCGGAGACGATCAGGAAAGCGAGCTTCTGAATCTTCTGTGCCGGGCGGCGGTCAGTACGCTGACCGCCCAGCTCCGGGAGGATTTCACCCCGGAAAGCTGCCGGGAGGATTTCGTCACGGCGGCCAGTCTGTATGCTCTGAGCCAGTGGCAGCGGGGCAGGCAGTCCGGGCTTCTGCGGGAATTCAAGGCGGGAGATCTGACCCTGAAATCCGCCGATGGGGGAAGTGTCAGCCCGGAGATTCTCCGGGAACAGGCACAGGAGCTGCTGCGGCCCTACTGCAAGGGAGCCTTTTCCTTCCGGGGGGTGTGAGCATGCGCGGGGAGCTGGAGCGGCTGATGAGCCGGTACGGCACGGACATGACCATTACCGGCATCTGGGGCCAGGCGAAGGTCCGGGGCTTTTTCCAGGCGGTGAACACCAAAAGCTGGCAGAGCATGGAGTCCGTGGCCTCCCCCATGGGCGCGGTTTCCCGGGGACAGTATCTGTTTCTGGCACCTGTGGGGGCGCAGATCCATGAGGGAGACACCCTGACTCTGGGCAGCAAAAACTACGTCTTCCGCCGGGTGGAGCCATACTACTATCAGAATCAGCCGCTGTATCAGTGGGGGCTGTGCGTGGAGAAGGGAGTGAACGATACATGGGGTATTCGATCCTTGAGCTAGTGCTCAGACGATTGCGCCAGGCGGGCTTCCGGGCAGACGTGGCCTTTCCGGGACAGCAGTTTCCTCAGATCCAGGACACGGTGGCCACGGTACACATCGAGAAGGTGGACAGAGCCAATCTGACGGTGACCATGGGGGTCAGCGTCATCAGCCCGGCTTCCGTCGGCGGCACCGCCTGCGAGGTGGAGGCTCTGCGAGCTACGGAAATCCTCCGGTGGTCCGGGGCGGTGTGCGTGCAGAACGGCTGCACCTACGACGGGGTGTCCCAGGTGTATGTGGTGGAGGTGCAGGCTACCTTCGTCGGCACTACCGAGGACGACAGCTGCATGATCTGGCCTGGATTTTACTGCTACATGGACGGATTATACTATCGGTTCGTGACGGGGATCAAAATCGAGGAGCAGACCGGAAGACGGACGGAGTTCGTTATGGGAGAGGCGACGCCTACGGGGGTCAGCGAGGGCAGTCACTACTGGATCATCGAGGTGGAGGAGCAGATCCCGGCAGGCTCCGGCATTACCCGGGAGCCGCCGGACAGCTTCTCCCTGAAGCTGTACACCAACAAGCTCAGCGAGGAATTCACGGATTGCAGCTTCCATACCACCTTCCGGGAGTACACCAAATCCGGCATGCGGCGGGTGCACAAGGGCATCGCCCTGGGCAGAAAGGAGCTGGAAGATGGACTTTCTGAGCTATAAGGACTACGTCTGGCCCCGGAATCCCCACACCTATGTGGAAAAGGCAAGCCGGGAGCCCCAGTATCACACCGAAAGCGGCGTCAGCTATTTTGACGGCATCGGAGAGCTGAAGCGGATCATCACCGGCGAGGGCACCTTCTATGGCCCCGATGCCTACGCCCAGTATCAGCGTCTGCAGGAATTGCTGGATGACGAGGCTCCGGGAAATCTGGAGCATCCCCTGTGGGGAATCCGGTACTGCTACTTCACCGGACTGGAGCTGACCCAGGAGCCGAAGGAGAATGTGGTGGATTATAAGTTCACCTTCACCCAGGCGCTGACCAACGGCATTGTGCCGAAATAGGGGCTTTTTCATGGGAGGGCAGGCCGGATGGCCTGCCCTTTTTGCATAGGATACATTATGTCTGGAATGGTTTGCAATGGCAGATGTTACCGGGACGCTCCGGCCTGTGGGCAGATGTCCGCGGGAAAGAAACAAAAATTACAGGTTTCTATTGACCTTCCGGAAATCCGGTGGTAAAATGAATCAATCAATAGAATTCAGGAGGGTGTCCCCTATGGAAAAGAAAAATATCGACTGGAGCAGCCTGGGCTTCGGCTACGTCAAGACCGACAAGCGTTTCGTCGCCAACTACAAAAACGGTGCCTGGGATGCGGGCTGTCTGACCGACGACAATATGATCACCATGAACGAGTGCGCCGGCGTTCTGCAGTACGCTCAGACCTGCTTTGAGGGCATGAAGGCCTACACCGCCGAGGACGGCCGGATCGTCTGCTTCCGTCCTGACCTGAACGCTGCCCGGATGGCCAAGTCCTGCGAGCGGCTGAAAATGCCCGTCTATCCTGAGGACAAGTTCGTGGACGCGGTGATTCAGACCGTCCGCGCCAACGAGGCCTGGGTACCTCCCTACGGCTCCGGCGCGACGCTGTACATCCGCCCCTACATGTTCGGCATTGACGCGGTCATCGGCGTGAAGCCTGCCAGCGAGTATCAGTTCCGGGTCTTCGGCACCCCCGTCGGCCCCTACTTCAAGGGCGGCGTCCGCCCGCTGACCGTCCGGATTTCCGATCTTGACCGGGCGGCTCCCCGGGGCACCGGCGACGTGAAGGCCGGCCTGAACTACGCCATGAGCCTTTATAACATTGTGGATGCCCACGAGAAGGGCTTCGACGAGAACATCTATGTGGACGCTGCCACTCGCACCCACATCGAGGAGACCGGCGGCGCCAACGTGATCTTCGTCAAGGGCAACACCCTGGTCACTCCCAAGTCCGACTCCATCCTGCCCTCCATCACCCGCCGCTCTCTGGTGTACGTTGCCAAGGAGTACCTGGGCATGGAAGTGGAGGAGCGTCCTGTGGCACTGACCGAGCTGGGCGATTTCACCGAGGCCGGCCTGTGCGGCACCGCTGCCGTGATCTCTCCCCTGGGCACCATTGTTGATCACGGCAAGGAGATTCACTATGTGGGCATGGGCCCCACCATCCAGAAGCTGTATGACACCCTGACCGGCATCCAGATGGGCCGCATTGAGGCTCCCAAAGGCTGGATTCAGGTCATCGACTGAGCGGGTACGAGAATATGACGATTCCCCGGAACGCGAGAGCATTCCGGGGAATTTTTTTGTGTGGCTTGGAAGAAAACGGTTGTAGGGGCCGATGCCCTCATCGGCCCGCCGGTATTTCTGATGACAAGGGCCGATGTGGGCATCGGCCCCTACTGATTCTATTGAAGGCTCTCGGAAGTACCGGGGGATTGCCACACCAGTCTGCGGACTGGTTCGCAATGACATGCGTTATACGATAGTGTGCCAATCACTTGATTGTCCCGAAGGGACACAGCAACTATTCACGCTTCACTATTCTTTATTCACTGACAGCAAAATGCCAGCCGCGGGAGTTCCCACGGCTGGCGTTTCGCAAAAATTACTCTTCCTTGGCGTCGGCGATGATCTTGGCCTGATTTGCCTTGGGCACTTCCTCATAGCGGACGAAGTCCAGAGTAAAGCTGCCCCGAGCCTGGGTCATGGCCCGCAGGTCGATGGTGTAGCTGCCCATCTCGGCCATGGGTACCTCCGCCTCGATGACGGTGTTGCCCTCGTGATCGGGGGTCATGCCCATGGGACGACCCCGACGCTTGCTCAGATCGCCCATTACATCGCCCACATAGGCTTCCGGCACGGTGACGGCCAGCGCGCCGATGGGCTCCAGAATGGTGGGGTTGGCGTTGGGCATGGCTTCCTTGTAGGCAAGGATGGCGGCCATCTTGAAGGCCATTTCGTTGGAGTCCACGGGATGGTAGGAGCCGTCGTACAGCACGGCCTTCAGACCCACCAGGGGATAGCCCGCCAGGGGACCCTTCTGAACCGCGTCCTGGAGACCCTTTTCCACCGCGGGGTAGAAGTTCCGGGGCACGCTGCCGCCGAAGACCTCCTCAGCGAAAATCAGGCCGTCCTGCTCGTCCTGAGGCTCAAAGCGGATCCACACGTCGCCGAACTGGCCGGAGCCGCCGGTCTGCTTCTTGTGACGGCCATGAGCCTGAACGGTCTTCTTGATCTTCTCCCGGTAGGCGACCTTGGCGGGCAGGAGCACCGCGTCCACGCCGAACCGGGTCTTCAGCTTGGAGACCAGCACGTCCAGCTGCTGATCGCCCAGGCCGGACAGCACCAGCTGCTTGGTCTCGGCGTTGTTCACCAGATGGAAGGAGGGATCCTCCTCGTTCAGCCGGTTCAGACCTGCGCCTACCTTGTCCTCCTGACCCTTGGTCTTGGGGGCAATGGCCATGGAATAGCAGGCGGGGGCGTAGGGAATCTGCTTCAGGGAGACCACCTTCCGGGGGTCGCACAGGGTGTCGCCGGTCTTGACCCGATCCATCTTGCCGATGGCACCGATGTCGCCGCAGCCCAGAGCCTTGACCTCGGTGGCCTTCTTGCCGCACATGGTGTACAGCCGACCCAGCTTCTCGGTGTCGCCGGTGCGGGCGTTGACAAGAACCGTATCCGGGGTGATCTCACCGGACAGAACCTTGATGTAGGAGTACTTGCCATACTGGTCGGAGACGGTCTTCCACACGAAAGCGCAGGGCACGCCGCCGGGGGAGACCACAAATTCCTCGGTTTCGCCATCGGCAGTGGTGGCCTTGTGATAGTTGCCCTCAGCGGGGTTGGGAAGCAGGTCGATGATGTGATCCATGAGCATCAGGCTGCCCAGACAGGTGACACCGGAGCCGCAGAGCACGGGGAACAGGCTCAGCTCCTCCACACCCTTGTGCAGGCCGTCCAGCGTTTCCCGGTAGGTGAACTCATCGCCCTCGAAGAACCGATCCATCAGAGCCTCGTCGGTTTCGGCAACGGCCTCCTTCAGCGCGTCGTTGAACTCCTCAATGACGGGAACCTTGTCCGCGGGAACCTCAATTTCCACCCGCTTCAGGTTCCGCATTTCGTAGGCACGCTTGTTGAGCACATCGATGATGCCGGTGACCCGGTGGGAGCCGTCCCAGATGGGAACCACCACAGGGGCGATCTTGTTGCCGTACTTGGCTCGCAGAGCCTCGAAGGTGGCGTTGTAGTCGGAGTGATCCTCGTCTACCTTGGAGATGTAGACGAACCGGGGCATGTTCCGCTCCTCGCAGTACTTCCATGCCTTCTCAAAGCCCACGGTGATGCCGTCCTTGGCAGAGCAAACGAGAATCGCGGCATCGGCGGCCCGGAGAGCCTCCATCACGGCACCGGAGAAGTCAAAGGCACCGGGGGTATCCAGCAGGTTGATGCGGATGTTCTTATATTCCAGAGGCACCACGGAGGTGGAGATGGAAATGTGACGCTTGATTTCCTCCGGATCATAGTCGCAAACGGTGTTGCCGTCGGCATTCTTGCCGATCCGGTCGATGGCACCGGTCATGTACAGTAAGCTTTCCGCCAGGGCGGTTTTGCCGCTGCCGCTGTGACCCAGCAGGCAGATGTTACGGATCGAGTTAACAGTATACATAGTGGTCTAAAAACTCCTTTCGGGAAGACTTATCTTCCGCTCGACTTTGCTTGGGTGCCTGGCACCGCAATACAGACATTATACACGAAAGGAGCGACGAATGCAATTCTTTTTTCGTCAAAATGCAAAATAGAGTGATTCCTGCTGAGGACACATGAGTTCCTGTGCAAAACACACAATTTTAACAAGTGATTTTTGTGGTGATGTACAGGATCAGGCATCCGGGCAGACAGGTACGGCAATCGAAGAATGCCCGCCGCACCGGCGTGTACGCCGGTGCGGCCGTTTCCGAGAATTCCGCGGATTTACCGATAGATCTCCACGGTGACGGGAATGGCTGTGCCGGGCTTTTCCTCCAGGCAGGTGAATACCAGAGCCGTATCCGTCCGCTTGGCAAAGCTCACGAGATTCGCCGCCTCCCGGATGGCCAGATTTCCGCTCTGATCGGTGCCGTAAACCGGATAGACCATCAGCCGCTGGCCTGCCTCCAGGCCGGAAATGGTGATCGTCTGGGTGTAAGGAGCGGTACTCTCCTTCCAGCTGGCGGGGGTCAGCAGGAAGGAAACGGCCTTGGTTTCTGCGAAGTCATCGGTATAGGCTCTGGCTTTTTCCAGAGCCGCAGCGGCCTGGGCTTCGGAAAAGGCACGGGTGGCCGCATCCGCGGCCGCCTCCGGCTCGGCCAGACCGGTGATTCGGCCGCCGCGCATCTGGATATCCCCCTCGATGGCTCCGCCGACGCAGGCCAGCGCGCCCACATCCGCCGCCGTCAGGGCAACGTTCCCCTGATCGTTGGCGGCAACTCCGCAGACGCTGGACACGGAGCCAAGTCCATCGGCACCGTTCCGGCTGACGCTGTAGGTCACCACATCCCCGGAATCGTAGTGCGCCACGGTGCGGCTCCAGACGTAGGTTCTGGAACTGGGGAAGGGAACCTGGGATTGCCAGGCGCCCGTAGGGATTGCCCGGTAGTCGGAGCTTACCTGGAAGGCCACTTCCTGCCCCAGAAGCTTCGGCGCGGGGCCGGTCTGCCCGGTGAACCGGCCGCTTTCCCTGGC
Source organism: Clostridiales bacterium UBA6386 (assembly GCA_002437585.1). Classification (GTDB taxonomy): domain Bacteria; phylum Bacillota; class Clostridia; order Oscillospirales; family Oscillospiraceae; genus Faecousia. The sequence continues at coordinate 20,801 of DJQM01000031.1, read as the reverse complement.
CTCGGTCAGATATTCCTCCAGCTTGTCCTCCAGCCATTTCAGCCGATCCTGAGCCTCCTCGTCCGGTGCCTGGGCAGCCGGGTTCACCTGCACCAGCAGCCGGAATGGGAAGGTGGTCAGCTGATTCTGGCGTTCGTCCCGGAATACCAGACAGGCCAGAACGGTGCCCGGGGCGCTGAGCATCCGGGGCGGCAGCAGAACCGAAGCCAGGTTCCCCTCCAGAGAAACGGCATCGGTTCCGTCCGGCATCCGGTCATAGAGTCCCCGGACGCGGTCGGGCCTTTCATAGCCCACCGCCGCCGTGACCCCTTCCGGGGGCTGCCAGCTTTCCCCGCCGGACAGCAGGGTGACCAGCAGCCGACGGGTGAGCCCATCGTGCTGCATTACGGGCACCGCAGTGCCCTCCGGGATCTGCAGATCCGCCTGAATCTGGGTTTGTACCTCCATAAATTACCTCCTGAAAAAAAGATTGGGTTCGGGAATCATTTTAGCGGAGACGTCTCCCGCTGTCGTGAAAAAAATAGAGGAAGGAAACCGTTGACGTTCCCTCAGGAGACTGGTATAATTTTTGGTGGTATAAGTGATGGTACGCCCTATCCAAAAGGGCGCGGGACAGATAAAGGAGACCCACCGTGAAAAGAAGGACGAAAATTCTGGTTTTGCTGGGGGCGGGCGTTTTGCTCTGCCTGGTAACAGGCGGCTTTTTGAAGCTGTTCCTCCGGGCACTGCCCCGGAACCGGCATATGTACGGCAGTGCGGAAACGGTGTACTATGCCGCCCTGGACACCCAGCCGGAGACGGAGGCTCCGCCTGTCACTCTGCCCCCGGAAACCACCGCTGCTGAAACCACGCAGGTTCCCACGGAAGCCTCCGAAGAAACCGTTCCGGTCACCACGGCGCAGACCGTCCCCGCCACGACTCCGGAGACCAAGCCCCAGGAAACCAAGCCTCAGGAAACCAAACCCCAGGAGACGGTGAAGCCGCTGGCAGAGACCGTCCCGGAGACCACCGGGGAAACCCTTCCCATGACGACCGAGCCGGAGCTGGTGATCCCCACCAAGGATCGGAAAGCATACGACACGGTTCCCAATTATTATGAGACGGACTATCCGGATATCCGCTTCGGCCAGGGAAGCTTCGCCGACTACGGCAGCGGCGTGACCAGCATGGCTATGGTGGCGACTTACTTAACGGGCTACGACTACCGCCCGGACACCCTGGCTCACTGGTTCTCCAGCTACACCGGCAACCAGATCCAGCTGCTGGAATATATGTCCGATACCTTGCAGCTGCCCTGGCAGCGGGCGCTGAATGTGCGGGTGGCTCTGCAAGCCCTGAAGGAGGGCAAGGTGGTCATCGCCATGGTCAATTCCAAGTCCGGCTTCACCACCGGCCAGCATTTCATTGTCCTCACGGGCATCAATGACGCGGGGCTGGTGACGGTGAACGACCCCAATAAAAATAACTACGAAAAATGGAACCTGAAGACGGGCTTCCAGGATGGCTTCCGGGAGGGCGTCATCATCAGCTGCTACAGCGGCGCCTGGATCTACGACCCGGCTCAGGTTCCGGACGATCCCTTCCTCTACATCGACCCCAGCAGCGAGGAGGTGGAATGCCGGTATCCCGACCTGAGCCTCAGCGACGCGGATGTGGAAATGCTTGCCAAGCTCGTCTACGCCGAAGCCGACGGGGAACCCTTCGAGGGGCAGCAGGCCGTGGCGGAGGTGATCCTCAACCGGGTGGCGGCCTCCAACTTCCCCAGCACGGTCTCCGGGGTCATCAAGGCTCCGGATCAGTTCCGGGCGGCCAGCCAGCTTTACCGAGCCAAGCCCACCCACGTTCAGTACGAGGCCGTGCGCCGAGCCTGGAAGGGGCCGTATGTCCTCGACAAGGATGTGGTGTTCTTCTCCACGGGAGCCGTGAACAAGAATGTCTGGGGTACCATCGGAAACCACACCTTCTGCCGCCAGTACGCGAAATGACGGAACCCCGGAATTTGCCGGTCGGCAGAAAAAATCTCGGATTTTTTATCCGGACGGCAGCTGACCGTTTGCAAAATCGAGAAAACAGTGCTATAATACAAAGGGCTTTCCGGGAATATGCCGCCATCGCAGGATGCTCTCCGTAATATTGCGGTAAAAACGCGGAAAAGGAGAAAAACGGATGCCGGTTTCCGGCGTCAGACCGAAAAGCGTTTCCCCTTTCCAGAATCGGCCGGGGCGGCGTTTCCTGCTGCCCGTCCAGTCTGTAGAGAATGCTCTGAACCCGCATCTTCTGAGGTTTTCCGAAGACGCGGCCGGAGTTTTTCAAAAAAGAATAAAAATGAGGAAGTGATTGCGTTGACCCCCAATGAAAAAAAGCAATTGCAGATGACCGCCTGCAAGGTACGCATGGGCATCATCGAAGCCACCCACGGTGCCAAATCCGGTCATCCCGGCGGCAGCCTGTCCGCAGCGGATATGTTCACCTATCTGTATTTCAGGGAAATGAACGTAGATCCCAGGAATCCCAAGTGGGAGGGTCGGGATCGCTTTGTGCTGAGCAAGGGCCACACCGCGCCGGGGCTGTACGCCACCCTGGCACTGCGGGGCTTTTTCCCGGTGGAGGATCTGCCCACCCTGCGGCACATTGATTCCTATCTCCAGGGTCACCCCAATATGAACACCGTCCCCGGTGTGGACATGTCCACCGGCTCTCTGGGTCAGGGCATTTCCTGCGCCGCCGGTATGGCTCTGGGCTTCAAGCACCAGGGAAAGCCCAACCGGGTCTACACCCTGCTGGGCGACGGCGAGATTCAGGAGGGTCAGGTCTGGGAGGCCTGCATGTTCGCCGCCCACTATAAGCTGGATAATTTCTGCGTCATCGTGGACAACAACGGCCTGCAGATCGACGGCAACATCGCCGACGTGATGAGCCCCTATCCCATCGTAGACAAGCTGGAGGCCTTCGGCTTCCTGGTGGCGGCCATCGACGGCCACGACTTTGACCAGATCGAGGCCGCGCTGAACACCGCCCGGGAAACCAAGGGTCAGCCCACCGCCATCGTTATGAAGACGGTGAAGGGCAAGGACGTGTCCTTCATGGAGAACCAGGCCGGCTGGCATGGCAAGGCACCCAACGATGCCGAGTATGCGCAGGCCATGGGCGAGCTGAAGGCAATCCTGGCAGAACTGGAGGGCAAGTAATATGGCAGACGTAAAGAAAATTGCGACCCGCGACAGCTACGGCAACGCCCTGGCGGCACTGGGTGCCGGGCATGAAGACCTGGTGGTTCTGGACGCCGACCTGGCCGGTGCCACCAAGACCGGTATTTTCAAAAAGGCCTTCCCCGACCGTCACTTTGACTGCGGCATTGCCGAGGCGAATATGATCTGCGTGGCCGCCGGTATGTCCACCACGGGTCTGGTTCCCTTTGCTTCCTCCTTTGCCATGTTTGCCGCCGGACGAGCCTTCGAGCAGGTGCGCAACTCCATCGGCTATCCCCACCTGAACGTGAAGATCGGTGCTACCCACGGCGGTATTTCCGTGGGCGAGGACGGTGCCAGCCATCAGTGCTGCGAGGATTTTGCCCTGATGCGCACCATCCCCGGCATGGTGGTCATGAGCCCTGCCGACGACGTGGAAGCCAAGGCCATGGTGAAGGCCGCCTATGCGTATGTCGGTCCGGTGTACATGCGCTTCGGCCGGGCGGCGGTGCCCGTCTTCCATGAGGAGGGCTACCAGTTCCAGATCGGCAAGGGCGAGGTTCTGCGCGACGGCTCCGACGTTGCCATCATTGCCAACGGCCTGATGGTCTATGAAGCCATCGTGGCGGCTCAGGAGCTGGCCGCCAAGGGCGTGAACGCCATGGTCATCAACATGGCCACCATCAAGCCCCTGGATGAAGAGCTGGTGCTCTCCGCCGCCAAAAAGTGCGGCAAGGTCATTACCTGCGAGGAGCATTCCATTATCGGCGGCCTGGGCGAGGCGGTCTGCGGTCTGCTCAGCGAGAAGCTGCCCACCAAGGTTGTCCGCATCGGCGTCAACGATGTGTTCGGCCATTCCGGCCCCGCCGCAGCTCTGCTGAAGCAGTTCGGCCTCAGCGCGGAGCACGTTGTGGAAGTGGCCGCGGAGCTCTGCAAGTAACAACAAACGAAAGAGGGGTGCTGCCATTGGCAGCACCCCTTTTTTGACGGAAAGGAACTATGTCATTGCCACACCAGTGACCGATGTCACTGNNACTGGTGTGGCAATCCCCCGATCATTCCGGAAGCCCTCGTATTACGCATGTCATTGCGCGGAGGCCAGCGGCCGACGTGGCAATCCGTTTCCCAAAGGCTCCCTTGTGTAAAGGGAGCTGGCTCGCGCGTCCCCCGCAAGCGCGAGACGGATGAGGGCAACTGATTCCGAATGACACCCTACACCCCATAAATCACAACCCCGATCACCGCCGACAGGGCGATGAGCGTCGTGGGAGATAGCTTTTTTCCGAACCGGGGCAGCCCGAAGGCGGCGGCCAGCAGGATCCCCGTTGTGACCAGTGCCCGCCAGTCCGGCGTCCCCGCGGAGAAGCCGCAGCCGCTGACAATCAGTGTCACGCCGGTGGCCAGGATGATGCCGGTGACGGCGGAACGCATTCCACCTAAAATCGCCTGCATCCAGGGCTTCCCCAGAAGATTTTTCAGCAGGGACGTGACGAGGATCGTGATGAAAAAGGCGGGGATCACCACGGCGACCGTGGCGATCAGACCCCCGGGGAGTCCGGCCTGGGTGCATCCGGCGTAGGTTGCCAGGTTTACCATAATCGGCCCCGGGGTGCTCTCACTGACGGCGATCATGTAGGACAGAGCCTCATCGTCCAGCCAGCCGTAGGCGGTGACTACCTCCCGGATCAGAGGGATAGCCCCGTAGCCTCCGCCGAAGGCGAAGCAGCCCACCTTCAGAAAGCCCCAGAACAGCTCCCAATAGATCATTTGCCCCCACGCTCCTTCCCCCAAAAGACCGCCAGGCTCACGGCTCCGCCCAGGAGCATCAGCGCAATGGAGGAAACGCTCCTGGCAAAGAGGCTTCCCAGAAGCAAAGCTCCGCAGGCGCAGACCCAGATCCCCTGGATCAGGGGCTTTCGGGGCATTTTCCGCAGCATGGTCACGGCGGCGTTCAGGATCAGGACGCCCACGCCGATCTGAATGCCCCGGAAGGCATTGGCGATGAGTTTGATTTCCAGAAAGTTGTCCAGAAACAGGGAAATCAGATAGATCACCAGGAACGAGGGAACGACCATGCCGACGGTGGACGCGATTGCCCCCGGCAGACCCGCCCGCCGGAAGCCGGTGTAGGTGGCGCAGTTGATGGCGATGGGGCCTGGGGTGGACTCGGCGATGACCGTAATGTCCATCATTTCCTCATGGGTGATCCAGTGCTTCCCCTCCACGCAGGTGTCCTCCAGAATGGCCAGCATGGCGTAGCCCCCGCCGAAGGTGAACAGACCAATGCGGAAGAACGTAAAAAACAGGTCAAAGTAAAGATTCATAGGTACCTCTTAGGAAAAGCCAGGGAGCAGCCGGACTGCCCCCTGGCTTTTTGCCTTAGTAATTTTCTGCCCGGACTTCAAAATAGCTCTGGGGATGATTGCAGGTGGGGCAGACCTCCGGAGCCTTTTCGCCGACGACGATATGGCCGCAGTTCCGGCATTCCCAGACCTTCACCTGGCTCTTGGCAAAAACCTGAGCCATTTCCACATTGTGCAGCAGGGCGCGGTAACGCTCCTCATGGTGCTTTTCAATGGCTGCTACCAACCGGAACCGGGCGGCCAGCTCCGGGAAGCCCTCCTCCTCGGCGGTCTTGGCGAAGCCCTCGTACATGTCCGTCCACTCGTAGTTCTCACCATCGGCGGCGGCAGCCAGATTCTCGGCGGTGGTGCCGATGCCGCACAGCTCCTTGAACCAGAGCTTGGCGTGCTCCTTTTCGTTGTCGGCGGTTTTCAGGAACAGATCGGCGATCTGCTCGTAGCCGTCCTTCCTGGCCTTGGAGGCGAAGTAGGTGTATTTGTTCCGGGCTTGGGACTCGCCGGCAAAGGCGGCCATCAGGTTCTTTTCCGTCTGGGTACCGGTGTACTTATTTTGCTTCATGGGACAGACTCCTTTCGGATTTTCCATATTTGTGACCTTGGTCACGAACCTATTTTACCCCAAAGCAGGGAGATAGTCAACCGGAGAAGGAAAAAATTGGGGCCTTCTCCCTGCGAAGAAAGCCCCGGAAGAAAGCTATTTGACCATTGCCTGAAGTTTCCGGCCGTTTTCCGTCCACCAAGAACGCAGAATCTTCACCTGATCGCCCAGACAGAAGTGCTTGACCCCCAGATCCAGGTAATACTGGGCATCCCCAGGCGTTTCAATTTCGCACCGGGGCTGAACGCCCTGCTCCAGAGCGACCCTTATGCAGTGCCGCTCGGCCTCTTTGCGCTCCTCGATCCAGCCGGGCTCGGCGGCGTTGCGGCCGCAGCTCATGGAGTAGTCCGAGGGACCGAACTGGATCATATCCACTCCGGGGATCCGGCAGATTTCCTCAATTCTGTCCACGGATTCTTTCTTTTCAATCATGAAAATCCGCACGGAATCGGCAACCATTTTCGCGTAATCCAGCTGGGGCTTATTGGGGTGATATCCAATCCACCGGTAGCTGGGATAGCCGAACCGGCCGCCGTATTCCGGGGTGTCGGGCATGGTGACGTAAATGCACGCCTCCACATCCTTTGGAGTTTTGCAGTCGGTGAAGAGAATGCCCTGAATGCCCACGGCCAGAGCCTTCTGGGCCACCCAGGCGTGATTCTGGAAATCAACCTTCACGATGGAGCCCATGCCGTGAAGCTCGCAGGCTCTGGCCAGGTTTTCCAGATCCTCCACCTGCAGGGGCGCGTACTCGGCCAGATACTCGATGTAGTCGTAGCATCCGCCGTAGGCTGCCAGCTCGGTGATCAGTCCCCACCGGCTGGAAATGCGGGTGCAGATGGAGCTGCCGCCTTGACGCAGAATCTCCCGAAGCTTGTTTTCCGTCATGGCGATTCTCCTTTTATTTCAGGCCTTGAATGGCCGCCGCCAGGCGGTCCGCTGCCAGAGCCACATTCTCCCGGGCGGCGGCCACGTTGATACGAATGTGGGTATCTCCGGCGGGCACCTGTCCCTCAGGCCAGAACCAGAAGCCGAAGTCCACCGCAAGCCTTGCCTGGTTCTGGACAACCTCCACCACCTGCTCGGGCTTCACATAGGCGGACAGATCGACCCAGATCATGTAGGTGCTCTCCAGGGGGTCGATGTGAATGCCCGGCAGGGCATCGGTCAGGGTTTTCTTCAGCAGATCGTAGTTGCCCTTCAGGTATTCCAGCACCTCCTCCAGCCAGGGAGCACCCTCCCGGAAGCCGGCCTCGGCGGCAACGTAGCCCAGGGAAACGCCCTTCTTGATGCGCACGGTTTTCACATAGGCATCGAATTTCTGCCCCAGGGCGTCGTTGGGGATGACGGCAAAGGAGTTCTGCAGACCCGCGATGTTGAAGGTTTTAGAGCCGGAGGTCAGCAGGATCATCCGATCCAGATACTCCGGGAAGCGCAGACAGGACAGATGCTCATGGCCGTTGAAGACGATATCCTGGTGGATTTCGTCGCTGACCACCAGCACGTCATACCGGCGGCACAGCTCCAGAATGCCCAGCAGCTCATCCTTCGTCCAGACATGCCCCACGGGGTTGTGGGGAGAGCACAGCAGCAGCATCTTCACCTGCCGGGTCTGGAACTTTTCCTCCAGATCCGCAAGATTCACGGTGTAGCCGTGATCCGTGTGCACCAGGTCGCTGCAAACCAGGCTGCGGCCGGTATCCTTCACCGCGTCCATGAAGGGGTAGTAGCAGGGGGTGAGAATGGCCACGCTGTCTCCGGGGGTGGTCAGCGCGCTGATAGACCAGTAAATGCCCGTAACTACGCCAGGGGTGAAACGGAGCCACTCCCGCTTGGGGGTTACGCCGTGGCGGGTCTGCTCCCAGGCGATGAAAGCATCCTGATAGGACGCGGGGGGCGCGAAGTAGCCGAACACACCGAAGTCCACGGCCTTGCGCAGAGCTTCCTGAATACAGGGCGGGGAGGGGTAGTCCATATCCGCTACCCACAAAGGAATCAGATCATCCCGGCCGTACTTGCTTGCCAGGGTGTCCCACTTGACGCTCCGGCTGCCCCGACGCTGGGGAAAATGAGCGGTATCAAATCCATTGCTTGTCATATTGTCCTCCAATTCCGCGCGGCGTACTGCCGCGCTTTTTGTTCTCTATCACAAACCTAACAAAAATGGTGGGTGAATTCAACGAAAGCAGAGAGACTTGACAGGAAATAATGGAACACTTTTCACAAGGAATGTACTGAATTGAAACACCTCACTTCAGCATCCGCCACAGGGTGCTTCGGCTGATGCCCAGACGCTTGGCGGTGTGGGTCTGATTCATATTTTCCTCCTCGTAAACCCGCAGAACCACATCGTGAATGATCTCTTCCAGCGGCCGGTTCAGATCCAGGCTGCTTTCCGGGGCGGCAGGGGTCTTCCGCTTCTCCCGATTCAGCAGAGACAGTACCTGCTCCTCGGAAATGTAGGAGGACTTGGCGTTGATGACCAGCTCGCCGATGGTCTGATACAGCTGATCGGCGTTCCGGGGCCAGACCCGGTTCTGCAGGGTCAGCATGGCGTCATGGGTCAGACCGATGACCCGGGTGCCGTTGCGCACATTGGCGGCGTTGATGTACAGCCCCACCAGAGTGGGAATGTCCTCAGGCCGCTGAGACAGGGGCGGCAGCCGCAGCTGCAGGCAGTGGACGGTTTCCGTCAGGTACAGGTACAGATCATCCTGGGGGACGCTGCCATTTTCCTCGGTATAAGAGAAGATCAGCCGGTTGGTCTGCATGACCCGGGAGCTTTTCAGGTAGAGCCGGAATTCCTTCTGCTGCTCCGGGGGGATGGCCTGCATCCGGACAAAGGAAATGGTAAGCCCGGAGTCGGTCAGGGGAGAGCTGTCGCTTTTGAGCAGGAAATCCCAGCCCTTTTTGTCCAGCAGGCTGGCATCGATGACCACGAAGGAATTCTGCTTGAACTTGCTGTGGGAATACAGGTAGTGGGCGAACCGATCCTTGCCGGTGCCCCGCTCGCCCTCAATGAGCACCGGGGCGTTCATGGCGGCATATCGCTGGCAGGCGGCGTGAACGGCGGAAATCTCCTCACTGCTGCCTAAGTAAAACTCAATGGGCTTGGAATCGGGAAGCTCCTCGTCGGCGGAGAAGCAGCGGATGGTGTATTTGTCGAACACCGCCGTGTTGGCCATCTGGGATAGAATGTACACGCAGTAGTCCTCGCCGCCGGATTGAAGAAGCCTTCCCTTGATGGAGAGCATAGTGCTGCCCAGGTTCCGGATGAGCTTCAGGCTGCCCTGGGCGATGACGTTGGAGACCTTCTGCCGGAGAAGCAGCTGAATTTCCTGGGGCAGATCGGAAGCGGTTGAGTAATATTCCTGTCCGCCGGAGGTATAGATGACGATATCCGCATCCAGGAAGGACAGCAGGTCGGAGAACAGATCCGCCCGCTTCCGGACGGCGGCGTCGTGGCGGTAGATTTCCACCGCACTGTCGATGGCGGCCTCCACACTTTCAATGCCGGAGACGATCAGAAGGCCGTTCATGCCCAGCTTCTGAGCGCAGGTCACGGAGATCATGTCTCCGGCGATGACCTGAATACCCTCCTGCCGGAGAGTGCGCAGGCAGGCTTCACATTCGGTGCTGCTGCGGATGGTGCGCACCTTGAAGTCGTACTGCATGATGTCCCGGAGCATATCCGCAGGCTTGGTAATGCTGGGAAAGCCCACCACAGCCAGCTTGTCGGACATGCTCTGAGCCAGCCGAATGGTGCGCAGAACGTCATAGACCGAAGGAATAATGTCGCAGGCCGGAATATCGGCGCAGTGGGCCCGGATGGTTTCGGCGGTGCCGCCCCGGGAAATGACGGCGTCAATGTTGTTGTTCCGGTTTTCTAGAACGGCTCGGAGGCCATCCTCCAGGTTGCCCATGTGGATGATGAGCTCCACGTCGCTGCGCTGGGCAGCGATATTGGTCATCAGGTTGTACATTCCCTCGTAGGGCGGGATGCACAGCAGACGCAGTTTCTTCATAATATCGCTCCTTTCCCGAACTCCGGGGGTGAAAATACCAAAATTGCCTGGGACTTCAGCAGAACAGGGACTGCTTTTGCATTCAGTATAACAGGCGGCTGTTCAAAAAACAAGTAGCAGAGAAAAGAAAGCGATTCAATATGAAACATTTCCGGCGGGAATTTCCGTTGAGCCAGTTGTGAAAAGTAATTAAGATAGAAGAAATTCCAAAAGGGATTTTATCAGAAACCAACAATTTCCCTTCCGGGAACCAAAGAATGAGGTGTGCAAATATGAAGCTATTGACCTGCATTTACCAGGGCAGGGAAACAGTGGCGGTATTGACCGGGGACGAAAAGCAAGTGGTTCCGCTGTCTGCCATCGGCTACCGCTTCACGGACATGAATGACCTGATCCGCCGGACGGATCGGGCGGCACTGGCGGCGATTTTCTCTGCCGCCGAGAAGGCGCAGCCGATTCCTCTGGAGGACGTGCGGCTGACGGCACCCATCCCCCATCCGGTACGGGATGTGGTGTGCATGGGACTGAACTACAAGGCCCATGCCGATGAGATGGCAGACGCGCTGAAGGAGCGGCGGACGGAACGGGTCTGGCCGATTTTCTTCGGCAAGGCGGTGGATCGGTGCCGGGGCGACGGCGAAACCATTCCCTCCCATTCCGATTTCATCTCCACCCTGGATTACGAGTGTGAGCTGGGCGTGATTCTGGGCAAGGATGCCTATCAGGTTCCCCGGGAGCAGGTGGCGGACTACATTTTCGGCTACACCGTTCTCAACGATGTGACCGCCCGGGAGCTGAGCCGGCACAAGCAGAACTACTTTATGAAAAGTCTGGACGGAACCTGCCCTCTGGGTCCCTGGATCGTCACCGCGGAGGAAATTGCCTATCCGCCCCGGCTGGATATCCGGCTCTGGGTCAACGGGGAGCCTCGGCAGCACGGCAATACCGGGGACATGATTTTTGACATTACGGATATCGTCAGCGAGCTGAGCCGGGGCGTGACCCTGCCCGCGGGCACCATCATCGCCACCGGAAGCCCCACGGGCATCGGCTTCGGCATGAATCCGCCGGTATTTCTGAAAGACGCAGACGTGGTTACCTGCCAGATCGAGAAAATTGGCGTCCTGACGAACACCGTCCGGGATGAAGGCTGAGCCGGAAGACTCGGAAAGGTACATAATTGGAACAGATTTGTTGATTTTCAACAAAAACGGTGCCGGATTTTTCATTTGTGTTCGGATTTGCCATTCTCCGACCTTAAAATTGCTTCGTTTGGAAACAGTATTTGAAACCCGCTCCCTTGTAGAAAATCCGGCAAACTATATAATGATGGCAAAAGGAACCAGATTGGAAATGGACAAACTGCACAGCGCAGTTTGCAGAACACTTGGAGGTGTCTCAATATGAAAAAAGAGCTTTATCCCATGCACGGAATCATCACCACGGTGATTACCCCCTTTAAGTCCGAGGACAAGTCCATCGACTGGCCGTCCTTCCGCCGGGAGATCCAGCTTTGCATGGACGCCGGCGTGGCCGGCTTCCTGGTGCCCTGCATGGCCAGCGAAATGAATATGCTGACCCATGAGGAGATCATACAGGAGGTCAAGGAGACCGTCGCCCTGGCGCACACCAAGGAGCACTGCATTGTGATTCCCAGCATCACCGCCAACGACGAGGAAACCCGTCTGAAGCAGTGCAAGGAATATCTGGAGCTGGGCGTGGACGGTCTGAATCTGAACATGACCTACACCACCGATGACGAGTACTGCGCCATGGTCAAAAAGATCGACGACATGAAGCCCCCCTTCCTGTGCATTCAGGATGTGTCCATGACCGACGACGGCCTGCCCGACCGGCTGCTGCTGCGGCTGTTCGACGAGTTCGAGAGCGTCCGCTGCGCCAAGATCGAGGTCAAGGACCCGGGTCCCAAGTACACCCGCATCCTGAAGGCCACCGACGGTCGGATGAATATCAGCGGCGCCTGGGGCTCCAGCCAGTCCATCGAGGCCTATGACCGGGGCATTCACGCCCTGATGCCCTCCGGTATGCCGGAGCTGTTCGTGAACGTTTATGAGCTGTATCACCACGGCAAGCGGGACAAGGCTATGGAGCTGTTCTTCGCCATGCTGCCCGTTATCAGCTTCACCCGCCAGAGCCAGCCTCTGAACCGTTACTTCCACAAGCTGTACTTCAAGCGCATCGGCGTCTTCACCGAGGCCGTCAGCCGGGAAGAGGTGTTCTTTGACGAGTACCATCAGCGCTACGCCAACGATCTGATCGAGTATGCCGTCAAGCTACGCGACAGCATTCCTTCCTACTGGGAATAAGGTATGAAAGAGCTTTATCCCATGCGGGGTGTGATCACCACCGTGACCACGCCCTTCAACGATGATCTGACCATCAACTGGTCGGATCTGCGCCGGACGGCAGAGGCAGCCCTGGAGGCCGGGATTTCCGGCTTCCTCGCCCCCTGCTTTGCCAGCGAGATTGACGAGCTGACCAATGAGGAACGCTACCGCATGGTCACGGAGCTTCTTGCGGTGACCCACCAGGCTGGCCGGGGCATCGTCATGCCCAACGTCCGGGGCAAAACCAAGGACGACTGCGTGGAGCAGGCCAAGCGGTATCTGGATCTGGGTGTGGACGGCGTGAACATCTTTATGCCTACGGTTACCGAGGAAAGCTACCGGGAGCTGGTGGCGGCGGTGGATGCGCTCCATCCGCCCTTCCTGTGCCTGCAGGATACCAAGGACAACGAGCTGAGCGCGGCCTTCGTCAAGTCCATGTTCGATGAATTTGAAAGCTTCCGCTGCATCAAGATCGAGACTGCCAACCCCGGGGCGGACTACACCGCCATTCTGAAGGCCACCGACGGCCGAATGAATGTCAGCGGCTCCTGGGGCAGCGATCAGATGATTGAGGCCTTTGACCGGGGCATTCATGCCCTGATGCCCTCAGGCCTGTTTGAGCTGTTTGTGAATGTGTACCGGCTGTACCACGGGAAGAGCCGGGAGGCGGCTATGAAGCTGTTCTTCGACATCCTGCCCATCATCGTGTTTACCCGCCAGTCGGACAGTGCGAATCTGTCTCTGCACAAGCGGTATTTCCAGCGGCTGGGGCTGTATACCACCACAAAATTCCGGGCTCCCTTCGCAGTGGACGCCATTCAGGCCAGCTACATCGAGGAGATGATCGACCGGGCACTGCACATCCGGGATCGTCTGCCCCAGTATTGGCAATAAGCCAACTTCAACACCGAAGGAAACTCTGAATTAATCGTCGGCGGCTGGACAGCGGATCTTTTGCCCCCAGTCATCAGTTTGAAAAACGGGAAATACATACAGTATTCCACCGTTTTCCAAACCTCGCCTGGGAACAAAATCTCTCGCTGCCAGCTCTTGTCGATTGAATCAGAGCTTCCCTAAAACCTAAATTTGGTGGTTATGATACATGATTAAATTGCTGATCATTTCCGATGACTTCACCGGGGCACTGGACACGGGCGTGAAGTTCTCCGCGGCAGGTGCCGGAACCAAGGTATCCACCGATACCCAGACGGACTTCCGGCAGGAAATCGCCGAGGAGGTTCTGGTGCTTTGCGCTCCCACCCGTCACCTGCCGCCCCGGGAAGCCTACGACATGATTCGCCCCATAGCCCAGCGGGCGGCCGCCGCTCGTATTGGCTGCATCTATAAGAAAACCGACTCCGCCCTCCGGGGAAACATCGGCGCAGAACTGGGCGCGGTGCTGGATGGCAGCGGAGAAACAAGCCTTTGCTTCATTCCGGCTCTGCCCGGCATGAACCGGATCACCGTGGACGGCGTCCATTACATCGACGGCGTTCCTGTGGATCAGAGCGTCTTCGGCCAGGATCCCTTCGAGCCGGTGACGGAAAGCCGGGTTCCGGATCTGCTGCACCTGCAATGCGACGTGCCGGTGGAGGTGGTCTCGCCGGAAGCACTGAATTCCTTTTGCCCCGGAAAGAAGCGATGTATTTACCTGTTTGATTGCGCGTCCCGCCAGGATATGGAACGGGAGGCGCAGACCCTGTATCGCCTGGGCTGCCTGAAGCTGCTGGCCGGCTGCGCAGGGCTGGCGGAAAGCCTGCCCGGATACCTGGGGCTCCACATGGGGGAAAAAACCCAATGTCGGGTCAAGGTCAGCCGCCTGGTGGTGCTCTGCGGCAGCGTGAACCCTATTTCCTCCAGTCAGATGGACTACGGTGAGCAGCGGGGTTACCGCCGGGTGCATATTCCTGCCGACCGGCTTCTCAGCGGCGGCAGACTCAACACCGGCAGCGATGCCATGATGATGGACTATTTGTGGACACTCTACTGCCAGTCCCCCTATCTGATGATTGATTCCCTGCAAATGGGGCAGGAGCAGGTGCTCTTCGGCACCGAGGAGCTGAGTCTGGAGGACATCCGGCAGCGGATTTCCTGCCAGATGGGCCGGATTCTGAAGGAGCTCATCGACCGGGGGGCGGATGCCTGCTTCATGATTATCGGCGGCGACACCCTGCTTGCCTTTCTGGACTCCATCGGCTGCCACGAGCTGACACCGGTCTGTGAGATTCAGCCTGGCGTAGTGCTTTCCCGGATCGCCTATCAGGGCAGGGAATATGAAATCATTTCCAAATCCGGCGGCTTCGGCGAGAAAGACCTGCTGGTCACCCTGCAGAGGGAGACGGAGTCTGTGACCCGGTCTCAGTTCGCGGGAGCCTGACGGGAAACCGCATTAAAGTTGTTTTTTCAAAGAGAAAGGAGCTTTTCAAATGGCTGTCGAAACCTACAATGTAACATTACCCCGGACGGTGTACAGCGGCAAAAATGCCCTGAGCAATCTGAAATCCGTAGTCGCGGGAGCAAAAAAGGTGGCAATTTTCACGGACAAGGGCATTCTGAGCACGGGTCTGGTGGAGCTGCCTCTTGCCCAGCTGAAGGAAGCGGGGGTGGAGACCATCGTAATCTCCGATCTGCCTCCGGAGCCCACCTATTCCCAGGTGCAGAAGCTGGTGGATCAGTTCAAGGCCTCCGGCGCGGATTTCATTGTGGCCGTGGGCGGCGGCAGTGCCATGGATACGGCCAAGCTGGCAAGTTTGCTCGCCACCGAGGACTACACCGTAGGGGATCTGCTGGATAACCCGGGTCTGGCGGTGAAGACCGTGAAGACCTGCCTGATCCCCACCACCGCCGGCACCGGTTCCGAGGCGACTCCCAACGCCATTGTGGCCGTGCCTGAGAAGGAGCTGAAGGCTGGTATCGTCAACGGCAGCATGGTGCCCGATTACGTTATCCTGGATGCCGTGATGATCAAGAACCTGCCCCGGAAGATCGCCGCGGCTACGGGCATTGACGCCATGGCGCACGCCATCGAGTGCTTCACCAGCAACAAGGCCAACCCCTTCAGCGATATGTTCGCGCTCCAGGCCTTCGACCTCATCATGAACAACATCGAAGCCGCCTGCGACGACAAGGAAGCCATGGACGCCAAGAACAACATGCAGATTGCCGCCTTCTATGCCGGCGTTGCCATCGCCTGCTCCGGCACCACCGCCGTTCACGCTCTGAGCTATCCTCTGGGCGGCAAGTACCACATTGCCCACGGCGTATCCAACGCCATTTTGCTGGTGCCCGTCATGGAGTTCAACGAGCCCGCCATCCGGGACAAGCTGGCTCAGGCCTATGACCGGGTGGTTCATGGGGAAAAGACCTGCGTCACCAAGGAGGAGAAGAGCGACTGGGTTGTCAGGCGCATGGGCGAAATCGTCCGCCATCTGGATATTCCCACCAGCCTGACCGAGTTCAATGTGCCGGTGGAAGACCTGGACGGCCTGGTGGAGGCCGGTATGCAGGTGACCCGGCTGCTGGTGAATAACATGCGCGTTGTCACCCCCGAGGATGCCCGTGCCATTTATTCACAGATTCTTCATTAAGACAGATTATACTCACTGAAAAGAATTATACTCACTGAAATTTCTTATAGGCAATCAGACTGCAAAAAGGTAGGTAGTTCAAATGGAGCAAAAACCGATTCTGGGCATAACCATGGGCGACCCCTTCGGCAACGGTCCGGAGATCACCGTGAAGGCTCTGGCGGACAAAAGGGTCTATGACCGGTGCCGTCCCCTGGTCATCGGCGACATCAGCTGCATGGAATACGCCGTGAAGGCTGCCAAGGCGGTCTCCGGCATTGATATGAAGGTGCGCCCCATCCACGCGGTGGAGGATGCCAACTTTGAGTATGGCATCATCGACGTGTACGACATGGGCATTGTAAAGCCTGAGGAGATTCCGGGTGACCCGGAGCATCCCAAGCCCTTCCGGCTGGGCGCCACCGCCCTGGGCGGCGAGGCGGCTTTCCGGTATGTGGTGAAGGTCATTGACCTGGCCATGAAGGGTCAGGTGGATGCCACCATTACCAATGCCCTGAGCAAGGAAGCCATCAACATGGCCGGTCACCACTATTCCGGACACACGGAAATCTACGCTGAGTATACCGGCACCAGCAAGTACACCATGATGCTGGCTCACGAGGATCTGCGGGTGGTTCACGTTTCTACCCATGTTTCCCTGCGCCAGGCCTGTGACCTGGTGAAGAAGGATCGGGTGCTGGACGTGATCCGCATTGCCAATGAAGGCTGCAAGGCCATCGGCATCCAGGCGCCCAAGCTGGCGGTTGCCGGCCTGAACCCCCACTGCGGCGAGAACGGCATGTTCGGCCGGGAGGAGATCGAGGAGATTCAGCCTGCCATCGACGAGGCCATGGCCGAGGGCATCAACATTGTGGAAAAGAAGCCCACCCCTCCTGACACCGTGTTCTCCAAGGCTCTGGGCGGCTGGTATGACATCGTGGTGGTCATGTATCACGACCAGGGACATATCCCCCTGAAGGTCAAGGGCTTTGTGTACAACAAGGCCGAGGGTCACTGGGACGCCGTGGCCGGCGTGAACGTGACCCTGGGTCTGCCCATCATCCGTGCCTCCGTGGATCACGGCACCGGCTTTGGTCATGCGGGCGACGGCCACGCCAACGAGCTGAGCCTGGTCAACGCCATGGACTACGGTATCCGCATGGCAAACGCCAGGGCGGAAAAGTAATTCGTCTTTATCCGGCACAGCCGGTAGAGAAATAAAGAACCTACATTCGAAGGGAGAAGACAACAAATGAAAAAAGTACTCGCCATGATCCTCGCGCTGGCCATGGTCCTGTCTCTGGCTGCCTGCGGCTCCAAGACCGAGACCCCCGCTGCCCAGCCCGCTGCCACCGAGGCCGCCAAGACCGACGCTACCGCCGCTGAGGCTGCCGATACCGGCCTGACTAAGCCTGTCAATCTGACTCTGCTGAGCCAGGGCGCCGGCACCGATGACTACATCACGCTGGCTTCCGAGGGCAAGGTTCTGCAGGAGAACTTGCCTGCCGGTTCCACCATCACCCAGGAGACCATCTCCAGCGGCTGCTCCAGCGTAGGCTACCTGATTGAGGCCGGCATGGGCGACTTCGGCACCGGCCAGAACGCCATGAGCGGCACCGTTGGCATGGAGGGCAAGGAGCCCTACTCCAAGATCAGTGCCCTGTTCGCTACCGTGAAATACGCGTTCACTGCCGAGCTGGCCACCCAGAGCTTTGTTGACAAGACCGGCTGCGCCACCCTGGCCGAGGTATTCGAGAAGAAGATTCCCTGCCGTTTCGTTGCCGAGCCCGTTGGTTCCTCCGACTACGTTTCCTTCATGTACCTGCTGGATGTCCACGGCGTCACTGTTGAGGATATCGAGAGCTGGGGCGGCAGCGTGACCTTCACCGACGGCTCCGCCTGCTGCGACATGCTCCAGGACGGCCAGGCCGATATGATGGTCGGTCACACCGTTTCCACCTCCTCCTCTCTGACCGAGCTGTGCATGAGCGCCAAGATGGTCGTCTCCGGCCTGACCGATGAAGAGATCGCCGGTATGTGCGAGCGCGGCTACGCCGAGACTACCATCCCCGCTGGTTCCTTCGGCCAGACCACTGAGGAAATGAAGTCCGCCTGCCAGGCTTCCTCCAAGATCGTTTCCTCTGACATGGAGGACGACGTGGCCTACGCCATGACCAAGATCCTGGTTGAGAACGCTGACAAGCTGTCTGAGGATGTTGCCGGTTACCGCGGCATCACCTACGCCGACATGGTGGACTTCGACGCCATGGTCGTTCCCATGCACCCCGGTGCCGTGAAGTACTTCCAGGACATCGGCGTCCTGGGCGCTGACGGCAGCTACACCGGCAAGTAATTTTTCCCCAAAGGATCCCGGGGCGGCCTTGCCGCCCCGGAAACGCCAAAATCCGCAACTTTCTTCCGGACAGGCTTTCTCTTTTCAGAAAATGTAGGTGCTTTTTTCCCAGTGCAAAGCCCCGTGCGGAAAGCGAAATACCCCGGAACCCCAAATTCGACACACCCACCCATTTCTCACGGCCCTTTTCGGCCGGTCAAGAGCGAAAGGAATATCGTTTTTATGGGCAATACACTTGAAAAGAAGAGTGTTGGGCAGCAGATCAAGGAGACCCTGATCAAGGATACGCCCCGGGCAACCGCCGCGGTGTGGGTCACCCTGGCTTACCTGCTGTTCCAGCTTTACAGAACGTTCATTAACCCCATGGTTCCCATGCTGGTCCGTCCTATCCACGTTTCCAGCATCGGCTTCCTGTGCGTGCTGCTGAATCCCGGCAAGCACACCAGCAAGGCCGGCAAAATCTTCGACAAGGTCTGCGACTGGTTTGTGTTCATCACCTTCTTCTACCACATCTGGTATGCCATCAGCCAGTTCAACCGACTTGGCCTGCGGGTCAACTACCTGGATCCCGTGAACCCCATCGATATCTTCGAGTGCGTCACCCTGATCCTGCTGGTTCTGCTGGGCATTGCCCGTACCGTGGGCAAGACCCTGGTGATCTTCATCGGTGTGTTCATCGTCTATGTCTGGACGGCTCGCTGGCTGCCCGGCATCCTGTTCTACAAGGGCATGAACATCAACAAGTTCACTGACCTGATGGTCATGGGCAGTGAAGGTATCTACGGCACCGCCACCGGTGCAGGCTCCGGCTTCATGTACTGGATCATGATCTTCGGCTCCCTGTTCGGCACCTGCGGCGGCGGCCAGGTTCTGATCGACATCGGCATCAAGTTCGGTGCCCGCTCCAACGACAACTCCGGCCCTGCCAAGGCAGCCGTTATGGCTTCCGGCCTGATGGGCATGATCTCCGGCTCTGCCGCCGCCAACGTGGCCGGCACCGGTGTAATGACCATCCCCATGATGAAGAAGGTTGGCTACGCCCCTGAGGAAGCCGGAGCCATCGAAGCCGCTGCTTCCACCGGCGGTCAGATCATGCCCCCCATTATGGGCACCGGCGCTTTCCTGATGGCGGAAATGCTGGGCATTTCCTACATGGCCATCTGCAAGGCTGCCGCCATCCCCGCTATTATGTACTACCTGGCCATTTTCCTGCTGGTGCATATGCTGGCCAAGAAGCGCGCCAACGCCGGTGAAACCGTGGAAATGGATCTGGAGTGCGAGCCCATCCTGCCCCGGCTGTACCTGCTGAGCCCCATTGTGGTGCTGGTTGCCGCCATCGCCATGGGCTGCACGCTCCAGCGTTCCGCTCTGTACGGCATTGCCGCCATTCTGGTGCTGAACGTCATCAGCCCCAAGATGCGCTACGGCCCCATCCATATCATTCAGCAGATCCTGAACGCCACCCGCCTGTCCTCCAACACCTCTCAGCCCATCTCCGGCTGCGGCATCATCATCGGTATCGTCTCCATCTCCGGCCTGGCCACCCGGCTGAGCTCCGTGATCTCTTCCATGGGCGGCGACCTGATGTGGATCGGCCTGATCATCACCATGCTGGGCTGCATGCTGCTGGGCATGGCGCTGCCCACCGTGGCGGCCTATCTGACGGCCTACGTTCTGTTCATCCCCACTCTGAAGAGCCTGGGCATCAGCACCCTGGCTGCCAACCTCTTCATCTTCTACTTTGGCATTTTCGCCCAGATCACCCCTCCCGTGTGCATCGCTTCCTACACCGCTGCCGGCATCGCGGAGGCAAAGCCCTGGGACACCGGCTGGCGAGGAATGGTCTTCGCCTCGGTGGCATTCTTCGCACCCTTCGCCTTTGTCTATCAGCCCGGTATTCTGATGGAGGGCGGCCTGCTTGCCATCATCCATGATTCCGGCATTCTGGCTCTGGGTACCGCCATGCTGGTCTTTGCCGTGGCCGGTTATCTGCTCACCGATATCCCCATGTGGCAGAGAATCCTGCTGGTGGTCGGCGGTATCTGCACCTGCATCCCCGAGGGCTTCACGGACGCCATTGGTCTGGCCATCGGCGCGGTTATCGTCGTGCTCCAGATTTTCGCCCGGAAGAAGTATGTTGCCGCTCACCCCGAACTGGCAAACGCCGCCAAGAAGGTCGTCCATGTGGAGGCCGATACCTCCAAGGTTAATCTGGACGAGGAAGAATAATAATGAAAGACTAACTAATGTCTACTGACCAGCCCAAAATCTATTGCGCCACAAGACATTTCCGCCAATCTGTGCTATAATAGGAGCAAGGGAAACGGCAAAAAGCGGGCAAAACCCTTGCACATGGAGGG
>DJQM01000063.1 GCA_002437585.1 Clostridiales bacterium UBA6386 | reverse complement strand
GAACCTTGCCCCCGGAGGGATCTACACTGAAAGTTTCTAGGAGGCTTGGAATTTAATCGCAATTCACAGGCCAATGAGGGCATTGGCCCCTACGGATTCTATTCATAGCCCTCGGAATATCCGGGGGATTGCCGCACCAGTGACATCGGTCACTGGTGCGCAATGACAGCGTCTATTTCCGTGCTGCACCGCAAAAACTTAATTATCCATAACGGACTTACAGGCGGCAAGGACTTTGCTGATGACGGGCACGCAGGTGTGGCTGCCATAGCCGCCGTTTTCCACCACCACCATAAAGGCCAGCGGGTACTTGTCGCTGTCCACGAATCCGGCGAACATGGCGTTGGACTTCTGGTCTCCGCCCAGCTGACTGGTGCCGGACTTGGCGCAGACAGGCAGACCGTTAAAGTTTCCGTCGCCATAGACCGTCTTCACATTGTTGCGCATGTAGCTTTTGACGGTTTCCGCCACCGATTCCGGCATGAGCCGATCGGTGGACTTGAGCTTGGCCTGATAGGTGATTTCTCCGCCGTTTTCCACCTGCGCCATTAAATAGGGTTCCACCCCTTCCCCGCCGTTTGCGATGGCACCCATGAAGGTCATGTACCGGGCAGGATTCACCAGGTCGGAATGCTGGCCGATGCAGCTCCAGGCGAAGGACACCGCGCCGGTGTCGGAAATGTCGTAGTTGCCCGCGGCGGTGGTCACGCCGTCAAAAGAAAGCCGCTGGGTCACCTGGAACTGACGGACATATTTCACCATATTGTCCCGGCCTACCAGCTCAGCAATCTGGGCGAAGGCGCAGTTGCAGGAATTGGCGAAGGCCTGCTTGATGCTCTGATTTCCGTGCGCCTTTTCGCAGGTCACGGCCTCGGTGTTGCCGCCGGAGCCGTAGGTCAGCTTTCCCTTGCAGGGGAAGGTCTTTTCCTCGATGCCCGGCACGCAGTCCAGAGCCGCGGACAGAGTGACGATCTTGAAAATGGAGCCTGGCACATAGGCCGACTGGACGAACCGGTTCAGGTAAACGCCGTCGTAGGCACCGGTGGTGTCCGAGGCAATGTCCGGCACGTTCTCCGGGTCGTAGGTGGGGGTGGTCAGGGCGCAGAGGATTTCGCCGGTTTTGTAATTGTACACCGCCACGGTACCCTTCCGGTCGCCCATGGCCTCCAGGGCGGTATTCTGCACCTTGGCCGACAGGGTCAGCCGGGCGGTGCCTCCCTCACCGGAGGAATCGTACACGCCGTTAATGAGGTCATAGCCCGCCATGGCTCCGGCATAGGTGGAGACCGCCGCGGCGTTAATGAAGCCGTTCCGGTCTCCCAGCCAGTGGAGGGTAGATTTCCGGGTCTGGGCGTTGTCGGAATAGGTGCGACCCTGGGCGATGCTTAAAAGGGTCTGGCCGCTTCGGTCGGTAATGGTGCCGCAGCCGATGTTGCTGCTGTTATACAGGTGGGGCGAGCCGGAGAAAGACACCCATGCTTCCGCGTCGGTCACATATTCCCCCACGAACAGGAGCAGTCCGCACAGCAGCACCCCCAGAAACAGCCCCACGATCCAGGTTCGCTTGGTAATTCGGTTCATGGGCTAGTCCTCCTTTTCCTTTTTCCGCAGACGGATGGCAAAGCTGGCGTTCTGCCGGGTGTCCGCCGCCTTGACGAAGGCCAGCAGTCCCCAGGCGCCGATCATGCTGGTGCCGCCGTTACTGAGGAAGGGGAAGGTCACGCCGGTGAAGGGCAGAATGTCCACGGTGCCCAGGCAGTTCAGGATGGCCTGGATCACCAGCAGCCCCGCGGCGGTGCAGCCGCCGATGGAATAGAAGCTGCTTCGGGCGACCCGTGTGGTGCGGATGGCGAAGACCCCCAGCACCGCAATGCTCAGCACCAGCATCAGGGCAACCAGCAAGCCCCATTCCTCACTGATGGTGGCAAAAACAATGTCGGAATCCGCCGCGAAGACATATTGCAGCAGTCCTCCCTCCGGCCCCAGGCCAAACAGGCCGCCGGAGGCGATGCACATCAGTGCCCGGGTCTGCTGATAGCCGCCGCTTAAGGGATCCTGCCACACATGCCGCCAGGTGGTGAACCGGTTCAGGGCATGGGGGGCGATCCGCAGAGCCAGCACCCCGGCAAAGCCCAGGGCGGTGATGGCCAGCGCCATCGTACCCATGGAGCCGGAGCGAAGATAGGCAATGAGCAGGAAGGCGCAGAAGAATACCAGTGCCGTGCCGAAGTCGTTCATGAGAGCCAGCAGCCCGCAGATCACCACGGAATAGGCAATGAACAGAATCAGGTTCCGTCTGCTCATGATCCGATCCATGGTGGAGGCTCCGGCAAAGACGAAGCAGACCTTGCTCAACTCCGAGGGCTGCAGGGACATGCCGCCCAGAATCAGCCAGTTTTTCGCGCCGTAATACTCCGTGCCGAAGATCAGGGTGATCACCAGAAAGCCCACGCCCGCCGCCACCGCCAAGTAGCGCACCACCTTGGCTCGTTCCAGATCCCGCAGCGACCAGCCCAAAATCAGGAAGGTGACAATGCCCAGACCCATGGCTCCCAGCTGCTTCACCGCCTCCCCTGGCTTGACGGTAGCGATGGCCGCCATGCCCATGGTACACAGGAAAAAGGCAATGGTCTCCATCTCGAAGGATTTCCGGTGGATCAGGCAATAGAAAATGTACAGCACCCACTGAGCCAGGACGATCCCGCCAAACCCAATGAGAATATTGGGAAAGTCCACCTTCTCCCCCCGGAGAAGATACCCCAGGAGAATGGCGCACTGCAAAATGGTCAGCAGCATCAGGTTCGTCACGCTGTCCCAGCCGCTGGCGGCCTTGGTGCGAAGCTGCGCCTGGCGAACCTCCTGCCGCTGGGTGATGGGCTGAAGCTGCATTTCCACCCCGCCGATGGAAATTCTGTCCTTTGGCTTCAGGGCGCAGATCTGAATGGGTCGGTCGTTGACAAAGGTGCCGGTTTTGGAGCCGATGTCCAGAAGCGTCCAGCTGCCGTCGTCATACCGGGTCAGCACCGCGTGATTCCGGGAAATGGTGGAAAAATCGATGGTCACGTCGCAGCTTTTACTTCTGCCGATGACGTTTTCCCAGTGGGTAATGGGAATCTGAGTTCCGTCGGTGAGATTCAGCCAGGCCCAGATCTCCGGCTCCCGCCGGAAGGTCAGCAGTGGGAAGGCGCACCGCAGCAGCAGAAGGAAGGTCATCACCGGCACGGCGTAGCGCAGAAAGCCGATGTACTGCCCGGTCAGTTCACTGGGAGCCGTGGCCAGGGTCTGCAAAATTTCTTCCATTGCGCCCCTCCTCTCTTTTTCTTATAAGATGGCACACTTGCGAAAGGATGTCAAATGAACAAATTTTTAAGACTCCAAAGACCGCAGAAGGGCGATTTCTTCTTGGTAGCCGGACAGCT
Source organism: Clostridiales bacterium UBA6386 (assembly GCA_002437585.1). Classification (GTDB taxonomy): domain Bacteria; phylum Bacillota; class Clostridia; order Oscillospirales; family Oscillospiraceae; genus Faecousia. The sequence goes on along the minus strand of DJQM01000063.1, from coordinate 2,829 downwards.
CATTGGGCGTCTCCAGAATCATGGGCTTGTCCCGGAGAGCCGGGTGGTTGACGATATGCCGGAAGGTCTCCAACCCCAGGCTGCCCTTGCCGATACGCTCGTGCCGATCCTTGTGGCTGGCAAAGGGATTCTTGGAATCGTTCAGATGCAGAGCCTTCAGGCGGTGTAGTCCAATCACCCGGTCAAATTCCCGGAGCACCCCGTTCAGGTCGTTTACAATGTCATAGCCCCCGTCGTAGACGTGACAGGTGTCCAGGCACACGCCCAGGGTGTCGTCTCCCGTTGCATCCAGGATAGCCTTCAGCTCCTCGAACCGGCCGCCTACCTCGCTGCCCTTGCCCGCCATGGTCTCCAGCAGCACCGTCACCGGGTAGCCGGGTGCCAAAGCCTGCCGCAGAGCGGCGGAAACGTCCTCCACCGCCGCCTCCAGCCCCCGACCCACATGGCTGCCGGGATGGAAATTGTAAAAATATCCGGGCAACGCCGCCATCCGCCGCAGGTCGTCCGCCAGAACGGAAGCGGCAAAAGCTCTTGCCTCCGGGTCGGCGGTACACAGGTTCATGGTATAGGCTCCGTGGGCAACCAGAGGGGCGAAACCTGCTTCTTTCATCATGGCCATGGCCTTTGCCTCGTCCTCCGGGTCTTCCTTCTTGGCCTTGCTTCCTCTGGGGTTGCGGGTAAAGAAGGCGAAGGTATTGGCCCCGATGGACAGGGCGGTTTTCACCATGGCGGCGTTCCCGCCGCTGGCGGACAGATGGCATCCAAAATAACCCATAACCGACACTCCTTTGGGGGCATTATAGCATATTCCTTCGGAAAATGCAAATTGACCCTTGCTCCCGCGAATTCGTGTGCTATAATAGATGGATAGGGAGGGATCTCCATGCCAAAGTCTGACAATCAGAAGCTGAAAATCTTCTACATTCTGGATTATCTGCAAAGAAACTCCCACCAGGCGCACCCGGTGAGAGCTTCGGAGCTGCAAGACATGCTCCTGCGGCAGCACAATATTGAATGCGATCGGAAAACCATCTATTCCGACGTCGCCGCCTTGCAGGATTACGGTGTGGACATTGTGTCCCTGCCCGGCAAGGGCGGAGGCTACTACGTTGCCTCCCGGAATTTTGAGCTTCCGGAACTGAAGCTTCTTATCGATGCCGTTCAGTCCAGCCGCTTCCTCACGGAGAAAAAATCCCGGGAGCTGATCGAGAAGCTCTGCAGCCAGTGCAGCGTCTACGATGCCCGGCTCATGCGCCGGGACGTGCTGGTGTCCGGCCGGGTCAAGAGCATGAACGAGACCATCTACTATAATGTGGATGCCATTCAGGATGCCATCGCCGAAAACCGACAGATTTCCTTCCGCTATTTTGACTACGGCCTGGACGGCACCCGGCAGTACCGGGATCGGGAGTATCGGGCCAGCCCCTACGGCCTGTGCCAGGATAACGAAAACTGCTACCTGCTGGCTCACTCTCCCCGGCACGGAGCCACCTCCTACCGAGTGGATCGGATGAGCGACATTGCCACACTGGAGGAACCCCGGCTGCCCTGCCCGGAACTGACAGGCAAGGCTCTGACGGAATACGCAAACCGGCTGTTTCAGATGTACTCCGGTCAGACTGCGGACGTGAAGCTTCGCTTTCACAGAAGTCTCGTGAACGTGGTCATTGACCGGTTCGGCCGGGACATCCTGCTGATCCCCGATGGGGACGATCACTTCGTCTTTACCGTCAACGTGGCCGTGTCGCCTATGTTCCTCAGCTGGGTCATCGGCTTTGGCGGCAAGGCAAAGGTGCTCTACCCCCAGAGCGTCATTGACGCCTGCACGGCCATGTGTCAGGAGGCGCTTTCCCAATACGGTTAAACGAGACCAAAGGAAGAAAACACCTCGCTCCAGACCACCTGGGACTTTTCGCCCTCTGCGTCCCGGAGGACGGACAGGCAGTAGTGATAGCTGCCGTCGTCCAGGATGGCGGCTCTTCCCAGCCGCTCCCCGTCTTCCCCGGCGGACGCCCAGACGAAATCGTAGCGGCGGGTTCCGTCCTGCTCCGTTTCTATCACCGTCAGCTGATCCTTGTCAAAGCCGGTCAGCTTTTGGATGGTGTCGTTCAGGTTGCCCGCCGGGCAAGTCTGCACCAGAATTTCATAGTCCTCGCTGAGATACAGCTGCTCGGCTTCGCTGCTGAGCACCGGGGACACCGCCCCGTCCGGCAGCCGGGCGCTGATTTCCCGCATTTCCCCCAAAACCGGCGACTCCGGAATGTCGTCGGCAATGGTTTCCAGGGTTTCCTTGGCGGCGCAGCCGCAAAGGGTCAGAGCCAGTGCCAGACCAATAAACCAGATTTTCCGCAAATCCATCCCTCCCGAAAGGAATCCGTCATGAACAACCGCTTGATTGCTTATCTGCTTCTAATCAATGCGCTTGGCTTCGGGCTTATGCTCCTGGACAAGTGGCAGGCAAAGAAAAATCGTTGGCGCATCCGGGAATCCACCCTGATGCTGGTGGCCGCCCTGGGCGGCAGCGTGGGAAGCCTGCTGGGCATGTACACCGTCCGGCATAAGACCAAGCACCTGAAATTCACCCTGGGCATTCCGCTGATCCTTGCCGCCCAATGCGTCCTGGCCATTTTCTTGCTGGCCTATCGTGGAAAATAAAAATCCCAAAATCACAAATACTGGAGCATTATGATATTGGCTATGCCATGTAATACCGTGTAAGAGAAAATTAAGAAATGCTTATCGACTTAACACAGCAAGCTACAAGATGTAGCGACGGCTCTGGTTAAGCGCAGGAATATCTGGTTGCCCGGCATATGCGCGTATCACGTC
>DJQM01000060.1 GCA_002437585.1 Clostridiales bacterium UBA6386 | reverse complement strand
TTTCGGCAGCGCCCCCTAAGCCCGCTTACTTCTCAAGGTTCTTGCCGGGACAAGAACCTTGCCCCCGGAGGGAACAGCGCTGAAAGTTTCTATGGGGGTAAGAGCATACGCACAGTCCCTTTATCATTGGACCAATTCTTGCCCGCATCCGTCTCGCGCTTGCGGGAGACGCGCGAGCCACCTTCCCCCAAGGGAAGGCAGGGGGATACGGATTGCCACGTCGGCCGCTGGCCTCCTCGCAATGACATCCGTTGTTTAGGGCTGCTTTGTAAAGATGTTACAAAAAATTGTGGAAAACTTTTCCCATTTTACCCTTGCTACCATAGGGAGAATATTGTATAATCAAGAATCATAATAGGTTTTGCCTATTGAAATTTTCAAAGAATGGCACCGGCTCCCCCGTTCCTGTGATCGTAAGACCAGTGGGTATTGGCGTACAGTATTCGATGGTGTTACGATGACGAAGGAGCGGCAGGATTCGTGCCGGAAAGGAAGGATCCTATGGATAACAAGCGCGTTTTTACCAACGAGGAGCTGCACTACCTGCGGCTGCTGGCCCGGCAGTACCCCACGGTGGAGGCCGCGGGTACGGAGATCATCCGGCTCAAGGCCATCCTGAACCTGCCCAAGCCCACGGAGCACTTCATGTCCGACATTCACGGCGAGCACGAGGCGTTTCTGCACATTCTCAACTCCGGCTCCGGCGAAATCAAGGAGAAGCTGGAGGAGCTGTTCGCCACCTCCATGACCCAGCGGGACATGAACGACCTGGCCACCCTCATCTACTACCCCACCTCCAAGCTGGCACTGGTTTGCGACGAGGAGGAAAATCTGGACGAGTGGTACCGGCTGACCATCCACAGGCTGGTTGACCTGTGCCGGTTCGTCTCCACCAAGCACACCCGAAGCAAGGTGCGCACCTACATGGACCCGGATTATGAGACCATTCTCGACGAGCTGATCCACCTGGTGGAGGAGGGCGGCTCCCGGAAGGATCAGTACGAGAACATCATCGACACCATCATCCAGATCGGCCAGGCGGCGGACGTGATCCGGGCTATCTGCCAGGTTATCAAGTCGTTGGTTGTGGATCAGCTGCACATCGTAGGCGACATTTTCGACCGGGGACCCCGGGCGGACATCGTCATGGACAGCCTGATGTCCAGCCGGAACGTGGACATCCAGTGGGGCAATCACGACGTGCTGTGGATGGGCGCGGCCTCCGGCTCCCGGACATTGGTTGCCACGGTGCTGAGCAACTCCATCCGCTACAACAACCTGGACGTGATCGAAACCGGCTACGGCATTTCCCTGCGGCCTCTGTCCATTTTCGCCAACGAGGTCTACCGGGACGCCAACACCGACCAGTTCAAGGTCAAGCTCACCGGCACCGACGCCGACCAGTACACGGAAAAGGACAAGCTGCTGTCTGCCCGGATGTACAAGGCCATTACCATCATCCTGTTCAAGCTGGAGGGGCAGAAGGTGCTCCGCCATCCGGAATTCGGTATGGACGACCGGCTGCTGCTGGACAAGATCAACTACGCAGACAGAACCATCACCCTGGGGGACAAGGTCTACCCCATGCTGGACTGCGACTTCCCCACCATTGACCCCGCCGACCCCTACACCCTCACCGAGGAGGAAAACCACGTCATCAACCAGCTGACGGATTCCTTTGAAAATTCCGAAAAGCTCCAGCGGCACATCCGCTATCTCTATTCCAAGGGCGGGCTGTACAAGGTCTGCAACGGCAACCTCCTGTTCCACGGCTGCATTCCCATGAACAATGACGGAAGCCTGATGAGCTTCACCATCGGCGGCAAGGAGCGCAGCGGCAAGGGGTTCCTGGACTACGCCGAGAAGACCGCCAGAAAAGCCTACTACGACAAGCGTGGCTCGGAGGAGCGGCAGTTCGGCATGGACTTTCTCTGGTGGCTCTGGGCGGGGCGGAACAGCCCCATCTTCGGCCGGGATCGGATGACCACCTTCGAGCGGCGGTTCATCGCCGACGAAGCCACCTGGGTGGAGCCAAAGAACGCCTACTACACCTACTACCAGGATCCGGCGGTCTGCGACTGGCTGCTGAAGGAATTCGGCCTGGAGGGCGAGCACTGCCACATCATCAACGGCCATGTCCCCGTAAAGGTGCGCAAGGGCGAAAGCCCCATCAAGGGCGGCGGCAAGCTGATCGTCATTGACGGCGGCTTCAGCCGGGCTTACCAGGCCACCTCCGGCATTGCGGGCTACACCCTGATCTACAATTCCCGGTACTATCGGATCGTAGCTCACCAGCCCTTCGCCGGCAAGTGGAACGCGGTGCACAAAAACGACGACATCCGCAACGATTCCGAGATTTTCGAGAAGATGGAGACCCGGATGCGGGTGAGCCAGACCGACCAGGGCGTGGAGCTTCAGGATCGGGTGAATATGCTCATGATGCTGCTGGACGCTTACCGCTCCGGCGCCGTCACCGAGGATCATAAGCGGTAAGTCGGCGGAGCCGACTGCCAGTGCGCGTGCCGGGTCTTCCCTTGGGGCAGGCTCCGGCAATCCCCGGAACATTCCGGGAGCTTGCGACAGAATCAGTAGGGGCGGCCAATGGCCGCCCGCTTTTTTACATGGAGTTTCAACGAAAAAGGGCGGCCATAATGGCCGCCCATACCGATTGGAGCTTTTCGCGTTATCCCACCGCGCTGACGTTCTCGGCGGTCATCTTCTGCCAGGGAATGTCGATTTGCTCCAGAGTGCCGAACTGTTCCTTCTCCCAGGCCTCGTAATCCGTCTTGTTCAGGATGGTCACGTTGCCGTCCTTGTCGGTGATCAGGTAGACATAGCCGTCGTGATTGACATCAATGTCCTCCGGATACTTGGTTCCGTCGAAATAGGTGTCGGAGATTTCCTTCATCCAGGCATCCACATAGTACTTGTATTCATATTTCCCGGTTTCGGCATTGTAGGGATCCACGCCATAGGGCCAGAGCACCTCACCGGCATAGCCCTGGTTGTGGGAGGAGAAGTCCTTGATGAGGCCGGGATAGTACTCGCAGCCCGGGAAGGACTGGGCTTCCTCCGTTACCTGGCCGGAGGCGGCATCGTAGCCGTAGACCGTCTCCCGCATTCCGGCCATAGCCGTATCGGAAACGGACACCAGCAGCTCCGGCTCCCCGTCGCCGTCCACGTCCGCCAGGGCGAACTTCTCATCATCCATGGTGGCAGGCTCGAACAGCTCGATTTTCGTGCCGTCCGGGAACGCGGAATGTTCCCGGATTTGGGTCAGAACCTCCCGATAGGCGGCCAGCGCGGCGGAATCCTCGGCCTGGGTTGCCCCGGTGGTTTCGGCGGGGGCGGTGGTCACGGCCGCGGTCTCCGGGACGGTGGTGGGAGCGGCGGTTTCGGCGGGTGCCTTCCGGGCACAGCCGAACAGGTTCAGAGTCAGAAGCAGCCCAAGGGCTGCGGTCAGTTGCTTTTTCATGTTAGTTACCTCTTTTGGTTTGAAAAAATTCGCGATTGCAGCGTAGGGGGCGATGCCCTTCATCGACCCGTCAGGACATTGGCGCGTATCACTTGGAAAGCGTACAATCCCCCGTCACGGCAGAGCCGTGCCACCCCCCTTACACAAGGGGGGCTTTTTGGGTGCGCCTTTTCAATATTACAGGGCGGGATTCCCCCGCCCTGTAGTTGTATATAGGAACTGCCGGATCAATACCACCGGGGAGTCGTCCTCTGGCCGATGGTCACGCCGTCCATGTAGCCGTTGTCCCGGAGCCACCGGATGGTATTGGCGCAGTCGGCGAAAACGTCCACGCCCCAGCCATAGTTCTCACTTTGGATGTACAGGTTAATGCTGTTGTACTCACAGTCGTCTCCGTAAACATCGAGAAATTTGAACACGCCCTCGTGATACTGGGAAGCCTGGGCCATGTGGCCCGCCGCGCAGTCGGCCTGGATGGCCGCAATCAGCGCGTCTGCCTGCTCCCGGGTGAAATTCTTGTTATCGGTGGGGGCAGTGGAGCAGGAGAACTCCTTCACACCTTCCAGCACCAGAGGCAGACGCTCCACTTCCTTACCGTCTATGTAGATCGTGCTGCTGTTGACCACATCCCAACGGCTCAGGATGCTCTTGACGATCTGACCCATCTCGCTGTCCACCCAGAAGAAATAGTTCCGGCGGATGGTCTTGCCGTTTTTCAGGGTGTAGGTCAGGGCCACATCGTCCCGCATCCGCTGCTGGGGCAGCGGGTCGCCCTCCTGCCAGTAGTTTGCCTGAGACTCGGCGATGGGGACATATTCCCCGTTCTCCATCACATAGGCCGTAGCACCTTCGTCATAGGGAAGCCGGTCTTCCAACGCCAGCTGCTGTACCCGCAGAATCTGGGCAATGTCGGAGGAATCTTCAAAGCTGCCGCCATTGAAGCCGATGGAAACCTTTGCCACGTCCTCCTGGGCGGGAATCCGGTCGTCAATGCGCAGGATGTCCAGCTTGGTCAGACCCATGGTAACGGCCAGCACCGCCGCCAGAATGCCCAGACCCACAAAGCTTCTCGGCTGGAACACCTGAGCCGAGCGCTCCACCAGCATCTTCCCCGCGAACCAGCCCACCAGCAGGCCGCAGAACAGAAGCACATATTTCAGGTAATTCTCATCGTCGCTGATGCCGACGAACTCCGTCAGGAAGAATTCCGCCGCCACCGCCACGAACAGGGCGCTGAGTACCTGGAACAGGGGGATCAGCTTCCGGCTGAACACCGCGTCGCCGGCGCACTCCAGGTTCCGGTTCTTATAGAGGATCAGGGCAGCCAGGGCAAACACGACGCCGGCCAACGCCAGCCAGCCGATGCTGTGCCAGGCCTCGCCGAGAGAATAGGTTGGCTGGACGTCGGGCAGAAGCTTGCCGAAATCGTCGAAGACCTTCACCTCGTCTGTGACCACGAAGCTCGCGAACATGTGCTGCATGGGGCAGAGCTTCTGCGCCAGGGCGGTGGGCGTGACCACGCCGTAGAGCAGGGGGGTGTAGATGCTGTTGACCAGCCAGTAGCAGATGGGCGCGCCGAAGTTCAGAAGGCCATAGCCCGCGATCATGGTGATCCGGGAGCCGACCATCATCACGCTGAACACCGCCAGGCCAAAGAAGCAGACAAATTCCAGGTTGGCCGCCAGGAAGAACAGGAAGGCTACCTTCCAGGCACCGACAAAAACGGTCTTGGCCAGCAGGGGCAGGAGAATCAGGGTGCCCACCGCCGTGGGGATCAGGGAATAGACCAGGCCGGAGACCACATTGGTCGTAAACCAGCACTCCCGGCGGGGGGGCATGGCGTGCAGCGCGTTGCACATCCGGCTGCTGAACAGATCGCCGAAGATCAGCTGGGCAACCACCGCCGCGTAAACCAGGTTCACCATGCCCATCAGATTGAACAGGCTCCCCACGTTGTTAAAGAAATAGTAGCTCCGGTTTTCCACGCCCGTCCGGCTCCAGACCATCATAATCATAATGACGATCAGAAGGGTGTCCAGAGCCATCACCGGGGCGAACCGGCTTAAGTTTTTCCGGAATACCGCGCCGTTAAAGAAGGATGTCCTTGACTGCATAATCCGCGCCTCCCAATTCATAAATGAAAATCTCTTCCAGGGACAGGGGCAGCACATCGAAGTAGGCGGGCTTGGCGGCCGCCGCCTTGGTGCTGATCTCCCAGGCCTGACCCCGACAGATCAGGGTCTTCAGCCGTCCGGAGCTGCTCTCGTGGAGAATTTCCAGCCCCTCCGGCACGCCGCCCACGATCTGAAGCTTGTGGGTGGTGCCCTGCATATCCGCCAGGCTCTTCTCCAGGAGCATCTGGCCGTGATCCATAATGCCCACATGATCGCACACGTCCTCCAGCTCCCGGAGGTTGTGGGAGGAAATAAGCACCGTGGTGCCGTACTCGGCCACGTCCGACAGGATCAGGCTCATGACCTGCCGGCGCATCACCGGGTCCAGGCCGTCCACCGGCTCGTCGAGAATCAGCACCTTCGGCCGCATGGCAAGGGCTAAGTGGAAGGCCGCCTGCTTCTGCATACCCTTGCTGAACCGGCGGATCTGTCCGTTTTTGGGAAGCCGGAAAATGTCGTAGAGCCGGTTGTACAGGTCGTCGTCGAACCGGGGGTAAAGCCCCTTGTAGAATCTGCGCATATCCTCCATGGTGGCCGAGGGGAAGTAGAAAACCTCATCGGGAATATAGCCGATGTCGGCCTTCACGGCCGGGTTTTCGTAGACCCGCTGGCTGTCCACCTGGACGGTGCCGCTGTCCGGCCGGTAAACGCCGGTCAGATGCCGGATGGCGGTGGATTTGCCTGCGCCGTTGGGGCCAACCAGGCCGTAGACCGCCCCCTGTGGCACCGTCAGGTTCAGGTTGTCCAGTGCCTTGAAGCTGCCGAAGGTCTTGGTTACGCCGTTCATTTCAAGCATACTCGTTTCCTCCTTTTTCTATCCTGTGAACCAGGCATTCCCGGGTCACGCCCAAAGCCATCAGGGCGGTGGTGGAATCGTCGAAGGTGCGGTACCAGTGCTGACGCTCCCGCTCCTGGCAGTCGCAGCTGCACACGAAGCAGCCCTTCCCGGGGACGGTGGAGATCCAGCCGTCCACCTCCAGCGTCCGGTAGGAACGCTGGATGGTATTGGGGTTGATGGCCAGCTCCGCCGCCAGCTCCCGGACGCTGGGCAGCTTATCCCCGGACTGCAGCACGCCGGTGGAGATCTGCTCCTTGAAGCCGTCGGTGATTTGGGTGTAAATGGGTCGGGAGTCCCGATAATCCAGGTGAACCATATCATCCCTCCTTAGGGTAACTGTATCAACTGTACTAGCTGTGCTAGTACAGTTAGTATAGCAATGGGTTACTGTTTTGTCAATATCTGTAACCTTTAAGAATTTCTTACAATTGCGGCGGGTCGCCGCAGACAATGCGTGCGCAAGCTGGTGTATATTCGCTGCACCATTGGGTACCGCTCGGTATCGTTTCGTTGCAGAACAAGTCCTTCGTATAACGCATGTCACTGCGAATCAGTGCCGCAGCACTGGTGTGACCCCCTCCGGGGATTCCCTCCGGTCACAATCCCCCGGTTCTTCCGAAACCCAATTAGGAGCAAGGGGCCAATGCCCACATTGACCCGATGGTAAAATACATAAAACTTGGATGGGTCGATGTGGGCATCGACCCCTACGGATTCTTACGAAGATTTTCTAAACTGGGAAGTATTCTCTGCCCTCATCCGTCACGGCTGCGTCGTGCCACCTTTACATTATGGAGCAATTGCCACTGGCAATTGTTGGATTTTGATTCGCTGCGCGGAGCACCACACTGGCTCGCAATGACACCATCTATTTTGGCGCGCAAAAAAGCAGGGCGGCCAATGAGCCGCCCTGCTTTCGTCTTACATTATAATGCGGTATCACACCCGCTTCAGGGGCGCGGAATTGTCCTGAGCCAGCAGAAGATCGGTGATAATGTCGTTGCTTACCAGGTACCCCTTGGGGGTCAGCACCCAGCGGCCGGTGTCGGTCTGGGTGGCATGGAACAGCCGACGCTGCTTTTCCAGCACGTCCTCCAACGGGTCAAAGGGCAGCAGGAAGGTCTTCTCGTATTCCTCCCGCTCGATGCCCTGGCTGGTGCGAAGACGGAGCATCAGGTACTCTCCCGCCCGCTCCCGGATGGGAATTTCCTGCAAGTCCTCCATAATGTCGCCGCCGTCCCGGATGCCGGAAATATAGGCCTGCAAATCCCGCTTCAGGGTGAACCGCTTGCCGGCGAAATCCGAGCTGGCTCCGGGGCCGAAGCCCAGGTACTCCCCGCCGGTCCAGTATTTCATGTTGTGCCGGGACACCAGCCCCTTCCGGCAGAAGTTGGAAATTTCGTATTGCCGGAAGCCCCTTCCCCGGAGCGTCTCCACCGCCGCCAGATACATGTCCGCCTGGGTGTCCTCGTCCGGAAGATTCAGGGCGTCCTTCACCTGATAGAAGGGGGTTCCCTCCTCAATTTTCAGGGCGTAGCAGCTGATATGCTCCGGGTTCAGCCGGAGGACGTTGTCGAGAGTTGCCGTCCAGTCCAGCACGTCCTGACCGGGCAGGCCGTACATCAGGTCAATGGATACGTTCCGGAAGCCGGACTTGCGGATGCGCTGATAGGCCATCACCGCCTGGGCGTAGGTGTGGGGACGACCCAGCTTCTTGAGCATTTCGTCGCTGTCGGACTGAACGCCCAGGCTGATCCGGTTGAAGCCCTCGGCTCGCAGACGATGGAGAAGCCGGTCGGACACGGAGTCCGGGTTGCACTCCGCGGTGATCTCCGCGCCGTTGTCCACATCGAAGCTCCGGCGGATGGCGGTGAGGATCACGGCCAGGCCGTCGGCTCCGAAGAAGCTGGGGGTGCCGCCGCCGAAGTAGACCGTATCCACCTTGTAATTGGGCGCCAGCTCCCCGGCCTCCTTGATGTGGTCGCACACCGCGTCCAGATAGCCGTCGAAGAGGTTATCCTCCTTGGTGGCCAGGGAGTAGAAGTCGCAGTACTGGCATTTGCTGCGGCAGAAGGGAACGTGTACATAAATGCCCAGGGGTTTCTTGTCCGGGCGTTTGGTGAGTATGGGCATGGAGCGTCTTTCCTCCTGTTAATCTTCGTCGAGTTTCAGAACGGCCATGAAGGCCTCGCTGGGCACGGACACGGTGCCGAAGGTGCGCATCCGCTTTTTGCCCTCCTTCTGCTTTTCCAGCAGCTTCTTCTTCCGGGTGATGTCGCCGCCGTAGCACTTGGCCAGCACGTCCTTGCGCAGAGCCTTGATGGTCTCCCGGGCGATGATCTTGCCGCCGATGGCCGCCTGGACGGGAATCTCGAACTGTGCTCTCGGAATGTTGTCCTTCAGCTTTTCGCAGATTTTCCGGGCGCGGGGGTAGGCGTTGTCGGCGAAGAGGATGAAGCTCAGGGCGTCCACCACCTCGCCGTTGAGCAGGATGTCCAGCTTCACCAGGCGGCTGGGTCGGTAGCCGATGAGCTCATAGTCCAGACTGCCGTAGCCCCGGGTTCGGGACTTCAGGGCGTCGAAGAAATCGTAGATGATCTCATTCAGGGGCATTTCATAGTGAAGCTCCACCCGGTTGGCATCCAGGTACTCCATGTTCTTAAATTCCCCCCGGCGGTTCTGGCACAGATCCATGATGTTGCCCACATATTCCTGAGGGGCGATGAGGTTGACCTTGGCGTATGGCTCCTCCGCCAGCTGGATGTCCGCCGGATCGGGGTAGTCCAGGGGAGTGTAGACCATCAGGGTCTCCCCGTTGGTCTTCGTCACCCGGTACACAACGTTGGGGGCGGTGGTGATGAGGTCAAGATTGTATTCCCGCTCCAGCCGCTCCTGGATGATCTCCATGTGCAGCAGGCCTAAGAAGCCGCAGCGGAAGCCGAAGCCCAGGGCAATGGAGCTTTCCAGCTCGTAGGTCATGGAAGCGTCGTTGAGCTGGAGCTTTTCCAGGGCGTCCCGGAGGTCGCCGTACCGGGCGCCGTCGGCGGGGTAAATGCCGGAGAACACCATGGGCTGCACCTGCCGGTAGCCGGGCAGGGCTTCCTTGGCGGGGTTTTCCACGGTGGTGACGGTGTCGCCAACCCGGGTGTCGGCCACGGTCTTGATGGAGGCGGTGATATAGCCCACCTCGCCGGCCCCCAGGGCATCCTGGCTGACCAGGCCGGTGGCACTCATATTGCCCACTTCCACCACTTTATAGACCGCCCCGGTGGCCATCATCCGGATATCCATGCCGGGCTTCACCGTGCCCTGCTTGATCCGGGTGTAGACGATGACCCCCCGGTAGGAATCGTACTGGCTGTCGAAGATCAGAGCCTGCAAGGGCGCGTTCCGGTCGCCGGTGGGGGCGGGGACTTCCTTCACGATCATTTCCAGAACGGAATGGATGTTGATGCCGTTTTTCGCGGAAATTTCCGGCGCGTCCTGGGCGGGAATGCCGATGATGTCCTCCACCTCGGCCTTCACCTCGGCGGGACGGGCGGAGGGCAGGTCGATTTTATTGATAACGGGCAGCACCTCCAGCCCCGCGTCGATGGCAAGATAGGTGTTGGCCAGGGTCTGGGCTTCCACGCCCTGGGAAGCGTCCACCACCAGCACCGCGCCCTCGCAGGCGGCCAGGCTCCGGGAGACCTCGTAATTGAAGTCCACATGACCCGGCGTGTCGATGAGATTCAGGGTGTAGTGCTCCCCGTCGTCAGCGGTGTAGCCCAGGGTGACGGCGGTGGCCTTGATGGTAATGCCCCGCTCCTTTTCCAGCTCCATGGAGTCGAGCATCTGCTCGGCGTGGATGCGCTGATCGATGGCGTCGCACTGCTCCAGCAGACGATCCGCCAGAGTGGACTTGCCATGGTCGATATGGGCGATAATGGAGAAATTCCGGATTTTGGACAGTTCGGTCATGGGTGCACACCTCGCGTAGAATCGCGCCAATGGGCGCGCAAAGACATTTTTACCATTATAGCGAATTTTTGCCGAAAAGTAAACTGTATGTTTTCCCGAATCCTGGGGAAAACTGTCCGGGAAGGGGAAAATAATTGACCAAATACGAAAAAACTTAGGTTTTGTATGTGCTAAAATGAAG
>DJQM01000026.1:9782-25078 GCA_002437585.1 Clostridiales bacterium UBA6386 | reverse complement strand
CTTTTTCATTGACATTTACATTGCGGCCCCCAAAGAATTGGGAAAAATAGAAAACGCACTTGACAAAACGGTCTACTTGCTGTAGTACATACTTGTCTACAGAAAACAGACAAAGGAGGAACCCAAATGGCAGACTATCATCTCGGCGAAATCGAATCCATTTTCGCGGATATTATCTGGTCGAATGCGCCCCTGACCTCCCGGCAGCTGGCTGGCCTGGCAGAGGAGCGGCTTCGCTGGAAGCGCACCACCACCTACACCGTCCTCAAGCGGCTGTGCGACCGGGGGCTGTTTCAGAACCAGGGCGGCACGGTGACGGCTCTGGTCAGCCGGGAGGAATTCTATGCCCGGCAAAGCGAGCAGTACGTCCAGGATGCCTTCCAAGGCTCCCTGCCCGCCTTCCTGGCGGCCTTCGGCAGCCGGAAGCAGCTGAACGATGCCGAGATCGACGAGATTCAGAAGCTCATCGATTCCATGCGGAGGTGATGCTATGACGGCGGCCTTTGAAAAGGTGCTCAATATGAGCCTGACGGGAAGCGTCGTCATCGGCGTGGTGCTGCTGGCCAGGCTGCTTCTGAAGCGCGCCCCGAAAATTTATGCCTATGCCCTGTGGGCGGCGGTGCTGTTCCGGCTGCTGTGTCCTCTGTCCATCACAGCGGGGCTGTCCGTGCTGAAGCCTCTGCCCGTAACCACCACCGAAGGCCTTGGCACCGTGACCTATCGCCCGGTGCAGACGGTCATCCAGACCGCCGATTTCACCCCTTCGGACGTATCTCAGGTTGACGCGCAGCCGGAGAAAGCCAAAACCGCCCCCACTCCCATGGAAATCGCCGCCGGTGTGTGGCTGGCCGGTGGGGTGCTGATGGCGGCCTACAGCCTGGCGCAGTACCTTGCCCTCCGGCGAAGGCTCCGGGAGGCGGCACCCTACCAGGGGGAAATTTATCTGGCGGATAACCTTTCCACGCCCTTTGTCATGGGCGTAATCGCCCCGAAAATCTACCTGCCCTCGGACACGCCAGATGCCGAACGGCGGTTCATCATCGCCCACGAGCGGCGGCATGTGCGTCGGGGCGACCCCCTGTGGAAGCTGCTGGGCTATGGGGCTCTGTGCGTCCACTGGTTCAATCCGCTGGTGTGGCTGGCTTTCCTGCTGGGCGGGAAGGACATGGAAATGAGCTGCGACGAGGCGGTGATCAACCGGCTGGGGGAGGACATCCGGGCGGACTATTCCCAGGCGCTTCTGCGGCTGGCTACCCACAAGCGGCTGATCGCGGGAATGCCCCTGGCCTTCGGCGAGGGAGACACCCGTGGGCGGGTGCGGAACATGGCTCGGTGGAAGCGACCCAAGGTCTGGGTCAGCGGAATCTGCGCGGTGCTGTGCCTGGTGGTGCTGGCCGCCTGCGCCCTGAATCCCCGGAAGACGGACAGTACGCCTATGGGAGCCATTGTAACCGCCGAAAAGCCCCTGAATATTCGTGCGGAAGCCAGCCCCGTCAGCACCGTCGTAGGCAGCTACGAGCCTGGTACGGCCATTACCATCCTGGAGAGGAAGGACAGCTGGGGTCGCACCGACCGGGGCTGGATATACATGGACTATGTCACACTGTCGGAAAACGCCATATCAGGCATCTCCGGCCCGGCAAGCATCGGCGTATGGGATCTGTATTATACGCTCCCTGAGGGCTGCATCCAGATGACACTGGAAATCAGTGAGGATCGGTGCGAAGAGGAACTGCGGGAGGGAAGCACCGTCATCGGCGGTGTCCGGGCTTTCAAAATCCCCAGTGACATCTCCGGCGCGGATTGGCTGGAGGAGCTGGTGTTCCCGGAGTGGGGCATGGAGAATGTGGGATACTCCGCCGGCGGCAATCTGACCATGGGCTACACGGTGGAATTTTTCAGCGACGTGCCTGAGGGGCAGCCCAAAACCCTTTTGAATCGGCATAATGTTTACCAGTGGGAAAACCGCATTTACGATGTGTGGTTTGACGAGTATGCTGTCAGCCCGGAGGTGGAGAACGCAATCCTGAATACCGTCAGCTTTGGCAGCGAGACGGCCGCAATTCCTTCATCCCTGCCCATTGACCTGGCAATGCTGCCGGAGAGCGTGCGCCTGAAATCCGATCAGAATGGTGTGCTCCACTTCACGAAGGACGGGGAAAGAATCGGCGGCATTGACATCTATGGCATTCCGGATTCTGTGGAGAATCCTTATGCGGATTTCGATTGGTTGGCAGAAGCGGGAGTTGCGGATGTTTTGGATTCCAGTCTGATCCAAATGGCGGGCAGCTCTGTCTACGGCGACTGGGAGCTTCAGGTGGAAAGCGATGTGCCGGATGGGCAGGCTCAGGCGGTGAGGCGGTGGCATACCTTCTTTATCGCTGACCGGAAGGTCTACGACGTCTGGTTTGACCTGACGAAGATTTCGGAAGGGGAGTACTGGAATCTCATGTCGCTCATGACCACCGGAGAACCGGAAGAGACCACCCTGAGCCAGGATGCCCACTGGGGCGAGACGTTCCTGAGCGACGACGGCACAGTCACCTTCCAGGCGGATATCTACTACGACCTGACAGCACCGGCGGAAGCGGGAATCCTGTCCGCACCTGAGATGCTGGCGGCGGTGAAGCGGGAAATGCAGGCCGGAACCATGGACGGCTTTGGTCTTGATACCAAGGAAATGGGCTACACCGACGTGGAGTGCTTCGTGAATCTGACAGACCTGGTACTGGAAACCAGAAAAACGGACAGCGGCGAGGAAATTCCGGAGCTGATCGTCATGGGCACCGTCATTTACAGGTTCTCCGATGGCAATACCATCGGCCAGGAGCTGGGCATTCACGAGCTGATGGCTCTGGATGCCAGAGACGGAAGCTTCCTGTCCGGTTACGGAAGAGTGCGTTAAATTTTGGAAGCCCCCGGCATAAGCCGGGGGCTTCCTATTGACAAAATTCACCGATTGGAGTAAGATGCTTCCTATCTGAAAGAGAGAAGGAAGAAAAATGTACGGTTTCGGAACGATCCTCAATACGGGAGCCATTGTGGCAGGAGGCCTGGGCGGGGCACTGTTCGGCAGGTTTCTGAAGGAAAACGTCCAGGACACCCTGAACAAGTGCTGCGGTGTCAGCACTCTGATGATCGGCATTGCCGGGGCACTGGAGAAAATGCTCACCGTAGAAGACGGGGTCATTTCCAGCGGCGGCAGTATGCTGCTGGTGCTTTGCCTGACCGTCGGCGCATTGATCGGGGAGCTTCTGAACCTGGAGGGGGTCTTTGAGGGTTTCGGCCAGTGGCTGAAGGAGAAAACGGGAAACGCCAAGGACAAGGGCTTTGTGAACGCCTTTGTTACCGCATCCCTGACGGTGTGCATCGGAGCAATGGCCATCGTCGGCTCCATTCAGGACGGCCTGACGGGGGATTATTCCATTCTTGCCACCAAGGCGGTGCTGGATTTTATCATCATTATGGTTATGAGCTGCTCTTTGGGTCGTGGGGCGGCGTTCTCCGCGATCCCGGTCGCGATCCTGCAGGGAAGCATCACCGCCCTGGCGGGGCTTGTGCGGCCTGTGATGACCGAGGCGGCTCTGAACAATCTGTCTCTTGTCGGCTCGGTGCTGATTTTCTGCGTGGGTGTTAATCTCATCTGGGGGAAGAAAATAAAGGTTGCGAATCTCCTTCCGGCGGTGGTCATTGCGGTGGTGGCCGCGTTCATTTAAGGACAGAGTCTAAATTAAGAAGAAGCTGTCATTGCGAACCAGTGCCGCGGCGCTGGTTCGCAATGACAGCTTTCTTGTTTCTTGCTTCCGTTTTAGGAGCTATCTGGAAAGAGGTCTGTTCGGACGGCTTTTTAATCCCGCTCGAACTTCCCTTTTTTCGTACTGGGGAGCTTGATGAGGTTTGCCAGGGCGCAGCCCAGGAAGGCAAACGCAGTGCCAAGCACTATGGAGGCCAGTACGTCGGAGGGGTAGTGCACATGCAGATACAGCCGGGAGAAGGACACGGCAATGGCAATGATCAGTGCCGGAATGCCCATTTTCTTACTGTATTTCAGCAGCACCACCGCCGCCTCGAAGGAGGCGATGGTGTGACCGGAGGGGAAGGAGAAATCTTCCAGACGCGCAATCAGCAGCTCGACGGTAACACCCATCTGCTCCTGCAGCTCATACGGCCGGATTCGGGCGATCAGGGGCTTCAGGGTGACATTGCACACCAGAAGCCCCAGAGTCAGGGCAAAGAGCATGGAAATGCCGATTTTCCGGGTTTTGGGGATGATCAGCAGGATTACCGCCCAGGCGATCCAGAACACGCCGCCCTCACCGAACAGGGTGATGATGGGCATGAGCTTGTCCAGCAGGGGACAGCGGAGGTTTGCATGGATCCAGTTCAGAACGGGCAGATCAAAGGAGAGAGCCAGTTGGTTCAGAAAGGCTGTCATGGGTCACGCTCCTTCCGCTGCCGCGGTAGTCTCCGCGGTAGTCTCCGCCGTGGTCTCGCCGGTGGTTCCGGCGGTGGAGGCGGTGGGAATGGTGGTCTGCTCACCGGGGTTCTGGAACAGGGCGTACAGGGTCATGGGCTTCAGGGTTACGCCGTCGGGGATGGACACCTTGCCATCGGCGTCGGGCTGGAACTGGAGGTTATAGACCTTGGCACCATTTTCGTCCTGGTCGATGGTGACCCAGCCGGTGAAGACCTTGCCCTCCGGGGCGGACACCACGGGGGTGACGATCTCCTTGACATCGGTGCCGCAGAACTTGCTTTCTATCACGGTCTCGCCGTCCATGAAGGTCAGCCGCACCCGGCCTACCGGCTGGGACACGTCCACGTTGGTAGAGTCGAAGCACATCCACTTGCCCGCGTCGTTCTTCCGGAAGAACAGGCTGGAGGCGTAGGGATAGTTCTTGATGGTGCCGTCGGTACGGGTGACGTTCACATCTATGGTGACCCGGACGGAGAAAATGTCGCCGCTGTACAGGGCAAAGTCCGTGACATTCATGTTGTCAAAGGTGAAGCCGTTGTTGCTCTGCACCCACAGATCCGACTTGGAAAGGCTGGTCAGGGTCTTGTAGGCCTCGCCGGTGGGATCGAAGATCTGGGCGGCATGACCCCGGTCGTTGTCCACGGCCAGCATCCAGTTGCAGTAGGTCTCCGCCGCCTTCACGGCCGCCTCACGCTGGTCATCGGTCATGGTGTTGCTTTCCAGCCGCTCGGTGAAGGTACGGGTGGCCTCATCATAGGTCACCTCCATCTGCTTGCCGTCCTTGTCGAAGATGGTAACCACCGGCTTGGCCATCAGGCCGTCCACCTGCTGGGTACACATGCTGGCGCCGGTGGTGCCTTCAGGCAGATAGTCCTCGGCCTTGGTGGTGGCAACCTGAATAATGGTGTCGTCGCCCAGAGGCACATCGTTGACCATGGCGGTGTGGCCGTCCAGCTTGACAACGTAGTAGGTGTCCTGCCGGTCGAAATATACCTCCACAGTGGAAAGCTGCCAGTCGGGAATCTTTTGCAGATTCTCCAGCTTGTCCGTACCGGAGGCCTTATTCTTGTCCGTCAGGGTGAAGGCGGCTACCTTCTCACTGCCCAGACGCACAACGTACTTCTTGTCGCCGGACAGACCCGCGGAGGTCTCCAGATACGTCAGCTTCTGATCGCCGACCTTGTTCTGCATGTAGGTGACGTAGGCGTCCTTGCCCTCATAGGCGGAATCCTTGGCACCGGCGGAATCGTACAGCGCACCCCAGTCAGGGTTTGTGAACAGCTGAGTGAAGACCTGCTCGGCCTTGGGGCCGGGCTGAGCCAGCTCGTAGTCCGTCAGCCAGCCGTGGAGCCAGTTCAGGCCGATGAAGGTGCCCAGGAAAAACACCAGAATGAACAGAAAATACAGGGTATAGAAGATCACACCGCCCAGCCGGGGGCCGGATTTCTTTTTGGCGACAGAGGACTCCTGAGCAGGCATGGGCCGTTTGGCGGCAGGCCGCTGACCAGGAGTTCCAGCAGGCCGCTGACCGCTGACACCATTCGCAGGCCGCTGGCCGTTGGGGCTGCCCATGGGTCGCTGACCATTTGCGGGTCGTGCACCGGCGGCTCCGGCAGGCCGTTGGCCGTTCACACCCCGCTGGGCATTGGCCGGATGGGGGGGCATACCGCCGCCGGGTCGTTGACCGCCGGCGTTTGCAGGCCGCTGACCGCTGGGGGTTCCCGAAGGCCGCGGGGGGTTCTGGGGAGCCGCCGGACGGGAGGAAGCGGGGGCGGCAGGCCGCCGGACATTCTGAGCCGCCGGGGCTGCCGGGGCAGCCTGAACAGGGGCAGGACGCTTAACCGGCTCCTGAGGGGCGGCGGGCTTCGGAGGCTCCTTTGTCTCCTCGGGATCCTCGATGTCGTCCAGGAAGCTCAGGTCAAAGTCCAGGCCTAAGTCCAGATCATTGAAGGAAAAGGGCTTTTCCTTGGGCTTGGATTGGGTGTCGTCCAGACCCAAATCCAGATCCAGGTCGTCCATATCAAAATCGTCGTGCTTTTTCATGGTAACACCCCCTTTTTAAGACGCGGCCCGAACCAGCCAGAAGTTGGGCATCCGGCGGGGCTGGGACTGGATCAGAGACGGCGTATTGGCGAAAATGGCCTCCTGAGAAGCGGTGCCCAGCTTTCCGTTCACATCCCGGTACATCATGATGGACGAGGAGCCGCCGTCCATGTTGCAGGCGTTGACCGCGCCGTATTCCTGCATCACGTTGATCATGTCGGCATAGGTAGCACCCAGGGAGCCGACCTGACGGCCGTCGGCGCAGACGACGATCACGGTGCCGTCACTGCGCTGGCCGATGGCGGTTCTGGGGTTCATGCCGGACTTATCGTTGTAGGCCTCCAGGTTTACCTCGCCGTTCATCAGAAGGACGGGGCCGAAGCAGCAGCCGTCCCGGATTTTCAGGTTTTCCGCCTCGGACTGGGTCAGGTTGGTCTTGGAGACCACCAGAATGTTGTCCTCGTTGAAGCCGGCGAAGCCCTCCAGACCAGGCTGCTTGCCGGAGGTCCAGACCACCTTGCCCTGGGATACCACAAGGCCCAGGGGGGTGCTGCCGTTGGCGGAGCTCAGGGTACCGTCATCGTTGAAGGCACCGGCATTGATGGCGGCAATCACGTCCGGATTTTCGGCCATGACCTCGGTCAGACGCTTGCCGGGAATGGCGGTGGAGAACTTCTCGGTGGAGGTGCCCATGTAGATCTGAGCGGGGTCACGGATGAGCATAATGTGGGCGGTATAGGTGTCGCCGTAGCGGGTCTCAATGCGAATACCGTCCGGGTAGTTGTCCCACTCGTTGGCACTGCCGGTGATCACGTTGTTGGCCTGCACCACAACCTGGGAAATGTCGGTGACATCGTCCTCCAGGCCGTCGGAGACGGTGCCGGTACGAATTTCCTCGACTTTTTCCTCGCCCAGGAACAGGGCAGGCACCCACTTGGTGGCGCTGGCCTCCGTCAGGGACATGGTCAGCACGTCCCGGGCGGCGGGGGAGGGGCCGTTGAATACCAGATTCATCACCAGAACCAACGCCGCCGCGGCCAGAATGACCACGGTGAACAGCACCAGGAAGAACCTGCGGATGATGCGGCCCAGCAGGCCGCTGCCCTTTTTCTTTTTCTTCCTGGGCGGCATGGCACCTTCGGTGCCGGGAACCGGATTCCTATTTTTCTTATTCATAGACGTAACCTCTTACTTGGATTTTTCCGGAGCGAAGACCCAGCACTGCTGGATCATATAACTGACAATGTACAGAACCGTCATGACAACGGCGTAAAGGAAGGTGCGCAGCCCATTGGATTTTTCGCTGATTCCCAGCAGAATATACACGCCCTGGGTCAGGAATACCTGCAATGCCATCTGGGGAAGCGCCAGGGCGTAGTAGCGAAGCAGAGCCTTGCCGGTGCTGACCTGTGACCGGAAGACCAGCTTCTTGTTCAGAAAGAAGTTCAGAAGCGACGAGACCACCCGAGCCCCCACACCCGCGCAGGCCGTCCGAGCCATGCCCGCAAGCGGGAGGGCGGAGCTTAATAGGGAATAGCCGCCGATGTCCACCGCCGCGCTGACGAGGGAGCTGAGGGTATAGCGGAAGAAGTGGGCCAGAATCAGCTTGTAGATTCGCCAGGAATCGTGGATTACCCGGAAATGGGAGCTTTTGTTGTCCTCGATGTAAACCGTGCGGATTTTCGCTTCGTCGAAGGGAATGCCCTGATCCTTGAAGGCCAGCAGCATATTGGTCTCATACTCGAACCGGTCTCCGTAAACCTCGGCCAGCTGGGCAAGGACGGAAGCGGGGATGGCTCGCAGTCCGGTCTGGGTATCGGAAATGTTCATGCCCACGAAAACCTTGAAGATCGCCGAGGTGGTGCGGTTGCCGAACCGGCTTCTGGGGGGCACGTCGGGAAGGGAAAAGTCCCGGCAGCCCAGGACGACACAGCCGGTTTCCAGCATTTTCTCGCAGCAGGCTCGGGTGTCTTCCGGGTGGTGCTGGTTATCGCCGTCCACGGTGACAACGCCTAAGCTGTCCGGCCGGTTATCGAGAACATACCGGAAGGCGTTTTTCAGTGCCGCGCCCTTGCCGCGGTTGACCTGGTGGTGCAGCAGGGTGATCTCCGGGTGCCGGGCGGCCAGATCGGTGAAATAGTGCAGGTTCTCGGCCTTGCTGCCGTCGTTGACCAGAATAATATCGGAAAAACCATATTCCAGCAGTCCGTCCACCACGGCGATGAGCTTGTCATCGGGATCCAGGGAGGGAAGAACCACGGAAATCCGGGATAAATCGTTCATATCCATATCGCCTCTTTCCAAATGCGCAAAATACTTGACAATAAAGCCTATACAGTATAACACATAACTTGCCGTTTGCAAAGGGTTTTAAGAAAAAGTTAAAGGAAAAAGTCGAGAAATTTGGCTTTGGCGGATGAGGGAAAAAGAACGCTGTCATTGCGAATGGGTTCGCAATGACAGCGTATTTTTCAAAGCACCTTGGACAGGAAATCCTGCAATCTGGGGTGCTGGGGATTTCCGAACAGCTCTGTCGGGGTACCCTGCTCCAGAATTTTGCCTCCGTCCATGAACAGCACCCGGTTGCCGACCTCCCGGGCAAAGCCCATCTCGTGGGTGACAACCACCATGGTCATCCCGTCGGCGGCCAGCTCCTTCATGACGTTCAGCACCTCGCCCACCATTTCCGGGTCGAGAGCGGAGGTAGGCTCGTCAAAGAGCATGACCTTGGGATTCATGGCCAAGGCCCGGACAATGGCAATCCGCTGCTTCTGGCCGCCGGAAAGCTGGTTGGGATAGGCAC
Source organism: Clostridiales bacterium UBA6386 (assembly GCA_002437585.1). GTDB lineage: Bacteria > Bacillota > Clostridia > Oscillospirales > Oscillospiraceae > Faecousia. Next base: position 15,755 of record DJQM01000026.1, on the reverse strand, counting down.
TTGCTTTTTCCTCCAGGCCTACCCGCTTCAGCAGCTGCATGGCCTTGTCGCCCGCCTGCGCCTGGGTCATCAGGCCGGTGCGGACAGGCGCCAGGGTGATGTTTTTCAGAATGGTCATGTTGGGGAACAGGTTGAAATGCTGGAACACCATGCCCATCTGGCGGCGAACCTTGTCGATGTCCGTCTTGGGACTGGTGATCTCCACCCCATCGAAGGTGATGGAGCCGGCGCTTGGCTCCTCCAGCAGGTTCAGACTGCGCAGGAACGTGGACTTGCCGGAGCCGGAGGGGCCGATGATGACCACCTTGTCCCCAGGATAGATGTGCTCGGAGATGTTGTCGAGCACCAGGTGATCTCCGAAGGATTTGCTCAGGTTTTTAACGTCGATCACTTTGACGCAGCCTCCTTTCCAGAATGCTCAGCAGCCAGCTGAAAATCATGACGAGAACCAGGTAGATAAGAGCGATGCCCAGCAGCGGGAACATCTGCTCATAGGTTCTGCCGTAAATGGCCTGGGCGGCGTAGACCAGCTCCTTGCCGCCGATGACGGTAATCAGGGAGGTGTCCTTCAATAGAATAATGAACTCGTTGCCCAGAGCCGGCAAGATCGCCTTGAAGGCCTGGGGAATGACGATGAAGCGCATGGTGTCGATGTAGTTCAGACCCAGGCTCCGGCCTGCCTCCGCCTGACCGGGATCCAGAGCCATCAGGCCGCCCCGGATGATCTCGGAAACGTAAGCACCGGAGTTGATGCCCAGGGTCAGGGCACCCACCATGGTGTAGTTCCGGGAGGAGGAGAAGACCACAAAGCCCATAATGAGCAGCTGCACCATCATAGGCGTGCCCCGGATGACGGTGACATAAACCTGGCAGAGGGTGTTCAGAACCCCCAGCACCGGGTTGTGCTTGCCGGCGCGCTGCTGGTCATGGGCGGTACGAACCATGGCCACCAGGATACCCAGGAGAATACCGATGGCCAGAGCCATGGCGGTGACCACCAGGGTAGTACCCACACCGTTTACATATTGCTTCCAGCGACTGCCGTCGATGAAAGCCTGATAGAATTTGACGTAGAATTCCTGCCAACCGGTGGCCTCACCGGCCCGAAGCAGGGTCTTCCAGGCTTCGTACTGTTCCACAAGCTCACTCCTAAATTCGTTTTTTTGGGGGAATTGCTTCCGGGAAAGAGCCTTTGAAAGACTCCTTCCCGCAGGTAATTCATACGGCGTATCCGGGGCGGCGGAGGCCGTCCCGGATATGGTGTGCTTTTTGAAATTTATTCAGCGGTGATGTACTTGCTGACGATTGCACCGATGGTGCCGTCGGCAGACAGCTCAGCCAGCGCGCCGTTGATGGCATTGAGCAGAGAGGTGTTGTCCTTGTTCACGCCGATGGCGTAGTGCTCGGTGACGTACTCGGTGTCCAGAATGGTCAGACCGGGGTTGGCGTCCACATAAGCCTGGGCGGGAGCGGAGTCAATGACCACGCAGTCAACCTGACCGTTGAGCAGAGCCTGGACAGCGGAGGCACCGTTGTCGTAGGCGGTGACATGATCCTCGCCGTAATCGCTGGTGGTGTAGATGTTGCCGGTGGTACCACGCTGGGTGCCGATCATCTTATCGCCCAGGTTGTCCAGGGTCACGTCGGAGCCTTCCTTGACGATGACCACCTGCACGCCGGTAGCGTAGCTGTCGGAGAAGTTCATGACCAGCTTCCGATCCTCGGTAACGGTGACACCGGCCATAACGATGTCGGACTTGTTCTGCTGCACAGCCAGCAGAGCGGCATCAAAGTCCATGTCGTCCACTTCCAGCTCCAGCCCCAGCTTCTTGGCGATGGCATCGGCCACTTCCACGTCAATGCCCTCGAAGGAGCCGTCATCGGCGACCATCTCATAGGGAGGGAAGGAGGCGTTGGTGGACATGATCAGCTTGCCGGCCTCAATGGTCTTGACCTCGGCGGCGGGGGCTTCCGTCTCAGCCGCAGGAGCCGTGGTCTCGGCAGCGGCGGCGGGAGCGGTGGTGGCCGCAGGGGTCTCGGTCTTGGCACCGCAGGCGGCCAGGCTCAGCATCATAATCAGAACCAGAGCCAGAGAAAGCGTCTTTTTCATAATCATAATCTCCTTTTCTCATTTCCAAGCAGGTCTTGCTCGGTGAATTGATGAATGAATTATACTGCGGCGGAAGGGAAACGTCAAGGATGGATATGAACAATTCTACGGGAAATATTCGGATTCTTCTGATATCAATGCACAAAAATATACAATATCAGATGGAATATACGAATATACAGGAAAGCTATACGGAAATCAAAGTGAATGAATATCCATGAACATGTGCATATCATTCAAGGCAGAAGCAAAATGCGCGAAGGGGGGAGAGCCGTCTGGGCAGCATTCCAGAGCTTCCTCAGGGGAGGCTTCATAGGACGGAAAGAACCCCGGCGCGGTTGACCAGACCGCACCGGGGTTCCTTCAGAGAAAAAGAGAGGTAAGAAAATGAAAAAGAATGATTTGCTCTTGCTGTCCTTATTATAGCCGGAGGGTATTAAAAAAATAAGCAGATAGATATTAAAGAAGTATTAAGCGAGTAAAAAAGCGAAGGCCAAATTTGTGCAAAACGTATAATTGTGAATTTTTTGTGGCTTTTATTCCTTGCCCCTTGACATTTTTCCGGAAGGGGGTATAGTAGAGACAAAAGAATTTGGCACTCGTAGGCAGAGAGTGCTAACTCCTTAAGAAAGAAGGATGACTTATGAATCTTGATATCTATACGAACAAATCCAAAGAGGCCATCCAGTCCGCCCAACAGCTGATGTCTCAGAATCACAACCCCCAGCTGGAGCAGATCCATCTGCTGGTGGCTCTGCTGGAGCAGGAGGATGGCCTGATTCCCCAGCTTCTGAAAAAGATGGACGTTACCCTGGAAAGCTTCCGGGCGGCGGCTCGTGCCGAGCTTCAGAAGCTGCCCGGCGTCAGCGGCAGCGTGAGCCTTGACCAGGTTCAGGCGGATTCCAGCGTGATTTCCGCGCTGAACGCCGCCGAGGATCAGGCCAAGGCCATGAAGGATGAGTATGTTTCCGTGGAGCACCTGCTTCTGGGTCTGATGGAAACCGCCCAGGGCGGTGTGAAGCGGCTCTTTGACACCTACCGGGTGACCAAGGAGGCTGTGCTCCAGGCTCTTCAGACCGTCCGGGGCAACCAGCGTGTCACCACCGACAGTCCCGAGGGCACCTATGAGGCTCTGGAGAAGTACGGTACCGACCTTGTGAAGAAGGCTCGGGAGCAGAAGATGGATCCGGTCATCGGCCGTGACGAGGAAATCCGGAATGTGATCCGGATCCTGTCCCGGAAGACCAAGAACAATCCCGTGCTCATCGGTGAGCCTGGCGTGGGTAAAACCGCTATCGTAGAAGGACTGGCTCAGCGGATCGTCAAGAAGGAGGTTCCCACCTCCTTGCAGGACAAGAGCGTGTTTTCCCTGGATATGGGCGCGCTGGTGGCCGGTGCCAAGTACCGGGGCGAATTTGAGGAGCGGCTGAAGGCTGTTCTGAACGAGGTCAAGCAGTCCGAGGGTCGGATTCTGCTGTTCATTGATGAGCTGCACACCATTGTGGGTGCCGGCAAGACCGAGGGCAGCATGGACGCGGGCAACCTGCTGAAGCCTATGCTGGCTCGTGGTGAGCTGCACTGCATCGGTGCCACGACGCTCGACGAGTACCGGCAGTATATTGAGAAGGATCCGGCACTGGAGCGTCGATTCCAGCCGGTGCAGGTGGACGAGCCGACGGTGGAGGACACCATCGCCATTCTGCGTGGCCTGAAGGAACGCTATGAGAACTTCCACGGCGTGAAGATCACCGACCCGGCCATCATTGCCGCCGCCACCCTTTCCCATCGGTATATCACCGACCGGTTCCTGCCGGACAAGGCCATCGACCTGATCGATGAGGCCTGCGCCCAGCTGCGAACCGAGCAGGATTCCATGCCCACGGAGCTGGACAGCGTGAACCGTCACATTATCCAGCTGCAGATCGAGGAGGAATCCCTGAAGAAGGAAGAGGACGAACGCTCCAAGAGCCGTCTGGCGCAGATCCGCAAGGAGCTGGCCGAAGAGCAGGAGAGCTTCAACGCCAAGAAGGCACAGTGGGAGAACGAGAAGAACTCCCTGGAGAAGGTGCAGCAGCTCCGCAAGGACATCGAGGATCTGCACCGTCAGATTGAGGCCGCCGAGCAGAGCTACGACCTGGGCAAGGCCGCGGAGCTGAAGTACGGTAAGCTGCCGCAGCTGCGCAAGCAGCTGGAGGAGCAGGAGCGGCGGAACCAGCAGGAGGGCGAAAGCGCCCTGGTTCACGAGAAGGTCACCGACGAGGAAATCGCCAGGATCGTAGAGCGTTGGACGGGCATTCCCGTGTCCCGGCTGGTGCAGGGCGAGCGGGAGAAGCTTCTGAATCTGGAGTCCATCCTTCACAAGCGTGTGGTGGGTCAGGACGAGGCTGTCCGGGCTGTCACCGAGGCCATCCAGAGAAGCCGGGCAGGCATCCAGGATCCCAACCGGCCCATCGGCTCCTTCCTGTTCCTGGGTCCCACGGGCGTTGGTAAGACCGAGCTTGCCAAGGCTCTGGCGGAAGCTCTGTTTGACGATGAGAACAACCTGGTGCGGATCGACATGTCCGAGTATATGGAGAAATTCTCCGTCTCCCGGCTCATCGGCGCGCCTCCCGGATATGTGGGCTATGAGGAGGGCGGCCAGCTGACTGAGGCCGTCCGCAGGAAGCCCTACTCCGTGGTTCTGTTCGACGAGGTGGAGAAGGCTCATCCGGATGTGTTCAACATTCTGCTGCAGGTGCTGGACGACGGCCGGATTACCGACTCCCAGGGTCGCACCGTGGACTTCAAGAACACCATCCTGATCCTGACCTCCAACCTTGGCTCTGAGTACCTGCTCGACGGCGTGAAGCCTGACGGCACCATTGACGAAAACGCCAAGGCGCAGGTGCAGGCACTGCTGCGCCGATCCTTCCGGCCGGAGTTTTTGAACCGTCTGGACGAGATTGTCTTCTACAAGCCCCTGACCAAGGAGAATGTGACGAAGATCATCGACCTGCAGATCGCCAAGCTCAATGGCCGCCTGGCCGAGCAGCAGATCAAGGTGGAGCTGACCGATGCCGCCAAGAACGCCATCGTGGACGCCTCCTACGATCCGCAGTACGGCGCCAGACCCCTGCGCCGGTATATCCAGCATACCGTGGAGACCATGCTCTCCAAGCGTCTGCTTCGGGGGGACATCCTTCCCGGGCAAACCGTCACCGTGGATGCGGTGGACGGCCAGCTGGAAATCCGATAAACCAAAGGAACCCCGCCGGGGCGTAAGCCCCGGCGGGGTTTTGCTGTCTCAGGGCCTATCTGCAAACCGGCTACCTGCCTGAGCAGCGGGTCTTTTCCGCCTGCCGTGCGCCACATTTTCCCTTGCAATACACAAAGGATTCCCGCAAAAAATGGCTTTATCAGGGGAAAATCCCTTGCCGTTGGCCATATTTCCGGCTCCCGGATAGATCCAAACAGATTCCGCCGAAAAGGAAAATGCAATGTTTTCTCCGGAAGAATGGAATTTTTGGGGCACAATCAGCCGTTACGGGTCTGCCTGCGCTGGTAGAGCTTGGCAAGGCCGCCCTCGCTGGTTTCCCGGAACCGGTGATCCAGGTGGATGCCCGTTTCCTTCATGGCCCGGCAGACCATGTCGTAGCTGATATTCCGGGAGCCGGTGAGGAAATAGCTCAGGTTGCAGGCGTTCATGGCTCGCACCGCCGCCACGGCGTTGCGCTCGATGCAGGGAATCTGCACCAGACCGCAGATGGGATCGCAGGTAAGCCCCAGGTGGTGCTCCATGGCCACCTCCGCCGCGTACTCCACCTGATCCAGGTTCTGGCCGAACAGCTCCGCCAGAGCGGCGGCGGCCATGGAGCAGGCGGTGC
>DJQM01000026.1:0-9752 GCA_002437585.1 Clostridiales bacterium UBA6386 | reverse complement strand
TCCGCCTGACAGCCGCACTCCGCCCCGGAAATGGAGGCGTTGGTTTTGGTCAGATTGCCGATGATCCCGGCGGTGGCCAGGGCACGGCAAATCTGCTCGTCGGTAAAGCCCCGGGTTTCCTGGGCGTACCGGAGCACCGCCGGAACCACCCCGCAGGCCCCGCAGGTGGGGGCGGTAACCACGGTGCCGTTGTCCGCATTCTGCTCGGCCACGGCGTAGGCGAAGGCGGCAATCTGCTGGAATTCCCGCAGAGCCGGAATCCGGTCGTCGGGAGTCTGGGCATAAAGATATTTGGCCTTCCGCCGGACACCCAGGCCGCCGGGGAGAACCCCGTCCCGCTGCAGGCCTTCGTCAATGGACTGCTTCATGGTCTGCCAGACCGTGGCGAGAAAATCCCAGATTTCCGGCCCCTCGTTCAGCTCCACATAGGAAGACAGGGTGTCAATGTACCGCCATTTGCAGAAATCCGCGATCTCCGCAAAGGAGTGTTCAATGTAGACCTCCTCGCTTTCCGGCGGCTCGGTCTCTCCGGGAATCCGGATGTCCCCGCCGCCCACGGACTCGATGCGCAGCTTTCCCAGCAGGGTATCGCCGCAGTAGGCGGCAAAATCCATGGTATTCGGGTGCATTCCCTCCCAGCTTTCCTGGGAGAAAAATACCTTTGTCCGGTCTTCACCCAGGGTATCCAGCAGCACCCGGTCGGTGCCGTGGCCTACGCCGGTTTTGCACAGGGAGCCGTAGAGGGTGACTTGATAGCTTTGGGCTTCGGGGTAGCGATCCCGGAACAGCAGGGCGGCCTTCTGGGGACCCATGGTGTGAGAGGAAGAGGGGCCTTTGCCGATTTTGTAGATTTCCCGGATAGATTTCATAGTGAGAACCTCCAATCGCAGCAGGGAAGACTTGTTTTCTTTATTATACCAGCAAACCGCCGAAAAAACAACAGGAAAAGGCTTGACAGATATGTTATAATGAGATGAATAATTCCATAGAAAACCGGAGAGGATGAAAACAATGGCGAAAGATAAAAAGGTCGAGCAGATCACGGACATGGAAGTGGACTTTGCTCAGTGGTTCACCGACGTGTGCAAGAAGGCGCAGCTTATCGATTACTCTTCCATCAAGGGCATTTTTGTATACCGTCCCTACGGCTATGCCATTTGGGAGAATATCCAGCATATTATGGATGCGGAATTCAAGAAGGTGGGCGTGGAGAATGTCTACATGCCCATGCTGATCCCCGAAAGCCTGCTGCAGAAGGAAAAGGATCATGTGGAGGGCTTCGCCCCGGAGTGCGCCTGGGTGACCATGGGCGGCGGCGAGAAGCTGGAGGAGCGGTGCGCCATCCGGCCTACCTCCGAGACTCTGTTCTGCGACCACTTCTCCCATGTGCTTCAGTCCCATCGGGATCTGCCTATGAAGTACAATCAGTGGTGCAGTGTCCTTCGCTGGGAGAAGACCTCCCGACCCTTCCTGCGGCACCGGGAATTTCTGTGGCAGGAGGGTCACACTATCCACGCAACCGCCCAGGAGGCTGAGGATTTCACAAAAACCATGCTGAACATTTACGCCGACTTCTGCGAGGACGTGCTGGCCATGCCCGTGACCCGGGGTCAGAAGACTGAGAAGGAGAAGTTCAACGGCGCGGAGGCTACCTACACCATCGAGTGCATGATGCACGACCGGAAGGCACTTCAGGCCGGCACCTCTCACTATTTCGGCGACGGCTTTGCCAAGGCCTTCGGTATTGAATTCACCGACAAGAACAACCAGAAAACCAACCCCTTTGAGACCTCCTGGGGCGTGTCCACCCGGCTCATCGGCGGCATTATCATGACCCACGGTGACAACAACGGCCTGGTGCTGCCCCCCAAGGTGGCTCCTATTCAGGTGGTTGTTCTGCCCATCGCCCAGCATAAGGCGGGCGTTCTGGAGGGTGCTTCCGCCATCCGGGATCGGCTGATTGCCGCGGGCTACCGGGTGAAGATGGACGATTCCGACAACTCCATGGGCTGGAAGTGCGCCGAGTACGAGATGAAGGGTGTGCCGCTGCGGGTGGAGTGCGGCCCCCGGGATCTGGAAAACGGCCAGTGTGTGCTGGTGCGCCGGAACGACGGCGAGAAGACCGTGGTCAGGCTGGAGGAGCTGGAGACTGCCGTCGCCGAGCAGCTGCAGCTGGTGCACGACGGCATGTATGAGCGTGCCAAGAAGAACCTGGAGGAGCATATTTATGAGGCGCATTCTCTGGAGGAAGCCAAGGCACTTCAGGAGAAGAACGGCGGCTTCATCAAGACCATGTGGTGCGGCAGCCTGGAGTGCGAGATGAAGATGAAGGAAGTGGCGGGCATGTCCTCTCGCTGCATCCCCTTCGCCCAGGAGAAGCTGGACACCGTCTGCGCCTGCTGCGGCAAGCCGGCGGACAAGATGATCTACTGGGGCATTGCTTATTAATTAAGGCAACGCCACACGATTCGCCTTCGGGTTTCGACGAATCTTTTGCCCCACTTCTTCAGTTCCAAAATCAGGAAATACACAAAGTATTCCTCTGATTTCGAAACTTTGAATTGAGCCAAAATCTTTCGCCGAAGCCTCTTGCCGAATCGTGTGGTGCTGCCTTGGCGGAAACTCTAAATCCATTGCCTGCTTTTGGCACTTGCCAATGGGTTCAGAGCTTCCTTTTTTGTACTTTCACACGCGGCGTTGCTGAGGCTTGGGATAGGAGGTCTATGAAGCGGATTTTGATTATCGGCTGCTCCGGCAGCGGAAAAACCACCCTTGCCCGGGCATTGGGGGAGAAGCTGGAGCTGCCGGTGATTTCCCTGGATGGCCTGTGGAGCGGCAACGCCACGAAGGCGGAATTCGACAGCCGCCTGGAGCGAGCCTTGAACCTGGAGGGCTGGATCATGGACGGCAATTACGGCCGTACCATGGATGTCCGGCTGTCCCGGTGCGACACCCTGATTTATCTGGACTTTGGCCGCTATGCCTGCTTGCAAGGGCTGCTGCAAACAAAGCCCATCCCCTGGCACCGGGCGAAGGAGGTCTGGCACTACCGCCGGAAAAATCACAGCCGGGATGAGCTGTATCTTGCCAAGGCGCAGCACGCCCAGCGCATCGTGCTGAAAAGCCGGAAGGAAGTCCGGGACTTTCTCGATACGATCTGACAAAGAACCACCCCGGATTTCCGAAGAAATCCGGGGCGATTTTATGAGCAAACCCGTTGACAAACCAGCTGGTTTGGGGTATTATATAGACAAATGAAGGGTGCTTCCAGTAGGACGGTTCCCCAACATAGCTAGAAGAAGTAGCTGCGGGCTGGGGAGCTTAGGCAGCTACTTCTTCTTATTATTTTCCTGGAGAACCAGGGCGATAAGAGCAACGAGAAACAGGCCGAACTGGAACAAATCCTGCCATGTAACCATATACTCACCCCCTTCCTGTGTAAGGGGGCAAAGAAGAACATCACCCCCGAAGAAGTCGAGGGGAACCGCCTACCGGGGTACTGGAAGTACCGGGGACAGCATAACACACGATTTTACAATTTTCAAGAAAAATCCCCCGGATTTCCGAAGAAATCCGGGGGATTCTGGCACAATTCAAAGTTTCTTACACAATTCCCTGAGCCTGCATGGCATCGGCAACCTTCAGGAAGCCGGCGATGTTGGCACCGGCAACGTAGTTGCCCTCCATGCCGTACTCCTTGGCGGCATTGTCCAGGTTGTGGAAAATGTTCACCATGATATCCTTCAGCTTAGCGTCCACTTCCTCGAAGGTCCAGCTCAGACGCTCGGAGTTCTGGGTCATCTCCAGGGCGGAGGTGGCCACGCCGCCGGCGTTGGAAGCCTTGCCGGGAACGAAGAGCACGCCGCTGTCCTGGAGGTACTGGGTGGCATCCAGAGAGGTGGGCATGTTGGCACCCTCACATACGGCGAAGCAGCCGTTTGCGACCAGAGCCTTGGCATCGTCCAGCAGCAGCTCGTTCTGAGTGGCGCAGGGCAGAGCTACGTCGCACTTGACGCTCCACACGCCCTTGCCCTCGTGGTAGACGGCACTGGGACGAGCTTTGGCGTACTCCGTCAGCCGCGCCCGCTTGACCTGCTTGACCTCGATGAGGGTGGCTACGTCAATGCCGTCGGGATCGTAGATCCAGCCGGTGGAATCGGAGCAGGTGACGGGCTTGGCACCCAGCTGCCAGGCTTTTTCAATGGCGTAGGTCGCCACGTTGCCGGCACCGGAGACCACCACGGTCTTGCCCTTCAGATCCTTGCCGTTGCACTTTAGCATTTCCTCGGCCAGGTACAGCAGACCGTAGCCGGTGGCCTGAGTCCGGGCCAGGCTGCCGCCGTAGGACAGACCCTTGCCGGTGAGCACGCCCTCATACAGGTTCTGGATGCGCTTGTACTGGCCGAACAGGTAGCCGATTTCCCGGCCGCCCACACCGATGTCGCCGGCGGGCACGTCGGTGTCCTTGCCGATATATTTGTACAGCTCGGTCATAAAGCTCTGGCAGAAGGCCATGACCTCCCGGTCGGACTTGCCCTTGGGATCGAAGTCGGAGCCGCCCTTGCCGCCGCCGATGGGCAGGCCGGTGAGGCTGTTCTTGAAGGTCTGCTCAAAGCCCAGGAACTTGATGACGCTCAGATTCACGGAGGGGTGGAACCGGAGGCCGCCCTTGTAGGGGCCGATGGCGGAATTGAACTGAACGCGGTAGCCGTTGTTTACCTGCACCTGCCCCTTGTCGTCCACCCAGGGTACCCGGAACAGAACCGCCCGTTCGGGGGTGGTCAGACGCTCCAGCAGAGCGTCCCGGCGATAAGCGTCTTCGTTCTTCTCAATGACGGGGCGCAGGGATTCCAGCACCTCATAGACTGCCTGGTTAAATTCGGGCTGATCCGGGTTCTGCTGCCTGACCCGCGCCAGCGTTTCGTCCACATAACTCATATACAAACGTCCTCCATAGAAAGATTTTTGACCTCCCGCATTGTAGCAGACTTCTGTGAAAATTACAAGCACTTTTGCAGTTGTTTTCAGTCCCAATTGCAGAAAACGCGAAATTGCGCCGATTTTCACAATCGACGCAATTCTTTTGAAACTTTCTTTGTACAATATTTCATCTCATCGGACACGGGGAAGAACTTCCTCCCGAAGCACCCGGAACAGAGCTTCCAAGTCTTCCCGGGTGGTGTCCCGGCTGATGGAGACCCGGAAGGCCGAGTCGATGGTTTCCGGCGGCAGTCCCATGGCCGAGAGCACATGACTCCTGTGACCCTTGGCGCAGGCACTGCCCGCGCTGACGCAGATGCCCTGATCCTGCAAAAGGTTGATGGTGTTCTGCACCGGCACTCCGGGAATGGCCAGGGACAGCACATGGGGCGCCTCGTGGCAGCCGTTGACGGTGATGCCCTCAATGGCGGCAAATTTTTCCGCGAATTCCTCGATGAGTGTCCGCTCCCGCTGGGAATCCGCCCGAAAGGTACCGCTGACCGCGGCGCAGGCGGCGGCGAAGCCGGAAATGGCCGGGGTACCCTCGGTGCCGCTGCGGTAGCCCCCCTCCTGACCGCCGCCTAAGAGCAGGGCGGGGAAGGCGCGCAGCCGGGGGCTGATGTAGAGCGCACCCGCCCCCTTCGGCCCGTGGATTTTGTGAGAGGAAACGGAAATCAGGTCAGTCCCCAGGGCTTTGGCCTGGAAGGGTACCTTCAGAAAGCCCTGCACCGCGTCGGTGTGAAAGATAGCGTCCGGGCAAAGCCGATGGGTGAGCTTTGCCATCCGGGCAATGGGCATGACGGAGCCGACCTCGTTGTTGACCATCATAATGGAGACCAGAATGGTGTCCTTGCGCAGGGCGGCTTTCAGATCTTCTACAGAAATCCGCCCCAGAGAATCGGGCTGCAAATAGGTGACGGCAAAGCCCTGACCTTCCAGCTCCTTCATGCAGTTTAAGATGGCGTGATGCTCGATGGCGGTGGTGATAATGTGCCGTCCCCGCTTGCCCAGCCGCCGGGCGGTGCCGAAAACGGCCCAGTTGTCCGCTTCGGTGCCCCCGGAGGTGAAGAACACCCGGTCAGGCTCCGCTCCCAGGGCGGCGGCCACAGTGTGCCGAGCCTGCCGCAGCTGCCGGGCGGCGTCAATGCCGAAGCCGTAGAGAGCCGAGGGGTTGCCCCAGTCCTCCGTCATGGCCTTTGTCATCGCCGCCACAGCCTCCTTGCAGGGCTTGGTGGTGGCGGAATTATCCAGATAAATCATATTCTCTCCTTACTTTCCCACGCAGAACCGCTGGAAAATCCGGGCGGTGATATCCTCCCGGACGGTAGCGCCGGTGACTTCGCCCATGGCCGCCATGGCTTCCTCCACATCGGTTAGAACCGCGTCCGGAGTCAGCCCCAGCTGCAAGCCGTGCAACGCCTGAAGAATGGCCTCATAAGCCCGGCGGCAGGCGTCAAATTGCCGTGCGTTGGTCAGAATGGAGCCGTCGCAGGGCAGCTGATTTTCAAAGAGGGCATCCACCGCCTCCGCCAGCTGCTCCAGCCCCTCCCCGGTTTTGGCGCAGAAGGGGACGACCATCAGGAAAGGCAGATCGCCGGGTTCCACGGCGAAGCCAAGGTCAGTCTTGTTGATGAGGGCAATGGCGTTTTCCCGATCCTCGCACAGCTCGATAATGGCTTCATCCTCAGAATCCAAAGGCTGAGAGCCGTCGCAGACAAAAATCACCAGGTCGGCCTCCTCAATTGCCTGCCGGGAGCGTTCCACCCCCATGGCCTCCACGGCGTCCGAGGTGTCCCGGATGCCGGCGGTGTCCATGAGCCGGAGCCGGGTGGAGCCAAGCATCACCGTTTCCTCCACGGTGTCCCGGGTGGTGCCGGGAATGTCGGTGACGATCACCCGGTCGTAGCCCGCCAGGGCGTTGAGTAAGCTGGATTTTCCCACGTTGGGCTTGCCCACGATGGCCGCGGCCACGCCCTGCCGGAGAATCCGCCCCTGGGAGTAGGTTTGCAGCAGCGCGTAGAGCTGCTTGGCATCCTTCTTCAACAGACCATAATAATTATTCAGGCCGAAATCCTCAATGTCCTCGTCGGGATAGTCCAGCACCGCATGAAAATGGCTGCACAGATTCACCAGGTCATCGTACACGGGAGCAAGCTTCTTTTGCAGCGCGCCCCCCACCTGCCCGGCGGCATTGGCGGCGGCGTCGGCGCAGTCCGCCTCAATAAGATCAATGACCGCTTCCGCCTGGGTCAGAGCCAGCTTTCCGTTCAGGAAGGCTCGCTTGGTAAATTCTCCCCGGCGGGCAGGCCTGGCTCCCGCCAGGTACAGCCCCTCCAGTCCGGCGGCCAGAACGGCGGGGGAGCCATGGCAGTGAAATTCCACTGTGTCCTCTCCGGTGTAGCTGTGAGGTGCCCTGGCCACCACGGCCATGCACTGATCGATAACCCGACCCTCCTTGTCCCGGAGGGAACCCAGGATCAGCTTCCGGTCAGCCGCTTCGGAGAGCGGACGGTGATTGTTTGCGGTAAATACCCGGTCGGCGACGGCAATGCAGCCGTCCCCGCTCAGGCGCAGAATGCCGATGGCACTGACCTGATTCCCGGTGGATACCGCGGCGATGGGATAAGACATAATGATTTACTCCTTGATGAATGCCAGCGGGTCGCCCTCACTGGTTATGAAGTGCATGAGCATGTAGGCGCACATCAGAGCCACGTTTTCCTCCGCCAGGATTCGCCGAGCCTCCGCCCGGTCTGCCAGAATCACCTGAATTTCCTCGGAGTCCTCCTCGTTCGCGCTGGTGGGAGTGCCGGCGCAGTAGCCGAAGAGCATTCCGCAGCTTTCGTCGGTCATGCCCACGCTGGTAAAGAAGGGGCGGGAGAAGGCTCCGGCCTCCACGGGGGTGAAGGTCAGCCCGGTTTCCTCGAACATTTCCCGGATGCCCGCGTCGCCCATGGCCTCTCCCGGCTCCACCAGCCCGGCGGGAAACTCGTAGACATAATCGCCCAACGGGTAGCGGTACTGACAGATCAGCACCACCCGATCCTTCTTTTCCCCGTAGACTCCGTAGAGGATCACCCCGTCCGGGCTGTTCCGGTGAGTGACGGCCTTCAGGGAGGCCGCGTCCTTGGCTCGGGAGGCCATATAATAAGGAGAAACACGGCCGTCCCGGTGGACGGCCTCCAGCGCAAAGCAGTTGAGAAACCGATTGTTCGTCTGCTGATGAATGCCCTCAATGCCGCTCATAACGTACCTCCCGGAAGTCATAATAAAATACTATAACATTCCGGAGTAAAAAAAGCAATATCCGGGCAGACTGACTTTTGAGGTGAATGGGGTGACGGACGGAGAAATCCGGGCGCAGTTTCCGGAGGTAAGCGATTTTATTCCCAGGCAGCTCCAATGCGGCGGCTTTACCATTTACGCCTACGCCATTGACGGCCTGGTTTCCGGCGGGGATATGTCGGAGTATATTCTGAAGCCCATTACGGAGCATCTGCGCGCGGAAACAATGGCGGAGCTGTACGACAAGGCACTTCACGGGGCGGTGTACAACAGTGTGGCGGAGCCTTGCGAGGACTTGCGGACGGTTTTCAAAAAGCTGGTCAACGGCTTCTGCGTAGTCCTGTTCCCGGAGGTCGGAGCCATTGCCTTTGAGATCAAGACCGGGGTCAACCGGGGGCCGGACGCCCCGGAGGTGGAGAACACCGTCAAGGGGCCGAAGGACGCCTTTGTGGAAACCATCCGCATCAACACAAGCCTTCTCCGGCGGCATTTGAGAACGCCTGACTTGCGGATTTTCGCGGCCACCGTGGGCAGGCGGAGCATGACCAACGTGGCGGTGGTGTGGATCGACGGAGTGACCAATGATGAACTGGTAGCGAAAATGAAAAAAAGGCTGGCGGAAATCGACGTGGACGCGCTGATCTCTCCCTCGGCGGTGGAGGAATACGTCACCGGCTCCAGGGTCACGGCCTTTCCTTTGATACAGTATACCGAGCGGCCGGATCGGTTCAGCCAGGGTCTCCTGGATGGCCGGGTGGGTCTGCTGGTGGATGGCCTGCCCCTGGGCTATCTGGCGCCGGCGACCTTCGGCTATCTCATGGAGAGCATGGAGGACAGAAGCCGGGATTTCATTTCCGCCTCCTGCATCCGGGTGCTGCGCTATGGTGCCTTGGCTCTGAATCTGCTGCTGACGGCGTTGTATATCGCGGCGGTGGAGTTTCATCCGGAGCTTCTGCCGGAGCGGCTGCTGAATATCATTCTCACCAGCCGCCGGGAGGTGCCCTTTTCCACGGCGGCAGAGGCACTGGGGCTGCTGATCGCCTTTGAGCTTTTGCAGGAATCGGGCATTCATCTGCCCCAGGCCATCGGCCAGTCGGTATCCACCATCGGCGGTATCGTAGTGGGTACGGCGGCGGTGGACGCGGGGCTGATTTCGCCGGTTGTGCTGATTGTCGTGAGCATCGCGGGGGTCTGCGGGTTCATTCTGCCCAACCGGGATCTGGCGGAGGCTATCCGGGTGTGCCGGTTTGTCCTGGGCGTGCTGGCGGCCTTCTTCGGCTTCTGGGGAATGGTACTGGGGCTTGCGGGACTGATCTGGCATCTGAGCACGATTAAGTGCCTTGGCGTCCCCTATTTGCAGTGGTCTCCGGCAGGCCGGGGAATCTTTCGAAAACGCTTGAAGAACCAGAAATGGCGGGATGATAAGCTGAACCCCAAGGACAGAAAAAATCAGCGATAAAGTGACAAAAATGTATGTGCTAAAATGA
>DJQM01000003.1:14566-86707 GCA_002437585.1 Clostridiales bacterium UBA6386 | reverse complement strand
TTCCCTCCATGTGCAAGGGTTTTGCCCGCTTTTTATCGTTTCCCTTGCACCTATTATAGCACAGATTGGCGGAAATGTCTTGTGGCGCAATAGATTTTGGGCTGGTCAGTAGACATTAACTATACTTGACCTAGCGTAGAAGTCAATAATTTTTGCAGATTTTTTCAAAAAATTTTCTTGTAATATTCATATGTGTTGACAAGCAAAAAAGAAGCAGGGCGGATATACCGTCCTGCTTCTTTTTAGATTGGCACCCTTATTCGGCTTTCGGTCTCTTGTCGAGTTGTGTTCCGTACTTTTCAATGAACGCCGCTGCGAGGTCACCACTGATCGCCTGAACCCTGTCTCTCTCACCGTCAACGTTGGAATACTTGGCAAGGAAATACCGGCCTTCCCGGTCGATATACAGTTCTGACGCTCTGCCGTCGGCATCGAACTCGTGCTCCCCATCTTCGTAGAAGCTGTTGGAAAGGGCGTCGGATGTCGAGGTATCATACATCACGCGATCAGACATAGCCCGGATTCTGCGTCCGTATCCGGGGGTGTGGATTCTGACCGGCTTCCCTGTCTCTCGTACCGTCATGTGGAAGTCAACGCCGATTGCGTCAAGGATCTGGAACAATTCCTCTACCTTCAACGAGCCGCGTATCAGTCTCTGGTTCAGTCTCTGCGCCTGCCATCCGATTGCTTTCGCTCCCTCAGCCTGCGTATGTCCTGTCGCCACCAATGCCGCCGTAAGTGCTTCTTGTGCCGTCATTGCTACACCTCCATTCAATGCACTTTCGCATTCATCATACAACGAGATGGCGATAAAATCAATATTTTTCTAAAAATTCTTCACCCTTGTTGATTCTGCCGTAAGGTTTCGACTGCAATCCACGTCTTATGCAGTGCAGATCACCTTAGACAGTAGCGACTCATACATGGTTCGGTAGGTGTCTCGCTCGGCTTCCAGCTTTGCAACGGTCTCGTTGCCGCTTTGGGCGCACGTCTTCTCTGCTTCGGGTATTTCATGTTCGCACGGCTCCACTTGACCGGCATGACCGAAGCATAGTCCAAGCGACACCATAATGGCGGTATCGACCTTCTCCATCTCCTCTTGCGTACAGGAGCCATAGTAATCGCCGAGTCGCGATGTGCTCACGGTCGTTACTTGCTCGCACAGTGCGGTGCTCTGGAACTTCGCACTACGAATCATAACGTGCGTCGGCAGTTCTGCCTTCGGCTGCGTCGTCAGATAGACGATTTCCACCGTCTCGCAGTGCTTATTGTTGGCGTTACAGGAAACAACAATGGCGGGTCTGCCAGAAAACTGCTCATGCCCGATCACCGGCGTCCTGCTAATGTAAAAGATGTCTCCTCGCTTAATTCCGTATCCCATTTTCAAATCCTCCTCGTAGAAGCTCGTTAGAGCCTGTGTGCACCCCTTACCAATTCAGGGGTGAAATGATACCAGTTGGTCACTATGCAGCGTGTCCCGCTCATTTATGGCGGTTTCCGAGCTATTCTTGCTGTTCCCCTTTGCGTGGCAGCCCATCCACATTGATGAAGCGACAATTCTCGGGCGCGCAGGTTGCTACATACCCAATAGCAATCAGTGCAAGCTGTAAATCCTCTCGGAGAGCGTCGTCCGCTTCCTTATCTTCAGGGAACGCCTCCGGCAGCTTGGCAAACAGCGGAGCCAGCCGCCGACCCGCCAGATCCCATCGCTCCGGTGGCAGCGACTGCCCAATCCGTACGCTCACAATCTCGCTCATTCATCATTCTCCATCGGATGCCAATGGTAGTGGCAGTCCGGGTTCTCACATTCTCCATTGAACATGAGCTGTCCGCACAGCGGGCAGGTCGTCACTTCGTACATCTGTGATTCCATCGTAAGTCCTCCTTGTCAGACCGCGATAAAGCGGTCGGGATAGATGATTTCGTACTCCGCTCCCATTCTGTTCAGAATCTCACGCGCCTTCTCTTCTATCGAGTCGTATGCGGTCATCGTTTCTGTTGCCGCGTGTACCAAGCATTCGAGATTGTGAAGACCGGTTTCGCTCAAGCCTCGGATCGCCGCAATAAAGTTGATGCCGTCCTCAGCGCCACCAGCGTCGTTGAAGAACTCAACGAACGAGATGTCCTCAAACATCGTCATCTTCCTCCTCCCCGTTCAGCCACCGGATACAGTCGATCTCGGAGTCGAACTCCTCTGTCCAAGCGTCTCCAGTCCGATTGTCGACTCCTACATATTTCCCGTCCTCGATGCAGTAGAACGCGCCCTTCGGTTCTCGCTTTTCGATAATGCTCCCAGCCGTGCGGCATCCGACCTTTTGAACGCCAGCGTCTTTTGCGACCGAGTCAATGTCCCACGAGAAGTTGCTGCATTCGGCAGAGACGTCAAGATGCTTACGCCCATCCTCCACTTCGTCGTATCGTCCGGTCTGGATGTAGAGCATAAACAACGCCGTGGATCTCTGGATACAGACATCCTTGTGTTGGCAAAACATACAGCTTCGCTTCATCTGTCTTCCTCCTTGTAGCAGTAGTCTGTGCATCCGTCCTCGCTCAGCCCCGGTGCGTTTTCGGTGACGAACGGAACCATGCAGATCCCTTTCGGATTGAATACGCAGGTCTCGCAATCGCATTCGCAGCATACCGCCGGTCGTTTCGTACAGCGTGAGCATACGGTGTGTGAACCAGACAAGCGATACACCGATGATGACCAGAATCAAGTCCATCGTTTTGATGCCTTTCTTCTTGCCGGTCGCCTGCGGCTCGACGCGGCGACGTGCCGTGCGGTTGCGGATGCGCGAGGCGATGTTGCTCACCAGCCACGAAATGACGATACCAAGCAGGAAGCCGACGGCGCAGAACAGGACGATGTTCAGGACGCTCATACGCCCGCCTCCTTACTTTTTCAGCGGCAGCGCATCGACGCCCTCAACGATGATGTCGGCGTCGCCGTTCCCGCCAAGTCCGCTGTGGTAGCAACTGTGCATGGCGTGGAACCGGCGGCGGTCATCAAAAGAGATTTCTCCCTTGTTGATGTAGCTCTGCCCCAGCCAGAGAATCCGGTCGAGCAGGATCAGCTTCAAAGCCTCCGACTGCGCGGCGTCGCTGTCCTTCATGGTCGTGATCTGCTCTTGCAGACCGGACAGCGTCTTTGTCAGCTCGTCGGTCTTGTCCGCCTTCTCCTCCGCCCGGTCTTCCTTCACGGCCTTGCGGTTCGCCTTGAATTTCCACCTCTCGTTGATGCCGTTGATAACGGCTGCTCCTGCCGCACCGCCGGCGATTGCCATCAGCACGGCCGTCAGAATCTCGCCAATATTCATGCTCTCGTACCTCTCTCAACAGTTTCTTGGTTTGGACTCGCTCTTCGCCGGTGAACCGGATAACTGCATGGCGAGAGGCATCCAGATTGCGTTCATGTAAAACGGGAGCCGGTCACAACGACCGACTCCCGCCGCTGGGAGGTCAGATCTCCACCTCGCAAGCTTCCAGAATCTCCTCGACCTGCTTACGCAGACGAGCAGGCACCTGGTCGATGGTCTTCTTTCCCTTGATAATCAGGGTAGCGTACACAACAGCCATTTCGTCTTCCTCCTTTCTCAGCAGATATTTAAGACAAAACTCGCGGAGGGCGCTCATACGGCATCCTCTGCGAGCAGAGCCTCCACGGCTACCCGGAGCCTCTCCGGGACATCTTCGATGGTCTTCTCACCCTTACGAATCAGGGTTGCATAAATTCTTGCCATAGCTTTATCCCTCCGTAGCTGAAGTCGCTGTGATGACCTGCTCGTATACATCGCACAATGCCATCTGGGTTTCAGTCATCTGGTTCTCCAGAGACGAGATCTTATCCGCAAACGCACCGTCGCTGACCGCAGCGGTGATGCTGGTGAGCTGTGCCGTCGCGGCGTCGAGGATAGTCTGCATCTGTGCAGTCAGGTCTTCCGGCAAGTTGTCGCCATACTGGATGGCGCCAATGACGGCATTGTCCGTCTCACGCTTGAACCACTTCTTCAGAAGGTTGCAGTAGGTCGTCTGCTTCGTGACGAAGTTCTTGTAGGCTGCGTACAGCACAACGACGTCGGCGGCGGAGTAGGTCTTGACCTCTCCGCCGTCGCAGTGATACTGCTGCTCCTTCGCGCCGAGCGTGATGGCAGTGAACATGGATTCGATGTTCGCCTGATCGTGCGTCTCCAGAGAGAAATGCTCCGTCCCGCCGCTCAGTTCTACATCGATACCGGCGTAGATCTTCTGCTGGCAGGTTTCGTTCGCCATGCTGAGCTGCTTCTCGGACAGCGTCAGCAGGTCATCCTTTCTCCATACGAGTCCCATGACTTTCCCTCCTTACGGGAACGCGCCGCTCACGCCGGAGATATATCCGCCGGCGGACGTGCCGCGCTCCACAGTGATGCGGAAGTTGAACGCCGCGCCGTCTGCTGCCGTCTTGTTCGTGAAGACGATGTTTGCGCCGCTCTTGACCTCCGCGGTGACGTCCTGCCACACGGGGCTGGTGTCCTTTGCGTTGTTGGTGGCTTCGGCCTTGTAGACCGCACCATCCGGAATCTGACCCGTGACGGACATGATCGCCAGCGTAATGTCACCGGACACCGCCAGCGGTGTCTTCAGCGTAATGATTGCCTTGTAGACCGCCTTGCTGAAGCTCGCCGTGAAGGTAGCCGTCTCCTTGCCGTCGCTCACCTCGATAGTGATGGTGTGGCTGCCGTTGAGAATCTTCTGGAACTCCGCCGCGGTGCTGGCGCACTCGAAGGTGAGCGTGGTGCCGCTGGCTACGTCGCTGCGCGTCTTCTTCGTCACACCGTCCAGCTTCTCCGTAATGGTCAGCGTATCGCCATCGTCGGCGGATACCGTGTACTGGAAGGTGAACGCCGCCGCCTTACTGCCGAGGTTCACGCCACTTGCGCCGCTGGTACTGGTGATAGTCGGAGGCGTATTCGTGGATACGGTGCCGTCGTCAGAGACCGAGAGTGTAGAGGGAAGAACCAAAGCGGGACGGATACCGTATTGGAGGCTTGGGTAGCCGTTATTGCTGCCCGCTACCGGTTTGCCATCGGTTTTGACGTAAATCACATATGATAAGCCAAGGCCGGTCGGGGTGCGGGTCCACCAGTTGACGGCCGAGCCGTCCAGGTATGCGATCCCGGCACCATCGTCGGTGTTCTGGCTGAAGTAGGCTAGTATATCGCCGTCTCCGCTTTTCGTGCTTCCCGATGAGATTTCTCTGGAAGCCAGCAGGAAGATCTTCGCAGGCAGACCGTCTGCGCCAGAATATTTACCACTCCCGTTTTTGTCGTAGTACGGAATCTTGACCTGCTTGATAGCCTCCTGAATGTTGCTATCGAACAGTCCGAGAAACGTACTGTTCAGGTAACTGTGAATAGACGAAGACGCATATGCGGTGCTACTGCCCCACTTTCTCTTTTCGTAGATGTCCTTCATCAACAACCAAGTACCGTTGCAGGAGTCATCGTACAGAGAGCTGGGCTTGCCCTGATGGACAACGATGAACTCTTTCGCCGCACCGTTGACGCTCAGCTTAACAGTGCTGCCGACGGCTTTGGTGCTCAAAAGCACATTTGCCATTTCGTTTTTCCTCCTTGATAAGAGTTAAGAGTCGGCCCACGGAAGAACATCCGTGGGGCGTTGGGCATAAGAAAAGGAGCCGGATTTCTCCGTCTCCCTGTTCTGATGCTGTTTCTTGTAGAGGTTGCGGCATTGGCGAAGCCTGCGCTTCTCCCGTACCGTCCGGTTCCCGTTGAGTTTCCGGTGGATCTCCACCGGATCGCCGATGGAAATGCAGCATTTGCTCTTGACGGCCAGCGTCCCATAATTCTGAACGTTGGTCATACCGCAGATGACAAGATCGGTGCTGCGCTTGCAGCCGCACGGAGGCGTGAACGCTGAGAATAAGTTCTGACGATGCGGGAAATTCCATCAGCGAGGCGCGGGAAAATGATTTTCTCTGCCATCAGAACTCGATCCTGCCAAGCGATTCATTCCATACGCCGGTCACGTTGACGTCATCCAGCGTAGTGAAACCGACGCTGAACGGGTTCTTCGTGATGTCGGTGCCGTATTTCAGCTCAAGAGCCTTAACAGCTGCCTCGACGGACGCGACGGAAGTGCGGATGTCGCCGTGGGCGGATGCGTCGCTGTTGTGAGTGGCGATGTCCTGATCCACGAGGTCATCGGTCTGCTGCTTCGTGTATGCGTCGATGTCTGGCCGCTGCGAGGTGGTCAGCTTGCCGTTGGCATCCAGAGTAGCTAGGCCACCCGGCGTACCAACTTGCTCGGTAGTGAGATACTTGCTGTCATCGGTCTGAGCCTGACCGACATTTACAGTTCCATAAGCCATAACGTCAGGTTACTCCTTTCCTTGATTCAGCCTGTATTCTGCGGCAATCGCTTCGGTGGGAGTGGATCTCGCCCACATACGAATCTTCCCAGCCAGCGTTTCGTTGGTGGGACAAATGCCGCAGCCGATAGCCACGTCCATGCTGTTCGGGGCAATCGCAATATCAGCGCGGTCTTTTGCCGTCACTCCCGCGACCGTGATGTCGTAGTAGTTCGGGTAACTTTCCGACGCTTCATCAACGCCCCAGCCCGTAGTCGGAATTGTGATGGAAATCGAAGCCTGCTTATCGGCCTTGACGTTCTCCATCTCCTGCATCGCCTCCGTCACAGTCTGCGCCAGCTCGGCTACCAGACCGTTCGTAAAATTCTTTGCAGCTTCCGCACAGGCTTTCAGATGCTCGGTGAGTGTCAACTTACCCATGCGCTAATACCTCCATGTCGGATAATAGAGGGCAGAGGGATTTCTCCCCCTGCCCTTTCGCGTGTTCCTGTGGGATTAGGCGCCGGTAGTGGTGAAGACCTCATTGAGCATCTCGGTCACTTCGTCGTCGGTGGCGACAGCGCCATGAACGACATCGGAAGGCTCCTTATACACCTGAGTCTCGGTGCCGTTGATCTTGATGTTGCCGTTGGTCTCGGAAGCCTCGACCTTGGTAGCGCCCTCAGCGATGGCATCCAGCTTAGCCTTCAGCGCGTCGGTGAAGTCGTTGGCGGACAGACCCTTGCCGTCTTCCTTATCGACCTTACCGGACAGATCCACGAAGCCGGCCAGCACGTCGAACTTGTAGTCCTCGCCGGACTTGATGACGACGACGTTGGTGTCCTTGGGGTACTTGTTGCCAGTGCCTTCAACGAAGCTGTCGGTGGTGGTGAAAGCGTTGGTCACGTTGTAGACGTTTCCCAGAACGCCCTCAGCCAGCTCAGGCAGGTCAGCGAAGGCGACGGAGCCAGCGGGCTTGTAGACGGCGCTGATCTTGGCGTTCAGCTCGTCCTTGGTGTAGGCATCGGTGATGCCGTAGCCGGCCAGAGTGGTCGCAGCGTCAGCCTTGCCGGCCAGAACAGCGGCCAGAGCTTCGTCGAGGTCGGTCTGAGAAACCTTCGCCTTGAAGGCCAGCGCAGCCAGACCCTTGATGGCGGTATCAACCTTGTTCACAGAGATAGTGCCGTTCGCGGAGCCGGTAGTAATCAGGATGTCAACCATCTTCTCGGCGATAGCCAGAGCAGTACCGTTGACCTTGACACCTTCCAGCTTGTTGGGCTCGCCGCCGGCGGTGACGAGGTTATCGACCTTGTCGGAAAGAGCGGATAGCTCAGTCTTCAGAGCGTAATCGCTCTTGACCTTCTCAGCCAGAGCCTTGAGGGCCGCAAGTTTTACCAGATGAGTGTTGTCGTAAGCCATTGCCCGCCGCTTTTGTGGCTCCACGACCCATTTTTTCTCGCCCTCCAATCGCTTATAATGACCATAGTGACAAGGCAAACAAACCAGTCAGTCGTTCATTGGTAAAAGAAAAATATATTACCACTTCACATTTTAAGCATTACCAATCGGTAACTGCCCATCGAAAAAAAGTCGTTCACCTGCTGGGCGGTTAACTCCAGCAGCTTCGCAACGGCCACCTTTTCTGGGTCGGCGAACTTAATGACTCCCTTCTCCTTCTTCCTGTATGTGTCCAAGGATATGCCGAGCCTGTCTGCCATGTACTGCTGCGTGTATCCAAGCCTTGTGCGGGCTCCTTTGATTTCGAGCGGTTTCATTTCGTTCACCTCCGTTCCTTTTTGTGTTTTGTGTTACCGATATACTTATTATAACTTACCAATTGGTAATTATCAAGAGTTTTTCGGCCGCTTTCGGTATTTTTTTGGTCAGTAGCGGTAGGTTTTTCTTGCAAAGCGAGCCACAATGCAATATCATATATATAAACAGACTTATAGTAGGAGGACTATACACTATGGACTTTTCCAAATTCAGAGCGAACCTGACCACCCTAATCGAGGCGCGGGGGCTTGCTGTTGTCGACCTTGGTGCAGAGACGAACATGGCACCGACCACTATTCATCGTTACCTATCCGGCGGGCGGACGCCAGATCTCCCGAATCTGATGCGTCTGGCGGATTTCTTCGATGTCTCGCTCGATTGGATGCTCGGTCTTTCCGGCGAACGCTACAATGTCATGCCGCAGGAGATTCAGGAAGTCGCAGACCTCTATGAGGTCGCTTCCCCCGAAGACCGGCGCGTAATTCAAGCCGTTCTGAACAAATACCGGAAGGAGAAATAACCATGATCTACGGTGAGCGCACTCACAGGAGTGCATTCCGCATCGGTGCGAACGGTTCGGCTTCACCATTGACGCGCACACCGTTCATGTCTGGCAATTTCAACGAGGCATGGCTTCAGGAGCTGCTGGAGAATAACCCCGCAATGATACCAGCTGCCGACGTTTCCCCAGAATACCACGACCTCATCTGCATCGGTCGTGAGGTTCCTGTTGGCTCCGGCGAGATGCAGGGATACATCGACAACCTCTACATCACCCCGAATGGTGGTATCGTTATCGTCGAGACAAAACTGTACCGCAATCAGGAGGCTCGCCGCACTGTCGTTGCCCAGATCATCGACTATGCAAAGGAGCTTCAGAAATGGGACGCTGCCAAGTTGGACGAAATCGCATACAACTATACCTACCGCAAGAGCGGTCAAGCGCACCGGGTCATTGACCTGATGGCAGCGAAGGGACTCCTATCTTTTTCGGATGAAAGGTCTCTCATAGACAGTTTGAACGTCAATCTTGAAAACGCCTCTTTCCTGCTGCTTATCATCGGCGACGGCATCAGAACTAGCGTACAGCAGCTTGCCGACTTCTTGAACGACAACACCTCGATGTCGTTCAACCTCGCCTTGGCCGAGATTGAAGTCTATGAGTGCGGAGACGAAACCATTGTCATCCCCTACCTCTTGACAAAGACATCCATCGTGGAGCGCCGAGCCGTTCCGTTTTCCCCGGCTGTCGAAGTGCCCCGCAAATGGAAGTATGTCAGTGGGCCAATCCTATCGCGTAGCGAGTTCATCAATCGGTTCTCCGAAAATGGTGGATACGATCCGGACGAAATCACGGAGTTGATTTACACGCTGGAGTCCGCTACCGGCCTGTCCGTCAAAATCATGCCTACTGAGCTAACCATCCAGCTCGCCACGCCAGATGGTCGTTCGTTTGCTCTGCTCACATTCAGCATCTCCGGTGGACATGCGGATCTCTACATCATGCCAGGTCGTATCAAAGCAGCTTTAGAACGAGCCGGAGTCTTCTCCTTTGAGGCAGAGCCCTTCCTTGAGGCGTACAAGCCTTTCGTAGACTTGCGTCGCTGCAAAACTCCTCCGTATGGTACGAGGCCGGGTTCTACTACGCTGACATTGACAAGGTTCTTTCCGGAGAAATCGCGTTCGTCTCCGCAGCAGAGCAGTTCGCTCTCTCTGTTGCAAAATCTGATGTGGATGTTTAGGCATCCAGTCGAAGGAATGTACTGAGCAAAATCACTTTTGGGCGGGGCTCGCGCAGCGACGCCTCGCCCTTATATTATCTTTCTGTATAGATACGGTGACGGTGACGGTGTAGGTGACGGTGACGGTTACCGCGGAAAATCATCAGACTTTCCATAGGACTGTCCGCGGACTGTCCTATAATTTCTCAAACGGAGGCCTTCTTATGTCCATTCGCGACAAACTATCCGCCATCAAGGTAGCAATATACATTCGCGTGTCGACCCACTGGCAGGTTGACAAGGACTCTCTGAAAGTGCAGGAGCGTGAACTGATTTCGTACTGCCAGATGGTTCTCGGCATCAACGACTACGTCGTCTTCACCGACCCCGGCTATTCTGCTAAGAACACAGACCGGCCAGATTATCAGGCTATGATGGATCGCATCCGTACTGGTGAGTTCTCGCACCTGCTGGTCTGGAAGATTGACCGTATCAGCCGTAACATCATCGACTTCGCCACCATGAGCGAGGAGTTGAAGCGTCTCGGCGTTGCCTTCGTCAGCAAGAACGAACAGTTCGACACCTCGACAGCGATGGGCGAAGCGATGCTTCAAATCATCATGGTCTTCGCGCAGTTCGAGCGTAAGCAGACTTCCGAGCGTGTCACAGCCGTTATGCTGTCACGAGCTGGTAACGGTCAGTGGAACGGCGGCCGCGTCCCATACGGCTATCGTTGGGATAAGGAAGCCGCCTCGTTCCTGCTGGACGAGACGGAAGCGGGCTATGTGCGTCGATACGAGGAGCATCAATCGCTTCTGTATGTCGTCAAGTGGCTCAATGACGCCGGCATAAAGACGCGGCGCGGCTTCGCGTGGACGCCGACCTCGATTCATGTCATTCTTACGAACCCGTGGTACATCGGTCAGTACGTTTACAACGTCCATTCGGACGGCAAGGGCATCGAGAGACGTGACGAGAGCGAGTGGGTCTGCGTCGAGCGTCATCACGAGCCTATCTTGAGCGAGGATCAATTCTACCGCATCAAGTTCCTGCTCATGCGAAACAGGCGCGGGACACCGACTCCGGGCAAGTCATATGCCAGAAAGCATACCCACATCTTCAGTGGTCTGATGCGGTGCGGCATCTGCGGGTCGAATATGTCGGCTTCGGCAGATAAGCGCAGAGCGAATGGCTTCTGCCCTTCTCAGTATGCCTGCGCCAGTCGACGTCGCAAGGGAACGACCTGCACCAACAAGTACATCTCGGACCTTGCGGTCGGCTCCTTTGTCCTGAATTACGCCGCCAACATCATCCGAGCAGCTCACAACAGCGCAGCTGACATACAACCGGATGTTCTGGAGCGTAAATTGCTGCGTGGCGAGACATTCAAGTCAGTCGAGAGTATCAATTCCGAAGCGGTTCAGCAGCTCCTCACCGCATTCGCAGCGGCGGGCGAAGCAGTCGAGTATCGGCCACAGTATGCTTTCACCTCATCCAGCGGCGAAGGGCGGGACATGGACAACCTGAAGGCGCGAAAGCGGAAGCTGGAGACGGCTCTCTCTCGCCTGAATACGCTTTTCCTGTACGACGACGAGGCGATGCCAGAGAAGGATTTCATTGTCGAACGCACCCCAATATCGAGCGTCAGCTTGCGGAGACAGATAAACGGATTACAGAGCTTGCTGCGACCGGTCTTTCAAGTAGCGAAGACAGTTCAGACTTTCTGAAGAAAGCCAGCTACTTCATCATGGTCAACAAGCTGATCGAAGACACCAGTGTCGACTATGAGAAGCTCGTCCGCACGCTCGAACCCACAGCAATTCGAGACTTTGTTCTGAGTATCGTGCAGGAGGTGGAGGCGACGAACGGAAAAATCACCGCTATCACGTTCCGAAACGGCACGGTTCATCGGTTCAAATACAAGTTATAAAAAGAAGCCCCGACCAGATCGGCCGGGGCTTCCTCATATCCGCAGATATGCAGCAAATATTCGGTTTCTATGCAGAAAAAAGTTGGTCAATTTCATACACATACCCTCGATGTTGCGGAGTCGGGACGTGCATTTCATTACCGGTCGGCCTTGTCGTTCTCGCCGTTCGGTACGGTCGAATCCCCCGAAACGCTTGAAATTACTGGCTTTTTGCCACTATCGCCGTTTTCGGATATCCCGACTCCAATAAACATCGCGTCTCCGAAGCTGAAAAAGCGGTACTTTTCCTGAACGGCGATTTGATAGGCATTCAGCACATGCTCCCGGCCGGCGAAGGCAGAAACCAGCATCACCAGGGTGCTCTCCGGCAGGTGGAAATTGGTAATCAGCCCATCCATAGCACGGAACTGATAGCCAGGATAGATGAAAATATCCGTCCATCTGGAGCCTGCCCGGAAAGACCCGTCGGGCTGCACCAGAGACTCCAGCGTCCGGCAGGAGGTGGTGCCCACGCAGAGGATCCGTCCGCCGCTTTGCCGGGTCTCATTCAGAAGGGCGGCGGTCTTCTCATTCATCATGCACAGCTCCGAGTGCATATGGTGCTCCAGAATCTTGTCCGTCTTCACCGGCCGGAAGGTACCAAGACCCACATGAAGGGTTACAAAGGCCTCATTAACACCCTTTTCCCGGATTTTCTCCAATAGTTCTTTCGTAAAATGCAGCCCAGCGGTAGGTGCCGCGGCGGAGCCGACCTCACGGGAGTAAACCGTCTGGTACCGCTCCTGATCGGCAAGCTCCGCCTTGATATAAGGCGGCAGGGGCATCTTTCCCAGCCGCTCCAGCACCTCCAGAAAAATGCCCTCGTAGTGAAATTCCACCACCCGGTTGCCGTCGTCGCGGACTTCCTTGACGACAGCGGTCAGCTCCCCGTTTCCGAAGCTGACCGTGTTTCCCGGCTGCATTTTTTTGCCGGGCTTGCACAGGCATTCCCAGCAGCCCCCTCCCAGATCCCGCAGCAGCAGCACCTCCACCGCGCCACCGGTGGGCCGATGGCCCAGAAGGCGGGCCGGGAGCACCCTGGAATCGTTCATCACCAGGCAGTCCCCTGGATGCAGATAATCCAGCACGTCATAGAAATGACGGTGGGAAATTTCTCCGGTTTTCCGATCCAAAACCATAAGCCGGGAGGTGTCGCGCTTTTGCAGAGGGGTCTGCGCGATCAGCTCTTCCGGCAGGTCATACCAATAGTCCTTCGTCTGAAGCCCGATATCCTTCCGGGCTTCCTGCTGATTGTCCAACGATGCTCTCCCCTTTGTAATTTCAGTCACTGGGGGGCATTATAGCACATTTCTCGGAAGAAATCTACTGTATTCCGTTATTTTTCTTTTTGATTGGGAAAGAAAACCGTAAATTCCGATCCAAGACCCAGCTTGCTGCGCACTCGGATATTGGCCTTGTGAATCAAAACCGCATGCTTGACGATGGAAAGACCCAGTCCCGTCCCCCCGGCGGCCTTTGAACGGCTTTTATCCACCCGATAGAACCGCTCGAAAATCCGATCCTGGCAGTCCTCAGGAATGCCGATGCCGTTGTCCTGAACCTGCAGGGTAACCCCAGAAGCGTCCTGGTTTACCCGGATCCAGACCTTGCCGTTTGCCTTGTGATACTTGATGGCGTTGTCGCAGAGATTGTAGACAATGCTGTACAGCTGCTGAGGCACGCCGTAGACCACAGCGTGACTGCCGGACAGAATCAGCGTCACTTTCTCCGCCTCGGCGGTGGTCATCAGGCTGTCCATGGCATTTTCCGCGATCCGGTACAGATCGCAGTCCTCCCAGGTCATTTCCGCACCGCCATTGTCCAGCTTGGTCAGATCAATGATGTCCTCCACCAATCTGGCCATCCGGGCAGACTCCGCCCGAATTTTCCCGGCAAAGGGCTTTATGTCTTCCGTCCGCACCATCCCGTTTTCCAGAAGCTCGGCGTAGCCGGAAATGGCATGCAGAGGGGTTTTCAGCTCGTGAGATACGTTCGCCGTAAACTCCTGGCGGATGAGCGAGGCCTTCTCAATCTGGGCATTGTCCCGTTTCAGCTGCTCCTGCTGACTGGCGATCCGCCGAAGCAGTGGCTCCACCTCCGCATACTCCGGCTGACCATAGTAACGCTCCGGCTCGTCCAGGTCGATCTCATTGACGGGCTCTACGATTCGCCGAGCCAGGCTGGAAGCCAGCAGCATGGACAGCACCAGGGCAATGCAGACCACAATGCAGATAGGCCTGGCAAAGCTCAGAAGCAGCATCCACATGGACATCTGTACAATGGAAAGCCGCAGAACAGTGCCGTCATCCAGCTGCTGGGCAGCATAAAGCTGCTGATCTGCCAAGGTGCTGGAATAGCGGCTGCTTTCGCCGTAGCCGCTGGCAAAAGCCTCCTTTACCTCCTCCCGAGCCAGATGGTTCTCCATCTGTGTATTATCCGCCTGGCTGTCATAGAGCACAGTTCCATCCGGTGCAATCCAGGTTACACGGTAACCGTTGAACTGCAAATCCGCAAAATAAGCCTTTCCGGATACGCTGACGCCTTTGGCCGCCAGCTGGGTTTCCGCCCGGAGCTGATTTCGCTGAAGCTGGGTAAAATAGTCGTAGGTAATGCCCATGATGAACATGAGACTGGCCAGAAATACGGTCAAAGCTACCATTAAAATGGCGTGGAAAATCTTTTTGTTCATTCACTCCACCATTTTATATCCTACGCCACGGACGGTCTCGATTCGCTCACCGCCCTTGGCCAGCTTGGTACGCAGCGTTCCGATGTGCACATCCACGGTCCGGGTCTCCCCCAGGTAATCCTGACCCCAGATTCTCGACAGCAGAATATCCCGGGTGAACACCTGGCCGGCGTTCTCCATAAGAAGCTTGAGAAGCTCATACTCCTTCAGGGTCAGCACCACCTGTTTTCCGCTGACGGTGACAATGTGCCGGGTCTCGTCCAGGGCAATCTCTCCGCAGGTCAGCACTTGGCTGGTCTTAGGGGCTGTGCGGCGCATAACCGCTTTGATTCTGGCGATCATCTCCATCATGCCGAAGGGCTTGACAAGATAATCATCGGCCCCTGTGTCCAGGCCGATGACCTTGTCAAATTCGCTGCCTTTGGCGGTGGCCATAATAATGGGAATATTGGCGGTTGCCGCGGCTGCCCGGAGTTTTTTCAGGATGGTAATGCCGTCCTCCCCGGGGAGCATAATGTCCAGCAGGATCAGCTCCGGCTTTTCCTCGGACATGGCCTGCCAGAAGCCGGTGCTGTCCGAAAAGCCCTGTGCATGAAAACCGGAAGCCCCCAGGGTATAGAGCATCAGATCCCGAATCGCGTTGTCATCCTCTACACAGTATATCATAGGAAAATTCCTCCCGTTCATATTTCTATCACCCTATCATTTCCCTGTAAACTCGTCCTTCCAGCAATTGTAAAATCTATGTAAAATTGTCCGGATTATTAGAAAAAGCCCAGCAAACGCTGAGCTTTTTCCGGTTTCAGACCTTGAGAACCGCCTGAATGACGCCGTCCACGCCGTCGGTGTTCACAGTCTCCATCTGACCGTTGTCGTAGGCCTCGGCCACCGCCGGGTCGATGGGCAGCCGTGCCAGAACGGGAAGGCCGAACTTTTCAGCGATCTCGTCTAAGTGAGACTTGCCAAAAACGTTGATCTTCTTGCCGCAGTCCGGGCACAGAAGATAAGAATAATTTTCCACAAAGCCCAGCACGGGAACGTGCATCATGTTCGCCATCTTCACGGCCTTGGCAACGATCATGGACACCAGATCCTGAGGGGTGGTCACAATGACCACGCCGTCAATGGGCAGGCTCTGGAAGACCGTCAGCGGCACGTCGCCGGTTCCGGGAGGCATGTCCACGAACATATAGTCCACGTCCTCCCAGATCACATCCGTCCAGAACTGTTTCACCGCCCCGGCGATCACCGGCCCCCGCCAGACCACCGGGTCTGCCGGGTTGTCCAGCAGCAGATTGATGGACATGACCTGAATGCCGGTACGGGTCAGAGCCGGGTACAGCCCGTCCTCGCTGGCTCCCTGGCACTCATCCACACCAAAGGCAGTGGGGGCGGAAGGGCCGGTGATGTCCGCGTCCAGGACAGCCGTCCGCTTGCCCTGCCGAGCCATGGCTACCGCCAGCATGGCGGTAACGGTGGACTTGCCCACGCCGCCCTTGCCGGACACCACGGCGATAACCTTTTTGACCTTTGCCTTAGGATTCAGCTGCGCCAGCAGACTCTCCGCGGTGCGCTCACCACAGGAGGTGCTGCCGCAGCTGGAACAATCTCCACTACAAGAACTCATATGATTCTCTCCTTAAAACACAAAATACGTTACTTATGTTTCCCAACACTTCAGCCATTATATGTCAATCAGAGGATACTGTCAACCCGTTTAGACTACTATTCAATTTCTTGGTGACCTTCCTCCATGTATTTGTAAATCCACATTTGAGCTTCCAATGCACCAATTTCTTCTGACGTTTTCCGTATCACTCCCATCAAATGTGTAGTATTCACATCCACATGACTTGCTAAGACGATATCCATAAGCGAATCAACGGATGTTACTCCGACATACATTCCCTTTCTAGCATATTTTTCACGAGCATTTGAAAAATATGTTGGTGGTTGCGACGCAAAATCAGACTGACGCCCGGCAACAAACAGCAGCCCAGGTACACCCGCACGAAAAGCAGTCTCAGCAGCATGATCTACATCTGACGCAGTAAATGGCTTATCCTTTAATTCTGTTCCCAAAAAAGGCAGACTGTCTCTAAAAACATCAAGGTCACTGAACTGCCGTCCAGATGTCCCGGCCTGGTTCACAGGGTGCGCACAAATGCGATATAACTCTTCGGCATACTGCAAATGATATAATGCGGTTGTCACAAGGACAAGCGCGGCACCGCCAAAACCTTGGTCGAGCAATTTACTTAAGAATTCATGTACATGGAATATACCCATATTGTTTGCAGAATCATCAAAGTGTTTTTGCTGACTATTGCGATGATTTCTTTCGATAATTAGCTTAGAAATGATGTAATCCACACACTTCTTAGACTCTTTGGAGGTTTGCACATTCGGCAAATCATCACAGAGAATATTCAGTGCCTTTTGAGGGTCTCCGCCCGCAGCAGGATTACTTTTACTTAACCTAAGAAAACGGCCCGGTTTATTTACCAATGGATCACTATTCGCCCCATCAAGAATATTGCCAAGCATTGTTTTTTGAAATTGAAAGACGACTTTGGACGCAAGTGATCTTGCGTCATACGCTCCCGCTGAATGGTCTCCCGCCTGCAACGACAGAATATCAACCGATTCGTTTACAGCCTTTGCCAATAACGCAGTAAACATAATATATCGGTACGTTAAGCAGTTTTTACCTTGCATAACGAAATCGATGCAGCTCTTTATGCAGCACTCATTTACTAAGGTTTTTGTGCAGGATAAATACGAATCATTCAATAACTTCATTGCTTCAGATCGATCAATATCAATCGCCATATTGTTCACTCCTCAAAATAGGCATCACGGACAGCGCAGGCAACTGCTTCCGCAAACAAGCAAGGTACTGCATTTCCAATCTGTTTGTATTGCTTTGTCTTTTGCCCGCTGAACAGATATCCATCCGGAAACGTCTGTATTGCTGCACATTCTTTGATCGTAAGTCTACGAATCGTATTTGGAACTTGTTCGGATTTGGGATCTGCACTTCCATTCAATAGCTTTGCATGATATACCTGGAACCAATTTGGTATTGAATTGTCATACAGTGCCCCTTCATCCACAATCGGTGTCTTATTTCCGCCCATTGAAGCAGGCAATGTAGGTGCTATTCCATCTAAATCAATTGGTCTGCCTGCACCGTTGACCAGCATACCGGCGTAAGGTGAGCGGCGCATAACTGGACGAGATGCCAATGTTACCCTTGCCGTACATGTTTGGGGGTTGTCTTCCGTACCATATTTTCCAACCGATGTCAAAACTTCTCTGACAGTCTTTGGATGCCTTGAAGAATACTTTTCGAGTTCTTTATAAAACAGACTGGTTGAACCAATATCGTTTTGAACTCCAATAAAGATTACCCTGTCCCTGTTTTCTGGAACACCATAGTCCGGTGTATGATGTATGCGAAATGACATATCATACCCCAACGACCGTCCTCTATTCAAAAAATTTTCCCGAACACTCTTCCATTTTTCAAGTGTGCCGAGTGCCGCTACATTCTCCATGATAAATACTTTTGGACAGGTTAAATCTACCACATTCAAAAAACTCCATACCAATTGCGAGCGTACATCATTCGGATTCATTTTTCCAGCAACGGAAAAGCCCTGACACGGGGGGCCTCCAAAGACAATGTCAACTCCTTTCAGCACAGAAACATCCTGAATGTGATCATTAATGTCTCCCTCAACCATTACACAACTCTTACCTGGTCGATTTATCCGCCAGGCTTCTGCCGCATCATGGTCAAATTCATTAGCAAATACTGTATCAAATCCTGCTCGCTCAAATCCTACATCCAGCCCGCCAGCACCCGAAAAAAGACTTATTGCAGTATTCTTCCTCATTTTGTTTTCTCCTATAATTTACAGCAAACAGCAAACTATTATAAGTTCAAATTTGGGCCGCCTCCCACTGCTCCATCAGCTCCATCAGTGCATTTTCCGCCGCTTCCTTCTCCCCCAGGAGCCGGGTCAGCTCCTGATAGTCTGCGGCGGCGGCCTCGATTTTGGTATCCAGCTCAGATATGGCCGTCTCCTGCTTTTCAATCTCCCGTTCCAGCCGACGCGCCAGCTTCTCCGATTCCTTGGTACCGCCCTTGGGCTTTTCCTTTTTGGGCTTGGCCTCCACTGCGGGGACGGGCTTTGCCGCCGCCTCATGCTCCAGGATGGAGCGGTATTTTTGATAGCCGCAGCGGAAGTCCCGGATGGTTCCATCCTCCAGCAGCCAGATTCGCTCAGCGAATTTCTCGATGAAGTACCGGTCGTGGGATACGAACAGCAGCACCCCCTCGAATTCCTCGATGGCCGCCTCCACCCATTCCCGGGAGGCAATGTCCAGGTGGTTGGTAGGCTCGTCCAGAATCAGAAGATTGATTTTTTCATCCATCAGCATACACAGCCGCAGCCGGGACTGCTCGCCGCCGGACAGATTCCCCACCTGCTTGAACACATCCTCCCCCTGGAACAGGAAGGCACCCAGCCGATCCCGTGCCACCTGGGGGGTGCAGTTCTTTTCGTAGAGCATGGTGTCGTAAAGGCTTCGCTCCGGGTGGTCAAAGTGGATGATCTGGGGAAGATACCCGAATTTCACCGTAGGTCCAAACTGGATTTTCCCGGCGCAGTCCTCCTCGCCCAGAAGGCACTTAATAAAGGTGGTCTTTCCCGTGCCGTTGTCCCCCAGCAGGGCGATTCGCTCTCCGCCCTCCACGCTGAGGTTCACATCCGAAAAGAGCGTCCGGTCGCCATAGGACTTGGAAACGCCCTTCATCTTGAAAACAATATCCCCGGAAAAATCCTTTTCCCCGAAGGAGGCTCTCATGGTGCGCTCCTTTTTGGGCTTTTCCGTCTTCTGAATCCGCTCCATCCGGTGCTGGATGGACATGGCTCGGCGGTAGAGGGTTCGGTTGTTGATGCCCCAGCCCTTCATCCGCTCCAGGGTGTAGCCCAGCTGCTTGAGCTTGGCCTGCTCCTGCTCGTACTGCTTCAGCTGCAGGTCAAACCTTGCCTGCTTTTCGTCCATGTAGAAGGAGTAGTTGCCGGAGTAAAACTCCGCATGACCGTCGACAATCTCAATGACCCGGTCAGCCACCTGGTCGATGAAGTACCGGTCGTGGGAAATGGCCAGCACCGTGCCCTTAAAGGCGTTGATATACTGCTCCAGCCACTCTACGCTGCGCAAATCCAGGTGGTTGGTCGGCTCATCCAGCAGCAGAATATCCGTCTTTTCCAGCAGCAGCCGGGCAAGATTCATCCGGGTCTTCTCCCCGCCGGAAAGGCTGGCAAATTCCTGCTTTCTCTGCTCGGCGGAGATGCCCAGGCCATTGCAGATCTTGTCCACCTCCACGTCCATGTCATAGCCGCCGCCGGTCTGGAACCGATTGGCAAGACTGTCGTACTCCCGCAGCTGAGCGTCACTGGCTCCGCTGACCATCTCCCCTTCCAGAGCCTCCATCCGGCGGCGCAGGCGCAGAAGCTCCGCAAAGGCAGAGCGCAGCACATCCTCCACGGTGAACCCCTCCGGGAATTTCGGAATCTGGGAGATCAAACCCAGCTTTTTATTGGGGTTTACATAAACCTCCCCGGAATCATAGTCCATCTGGCCGGTGAGGATATTGAACAGGGTGGTCTTTCCGCAGCCGTTCCGCCCCAGGATGGCCACGCACTCCCCTTCCCGAATCTCAAAGCTGAGATTCTCCAGCAAATTCTCGCCGATGACGAAGAATTTCGTCAGATTTGTTACCTGAATATCAACCATGTGCTTCTCCGTTTTCGCTGTCCCATTCCCGGACAATTTGCGCCAGCTCTTCCCGGCTCAGCAGCAGATTCAAAGCTTGCAGCAGAGCGTTGGCACTCATGTGCTCCGGCAGATTCAGATCGTTTTGCAGCCTTTTCCGGTTTTCGCTGGCATTTGACCCGCCGGAAAGGCCAAATTCAACAAAATCCTGCTTGGTGATTTGGCCATTTTCCCCAGCCGCGCTCTCCCCTTCGACGGTGGCTCCGGCGTTTTTCAGGGCGGTGAGCAGCAGCTCCGGCCGCATTCCTTCCACACCCAGCTTGCCCTCCTTGCCGGGGGCAGCCTTCCGCTTTTCCTTGCCCGGAATATCCGGAATGTAGGCGTGCTTCAGGTATTTTGCCGGAATGGCACTTTTGATGTGATTGCGGATCACAAAGCCCGCCCCGTCCGAGTCCGTCATGACGATCAGCCCCCGCCTTTTCGCCACACTGCGCAGCAATTCCAGCTGTTTTGGGTCTTTGAACAGGCCAAAGCCGTTGGTCTCCAGAATGGGCGCGTCCACGATCTGCGCCAGGGTATTTTTGTCGTAGCGACCCTCCACCACGATGGCTTCCCGAATTTTAAGCATTCTGCGCCTCCTGGGCAAGCTCCAGGATCAGCATTTCCAGCAGCCGCTCCGGTTCGTCGAAGGAGGTTTTTGTCCGGTAATCCGTTTCCAGCACCAGCTCCGCCGCCTTCCGACAGAAGCCGGGTGAAAAACGCCGAGCCGCCTCCATGGTTTTCCGGGCGGGATAATCCGGAATGCCGCAGAGCTTTTGCAGATCAAAGGCAGTTTTCCCGCTGTCGAGAAGGGTTCTTGCCGCGCTGAGACGGCGGAAGTGACCGCCCACCGCGCCTAAGATTGCCAGCGGCTCCTGCTGCATTTTCAGAAGCTCCTGGAGCTTCTGAAAAGCTCGGTCATACCGGCCGCCGCTGAGAAGGTCGGTCATCTGGAACACCACCGCGTCCAGCACCGGCTCTGTTACCGCGTCAATGTCGGTTTTCTTGATTTCCTGTGCTCCGGAATAGGCGCAGATTTTCTCGATTTCCCCGCTGAGGGCGGTCATAGTGCCGCCGGTGATGTCAATGAGATACACACACAGATCGGAAGAAATCCGCTTGCCCTCGGCGGCAAAGTGCCGTGTGACCCAGGCAACCAGATCCCGCTGATCCTGCTTGCGGAACTCCACGATGCTGCCATGCTTACTGACCGCCTCCCAGAGCTTTTTCAGCCGCTTGTCCGGCTTCCAGGGGGCGGTGAGATAGGTAAACACCACCGTGCAGTAGTCCGGCACGTCGCTGAAAATCTCCGCCAGCTTGTTCCGGTCGCCCTCCGGCAGCCTGAAGGGGTCAACATCGTCCACCTGCACCAGGGTGCGCTCGGCCATCATAGGAAGATTCTCCACGCTGTCGGCAAAACTCTGCATGTCAAAGGTTTCCTGGCTCAGCCGGTGATAATTAAAGGATTCCGTCAGCGGGTCAAGGGTCAGCTTTCGGATCTGGGTCAGGTAATGATTCAGCAGGAAGGTTTCCTCCCCATGGAAAAAGTACAGCCGTCCCAGTGTCTTTTGCTTCAGCTGCGTTTTCAGTTCCTGCAAGCCGGTGTCCGAGGGCTGCGTTTTCGCCATGGTGTTACCTCCTGATGGTAATGGTTCCGTTCTGGTCGGTGCGGTAGACCGCGCAGCCGAATTCCGCCAGCCTCTCCAGCAGCTCCGGAGCGGGATGGCCGTAGGGATTTCCCTCGCCCACGCTGATGCAGACGATTTCCGGGCGCACCGCCTCCAGAAGCTCCTGACAGGTGGAGTTTTTGGCTCCATGGTGCCCCGCTACCAGCACATCTACCTTCGGGATATCGACGTTTCGCAGTAAAGAACGCTCCCCGAAGCCGTCCCGGTCGCCGGTAATGAGTATATCACATTTTTCGGTGTCAAACAAGACGCATAAGCTTATTTCGTTGCCGGAAGCGGCATAAACCGATGGAAAAATCCGCACCGTCCCCTTCACGCTCTTCATTTCCAGCACCGAGGAAGCGTAAACCGTCTTTGTTCGTGCCGGAATGTCCAATTCCCTGGCAGTATTCGGAAGGATCACCACCTCCGTCCGGATCCGGGAGAGGAAATTCTCCGCCGCACCGGCGTGATCCCGATCCGGGTGGGTCAGAATCAGCCCGTCCACATGGGAAAAGCCCTGAGATAGCAGTGTTTCCGCAGCAATGTCCGCGGTTTTCGTGTCCGAATCCCCGCCGCAGTCCACCACATACACCTGACTTCCGGCACGCAGAAGCAGACATTGACCCTGTCCCACGTCCAGCACGGTAAAGGTCATGTCCGAGGTCATCGGCTCCCACCAGGCGGCAATCAGCGCGGCGCAAAGCCCCAGAGCGCAGCAGCAGGCATACAGCCCCGGGCGGCGTTTTCCCCCAAGGAGAAACAGCCCCAAAAGCAGATACACCAGTGCCAGCCACGCCACGATATAGGGGCTTTTCGTGTACACCGCCGCCAGGGGGCAGGCGGCCAGAAGCTTTACCACCAGCAGCACATACCGGATGGGAATCGACACCACCCAACTGACCATTCCCGCCAGCCAGACCGAAACGCTCCCGCACAGGCAAAGCACAATCAGCCCCCAGAATATGGGTCCGATGACCCACAGAACCAGCAGATTTGTGAGAATTCCCACCAGGCTCACCGCCCCAAAATAGTAAGCGCACAGCGGCAGGGTAAACACCTGAGAGCTTAAAGACACGGACGCCCCGGAAGCGATCCCGTGGAGAAACCGGCTTTTCCAGCTCTTTCCCTTGGGAAGAAACCGGGCAAAATAACCCTGCATTCCGGGTGCCGCGGCAAAAATCCCGGCCACGCTGGCAACCGACAGCTGGAAGCTCACCGAGCTGATCACATAGGGATTCTGCACCAGCAGCACCAGAGCGGAAAACGCCAGAGCCGTAGCCCCATCGTACTCCCGGGAGAATAGCTGTGCCAGAATCATCAGGCCGCACATAATGCAGGCCCGGTTCACAGAGGGCGTAAATCCTGTCACCGCCGCAAAAAGCACCAGCAGCGGAAGGCCGAAGGCGGCGGTAAAATACCGCTTCCGGAAGGTCATGGAGCAGATTATGGCAAAGAAAATAGAAATATGCAGGCCGGAGACCGCAGCCACATGGCGAATGCCCGTGACCTTCAGCCGGGTATCCAGGGCATAGCTGAGCCGGGAGGTGTCGCCTAAAAGCAAGGCTCTTCCGAAGGCGGCACAGTCTCCGGAAAGAAACCGATCCAGCATCCTGCCGATTTCAAACCGAAGCCTGGCAGGAAGGTTCGACAGCGTCCGCTCCCCTGTCTTCCGGGTGATTTCACCCTTCTGATAAGCCCGCAGGAAAATCCCCTTGCCCGGATAATAGGAGGACGGGTTCTCTGCCTCGTCCGTGGTCAGCCCCAGCCGGAAATCCCCCGCAATCGTATCTCCGGGCGAAAGCCCTTCCGCTCCGTCCAGATAGGCAGCCACCCGATAGGTTTTTCCGTTTATTTCCGTGGTTCCGTCCAGAGCCAGCCCATAGGCCGTTTCCCGGCTGTAGTCCTCCGCCTGGATGACGCAGTGGACGACCGCCCCATCCAGCGGCTCGACTGCGGATAAATAATGGGTCTGATAGCCGGACAGCCAGAGAACCCCGGCGATGCAGCCTGCCAGGAAGATCAACGTTCTCTGCGCCGCCGTGCCCCTGCCCCGCAGAGCAAGGCACAGCCCCAGTAGCGCAAGCAGGCCAATCCCCCGAAGCAGCCAGCTGTCCATGTAGAGCATCAGTCCCAAAATGGATGCAAATCCGGCGGTAAAGAAAACCAGGGCGCGCACGGAAAATCACCTGCTTTCAGCGTTTCTTCCGCAAAAAGGGGCGCAGCTCTCACTGCGCCCCTTCTGTCCGTTTACTGAATCTTGGAAACGACGTAATCGTCCACCAGAGCCAGCGCATTGTCAATCTTGGTCGCGTCCTTGCCGCCGCCCATGGCAGAGTCCGGCTTGCCGCCGCCGCTGCCGCCGCAGCAGCAGCAAATCTGCTTGACCAGCTCTCCGGCCTTCATTCCCGCAGCCACGGCCTCCTTGCCGCAGACCGCCAGGAAGGTGGGCTTGTCGCCGCTGACAGTGGCGAGAACCGCCACCACATAAGGCTCCCGATCCCGCAATAGATCACCCATCTGACGCAGCTTGTTGGCATCCGCGTTGGGCACCATTGCCGTCAGAACCTTGAAGCAGCCAACCTTGCGGGAGCCGAAGAGGAACCGATCCACATCTCCGGCGGCCTCCTTGGACTTGTAGCGTTCGATAGCCCGCTTCAGATCCTTCACTTCTTCCAGATAGCTCTGGACTCTGGAAACCAGCTCCGCTGGCTTGGCCTTCAGCCGAGCCGCCGCGTCAAAGAGAATCTGCTGCGCCTTCTCCATCCGCTCCAGGCAGGCCTTACCGGTGATGGCCTCAATCCGGCGGACGCCGGAGGCCACGCTGCACTCGCTGATGATCTCAAAGGGGCCTACCTTGGCGGTATTATCCAGATGGGTGCCTCCGCACAGCTCCACGGAGTAGCCGCCCATGTTGACCACCCGGACGGTGTTGCCGTACTTTTCGCTGAACAGGGCGGTAGCGCCGGAGGCCTTGGCTTCCTCAATGGACATTTCCTGGATGTCCACGGGATAGCCCTCCAGAACGGCGTTCTGCACCAGGGAATTGACCTTTGTCAGCTCCTCAGGGGTCAGGGCGGAGTAGTGGGTGAAGTCGAAGCGCAGATGGTCAGGCTCCACATAGGAGCCGGCCTGATGAACATGATCGCCCAGAACGGTCTGCAGTGCCTTCTGGAGCAGGTGGGTCGCCGTGTGAGCACGCATAATGGCCTTGCGCCGCTCCACGTCGATGGAGGCCAGCACCTCGTCGTCCACCTTGATGGAGCCGCTGATCATTTTACCGTGATGCAGATACTTGCCGCCCTTGTCCTTCTGGACGTCCGTAACCTGGAATCGGCTGTGACCCACCAGAATCACACCGGTGTCGGCAATCTGGCCGCCCATCTCCGCGTAGAAGGGGGTCTTGTCCAGAACGATGATGCCCTCCTCGCCGCCGGCAATGGTGCCGGAAACCTCGTCGCCCACGCAAACCGCCAGCACCTTGGCAGAGCAGTTATTCTCGGTATAGCCCACGAAGGTTGTGGGCGTGTTGTCCAGCCCCAGGTCAATACCTGCCCAGGCCAGATCGCCCAGTGCCTTCCGTGCCTCCCGGGCGCGAACCTTCTGCTCCTCCCGGAGCCGGTTGAACTCGTCCATGTCCAGGGTCATGTCCTCGTCGGCCACCATTTCGATGGTCAGATCAATGGGGAAGCCATAGGTATCCGCCAGCAGGAAAGCATCGGCACCGGAGAACTGGGTCTCTCCCTTCTGCTTGTGCTCGGCCAGCTTCTGGGCGAAGATGTTCATGCCGCCGTCGATGGTGCGGCAGAAGTTCTCCTCCTCAATCTTGACGATCCGGGTGATGTAGGCCGCCCGCTCCCGCAGATAAGTGTAGTGATTTTCGTTCTCATGGATGACCGTCTCCACCACCTGATACAGGAAGGGCGTGTTCACGCCCAGGAGCTTGCCGTGGCGGGCAGCCCGGCGCAGGAGCCGGCGGAGGACATAGCCTCTGCCCTCATTGCTGGGCAGCACGCCGTCGGCAATCATGAAGGTGGAAGCCCGGATGTGGTCGGTGATGACCCGCAGGGACACGTCCATCTTCACGCTCTGGCCGTAGGTAGCACCGGTAAGCTCGGTGACCTTGTTGGTAATGTTCATGACGGTGTCCACATCGAACAGGCTGTCCACATCCTGGCAAATCACCGCCAGACGCTCCAGCCCCATGCCGGTGTCGATGTTCTTATGGGCAAGCTCCGTGTAGTTGCCATGGCCGTCGTTATTGAACTGGGAGAAAACGTTGTTCCAGACCTCCATGTACCGGTCGCAGTCGCAGCCTACGGTGCAGTCAGGCTTGCCGCAGCCGTACTTCTCGCCCCGGTCATAGTAAATTTCGGAGCAGGGGCCGCAGGGGCCGGAGCCGTGCTCCCAGAAGTTGTCCTCCTTGCCGAACCGGAAGATCCGGTCTGCGGGAATACCGACCTCCTTGTTCCAGATGTCGAAGGCCTCGTCGTCATTTTCGTAAATGGAAGGATACAGGCGGTTTTCATCCAGACCCACCACCTTGGTCAGAAACTCCCAGCTCCAGTGAATGGCCTCCCGCTTGAAGTAATCGCCGAAGGAGAAGTTGCCCAGCATTTCAAAATAGGTGCCGTGCCGGGCGGTCTTGCCGATGTTCTCGATGTCGCCGGTACGGATGCACTTCTGGCAGGTGCACACACGGTGGCACGGAGGCTCCACCTCACCGGTGAAATAGGGCTTCATAGGTGCCATGCCGGAGTTAATGAGCAGCAGAGAAGCGTCATTCTGAGGGATCAGAGAGAAGCTGGGCAGGCGCAGATGTCCCTTGCTCTCAAAGAAGGACAGGAACATTTCACGCAGTTCGTTTACGCCGTAAGGCTTTGGATTCATAGTAACGACCTCCATAGAATATCCGGTGTCCCCGCAATAAAAAACGCCGCCCCCAATCCATAGGGGCGACGAAAGCATCGCGGTACCACCCTAATTTACCCCACAAGTAACCAATAATTAAATCGGCAAGAGTTATCAGCGAGAGATTTTGGCACGAATGAAAGTTTGAAAAACGCAGGAATACTTTCTGTACCCGCAAGGGGTATGCCGCATCCGTAAGCCAGCTTACGCCGGCAACGGCTGCGCTATATTTCAAGTTTTTCAAACTGCACAGTCGGGGCAAAAGATCCGCTGAGAACCGCAGACGATTTCATCAGCGGTTACACAAAGGGCAATCTTAGACACCCTGTAACGGGAGCAGCCCGTCCCGGTCATCCCGGGCAACGCGAAGGAAGTGGCCTGCGGAATCCGTGCTGAGGGCTTCCACCAGCTCCCTCTCTCTTGCAAGCATCAAAAACCGCTTCGCTTCCCCAATGTCTTTGCATATCGCAGATATTTTAGCACATTTCCCTTAAAAGTCAATGGCTGTTTCCGGATTTTTTCGGATTTTTTGAGTGGGATCATAGAAAAATGGCGCATCCGTCTCCGGGTTCAGAGGCCGGATCACCTGCTTGGCCACGGTGGGAAGCTCCGGAAGCCGTCCGCCGGGCAGCGTGATCAGCTCAAGCTCCAGACCATGAGGACTCCGCCCGATCCTGCAATCCAGAACGCTGTTCCAGGATTGCAGTGCGTTTCCCAGCTTCCGCAGATCGGCATCCGCTTCCGTCCGGCCGGGAACGATATCCATGAGAAGCGGTGCATACGACCCGCACTGGCACCGTCCCGTGAACAGCCGGGCATTCTCCCCCATGGCATAGCGGGTCTCCGGCCGACCCTTCCAGGAAATCACCATCTCTCCGGCTTCCCCTTCCGGCACAGGCACCCCCTTTTCGTCCACAATCTCTACCTGATACAGGTCATCCCGGATATGCACCCCATGGTGCTTCTCGCAGGAAAAGCCGGCCACAATCCCGGTGGTGCCCACGCTCAGGCAGCCTCTGGGATGGCAGTCAAAGCCACGGCAAAGACCCTCGATCATCCATTCCTCGCAGGGGTATCCGGCTGTGACCACATCCCGGATAAAAAGCGGAATGGAATAGTAATTCTGCAGCTTGGAAAGACCCAGGGCAATCAGCGGCGTGCTCACAATGGCACTGACCCGGGAGGAGAAGGCCAGCCGCAGCAGGCTCACCCACCGATG
This sequence comes from Clostridiales bacterium UBA6386, assembly GCA_002437585.1. GTDB lineage: Bacteria > Bacillota > Clostridia > Oscillospirales > Oscillospiraceae > Faecousia. The sequence goes on along the minus strand of DJQM01000003.1, from coordinate 58,580 downwards.
ATCCTGCCCCCAGGTCACCGGCACTCCCTCGCACAGCAGCACCGCCTGCTCCATCAGGTGGCTCAGACTCCCCGGCTCCTGGTTTGGCAGGCAAATGAGAACCGAATCCATCCGCCTGACAAAATGGGACAGCTTTTCCGCAAGGTAGGAAACCGTTTCCTCCTGCGCCCGGGGCCGCATAGCAAACTCTCGCAGCAGGGCGTAATCCATAGCACCACATCCAAATTTCCATTTTATGCCATTATACACATTTTTTAGGACATAATGCAAGAACTATTTTTCAGATTTGTACAATTTTTCAAATTTTACTGGTAAGCCAGTCCAGCATTTCCTGCCGCCCCTCGTCAGACATAGGGAAGGTCTTCTCCCCCTCCATTTTGCTTTTCTCGTAGCAGTACAGGCCGTGCCAGTACTCGGCGTGGATGGAGCTGGCGGCAAAGTCCACCTCCTTTGGCGTTGCCATCACCACATTAGGCACCGCCCGGAACCGGAAAAGCCCGCTGGAGCCGGTGAAGGGATTGTTCATGGCGAAGGTGTGCAGGGTGGGAAGAAACAGTTCAGCCATTCCGCTCCTCCGTCAGTGCTTCCATTTCATCCAGCAGCCGGTCGAAAAGCTCCAGTGCCTGCTCCACCGGCTCCGGGCTTGTCATATCCACGCCCGCGCCCTTCAATAGCGAAATGGGATCCTTGGAGCAGCCGCCGGACAGGAAGCCCAGGTAGTCCTTCACCGCCGTCTCCCCTTCCCGCAGAATCCGCCGGGACAGGGCAATGGCCGCGGCGTAGCCCGTGGCGTACTGGAAGACATAGTAATTGTAGTAGAAGTGGGGAATTCTGGCCCACTCCACAGCGATCCGGTCGTCCACCTCCATGCCCGGGCCGTAGTACAGCTCCGTCAGACGCTTGTACTCGGCGCAAAGCAGGTCCGCCGTCAGGGTCTTCCCCTCTTCCGACCACTTGCCGATGTTCCGCTCGAACTCGGCGAACATGGTCTGCCGGTAGATAGTGCCCTTGAACTGATCCAGGAAGTGGTTGATGAGATAAGCCCGCTCGGCCTTGTCGGTGGTCTTTCTCAGCAGGTACTCCATAAGCAGAGCCTCATTGCAGGTGGAGGCCACCTCGGCAACGAAAATCACATAATCCGCGTCAATGGGGTTCTGATGCTGGTTGGAAAGGTAGGAGTGGAGGGCGTGACCCATTTCGTGAGCCAGCGTAAACTGGCTGTCCAGGGTACCGGTGTAGTTCAGAAGCACAAAGGGGTGTACATCCGCACCGGCGGAATAGGCGCCGCTGCGCTTGCCCTGGTTCTGATATACGTCGATCCAGCGATGGTCAAAGCCCTCCCGCAGAATCCGGCGGTAGTCCTCCCCCAGGGGAGCCAGTGCGTCATAAACCGTCCGCTTTGCTTCTTCAAAAGGAATATGCCGGTCAGCGGCAGGCAGCAGGGGCGTGTAAATGTCGTAGAAATGGAGCTTCTCCACCCCCAGCAGCTTCTTGCGCAGACGGACATAGCGGTACATGGTGGGAAGCTTCCTGTGAACGGCTTCTATAAGGTTTTCGTAGACAGACACCGGCACATCGCTGGCATCCAAAGAGCTTTCCAGCGCGGAATCATATTTTCTCGCCCGGCTGAAGAATTTCAGCTGCTGATTCTGTCCATTCAGCACGGCGGCGGCGGTGTTGCGCATTCCGGCAAAGCCGTCGTAGAGATTTTCATAGGCACTCTTCCGCAAGCAGTGGTCGGTACTCTCCTCCAGAAGCACGAAGGTACCCTGGCTCAGAGGATGCTTCTTTCCCTGGCTGTCCACCGCATCGGCGAATTTCAGGTCGGCATCCGCCAACGCGCTGTACACCGTGTCCGGCAGCTGAGCCATTTCCCCCGCCGCCGCCAGCAGCTTTTCCTCCTGGGCGGACAGGGTGTGGGGCTTTCTCCGGCGAAGGCTCGTCAGGTACCGGCGATACCGCTCCAGCGCGGGATAGTCCCGGTAGAAGCCATCCAGCGTCTCGTCGGAAATGGCCATGATCTCCGGGGTGTCAAAGCTGCACGCCGCGTTCAGTGCCACCACCGTGCTCATGAATGTTCCCTGCAAGGAAAGGCTTTCCGGATTGCGGGTATCCTCGTCAACCTTTCGCATACAGTAATTGCCCAGCCGGTCGGCCTTTACGTTCGTGTCTTCCACCGCGTGAAGAAAGTCATACAGGGTCTTTCCGCTTTCCCCCAGCCGTCCGGCATAGGAGGTCAGAACCTTTTCGTCTTCTTTCAGGGTCTTCAGCTCCGAAAGCCAGGCATCCGTGGTGGCATACAAATCCTCCAACGCCCACTTGGTTTCCTCCGGAAGCTCCCCGCGCTCCGGAATTTTCTTGACTTCTTCCATAAATCCGCCTCCTGATTGGTTTTGGTAATTGACAGTATTATACCACTTTTTGTAAATAAATGCAACGCCGCTTGCTTTCTTTTCCAAATTATGCTAAAGTATGCACCGGTGATGAATATGAAAAAGAAATTACAGGGCAGCATCCTTCTGCTGCTGACGACCACAATCTGGGGCTTTGGCTTTATTGCCCAAAGCGTGGGTATGGACTCCATCGGCCCCTTTACCTTCCAGGCCATCCGATGCGCTCTGGCGGTCATCTTCCTGTTTTTGTGCTCTTTTGTAATGGAGCATAACCCCCGGGAATCTTTCGCAAAATGGAAGAATCCGGAGCTTTGGAAGGTTGGCCTGATCTGCGGCCTGGCTCTGTTTGTGGCCTCCAGCCTTCAGCAGATTGGCCTTGTTTATACCGATGCGGGGAAAGCGGGCTTTCTGACCGCCATGTACATTGTCTGGGTACCCATCTTAGGTGTCTTCAAGGGGGAAAAACTGCCCAAAACCATCCTGCTGAGCGTGGCACTGGCGGTTCTCGGGCTATACCTTCTCAGCTGTGTAGGAACCTCCGGCATCAACAAAGGGGATTTGTTCCTGATGGGCTGTGCCGTCGCCTTCTCCGTCCAGATTCGCTGCATCGACCGGTTCGCGGGAAACCTGGACAGTCTGCGTGTAACCTGCCTGGAAGCCCTGGTGACCTCGGTGCTGTCCGTTCCTTTCATGCTCCTGACGGAAATCGTTGACCTTCCCGTGATTCTCGCCTGCTGGAAGCCGCTGTGCTTCTCAGGTGTTTTGTCCATGGGCGTTGCCTACACCCTGCAAGTGGTGGGGCAGAAATCCCTGGAGCCCACCACCGCGTCTCTGATTATGAGTATGGAATCGGTCTTTGCTGCCTTGGGGGGCTGGTGGCTGCTGAACGAGCGGATGGCGTCCTGGGAAATCTGCGGCTGCATCCTCGTTTTTGCCGCGGTGATCCTCTCTCAGCTTCCCGCTGATGTTTTCTTGAGAAAGAAAACCCGCTCCTGACGAGCGGGTTCAGCCTCTTGAAAAATCCTGTCATTGTAAACCCCGGGAATGTGATATCGTTGGCGTGATCCCCTCCAGAAATTATCGCCGGTCACAACCCCTTCCCAAAAACTTCGCTTTTCGATCATCCGGCAATTCACGGAACTTTCAGGCAGGCAGATTTCCGCAGTCACTTCCCTTTTCGGTATGACATGCACTTTTTGACACATGCAGGAGCTCTCCCTATCGGGAAAGCTCCTGATTCCATCCAATCAGGCCAGCACGGCCTTATGGAAGACCTTCTTGCCCTTACGGATCTTCACGCCCGCCTTGAGCATTTCCTCCGTCACCGCAAACTGAGCGGAGGGTACCTTCTCGTCGTTCACCAGAACGCCACCCTGCTCCACCAGCTGCCGGGCCTGCTTGTTAGACGGTGCCAGACCGCAGGCCACCATCAGATTCAGAATGCCGATTTTGCCGTCTACCAGCTTGTCGGCGGTGATTTCCGTGGTGGGCATATTGGCATCATCGCCGCCGCCTACAAACAGAGCCTTGGCCGCCGCCTGAGCCTTATCTGCCTCGGCCTCGCCATGCACCAGCTTGGTCAGCTCGTAGGCGAGAATTTCCTTGGCGGTGTTCAGCTGGGCGTCCTTCCAGTCCGCCATGGCGTCGATCTGCTCCAGGGGCAGGAAGGTCAGCATCCGGATGCACTTGAGCACGTCCGCATCCTCTATGTTGCGCCAGTACTGGTAGAATTCAAAGGGAGAGGTCTTGTTGGGATCCAGCCACACCGCGCCCTTGGCAGTCTTGCCCATCTTCTTGCCCTCGGAGTTGAGAAGCAGGGTGATGGTCATGGCGTGGGCATCCTTGCCCAGCTTCCGGCGGATGAGCTCCGTGCCGCCCAGCATGTTGCTCCACTGGTCGTTGCCGCCGAACTGCATGTTGCAGCCGTAGTGCTGGTACAGGTAGTAGAAGTCGTAGGACTGCATGGGCATGTAGTTGAACTCCAGGAAGCTCAGACCCTTCTCCATCCGCTGCTTGAAGCACTCCGCCCGGAGCATGTTGTTCACGGAGAAGCAGGCGCCGATGTCCCGGATGAAGTCAATGTAATTCAGGTTCAGCAGCCAGTCGGCGTTGTTGACCATCATGGCCTTGCCCTCGCCGAACTCGATGAACCGCTCCATCTGCTTTTTGAAGCACTCGCAGTTGTGCGCAATGGTTTCCTGGGTCATCATGGAACGCATGTCCGTCCGGCCGGAGGGGTCGCCGATCATGGCCGTGCCGCCGCCGATGAGGGCGATGGGGCGGTTTCCCGCCATCTGCAGCCGCTTCATCAGGCACAGAGCCATGAAGTGACCCACATGCAGGGAGTCGGCGGTGGGGTCAAAGCCGATATAGAACACGGCCTTGCCGTTGTCGATCATTTCCCGGATCTCTTCCTCGTTCGTCACCTGGGCAATCAGCCCCCGGGCGACCAGCTCGTCATATACTTTCATTTTCTAACCTCCAAAATCGCCCTCTGTCAAAATGACAGAGGGCGAAAAATTCCGCGGTACCACCTCAGTTTGGAGAATCCTCACGGCATTCTCCCTCACGCCGTCCAGTAACGGCCTTCGCGATATCGGGCGTACCCGTCTCCCCCTACTCTTGTTCAGGGAAGCCACTCCGGGAGGTATTTGGGCATCGGGGAATCCACTGCCTCGCACCAAGCGGCAGCTCTCTGAAAATTCTTCCGAGCCTACTGTTTCCCATCAGCGTGTTAACGGTGTTATCCTAGCAAAGAAGCACAGGTTTGTCAAGAAGATTTTTTAGCCCCGAAGCATTTCCTCCGCGCTTTTCAGGGTGGTTTCGGTAATATTCGTGCCGCCGATGATCCGGGCCAGCTCCCGCTTTCTGCCCTCGGTGTCCAAGGGGGTCACGGAGGTGTAGGTACGCCCGTCCCGCTCGGTCTTGGCGATGAGCAGATGGGTATCGGCCAGAGCCGCCAGCTGGGGCAGATGGGTCACGCAGAGCACCTGCTTGTGGGCGGCCACGCTTCTCAGCTTCTCCGCTACCTTCTGGGCGGCTCTGCCGGACACGCCGGTGTCCACCTCGTCGAAAATCAGGGTCGCCACCTGATCCTTTTCCGCCAGCACATTCTTCATGGCCAGCATGATCCGCGCCAGCTCACCGCCGGAGGCAACCCGGCTCAGGGGCTTCAAAGCTTCGCCTGCGTTGGCGGACATGTAGAAGGCCACCGTGTCCGCGCCACTGGCCGTCAGCTCCGTTTCCGTGAACCGGCAGTCAAACCGCACCCTTGGCATATCCAGCTGGGCAAGCTCGGAAAGAATCCGCTTGGACATATTCTCCGCCGCCTGCTTCCGGTTTTCCCGGAGGGCACCCGCTTCATCCCAGGCTTCCATTTCCGCCTTTTTCAGATTCTTTTTCAGCCGCTCCAGCTTATCGTCGGCAAATTCGATCTCGTCCAGCTCTTTTTTCGCCTTGTCCAGGTATTCCAGGATATCCTCGCAGGTGGTGCCATATTTTCTGCGGAGCTTGTGGATCACGTCCAACCGGGACTCAATTTGCTCCAGCTCGTCAGCGGAATAGCTCAGGCTGTCCCTGGCATCCCGGACCTCCTCCGCCGCGTCCTGAACCTGATACATCAGATCCGCCACCCGGTCATGGAGTGCCGCGAAGCTGTCGCTGAACCGGGACAGCCGTGCCAAGGCGTACTCCGCCTGGGCAAGCAGCCCGGAGGCCCCGTCGGAATCGTCTCCACCGTAGAGACACTCCACGGCGGTTTCCATGCCGTTGCTCAGCTTTTCCGCGTTTTGCAGCACCTTCCGCCGCTCTTCCAGCCGGTCATCCTCTCCGGGCTCCAGCTCCGCCTTCTCAATTTCGGCGATCTGGTATTTGAGATTCTCCATCCGGCGAAGCTTCTCGCCCTCGTCCATGGTCAGGGCACTGATTTCCCGGCGCAGCTTCGTTACCGCCTCATAGCGTTCGATGTAAGCCGCCCGCAAATCGTCGTTGTCGGCGAAGGCATCCAGGAAGGCCAGGTGATTTTCCTCGTCAAACAGTGCCGCGGAATCATGCTGGCCGTGGATGTTGATCAGCTGAATGCCCAGCTTGTGAAGGCTCGTCACGTTCACAAGCGTCCCGTTGACCCGGCAGATATTTTTCCCGTCCAGATGGATTTCCCGGGAAATCACCGTCTCCGGGTCATATTCCACCCCGTTTTCCGCAAACCAGGGAAATTCCGGCACATTTGTAAACACCGCCCGGACACTGGCCCGCTCGGTGCCCGTGCGGATCATATCCCGGTAAGCCCGCTCGCCCAGGATGGCGGAAATGGCGTCGATGACAATGGATTTGCCCGCGCCGGTCTCGCCGGTGAGGACGTTGAAGCCCCGGTCAAAGGAAATGTCCGCGCACTCGATGACCGCGATATTCTCGATGTGCAGTAAGCTCAGCACGGCTAACCCCCCTTCCTCAGTTCAGCAGGTTCCGGATTTCTCCGCAGAAGGCAGCCGCCGCATTGGTGTCCCGCATGATGACCATCACCGTGTCGTCACCGGCGATACTGCCCAGCACCACACTCCGGCTCATGGTATCCAACGCCGAGGCCGCCGCGTTGGCAAGACCCGGCAGGGTGTGAATGACGATGATATTCTGGGCATAGTCAAAGCTGGTAACGCACTCCCGGAAAATGGTATTGAGCCTTCCCGAAAAGGTGCCAGGCACCTCTCTGGCCGCCGCCGTGTAGTGGTAGGTTCCGAAGCTTGTCAGCTCCTTGATGATCCGCAGCTCCTTGATGTCCCGGGAAATGGTAGCCTGGGTGCTGTTGAAGCCCGCGTCCCGCAGAGCCTGCAAAAGCTGCTCCTGGGTCTCCACATTGGTGGTAGAGATGATTTCCATGATCTTCGCCTGTCGTTTGGATTTCACTGCCCTTCCCCTTTCTCACTTGCTGAACTTGGAGCTGACCACATCGTAGAAGCTCCGATCCTTCAATCGCGCCAGCCGGGTCTCCAGATGAGACTTCCGGACGGTAACCACATCCCCCATATTCAGCCGCACGGCTCGTCCGCCGTCCACGGACAGATAGGCGTTGCGCCGGGCGTTGAGCACCTGCTCCACGCTGACAATGCGCTTATCGGAGGCCACAATGCACCGGCTTCCGATCTCGTGGGCACAGATGGGGGTGATAATGATATTTTTCGCTTCCGGCTCCACAATGGGGCCTCCGGCGGAATAGCTGTAGGCCGTAGAGCCGGTGGGGGTGGAGACCACCACGCCGTCGCCGCCGAACTCCATGGCAGTAACCCCGTCGCATTTGACGCACAGATGGACAATCCGGGCTACGGCTCCTTTGGTCACTACCACGTCATTCAGGCAAATGTCATGGAACAGAATGTCCCGCTCCCGCTGGACGGTCACATCCAGCATCATCCGGCTGTCCAGAGTGTATTCCCCCCGGGCAACCTTGGTCAGCCTGTCCAGCTCCATGCTTTCCAGCTCTGCCATAAAGCCCATGGTGCCGATGTTCACCCCCAGAATGGGGATTCCCTTCCGGGTAGCGGCCTTGGCCATGTGCAAAATGGTGCCGTCGCCGCCGAAGCAGATCACCATTTCCGCGTTGGGAAGCTCCCGATCCAGCCGGGAAAACCGCAAGTCTCTCGGAAGCTCGTAGGAGCGATCCACCTCAAAGGGCAGACAGATCCGGGTATTGACCCCGGCCTCCTTCAGAATTTTCGCCGCCTCCCGGACGGTCTGAAAATTCTTGTCCCGGTAAGGGTTGGGAGTAAGAATCACATTTTTCACTTCTTATTCCCCCTTGTCAAGCGTCCTGTGTGCCTGCTCCACAACGGCAGCCGTATCCGGACGAATACCGGAAACATCTGCCAGGCTCAGATGACCCAGAAACTCAATATTTCCTTCCGGTCCCTTCACCGGGGAGAAGGTCAGCCCCAGAATCCGGAAGCCCAGGGAGTCCGCCAGCGCGACAAAGCCGTCCAGCACCGCCTTGTGGGTGGCCGGTTCCCGGACGACGCCCTTTTTGCCAACCTTTTCCTTCCCGGCCTCAAACTGGGGCTTGATCAGACAGAGTACCTGGCCGGTGGGCTTGAGAAGAGCCTTGATGACAGGCAGAACAATTTTCAGGGAAATAAAGCTCACGTCCACCACGGACAGATCCAGCGGCTCTCCCAGCTGCTCCGGGGTCACATAGCGGATGTTCGTCCGTTCCATGACCACCACCCGGGGATCGCTGCGGATTTTCCAGTCCAGCTGGCCGTAGCCTACGTCAATGGCAAAGACCTTTTTTGCCCCCTGCTGGAGCAAACAGTCCGTAAAGCCCCCGGTGGATGCCCCGGAATCGCTGCAAACATAGCCTTCAGGCTTGACCCCAAAGTCCCGCAGAGCCTTCTCCAGCTTCAGCCCGCCCCGGCTGACGTAGGGGCACACCGCCCCCCGCACCTCCAGGCTCACCGTCTCCTCATAGGAAACACCTGGCTTGTCCGCCTTCTGGCCGTTGACATACACCAGGCCGCTCATGATAATGGCCTGAGCCTTGGAGCGGGTATCCGCATAGCCCTGCTCGGTGAGCAGAACATCCAGTCGTTTCTTCACTTTCACCGGGCAAGCACCTTCCTTACATATGCGGTAATGGAATCGCTGTCCAGTCCGCACTGCCGATACAGCTCCTTCAGAGAACCGTGGGGCACAAAGTCCCGACCCAGATCCATACCATGGATCTGGCATCCCGGCAAAAGTTCTCCCAAAGCCCAGCCCAGGCTCTCCTGAATTCCGGAGCCGGAGGCCGTTTCCTCAATGACGACCGCCTGAGGGATTTCTCCCAGACACCCCGCCAGCTCTTCGGCCGGCAACGGCCACACGCTGAGCAGCCGGAACACGGAAGCTTCGATCCCCTGCTTCTTCAACTGATCGGCCGCCGCAAGGGTATTGTCCAGGGTAGAGCCGTAAGTAATCAGGGCAGCGTCCTTCCCTTCCCGGTGGCACCGCACCAGTCTGCCATTCACGCCCTGCCAGGAGCTATCCTTGTAGCTGCCTTCGGTACCTCTGGGGTAGCGGATGGCCACCGGCCCGTCGTAGTCCTCCACCGCCCAGAAAAGCATTTCCTTCTGCTCTGCCAGGCTGGCCGGATTCAATATCCGCATTCCCGGCATCTGCTTCAAAAAGCCGATGTCAAACACGCCATGATGGGTAGGGCCGTCGTCCCCCACCAGGCCTGCCCGGTCGATGGCAAACACCACATGCAGGTGCAGCAGTGCCGTGTCCTGCATGATCTGGTCAAAGCCCCGCTGGAGGAAGGTAGAATACAGCGTCACCACCGGGATCATGCCCTGTTTTGCAAGTCCGCCAGCCATGGACACCGCGTGTTCCTCCGCAATGCCCACATCGAAGGTTCGCTTCGGGAATTCCCGCTGGAAGGCCAGCAGGCCCGTGCCTCCGGGCATGGCCGCGGTGATGGCGCACACCCGCTTATCCTGCCTGGCCAGTATCTGTAGGGTCGTGCCGAAGCCGTCGGAATAGGTCGTTTCCTTGGCACCCAGCTTTTTGCCGGTTTCCGGGTCAAATTTTCCGATTCCGTGGAATTTTGCCGGATCCTCTTCGGCAAAGGGATAGCCCTTGCCCTTCCGGGTCACCACATGGACGACTACCGGCTCCCGCAGATCCCGGGCAGACGACAGCAGGGACACCAGTCCCGGCAGATCGTGTCCGTCCGCCGGCCCCAGATAAGTAAAGCCCATGTTTTCAAAAATGGTTGTTGGCAGCAGAAGCCGCTTCAGCTTGTTCTTCACCCGGCTGCTGAAATTATAAATGGCACTGCCCAGAGGGGTTTTCTTCATAAACCGCCGGTAGGCTCGCTTGGCATCCAGATAGTTGTCACTGGAGCGAAGCCGGGACAGATGGCTGGACAGGCCGCCTACGTTCTTGCCGATGGACATGGTGTTGTCGTTGACGATGATCACCATGGGCTCGCCGCTGACCGCCGCGTCATTGAGCCCCTCGTAGGCCATACCGCCGGTGAGTGCCCCGTCGCCGATGAGAGCCACCACGTCATAATTTTCCTGAAGCAGGGTTCTGGCTCTGGCCATGCCCAACGCAATGGACACAGAGCTGGAGGCGTGACCCGCCATGAAGGCGTCGGTGTCGCTTTCTTCCGGCTTGGGGAAGCCGGAAATACCGCCATATTGCCGCAGACGCGCAAAATCCGCCCGGCGGCCGGTGAGCAGCTTATGCACATAAGACTGATGACCCACGTCAAATACCAAGCGGTCAATATTCGTATCAAATACCAATTCGATGGCAACGCTCAGCTCCACCACGCCCAGGTTTCCCGCCAGATGTCCGCCGGTTTTGGCCACGCTGGAAATCAGAAATTGCCGGATTTCGCCGCACAGCTGGATTCGCTCGCTGTCGCTGAGCTTCAGCAGATCCTCGTGGCTGTTTACTCTGTCTAAAATGTCCAATTCTGACACAACCTAACGTTTTGATTTCTTTTTCTTCAGCCGGTTCCAGGCTCCCAGAATCCGTCCCACCATATGCACGATCTGGGTGCAGGAGCTGACCGCGAAGGTCTTGCCGATGGCCTTTCCTCCCACGGTAAGCCCCGCCACCAGCGAGGACATGACCAGGGAGACTCCTCTGGGCCAGCCGGTATCCACATGGGTCAGGATCAGAGCCGCGATGGTTGCCGATGCGCTGCCGGAGACAACGCCGCAGATGTCCCCCACCACATCGTTGCAGATGGAGCTGACCCGCTCGGCGTTGCGCAGAAGCCGGATGGCCTCCTGGGCACCGGGCACCTTCCGGGCGGCCATGGAATGGAAGGGCTTTTCGTCGGCAGTGGCCACCGCCATGCCGATGATGTCAAAAACAATGCCCAGCAGCACAATAAAGAGCAGAATTCCAAAGGCTACAGGAAGAGAGCTGCTGGCCATGACCTCGTCGGAAACCAGGCTGATCAGACCAGAAACCACGAGGGTTGTGAAAAAGACCGTGACGACCCACTGGATCGTCCGCAAACGCTCCCTTTTGGAAACGTCCGTATGGGATTTAGCCACAGAAGATTCTCCTCAAAAGATAAAATAAAAGGTGACGGCAGCAGGCAGGATAAATCTTACGGCTTAGGTCGGGTTGTTTTTCACCGAGGGAAACCTGCCGTTGCCGCACAGGTCGTTTCCGTTTGATTCCCTCGCCCAGGTGTTGCCAAAATGGGTACCCGATTGCCACTTAGTCCGTACTGCAATCCCCTGCCTGCCCCTTTCGGACAGTCTAGGTGTTTTCCACGACGGAGTGTTCCATAATCTTAGCCTCTTTTGCAAGCATGGTTTCCGGGAGCAATAACCGCGCTAACCTGGCCACGGCAGCGGCGGCCTGTTCTCCCTTCCCCGCATGTTCACTTCAAGGCAGGCTACGCTGCACACAGCACACGATTCTGTGCACCGCATTGCAGGTTCATACCTGATTCGTACGCGGCGGGGCCCACATGGGTTCTGCCCGTCGTCGCACAAGCTTCAAGTCTCCACGGAAACCGGGTCGTATGTCCCATGCCATTGGGACGCGCCCTGGATCCTTAACCCCCAGCATCCGCCCAAAACTGGGCGTAATAAGCAGACACCAGGGACTTCATCGATGTGCCCTTCAAAGGATTTTTAGGCCCTTCCTGGAAAATGGTCACTACGACTAGAATGCTGCGCCGTCACCTCCTATTTTAGCATAGGATTTCCGAATATACAAGTATTTATTTATCCTGAAATCTTTCTTCCTTCCGGAAGTTCTCCGGTTGCCTGGTAGGAAACCCGATGAATCTTTCTTCCTTTACCTGGAATATTCCTGCATCTGCTTTTCGAACCAGTCCCGGACAATGTCCCGGTGAGTCACCGCGATCTCGATGTTCCCGATTTCCTCCCGGCTGAAAAAACGCAGCTCCTTCGATTCCGCACTGATCCGCATTTCCGGCTCCTCCGGCAGCTCCAGACCGTAGACTACGATCACCATCCGCCAGACGCTTCCGTCCCGGAAGGCAGCGATCCGGCCGGGATTGTCGTAAACCGCCAGCTTCCGGAACCGTTCCTTGGAAATCCGCAGCCCCAGCTCCTCATAGGTCTCCCGGACGATGGCCTGAAGCCCGGTCTCGTTCTTTTTGCACCCGCCCCCGATGAGACCCCAGATATCCGAGTCCCGCCGCTTTTCCAGCAGCAGCCGCCCCCGGCAGGTGATCACCGCGTTGGCTCCCAGGTGGGCGGGCATGGTGGTCTTCGGCGCGTCCTTGGGATCGCAATTATAGAAGGTCACAATGGCCATATCTCTTCCTCCTATGTTCAGATATTTTTATTATACGCCATGTTCTCCCTTTTTTCCACCCCGGAAGGCTCCGTTTTTCTCAAAACGTTTTCGGAAAACTACCCATAGCAGCCCCAAGAATTCTGACGCGCTTCCGGCGGTGCGGCCGGGGGATTCTTAAGGGAGCGGCTGTTCGGCAGTGCCCCTTAAGCCGGCTTCTTATCCATTTTCTTGCCGGGACAAGAAAATTGCCTCCGGAGGAACCGGCACCAACAGCTTCTAATAGACTGAATGGAACGGGAAAGCTTACGATGGGTTTGTTCCTTTTTTCACGGAACTTTTTTCTCCATCGGGCATTCCTCCGGAATGGGCTTCGTCACCCCGGTGCGCCGCTCCTTGCTCAGCCCGCCTGCCATGTGGGGCATACTGCCCCCGGAGAATTTTGCCCGGCAGATGATGTCCTCCCCGTATTTATCCCGGAGGGCGTCCACCGTCTCGTCCAGCCGCAGCTTCCGCTCGAACCGCACCGGATCCATCCCGGACAAGAAATCAAATTGCTGGTAAGGCTCCCCGGAAAGTCTCGTCACCTGAATCCCCAGCTGCCGCAGAGGCGTGATCCCGTCCCAGGCCTCGTCAAAGAGCTGGCAGGCCGCCGCAAAAAGCTCCGTGGTGATATTCGTGGCTCCATGCAGCACCCGCTGATGGGAAAAATGCCGGAATTCGTTGGTTCTCAGGTGAATGCTCACACAGCTGCCCCACTTTCCGTCCCTGCGCAGCCGGGCGGCCACGGTCTCGCACAGACTCAGCAGCACCTGACAGCCTTCCTCCCGGGTCACTACGTCGTGGGCAGTGGTGGTGGCGTTGCTGTAGCCCTTGTTCTCCGCAGGCTCCGGGGTCACTGCGTCAGCATTGCGCCCGTTGGCAAAATGCCAGAGCATCTCCCCCTGCTTGCCCAGCCGCCGCTTCACCATCTTTACATCCGCACTCGCCAGATCGCCGATGGTGTAAATGCCCATTCTCTGGAGCTTTCCCTCGGTGGCTCTGCCCACGAGAAACAGATCCCGCACCGGCAGCGGATAAAATTTCCGCTCCATTTCCTCCGGGAACAGGGTGTGCACCTTGTTGGGCTTTTCAAAATCCCCGGCCATTTTCGCCAGCAGCTTGTTGGAGGAAATGCCGATGTTCACCGTGAACCCCAGCTCTTCCCAGATACGCCTTCTCATCAGCTCCGCCGCCAGCCGTGGCGACCCCCAGAGCCGCTGGGTGCCGGTCATATCCACCCAGGCCTCATCGATGGAGTACTGCTCCACCGCCGGGGAAAACTCCCGGAGCATGGCCACAAAATGCCGGGAGGCCTGGACATACAGCCCGTAGTCCGGGGGGATCACCACCAGCTCCGGACACTTTTCCAAGGCCTGAAACAGCGGCTCTCCCGTCTGGATGCCGTATTTTTTCGCCGGGGTGGACTTGGCCAGAATGATGCTGTGCCGGGAGGCCTTGTCCCCCGCCACTGCCGATGGCACCAGCCGCAAGTCCTGACTTTCCCCCAGCACCTTCACCCGATAGGCCGCGCTCCAGCTTAAAAAGGCGGAATTGGCATCCACATGAAAAATGACTCTCTGACTCATTTCAGCACACCTTCCGCGTCAGGCTCCAGGTATGGGTCCGGATGGTGTACTTCAGCTCAAAGAGCCACAGCCTTTGCCGGACGGTAGCCCGGCAAAGAAACACCGTAGCCTCAATGCCCACATACTGCACCTGCCGGATATTCACGATTTCCTCAATGTCCACGCGCATCAGCTGGTGTTCCTCGTCCTCCAGCCGCAGCCGCAGGGGCCGGATTTCCCCGGACGCGCTGTACATGGCGATTACATCTACCGGACATACCTTCTGCATACCCTTCACCTCCTGTTACGATCCTTTTTCAGCCTGTCAAAAAAAGCGTGTCATTGCGAACCAGTGACCGATGTCACTGGTGTGGCAATCCGTTCCCCCTGCCTTCCCCTGGGAGGGGAAGGTGGCTCGAAGAGCCGGATGAGGTTGCCATTCCAACGCACCCGGAACAACGCATGTTATTGCGAACTAGTGGTGCTCCGCGCAGCGAATCAAAATCCTAATGACTGCCAGTGGCAGTCATACCTTAGTGTAGCGCAACACTGGTGTGGCAATCCCCCGGATGAACGTAAAAACCACCGATTTCAGAACAAAAACACTTGAAAACTGAAAGATTCTGACGCACTTCCGGCGGTGCGGCCGGGGGTACTTAGGGGGGCGGCTTTTCGGCAGCACCCCCTAAGCCCGCTTACTTCTCAATGTTCTTGCCGGGACAAGAACATTGCCCCCGGAGGGAACAGCACCAAAAGTCTCTTTAAGATTCTAATGAGACAAACTTTCGTGTTTATATTATAATACATTTGTTCGTATAATACAAGTGGTAATTTTCGGTTGCGCCCCAGTAGGAAGTTTGGTATAATGATCCCAGAAAGACATCTATGGAGGAAACATCCATGCTCAAATACCCCTGCCTGGTGCTGGATCACGACGACACCGTGGTGCAAAGCGAACGAACCATCGGTTATCCCTTCTTCTGCTATATTCTCGATCGGTTCCGTCCGGGTCAGACCGTGACCCTTTCCCAATTTGCCCAGGACTGCTACAGCCTGGGCTTTGCGGAAATGTGCCGCAAACGCTGGAATTTTACCCCACAGGAGCTGGAGGATGAGTTTCGCGGCTGGATGGATTACGTCATGTGCCGCACGCCCGACGCTTTTCCGGGCATCGGCCGGGTCATCCGGCGGCAGAAAGCGGAGGGCGGCATGATCTGCGTGGTGTCCCATTCCAGCGTCAGGAACATCACCCGGGACTACGACACCCATTTCGGCGTGCGCCCCGACGCGATCTACGGCTGGGACTATCCGGAGGAGCTGCGCAAGCCCAATCCCTTCCCCCTGCGGGACATTATGGCAAAGTACCATTTCACCCCGGAGGAGCTTCTGGTGGTGGACGACATGAAGCTGGCCTGGGACATGGCTCACCCTCTTGGGGTGAAGGTTGCCTTCGCCGGTTGGGGGCGAAGAGACTTCCCGGAGCTGACGAAGGAAATGACCGCCCTGTGCGATTACGTCTTCTCCACCCCGGAGGCTCTGGAACGATTCCTTTTTGACGAAAATGACGTATAATCCTCTTGACAGTTATGATATAATGTAACCGTGAATTTCAGTCGGGAGGTGAGCTGTCTGGAAAAGGCTGGGATCAAGATCATGGCCCGGAATCGGGAGGCCTATCACGAATATTTCGTGGAGGAAGAATTTGAGGCGGGTATTGAGCTTGTGGGCACGGAGGTCAAATCCATCCGGGCCGGAAACCTGAACCTGAAGGACGCCTGGTGCGGCATCAAGGACGGGCAGCTCCTGCTGAATCAGATGCACATTTCCCCCTATGACCACGGCAACCGCTTCAACGTGGATTCCCGCCGTCCCCGCCGTCTGCTCATGCACAGGCGGGAGATCATGCGGCTCTACGGCAAGGTCAAGCAGGACGGCTTCGCCCTGATTCCCCTGTCCGTGTACTTCAAGGGCAGCCGGGTGAAGGTGAACGTGGGACTGTGCAAAGGCAAAAAGCTTTACGACAAACGACAGGCCGCGGCGGAGCGGGACGCCAAGCGTCAGATCGACCGGGCCATGAAGGAGAGAATGAGACAATGAATCCGACTTTTAAGATCACCATGGAAAACGGCGGCGTTATTGAGGGTGAGCTGTACCCCGATAAGGCACCCCAGAGCGTGTACAATTTCATCGACCTGTGCAATCATCACTATTATGACGGTCTGATCTTCCACCGGGTCATCCCCGGCTTCATGATCCAGGGCGGCTGCCCCGAAGGCACCGGCATGGGCGGCCCTGGCTACTGCATCAAGGGCGAGTTTTTCTTCAACGGGGTGAAGAACGACCTGCGGCACAAGCGTGGCGTTCTGAGCATGGCCCGTTCCTCCTCCCCCAATTCCGCAGGCAGTCAGTTCTTCATCATGCACCAGGATGCCAAGCACCTGGACGGCCAGTACGCCGCCTTCGGCAAGGTCACCTCCGGCATGGACGTGGTAGATGCCATCGCCGCCGCCAAGACCGGTGCCCAGGATCGCCCGGTGCAGGAGCAGAAGATTGCTTCCATCACTGTAGACACTCACGGGGAAACCTATCCGGAGCCTAAGAAGCTGCCGGATCCCTACGGCCGGTTCTGAGAAGGCATTCTATGCGGGAAATGTCGGGGCGGCTACCGGCCGCCCGCAGCCTGACGAAGCTGGTGCGTTTTTTTACACCAAACCATAGGGGCGGCCGATGGCCGTCCCGACAGAAACAATCTTCCTCTTTTCTCCATTCGGGGTCGTAAAGGTTTCGACGGGGGCAGTGAGGCTGGAATAGCGGGTCGTGGTGCCTGGCCACGATAAAACGGGCAATTTTTCAAATTTAACTGACAACAATACTGTTGCTCTGGCTGCCTGATTAGGCGCCCATCCTCCCCGGAAGGTCCACGAGCCGGGCTAGGGTGTGATCTGAGTGGAGACCGTGCGTATGGTAAGCTTTGCCCATACCATGCATCATGAAGCTACTGATTCCCGTAGGGTGTTTGTTCCCGCCGGGATGAGGGAATGTAAATAACAAACTGCACCCGGAGAAGTTCTTTCCAAGTTGCCTTCGGACGGGGGTTCGATTCCCCCCGACTCCACCAATAAAAAGCGCACCCCTGTGCGCAATGTCAGTAAGTTAAGCAAACGCACCCCCCTAACCTCCGATTATGAAGGTTGGGGGGTGCGTTTGCTTAAAGCAGCACCGCGCAATTGTGTCTGCGCGCTTCAGCGGATCTTTTCCGCAATTCCGCGGTTTGAAAAGTTCGAAATATCACGCAGCCGCTGCAGGTGGCATACAGGATTTCTTCCCTTTTCAAGCCTTGACCTGACGAAAAATCTCTCGCCGAATCTGCCTGCCAAATTATGCGGCATTGTCTTAACCTACTGACATTGCTTCTTTGGGGTACGGCCTTTTTTCATTGGCTCAGGTATTGATTCAGTGCCGTGCCGATGACGCAGCAAAGCTTTTTCTGATAGGCCGGGTCTCTCAGCAGTGCCTCCTCCTGATAGTTGGACAGAAAGCCGCACTCCACCAATACTCCAGGACACTGAACGTGCTCCAGAAGATAAATTCCCTTCCCCTGCTTGGCCTGCCGGCGGCTTCCAGGATTCAGCGCGGCCACAAAAGACGCTTGCAGCTTCTTTGCCAGAGCCTCGCTTCCGTCGGACGCTCCGTAAAAAACCTGGGCACCGCTGTACCGGGAATCGGTAAAATAATTCTGGTGAATGCTGAGAAGAACGGCGTTTTTCGTTTCGTTTATGGTTTTCACCCGATTTTTCAGGTCGGAAACCTTCTTCTGGGCAATGGTCTGGCCGGTGGTGTACACGGACACATCCTCCCGGCGGATGAGCTTGGTGTCATAGCCCAGCAGATGCAGCAAGTCCTCCAGCCGCAGGGCAATCTCCAGATTATAGCCGCTTTCCAGGTGGCCTGAGCAGGAGGAGGCTCCGCCGTCCTCGCCCCCGTGTCCCGGATCGATGATAATGCAATGCCTGAGCTTCCCGGATAAACTCTCCGAAAGGATGGACACTGCCTGATTTCCCCAACAGACCACCAGGAGTATGGCGCACATGGCTCCAATACAGGCAAAATAATACCCCCACTTTTTCACACCCACCACCTCCCACTATTTCTATGCGTTGGCATCCTCATGCTGAACATTCCGGCGGGAAAAGACATAGGATGACCCGGAGCGACAATCTTTTTCATCGGGAGGAATGCACATGAATCAAGAGAATCATGAGACTGCCTGTCAGGGAAGACTTCCCGCCATGGCACCTCTGGCCAACCCCTATGTCCCCTTCCAGCTGGAAAATCCGCCAAAATACGAGGCAAAAAAGGCGTTGAGTCGGGGTACCCTGTTCCCGGGGCTTGACCTGCCCTTCCTGGGGACGGTCAACAAGGATAACCTGCCCGCCACCACCCTGGCGGAGCTTCAGGCCTTGGACTTCGCCATTCAGGAGCTGGCACTGTACCTGGACACCCACCGGGAGGATCAGGATGCCCTGGAGCTTTACCGGAAATATCAGCAGCTTTATGACCGCTGCCGTCAGGTCTATGAGAAGAAATATGGCCCTCTGAACCACATTTCCGCCAGGGAGGGCGGCTACGCCTGGCTGGACGATCCCTGGCCCTGGGATTTAGGCGCGAATAAGGAGGGCTGAGATATGTTTATTTATGACAAGAAGCTCCAATATCCCATCCGGATCACGAACCCCAACCCCAAGCTTGCAGCCATCATCATTTCTCAGTACGGCGGCCCGGACGGCGAGCTGGGTGCTTCCCTTCGCTACCTGTCCCAGCGTTACTCCATGCCCTTCGACGAGCTGAAGGGTCTGCTGACGGACATCGGAACCGAAGAGCTGGGGCATCTGGAAATGATCGGCACCATCGTTCATCAGCTGACCCGGAAGCTCAGCGACAGTCAGATTCGGGAAAACGGCTTTGCGCCCTATTTCGTGGATCACACCACCGGCGTCTATCCCACTGCCGCCTCCGGAAGTCCCTGGAACGCTGCCTCTATGGCCGTCAAGGGGGATCCCATGGCTGACCTGACGGAGGATCTGGCCGCGGAGCAGAAGGCTCGTGTGACCTACGACAACATTCTCCGGCTCAGCGACGACCCGGATGTAAACGACGTGATCCGCTTCCTCCGGGAACGGGAGATCGTCCACTTCCAGCGGTTCGGCGAGGCCTGCCAGCTCCTGCGGGAAAAGCTGAACCAGAAAAACGTGTACTTTATGAACCCGGCACTGGATTTGTAAGATGCCAAAAGCAGCCCCCGGCTTCCGCCGGGAGCTGCTTCCTTTATCCGCCGAGAAGCCAGCCGATAAGGTTGATAGAACCATCCAAATACGCCAGGCTCGGAACAGAAAAATGATCGGCACCATCCAAAACGGTGATTTTCGCCTGATCTGACAGCTCCATCAGCCAGCCGATGGTCTGCTCCGATGACTCTGGCGGCACAATGGTATCCTCAGAGCCTACGAAGGCCCAGACCGGCGTATTGCGCAGCTTCACCGCCACGCTCTCCGGAGTGCGGACACTTCCGGAAAGGGGAGCAATTCTGGCAAACAGTGCGGGATAATCCCCGCCGATACTCCAGGTACCCGTTCCGCCCATGCTGTGTCCCGTCAGAGAAATATTTCCCCGGTCGATTCCATAGTCATCCACAACGGACTGGATCAGTTCATACAGCTGATCCGAAACCTCCGCCCAGCCCCTCTGCCCGGCGGGCAGCTGCGGAATCAGAACATAGGCTCTCAGGTCGCCGAAGCTTCCGGACTGGAGATATCTGGGAAAGCCGTCCACTGCGGTGATCAGGTTCAGGTCGTCCCCCTTGCCGCTTCCTCCGTGAAGGTACACAATCAGAGGCATGTTTTCCGTAGGATGGGAGGGCGTGTAGAGCCAGCACTGGCGAAGAATATCCAGCCCGGTATCCATGGGATTCAGGCCGGCGGCCGGTTCCTCCGGAGGTTCCGTCTGTGCGGCAGCTTCCGCCGGTGCTATGTCCGTCAGCGGCGCGGTCTCTGCCGCCGGTTCCGGTGTCGGAACCGATTGCTGATCTGCTTTTGCCTGCTGGGTTGGCTCCGGGATTTGTGTCGTCTCCACCGGCTCCATAGGAGACGGAACCGGCTCTGTCCGGACGGTCGCGGTCTCCTGCCAAGTAGTAGGCTCCGTCCATTCCGGAAGCTCGGTTTCCGTCTCATCAGCAGGCTCGGCCTGCTGCCACGCAGCTTTCACAGGTTCCTCCGTTTCCGGCTCCGGGGCAGCCAGACTTCTCTTACCGTCGGCGCAAACCATCATGCCGACTCCAGCAATCACCAGGATCAGCCATATGGCCGCCACCGTCAGAATCAAAACGCGGTACATCATGGGAAATCAGGACACCCTCAGACGTTTTTCAGACTGCCGTTTTTCAGCCCGTTCACGGTGCCGTTCTTCAGGCCGTTGGTCAAGCCATTGGAAACACCGTTTTTCATACCATTTGCCATTCCGTTTACGGCACCGTTCTTCAGGCCATTGGTCATACCATTGGCAAGGCCATTCTTCATACCCTGCTGGGCACCGTTCTTCAGACCCTCCGTCAAGCCATTCTTCAGGCCCTCCTTCATGCCCTGGCTATAGCCGTTCACCAGGCCATTGGGATAGGCGGTTTCGTCCTCGGCGGCAGATACACTCACCACACAGCTTGCCATCAGGCAGAGTGCCAGGACGGAGGCTGCCAGTTTCTTTGCGATACACATAAATAAAATCTCCTTTACAATCGGTTTTTCGTTTCTGTCTTAGGGCAACACCGCACAATTGCGTCTGCGCACTTCAGCGGATCTTTTCCGCCAATTCTGCGGCTTGAAAAGCTCGAAATACATATAGTATTCCTTCGCTTTTCAAACCTTGACTTGACGAAAAATCTCTCGCCGAATCTGCTTGCCGAATTGTGCGGTGCTGCCTTAGAACAATGCCCATTGTAAGGAAGATTTCTTAAAAGTAGTTTGAAGCCGGTCAATTACTTGTCGCGTTCCGTCAAGGTGACAAGGAAGGCTGTTCCGCTCTCAGGGCTGCTCTCCACCCGGATGGTTCCCCGGTGAAGCTCTACAATGCTCTTGGCGATGGCCAGCCCCAGCCCGGTGCCTCCATCCTCCCGATTGTGGGAGGCGTCCCCCCGATAGAACCGCTCAAAAATGTGCTTCCGGGTCTCCGGATCGATCCAGCTGCCGGTATTGTGTACCGTCAGAACTCGCTGCGTACCCCTGGCGCGAAGAGACAGGGTAATTTCGCTTCCAGCGTCAGAATAAGAGATAGCGTTGGACAAAAGGATCACCGCCAGCTCTTGCAGAAGCCCCGGATTTCCGGTATAGGAAATACCCTCCGGAACCTCCAGCTTTATGGTCTTTCCCTGCTCAAAGGCCAGACTTTCCATGGGCAATGCCGCCTGCAGAAGGGCTTTGCCCAGATCGAAGGTCTGTATTTCACCCCTAGGACGACCGGCATCCATCCGAGCCAGCTCCAGTAGATTCCGCACCAGGGCGTTCGTGCGGTCTACTTCGCCGAGAATATAGTGAAGGCTCTCACTTTCTCCTACTTCCCGTACCAAGGCCTGGGCGTTGGCGGAGATCACCGCCAGAGGCGTTTTCAGCTCGTGGCTGGCATCCCAGACGAACTGCTGCTGCTTGGAAAAGGCTTCCTCCACCGGGGAAAGCACCCGCCGGATCAGCACCGCCGCCAGCGCGGACAAAATCACCCAGAAGGCAAGTCCCACCGCCAGGGTGATTTTCAGAAGGCTTGCGGCATAGGTAAGCTCCGACTGGATGTCGATGACCGCAATCCGGTCTCCCCGCTGAGCCTGCTCAATGCGGAACATTTTGCTTCCCACCCGGCCCTGCTTTTTGCCCGTGTCCTGAATCTGCCGAAGGAGCTGAGCCACGGTTTCATCGGTGTAAAGCTGGGTATTCTCGCTTTTCCATTCGTACAGCTCCCCGGTTCTGGTCAGCCGGATAATGCAGTAATTGCTGACCTGATACAAAGAGGATGCCGTCACCTCCGGCAAATTCTCCCGAACCCTGGCGGTATCGCCGCTGCTCTGGCTTCCGGAAAGGGTCTCCAATGACTGGGAAACCCGGTACTGGGAGGAATAGAAGCTGACGGCGTTAATGAGACCGATCATCACGAGGAGTATGGCAAGCAGCGAGCAGATGCTGGCCAGCGTCAGCTTCCGGCGAAGCTTTGCGATCATCATTGCCCTTCCTCCAATCGGTAGCCTCTGCCCCGCAGAGCCTTGATTTCTGTCTTTGTACCCACAAAGCTCATTTTCCGGCGCAGAAAGCTCAGGTAAACGGATAGATTGTTATATTCCGCCTCATCCTCAAAGCCCCAGACCCGCTCAATGATGGTTTCCCGGGGCAGCAGCTGCTTGGGGTTTCGCAGGAATAGCTCCATCAGCTGGTATTCCTTGGTACCCAGCTTCACGCTTTGCCCGGTTTTTGTGCAGGAAAGCACACTGCTGTCCTGATTCAGGATGATGTCTCCAAAGGACAGTTCCTGAATCTGCAAAGTCGGGCTGCGCCGGGTGATGGCGTTCAGGCAGGCCAGCAGCTCCCGGAAGTCAAAGGGCTTTGGCAGGTAATAATCCGCTCCGGATTGGAGTCCTGTCAGCCGATCCTCCAGGCCGCCCCGGGCGGTGAGCATCAGGACAGGAGTGGAAATATTCTTTTCCCGCAGGGTTTGAAGCAATGTAAAGCCGTCCATGCCCGGCAGCATCACGTCCAGGATCACTCCATCGTAGACACCGCTGAGAATATACTCCAGGCCGTCCGTACCGGTATACACCGGGTCAACCAGGTAATTTTCCTGGCGCAGCACCTTACAGATGGCGGCAGACAACGGCTTTTCATCCTCAACCAGTAAAATTCGCATACTTGTTTCCTTTCCGGGACTTTTTTACTATTATAGCACAGGGTGCGGCTTCTGTCACCCCAGAATCCAGCATACTCCGGAAAGGTTGAAACGGATTTGAAAGCGCAAAAGCGGCTGCCGGGATGGCAGCCGCTTTTCGTTACTGGATGTCTAAGTCCACCGTGACCTGGTAGTAGTCGCAGGCGTGGGCGGTGTAATTCTTGACATTCTCTTTGGAGATCATGTTCATTTGCAGGAAGGAGCAGAAGACGTAGGCGTTGTCGTCCAGGATCATCTGCTGGAGCTTCACGGCCATCTCGCCACGCTTGGCGGTGTCAAACTCCTTGGACAGCTCCTCAATCAGAGCCGTTACCTCCGGGTTGTCATAGGCACCGAAATTGTAGCTCATACCGGGAACGCAGGAGGTGGTGAAGAAATACTGGGGGTCGCCGGAGGGAGCCGTCACCAGGGCAGAGGCGTAAATATCCCAGCTTCCCATATCTGCCAGGAACTCCCGGCGATTGGCGGTGCAGTTGATGTCCACATTGATGCCGATGGCCTTGAGGGATGCCTGAGCGGATTCGGCAAGCAGGGGCAGCTCCTGACGGGAAGGATAGGTCAGCCAGCGGATTGTGAGTGTCTTTCCGTCCTTTTCCCGGATGCCGTCGCCATCGCTGTCCACCCAACCGGCTTCTTCCAGAACCGCCTTGGCTCCCTCGGGGTCATAGGTTTCGGTCTTCACATGCTCGCCGCCGAAGGTGGAGAAGCCATCCGGGAAGGCACCGTTGGCCACCACACCGTGGCCGT
This sequence comes from Clostridiales bacterium UBA6386, assembly GCA_002437585.1. Lineage (GTDB taxonomy): Bacteria > Bacillota > Clostridia > Oscillospirales > Oscillospiraceae > Faecousia. Next base: position 34,597 of record DJQM01000003.1, on the reverse strand, counting down.
CCAGCAGGGTCTTTACAAAGCCCTCCTTGTTGATGCCCATGGCGATGGCTTTCCGGACGGCATCATCCTGGATAATGGGGCTGGTCATGTTCATGGAGCCAAAGAAGGCCCGGGAGGTCTGGATGGCGGAGAACTGATAGCCGCCGTTTTCAAAATTGGGGTAAGCCTCGTAAGCCATGCCGTAGGCGGCATCAATGTCCCCGGCCTGAAGGGCGGCGGACAGGGTATCACCGTTACTAAGGGTGCGGATGGTCAGATCGTCAATTTTAGGGGTCCCGTCCCAGTAATAGGTATTGGGCACCAGGGAAAGATGGTCGTCCGTTACCAGCTCTTTGACAACGTAGGGGCCGGTACCGGCCACGATGCCGGTGTCAAAATCAGAGGCATCCACATCGATGATGCAGCCGTAGGGATCCCCCAGATAGTTCATCAGGGCAGGGTTCGGCTCGCTGGTGGTAAGGGTCAATACCTGACCATCGGCCTGAATGTCCACGATTTTTGTATCGCCGGGGGCGCGGTCGTGGTTTTCCAGCAGATGCTCCAGGCACTGCTTGACAGCCGCGCCATCCATGTCCCGTCCGGAGGAGAACTTCACGCCATCCCGAAGGGTGACGGTCCAGGTGCAGTCGCCGTCATTTGTCCAGTCTATTGCCAGCCAGGGTTCCAGCTCCATGGAATCCGTGTAGTGCACCAGGGTTTCGCCAACCCCGTAACGGATGCAGGCCCAGCCGTTGTAGGTTCGGTGGGGGTCCACCGTCTCCTCCCAGTTTTCGGAGTTGAAGGTGGTGTCGCCGATGACCATAGCCTTCTTGGCGGCGGGAGCAGCAGTCTGTTCTGTGCTGTCACCCTGGGTGGGCGTTTCCGCTGCAGGCGTGCCGCTGCCGCAGCCGACCAGCAGAGAAAGTGCCAGGCTGGCAATCAGCAGAATCGAAATAACTTTTTTCATGCTCTTTTCAGATCCCTTTCGTTGTTCTTTTATGTTTTGCCGGACGTCACGGCTTAACATCAGATTGGGTTTACAACACGCTGTCGATGAGACGCTTTGTGTAGTCGTTCTTGGGATTGCAGATCACCTCATCCGGAGTTCCTTCTTCCACGATATCCCCGTGGTACATCACCAGCACTCGATCCGCAAACCGCCGCACCAGAGAAATATCATGGCAGATGAACAGAATGGACAAGCTCTGTCCCTGCTGACTGCGCAGCTCGTTCAGCAGCTCAATGATCTCCTTCTGAACGGTCACATCCAGGGCGGAGGTGGCCTCGTCACAGATCAGCAGCTTCGGCCGGGTGGCCAAGGCTCTGGCGATGGCCGCCCGCTGGCACTGGCCGCCGCTGACCTGATGGGGGTAGCGGCTTGCGAATTCCCTTGGCAGACCACACTTTTCCAACAGTGCTTCCACCCGCTCCTGGGTCTCTTTCTTGGAAAAGCCGGCGTTTCGCAGGCTTTCCCCGATGCCGTCGCCCAGGGTACGGCGGGGATCGAAGGAATCCGCCGGAGCCTGGAAGACCATCTGCATAGTCCTGTAAATCCCCCGCAGTGCGCTCCCCTTCAAATGGGTGATTTCCTGACCTTCCAGGAAAATACTGCCGGAGGTAGCATCCAGGAGCCGGGCAATCATATTCACGGCGGTGGTTTTGCCGCTGCCGCTTTCCCCGATGATCGCCAGGCATTCCCCAGGAAACAGTTCAAGGTTCACGCCGTTGACGGCGGCGACTGTCTCCTGCCCCTGTCTGGAAAAAGATTTCGTCAGGTTCTCCACCTTCAGAATCGGTTCCATCCGGCTCACCTCCTCAGCTTCGGTACCGCGGCCAGCAAGGCCTTGGTGTAGTCTGCGCGGGGGTTGGCGAGTACCTCCCGGGTCTTTCCATACTCCACGCATCGGCCGTTTTCCAGCACCAGCACGTTATCTGCCATGGCACCGATCACACCAGGATTGTGGGTAACGAGAACAATGGCCGTGCCAAAGGTCTCGCGAATCAGCAGCATTTCCTCCACCACCTGCTTCTGAATGGTCACATCCAGCGCCGAGGTAGGTTCATCCGCAAGCAGAACGCGGGGATTCAGCAGCATCGCCGCCGCGATGCCCACACGCTGCTGCATGCCCCCGGACAGCTCGAAGGGATAACTGGTAAGGATTCGTTTTCCGTCCCCGAAGCCAAGCCTTCCAAGCAGCTCCAGAGCCTTGGCTTCAAAATCCGCTCTGGAGATTTTTCCATGCTCCCGCATGGTTTCGTACAGCTGGGCATCCACCGTCCGGATGGGGCAGAAGGAAGCTCCCGCGTTCTGGAAAATATAGCCCAGCTCCGGGCCGCAGAGGGTACGCATTTCCTTTGCGGACAAATCCAGCAGATTCTTCCCACGATAACGGATGGTGCCGCCGGTGACGGCTCCCTCGCCGCCCAGCAGACCCATGGCCGCTTTGATAAGCGTGGACTTTCCGCTGCCGCTTTCACCTACAATGCCCAGAATCTCTCCGGGGTTCAGGGAAACACTCACATTCTGAACGGCGGGCTGACCCAGATAAGAAATATCCACATGGTTGTATTGCAGCAGTTTTTCCATGGCTACCTCCGGCTTTTGGGATCCGCGTAATCCCGGATGGTGTCGCCCAGGAGATTGAAAATCATTACGGAAAGAAAAATGGCAATTCCGGGGCTGAAGGGAATCCAGGGAGAAATGGTCATCAGGCTCCGGGTGTCGCTCATCATGCTCCCCCATTCCGGAATGGGCGGCTTGGCCCCCAGTCCCAAGAAGCTCAGAGCCGCCAGCTCCATCATCATGGTGCCGATGTCCAGCATGGCCGTGACCAGAATGGGGCCCAGAATATTGGGCAAAACGTGCCGGAAAAGGATTTTTCCCGTACCGCTTCCGGACAGCCGCACGGCCTTCATCCAGGTAGTCTCCTTCTGGCTCAGGGTCTGGCTCCGGGCGATCCGGGCATACTTAGGCCAGGAAATGGCCGCCAGGGCAATGATGGCGTTTTGCAGTCCGCCGCCCAGAGAGCCGGCCACCGCCAGGGCGAATACCAGGCCGGGAAAAGCCAGAAACACATCGGAAACCCGCATCAGCACCGTGTCCACCCAGCCGCCTGCCCAGCCGCAGGTGACACCCACCGCCGTTCCCAGCGCGGTAATGACCGCCACCAGCAGTAAAGTCGAAAAAATGCTGGCACGGCTGCCCGCGATGACTCTGGACAGCATATCCCGGCCATATCGGTCGGTACCCAGAAGGTGCTCCGGGCTGGGAGCCTGCTTGGCGATGCTTAAGTCCTGCAAATAAGGGTCGTAGGGTGTCAGGTATTCCGAAAAGAACGAACACACAATCAGAATAATTGCCAGCGTGCCGAAGAGAATCAGCCGGGTTTTTACGCTGTTTTTCTTTGGTCTCATCCTTCCTGCACCCCCAATCGGATTCTTGGGTCAAGTACATGATAAAGAATGTCCGTAACGAGATTCACCATTACATAGATAATGGCCATCCAGACCACATAGGCCTGGATCATGGGATAGTCCCGCATGGTAATGGCATCCACCGCCAGCTTTCCTACCCCGTCCCACATGAAAATGCTCTCAATAATGGCCGTGCCGCCCAGCAGGCTTCCGATGGACAGAGCCAGCAAAGTAATAATGGTCAGCATGGAGGATTTCAGAACGCTTTTCCACAGTGTCACACTGCCCCGGACACCTCTTGCCTTGGCACCCAGTACATAATCTTGGTTCAGCTCCTCCAGCACCGTTGCCCGCACCTGCCGCATATACTTGGCGGACATGGCAATGGCCAGAGTCAGCGTAGGCAGAACGGCTCCCTGCAAGGTGGTGCCGCCGGAAATAACAGGCAGTATTTTCCATTTGATGGAAAACAGCTGCATCAGCAGCAGTGCCACAAAGAAGTTTGGCAGGCTGTTTCCAACGAAGCTGAAAAACCGCAGAAAATAGTCCGTAAACCGGTCATGCTTTACCGCCGCCCAGATTCCTAAGGGAATGGAGATCACAACAGTGGCGGCAATGGACAGCACCGTCAGCAGCAGCGTCGCCGGGAGCTTCGACACAAAGGTCTGGAATACATTTTTCCCGGAAACATAGCTGGTGCCCATGTCCCCCGTCAGCAGTCCCTTCAGCCAGGTACCATACTGGGTCAGAAAAGGCTGATCCAGCCCCAGCTCCGCCCGTTTGGCATCGATGACCTCCTGGGCAACCGCCCCCTTGTCGCCGTATCGCTCAATGATGGCGTCGCTGCCCGCGGCGCGCATCATGGCAAAGGACAGAAAGGTAATGCCCAGCAGGACGGGAATCAGCTGGGCAATCCGCTTTCCGATATATTTTTTCAAGTCATTATCCCCTTTTTCGGGAAGTCCCAATCCGCTGCATGCGGGCGGCGGGATGTCCCTGCCGCCCGCCGGGTCTTTTTAGGGTAACACTGCGCAATTGTGCCTGGGAGCCTCAGTCGCCTTTTTGCCCCATTTCTTCAGTTTGAACTGGGATAAAAATCCCGGCTGAGTCTTCTTGTCAAATTGTGCGGTGTTGTCCTCAGTTCTCCCAGATGTTCGCTTTCCGACCCTCCACCAGGAACATGGGCGTGGAAGCGTTGTTGATCCGCTCTTCTCGGGTCCAGACCTGCCGCCAGATCTCCTCGTCCGCGGTGGCCTGAATTCCCAGTCTCCGGAGGATTTCCATATCCCAGCCGGGGCGGCACACCATGGACAGGGGCGTTTTCCGGGCAATGGCTTCCATAGCATCCACATCCGTTCCGGCGGTCTCATCCCGGACATCGGAGGCGGACAGCTTTTCCCGATCCTCGCTGTGACCCTGCTTGGCTTCCTCGTCCCACAGGTAGCGATACCAATTGGCGTCGAAGTTCAGCAGAAGCCCGCCGGGAGCCAGCACTCTGGCCCAATGGCCGTAGGCCTTCTCCGGGTTGGGCAGGTTCCAGGTCACGTTCCGGGTCACGATCACATCAAAGCTGTGATCGGCAAAGGCAAGCTCCTCCGCATTCATCTGCTGAAACTGAATGTTGTCCGCCAGCGCGCCGGCGTTCCGTCTGGCTTCCGACAGCATAGAGGCGGTGTAGTCCACGGCGGTCACCTGATAGCCCATCCCCGCCAGAACGATGGCAAAGAAGCCCGGACCGGTACCCACATCCAGAATGCGCAGGCTCCCCGGCACTCTGCCCGGGAACCGGGCGGCGATCTTCCGGGAGATGGTGTAGCCCCAGACCCGCTTCTGGTCGGTGGCCAGCTCCTCCTGATTGACCCCGGAGTAGCCGGGTGCCCGGTTCGTCCAGTAGTGGATATTCTCTTCCTCATAGGATGTAAACTGTCTCATAGACCTGCTCCTTATCAAAAGGCCGCGCTTTTCCCAAAAAGTGCGGCCTTTCCGATGATTTTTGAAGGAATTTGGGAGTTTTCGTATGTGCTTGTCCTCAGGATACCATATCCTGAGGACTTTCGGAAGCCCCCCGGGGGGTTGTTTTTTCCACAAAAACCGAACTATTTTTTCGCGCGAATGCCGAACATGGGCGCATGGCGCAGATCAAGGTCTCCCAGAATCCGCCGTCCCACCGCTTTGTCCACCTGACAGACCGCAAAGCCCGCCGCCCGCAAAACGGCGGCATCCCAGGCAGGTCTCGCCTGACCCACGTCCATAGCCAGGGTAATGTCATCGTTTTCCCGGCGGAGTGCCTCGGTCATGCCCACATGGCCGTAGGGGCTGTCCGGAGCTACGGAGCAATTCTGATCGCTTTCGCTGCGGACATTTTCCGCATAATCCGCGTCAAAATTCAGGAGCACGCCCCCTTTTTTCAGCACCCGGTACCACTCCCGATAGGCCTTCTCCGGCTCCGGCAGCGTCCAGGTCAGATTCCGACTGATCACCGCGTCGAAGGTCTCGTCGGCGTATTCCAGTTCCTGGGCATCCATTTCCCGGAAGGTGATGGAAACCCCCTCCTGGGTCGCCTGAACCCGTGCCTCCTCCAGCATGGCGGGGGTCAGATCGATGCCCTCCACCTGCTGACCCTGCCGGGCAAGGAGAATAGCAAAAAAACCGGTACCGGTGCCCACGTCCAGAATGCGAAGGTTTTTCCCTGCCGGAAGATGATCTTCGATCTCCCGAAGCCAGCGAGCCCCCATGTCGTTGTCCAGTTCATTTTTCCGCACCGCCCCAAAATCGTGGGAGCGTTTTGTCCAATAATTTTTCACCCGTTGTTCGATTTCCAAATGCTTCACCCTTTTTCTGACGTTTGTCACCAGTATAGCAGATTTTCCGCCCCGCCGGAAGCCCCCCGGGGGGATAGCGTTTTGCCGTCTGTTCCCGAAAAAAGTAAGCTGCCATTGCCGATCCATGCTTTACGGATTGACAATGGCAGCTTGTTTTCAGATGTCTACGCCCTGGAAGGATACCTTGTCGAGTGTCGAAAATTCCGTGTAGGTCTGCCCGCACCAGGGGCAGGTGAAGGGATTTTCGCCGTGATAACAGCTTATTTTACCGCCGCAGTTGCTATCATAGAGAAAACCCTTTTCTCCACAGTAAGGACAGCCGGGATAGTCATCGGTAGCGGGAAGAGCACTGTTGATCTGAGTGCTTTGATACCCTTCCCCGGCGGCACGTTTTTCGTCAATCGGAAAAGCCCAAGTCCGGTACCATTCCCCATCGTCCATCTGCTGAAGACGGATCCCGAAGGGTTTGTTCACTTTCGGACACTTCTGTAAAATCACTGTTGCTTTCATAGTCAACCTCCTGTTCGTTAGGAGCCTGCTCAGCGGGGGCGGCAGGCTCCTCAGATGCCTGGCTCTCCGGGGTGGGAACTTCTTCCGGCTCGTCCGAACCTGCCTCCGCAGCCTTTGGAGCCGCGAAGTAGGCGATCAGTGCCGTAGTGTCGTCGCCGCAGCCGAGACGGCTGGTTTCCGCAAGCCAGCTTGCCAAGTTTTCCTGCACCGCATCCGCCCCGTACCGCTTCATCATCTGCAAATATTCACCACAGGTCTTGTGGAATTCCCCGTCGGAGACGAAGCTGTTGGCAAAGCCATCGGTGGACAGCTGGAGAAAATAGGGTCTTCCCTGATCCCATTTCCGGCTGTACAGGACACTGACGGCCTTTTTCCAGGCATCGTCTCCGCACAGAGAGTCCGATTCCACCCCCAGAAACTTATTTGCTTCAACCAGATTCTGAACACCCCGGTCGTCCACGCGGACGATGTCTCCGTCGCCCAGCTGGAAGACGAACACAAAATCCGGGGCAATGAGCGCGCCCAGCAGCGTTGAGCCGTACATCCGATAGAGGGCGGGAAGGTTCTCCCGGCCATCGTCATAGGTGGGAATGGGACGCTGCTCCTTACGGTGGAATTTGGCAATGCGATCCTTCCACGTTCCCACTATCGACTGAGCCAGCTGCACTTTGTGATCCAGAGCGAGGATGCGCTTCAGCTCATCCCGGTTTTCCCGCTTCAGGCGGTAAAGTGCCGAAAGGGTTGCACAGAATACCTGTACCGCAGTCTCCGAGCCTTTTTTGCTGTAGGGGCAGGATTTGCTGCCGTGGCCGTCCGCGACGGACAGCAGCAGTGTCCCGTCCTCCAGCATCACAAGCTGAAAACTGTCCTGACATTCCTTGCCGGAGAGGATATGGCTGTAGCCCCGGACGCAGGCATACAGTACATAGGGGTTCATAGACGCTCCCTCGTTACCACACATCCTCGGCACTCTCCGGTTCGGGGGAATCGTCCTGCTCAGGAACGGGCGGGGGTGTCAGCAGGTAGTTCTGCCCCTCTGCCAGATCGTCCGTGGGGACGCTGGTCGGCTGGGACACGGCGGCGGCGGCCGTGGAGGCCCACTTGATCAGATGAACCAACGTCTGCCGGTCTTCGGCGGTGAGCACGGTCTCCGGGTTGCCGGTGAAGGCCTCCAAAACGCTCTTATCGGCGTTCCGGCCAATGGCAATGGCGATTTTTACGGCCTTCTTGCCCCAGGGCAGCTTTTGCAGCCGCTCCAGAGGCCGCTTCCAGTCGTCCGTGGGGAGTCCGTCAGACATCAGCACCACCACCGGGGGCAGTGCCCGGGTAGGCATAGGGGGCATTCCCAGCTGGTCGGCAACCATTTCCAGTGCCTTGCCCAGGTCTGTAATGCCGTCAACGTTCAAATCCTCCCACTCGAAATTTTCAATGGGCACCGGCTCCGGGGTCACCCAGGACGCGCCGGTGGAAAACTTCAGCGTGCGGATGAACAGCTGGGCGTTGGGATTGCCCGCGGCCTCGTCCCGCATGGGCTGGATGCATTCCTGAATGGCGTGGTTTACGGTGTCGATCTTGTCGCCGGCCATGGAGCCGGAGCAGTCTACCACCCAGAAAAAATGCAGAGGCCGGTTGGCCAGTTCTCCGCCAGGTCTTTTCAGTTCCATTTGTGATTCCTCCAGTTTTTTACTTAAATTCTCCGGTTTTCATACCAAAGTCAATTTTCGCGCCTTTGGCGATGCCCGCGGTTTTTCCGGGAGCCACCACCAGATGGGTTCCGTCCGTTTTGATGTACGTCCAATTGTTCGGACTGTCGTTGCGCAGACCCAGCAGTGCCGGATTCTTGGGATTGCGCACCACTGTGCCGGAAACGGTCTCTATATCGTACCTGCACCTGCCGTCGTCGATCAGGTAGGTGGGCAGAGCGGCATTCGGCCGCAGCAGCAGCCGCTGCCGTTTTCCGATGGCCAGCACCGGCGGCATGGAAACGGTACTCCCGCAATTCCAGCACCGGCTGGCACTGGGTCGGGCATCGTTGAAGAACACCTCCGCGCCGCACTTGGGGCAGCGGACAATGCCGCCCAGCATATTGCCCAGCACCACCAGCCAGCGGTTTTCCGCCACCCGCTTCTTGGGATTCATAAGGCCAACGGTAAAGGACTCAGTAAATAAATCCTGCAATTCCTTGGGGTACATGGGCCAGTAGATCAGGGCGTTGTCCTGAACCCCGGGCACGGGGCGGTTGCTGCTATCGTTTGGGTCAAAGATAAACAGGGGGTTCGTACCGTAGAGCTTGTTCTGAGCGGGGATATCGTAGCATTTGATATCGTTCTCCCGCTTTCCGTCCAGGGGATGCGCCACCATGAAGATGTAAAACAGCAGCACGGCCAGAGAGAACTGATCCGTTTTCCGGGAGGGCTGTGCCTCTCCCCGGACGATCTCCGGAGCCATAAACCTGGGTGTACCCAGCACCATTCCGGGCATATCGCTGGGAGCCACGTTATCGTTGTCACAGATCAGCACGTCGCCGGTATTCGGGTCAAAGAACAGGTTTCCGAAGCTGATGTCCCGGTAGCAGTTACCCTGGGCGTGGAGCTTTTCGTAGGCTCGCACCAGATTGAAGGCCGTCCGGCACAGAGCCTCGAAGCTGGGATTGATGCGGCATTTGAGAAGATCCTGCAATCCCTTGTAGTTTTTCGGCCGCAGACCCATGATGTAGCCGAAACGCTTCCCCTGGGGATCCAGAACCAGATCCTCCGGCCACAGGAAGGCACTGTCCGGCGCGCCCAGCTCCACCAGCCGGTTGAGGATCTCCAGCTGCTGGGGCAGAGCCTTATCCGGGAAGTACCATTTCAGTGCCTTATGCTGACCCCCGGACTCTACGTCGTACACCTCTCCCTGCCCGCCGGCTCCCAGCCAGGAAACCACCCGGTAGGTGATCTGTGCCTGGGTGGTGATGACGGTTCCGGGGCTTAATTGTCCATCCATATTTTCTCTCTCCTTTTATTCATTTTGCCTTTGCCTTCGACCAATGCCAGAGGGTCTCAAAGCCGCAAAAACCAAATATAGCGGCCAACATCTTATTTGCGGGCTTATTACCAGGCGGTGCCGTCTTCATAGTAATGCACCTCGTTGATCACTTCACCCTGGTCGTTGTGTTCTGTGAACCAACGTATGCTGCCGTTTTCATAATACCAGGTGCTCTTGATTTCCTGTCCCGCATTATTATACTCCGTGATCCATTCCACCTGCCCGCTTTCGTAATACCAGGTGTCCTTGATTTCCTGTCCTGCATTATTGTACTCCGTGATCCGTTCTATCTGCCCGCTTTCGTAATAGGCAGTCCGTCCGCTGTGGAGTCCTTCCGCGTTGTACTCGGTCTGCTGCCTGACATTTCCGCTGGGATAGTAGGCAACATCACTGATGGATTTTCCTTCTCCATCATCAGTATAAACCGAGTAACTGCCGTCCTCTCTAAAAGTGGTGTCTATGTGCTTTTGTTTATTGCCCTGGCTGTCATATTCAAATTCATCGATGGATTTCAGCTGACCGGTTTCTCCATCAAAGGTCTGAACGCGAATTTCCCGGCCCTGGTCATCCAGTTCGGTTTCGTAGCGGTAATAGGTAACGTTCTCCCCCTCTTCATTGAAGAAGTGCGTTTCCATGGATAGTTTGATTGAGTTCTCGTCGTATACAGTAACAGAATAGTAGTTATCTATGGCATAATTAGTTTCCGTATGACCAGTATAGTTACCTTGTGAATCGTAGGTATGCACCTCGTGGTTGCCAAGCTCGTTCATCTGCCCGTCTCTGTAATACAGCCGTTCCAGCAGATTTCCTGAGGGGTCATAGGTCTCGATGAAGGCAGCGTCCTCAGAAATGGAATACTCTTTCAACGCACCGCCGCAAATACCCTGTACCCAGGATCTTACAAAACCATAGCTGGTACAGCCAATCACTGTATCCCGTGGACCGTAGACCTTGGAGACATTCTCCCAGTCGATCCAAAGATAATTGGGATCATCGAAATCGTGCGCGTCTGCTCCCTCTCCAGCCGCGTCATACTGCTCCCGATAGGTCAGCGCACCGTTGTCTTTGTAGCAGGACAGTGTCTTTGTACCATCCTCATGGGTCACGATGAAGGTCTCATATCCATTTTCGTCAAAGGTGGAGATTCCCTGGAAGCTTCGTCCGTCCGCCAGGGTCACTCTGCGCTGGGCGGTGTCCTCGTTACTGTGAAAATCATAACTGTCCATCCGCAGGAGGCTGCCCTGACCGTCGAAGCTCTGGTGGTAGATCAACCGACCGGAGGAATCATATCTGGCCTCGAACAGGTACACAATTTCATTTTCCGTGTTTACATAGACACGATATATCTCATTGCCGGCATCGTCATAGTAAAATTCCATCCGGGTGCCGTCAGGATATGTATATATCTCGTCCGTTCCAGCCAGCAGCATATCCTCAATGCTGTCCTCCAGATTGTAAGGAGCCAGGTCAGAACGGGTGCGCTTATCGGACTTATTGCCCATTACGCGGGAGAGTACCACCAATGCTAAAAGCACCGCCAAGCCCAGCAGGACGGTCTTTTTCCACGGGAAGCGGTGAGGCTTACCGGAGTGAAAATCCGGGTTATCGCTAAAAAAGTCCTGAAGCCGGGAAATCCATTGTGCAGAGGCCACGATATTCTTAGGATTCTTCATGCGTGCTTCCCGCTGGGCCTTCGGCATAGGGGACCAGGTAACAGAACGGACAGAGTCCGGAATTTCGATGGTCACACGACCCAGCTGGTCCAGATGATTGCCGAAGATCAGTTTCTGAACGCCGCTCTCCAACGTGATTTTCCGCAAACTGCTGCAGCCGGTGAAGCTGCCCAGATTCACCGCCATCACACTTCCGGGAATGGAGATTGTTTTCAGTCCGGTGCAGTCGGCAAAAGCATAATTTGTCAGACCCACAAGCCCCCTGGGCAGCTTCACCGAGCGGAGCGTTCGATTGCCTGAAAAGGCTCTGGGGCGAATGCTGGTCACGTTTGCCGGTATGGTTATCTCCGCGGCACTTCCGTTATATCTCAGCAATGCACCGTTTACGATCTCAAATTCCTGGCCAGACGCATTGGGGGACGGTGACGGATTTTCCCGTATCTGTTTTTCCTTTAACTGGCGCATATGCCTTGCTCCGCCCGGAAAGTCCTGATCGCAGGCTTTCTGGCACCATTCGATGGCCTTGTCCAGATTCCGCTCCAGGCCGACACCCTTATCGTAACAATACGCCAGTCGATCCTGTGCGGGGGCAAGGCCCTGTTCCGCAGCCTTGCGGAACCATTTCACTGCTGCGTAGACGTTTTTCTCGATCCCGTTGCCATACTCGTAGGCAAAGCCAAGACGCAGCATGGCCTCCGTATGCCCTTTGGCGGCAGCCTGCTGAAGCAGCCGAACCTTCTGTGTCTCGTCATTACAGTTTTGTGCCTCCAGATGCAGTTCTTCCGCCGATTTCACGGGCTGTGGCGGTACCGGAGCCGGTTGCTGCTTCACAATCTGGCTCAAGGGTACTTCCGTTCCGAGGAAGGCCTCCCACACCGCGCCGCAGATTTCTCGCGCCATGGTTTCCTGCATACTGTGCTCCGTGACCAGCTCCCGCACCAGCCGGTGAAGCTCTGACTTCTGCCGGTCGGGCGGGGCGTTCCGCAGCCTGGCAATGCGCTCGTTGCCGCCGCACTCCACCAGCACCCGCAGGGCGTTGTATTCCGGCCTTAGCTTCCCCTTGGAATAATCCTCAAAGAAGCCCAGCAGCCGCTTTCCGTCCAGCAGTACATCCCTGCCCTGCCGGTCACGGATGGTTTGAAGAACCTCCGTTGCTGTCATGATCTCAAACTCCCTTCTGATCTTTCTTGTGTCCGCACATTGTTGTCATAATGGCAAACGGCAAATGTGCCAGTATATGTTGAAAACAGAATTCAACAGGAACGCAAGGCAAAACAGTCCCTGCTCTATCGTGAACGTGTCGATCCCTCCCGTGAATACAATCACTAACATGATTCCTACTCCTACTACATAAGAGAGCATTGCCAGTTTAGTGCCGCTTTCCTGACACCAGGAAGTTACCTTGTCGAACTTATCCAGGAGTCGCCCACACAAGAAAAGCAGTGCCAGACACAGCAGAGAGATTACTATAAATCCCGAGTTGATTTCCATCGCTCCTAACGATACAAATACGCCGCCAGCAAATATTAGACATATTATACATATTGTGATGAATACCAGGATTTCCATCCACCGGGGAATCGTCCTATCATTGGTCTTTCCCTGCCAGACTTGCATTACCCGCCGTATAGTCAGTGCTCCAAGTGCCAGGGTGATTAGTGCCCATTTCCAATCACTTGTCGATGCTATCAATATCCAGGCTCCCGTAGCGACTAGCCCAACTGCTCCCAGTACACCGGCTGCCAGCATATACAGAACAAGCCTGTCCATTTGCTTCAACTGAAGGATGAATTTCGGCTGCGGCGGAATCGGCTTGGGATTCTCCGGCGGTGTTGCCGGGTCATTCGCCCGCTCTGCCAACTCTATTTCATGGGGCGTAAGCTGACGCTTTTCTTTCGTTTTCTCCGGCTTCTGGGTTTCCGTCTGGCTCAGGGGTACTTCCGTCCCGCAGAAGGCTTCCCACACCGCGCCGCAGATTTCTCGCGCCATGGTTTCCTGCATACTGTGCTCCGTGACCAGCTCCCGCACCAGCCGGTGAAACTCTGTCTTCTGCCGGTCGGGCGGGGCGTTCCGCAGCCTGACAATACGCTCGTTGCCGCCGCACTCCACCAGCACCCGCAGGGCGTTGAATTCCGGCTTCAGCTTTCCCTTGGAATAATCCTCAAATAGTCCCGGCAGCCGCTTTCCGTCCGGCAGAACATCCCTGCCCTGCTGGTCACGGATTTCCGAAAGAACTTCCATCATCGTCATTGCGTTCCCTCCCAATCTCTTCTTTGGTGCCAAATTACGCCGAACAGTAGCCCCGACAAAAAAGGGCATCCTCCAACACCTATACAGATACCTCTATTTTACCATTCCCCGCCGTAAAGGGAATTTCCAATTATGTCATTTTCGCGCTAATTATGTCGCTTGCGGCAACAAGCCTCTTGTACTGCGCAAAATCACCCGCTATAATAGTGTCAGAAGATGGGAGGGGATGCCCAAATGCCCGTGATGATCGTGAATACCCTGTGCATTCTTCCGGCTACCGCACTGCAATTTTACTACCAGAGCAGAGCCGTCACCATGCGGCATCCCCGGGTGTATGTGGTGGCCGCCACCGCCGTTTCCGCGGCGATCTGGTTCGTCAACAATTTCCTGTGCAATCCACCCTCGGCGGCACTGGATACCTTGCAGCTGTTCCAGTGCTACGCGCTGGCATGGCTGTTTGCCCGACGGGGCGAAAAGCTGAAGGCCATGGTGACGGCACTGGTCTACATGTGCGTGTCCATCCTGGGGAATTACCTGCTGGCACTGGCGGCGTTCCCTGTGGGCGAGCGGCTGGGGCTGACTGCCGCCCAGATGATGGACACCCGCGGCACCTCTGTCACCGTCATGGAGCTGCTGAGCTTTTTGGAGCTGCTGCTGATTTTCCCCTTTGTCGACCGGCTGCTCCATCGGCTCTGGAACGCGCCAAAGTCCCTGGGGTATCTGCTGCTGTTTGCGCCGGTGCCTTTGAGCCAGGCGGTTTCCCTGAACCTCATCGACCGATATCTGCCCCAACCCGGAACGACGGTGGGCTTTTCGCTGCCGCTGTGCATTGCGCTGGTGTGTTCGCTGGCGGCGGATGTCTGCGCGGTTATCAGCATCCGCAGGCTGCAAAACGCCGCCCAGACAGAGGCACAGCTGCAAACCGCTGAGCAGCAGCTGAACGTCCAGACGGATTACTACAGACAGCTCCAAGAGAATATTCTCTCCGTCAACCAAATCCGCCACGACCTGAATAACCAGCTCACCGCAGCCTACCGGCTTCTGGATCAGGGGCAGAACGAAGAAGTTCGCCGCCAGCTTGACCTGCTGCGAACCAGCATCCGGGAGAAGGTGGGGGCGCGGTACTGTGGCAACCTGATCGTGGACGCGGTGCTGGACGAAAAGGCAAGGCACTGCCGGGAGGAAAATATCAAGCTGTCACTGGATGCGGAGCTTCCACCCAGGCTTCCCATCGAAAATGCCCACCTTTGCAGTGCATTCTCCAATCTGCTGGACAACGGCATTCAGGGAGCACTGGCCAGCGGTACAGAAGAAAAGGTCATTGAGCTGCGTGCCGTTGTGCAGAAGGACTGTCTGGTCATCCGATGCCAGAATACCGCCGCCCCACCTGAGAAAAAAGACCACAGCGATCCGCTGCGGCCTCATGGATTGGGTTTGGGGATTCTGAGCCGGCTGGCCAAGCAGTACGACGGTGATTTCCGGGCAGAATATTCCGAAGGAAAATACACGGCTACTCTGATTCTCCACTTCCCCCCAAAATAGACGAAGGAAGGTTTTTTATGTTTCTGATCGTTCTTGCAAATCTGGCGGCTATCGGCTTCTCCACATCTATTCTTGCGTATTATCAGTCCAAGGCCGTCCCCATGGCGCATCCGCGAATTTTCAGAACCGTTTTCGTTTGCGTGCATGTGACAATATGGGGAATCAACAACTACATTTTCACGCCCGGCACCGGCCTGCTGGACATATTGATCGTGTTCCTGACGATTTTCCAGTCCGGTGTCTTCGCGAAGAAGGGCTTTCGCGTGCAGTCCTGCGTCAATATGCTTATTTTCATTTCCGCAGTCATTCTGGACAACTATCTGATTGGGCTGGTGGCCTTCCCTGTTGGGGAGGCACTGGGATTTACGCCGGAGCAGCTGGCCGCCAAATACGACTACGGAAATGCCATTATGAGTGCCCTGTGCGCGCCAACACTGTTTCTGGTGCTTCCGCTGGCACAGCGGCTGATGAACCGGCTCTGGCGTAATCCGGGAAATCTGGGAAATCTCCTGCTTTTCGCTTCCGTGCCTCTGAGCCAGCTTATTTCCCTGAATCTGATCAACCGGTATCTGCCCCAAAGCGGTCAGAGCGTTGGTATTTCGGTACCGCTGTACATTGCCGCCTGCCTGTCCATCGCGGCAGATGTCTGCGCCGTTGTCAGCATCCGCAAGCTGCAGGGTGCCGCCCAGACGGAGGCGCAGCTGCAAACGGTTGAGCATCAGCTGAACGTCCAGACGGATTACTACAGACAGCTCCAGGAAAACATCCTCTCCGTCAACCAGATCCGCCACGACCTGAATAACCAGCTCACCGCCGCCTACCGGCTTCTGGATCAGGGACAGAACGAGGAAGTCCGCCGTCAGCTTGACCTGCTGCGCACCAGCATCCGGGAGAAGGTGGGAGCAAGGTACTGCGGCAACCTGATCGTGGACGCGGTGCTGGATGAAAAGGCCCGGCAATGTCAGAAGGAGCATATCCGACTGTCTCTGGATGCGGAGCTTCCACCCCGGCTTCCCATCGAAAACGCCCATCTTTGCAGTGCCTTCTCCAATCTGCTGGACAACGGCATTCAGGGGGCACTGGCCAGCGGCGCAGAGGAAAAGGTCATTGAGCTGCGCACCGTTGTACAGAAGGACTGTTTGGTCATCCGGTGCCAAAACACCGCCGCCCCACCTGAGAAAAAAGACCACAGCGATCCGCTGCGGCCTCATGGATTGGGTTTGGGGATTCTGAATCGTCTTGCCGAAGGCTATGACGGCAGCTTCCGGACGGAATACGCCGGCGGCTGGTTTACCTCCGTGCTGATCCTGCGCCTTCCAACAGAATAAGTAAGGGCAGCACCCTTTCATGGTGCTGCCCTATGTAATCGCCTGCAAGTATCCAAAAAACGCTTCTCTGGCATTGTGCAGGTGGATACGGCTGATGGGCAGCCGCACCCCATTCTGCATTCGGAAGCCCTGCCCCTCCAGAGAGGATACCCACCGCAGATTGACCGCATAACTGACATGGCAGCGGCACAGGGTAGGTTCTCCCGTCCGGTTTATCAGGCTATCCAGCTTCTCACGGGTCTGCAGACATTGTCCGTTTTGGAGATAAACGCGGGTCACATGGCCGCTGCGCTCCAGATAGCAGACGTTAGACGCAAGAATCCGTTCCTCCTTGCCCCGGAACTGCACCGTCATCCATTTCAGTGCCTGCATCCGCGCCTGCCGGGCAGCCCGCAGCAGAAATTTGGGCAGCTGCTCCTCCAGCCTGTCTTTCATGACCATAGCCACATGGGGGACATCGTACACATCGCTGACATAACGCACAAAGCCGCTGACAAAGACGATCTGGCAGCCGGGGTTATCCCGCAAAATGTCCTGTGCCAGGGCGATGCCGCTCTGCTCCGGCATCTGAATGTCCAGGATCAGAATGTGGGCACTGCGCGCCTGCTCGTCCAGCTCATGGGGGGACAGTGCCGTTCGGAGAACCAACGTCTCTTCAGCCAGGGCTTTCTTTGTCAGCTCCCGAAGGTACGGCAGCATAACGGGGTCGTCATCGCACATGACGACATGAATCGGTTCCCGCGCATCCATGGCTTCCATCTTCCCTCCGTGCTTCTGACTGTAATCCGTATCGCATGTTCCTATCGATTACCTCTCCCATATGATACACGCATTAAGTACATTTATCAAGCACTTTTTGCAAGGAGAACACTCCCGGCAATGTTCAAAGCCGTGAGGGTGTCACATTTTACCACACCGCATAGAAGAAAATTCTGGATTTTTGACACCAATCACGTTATAATGGAGGAAAGTTTGCCGCACAGGCAAGACAGCAAGGAGGAACCCCATGCAATACGGCTATTTTGACGACCGGAACCGGGAATATGTCATCACAAATCCCGCCACCCCTGCCCCCTGGGCCAACTACCTGGGAAGCCCGGAATACGGCGCGCTGATTTCCAACAACGCCGGCGGCTACAGCTTCGCCCAGTCCGGTGCTAACGGTCGAATTCTGCGCTATGTGTTCAACGGCTTCGACCAGCCAGGACGTTACCTCTACCTCCGGGACGACGAAACGAAAGACTACTGGAGTGCTTCCTGGCAGCCGGTGGGTAAGGACTTAACGCAGTACAAAAGCGAATGCCGTCACGGCACCGCCTACACCAGAATGCTGGCGGACTACGCGCACATTCACTCGGAGGCACTGTACTATGTTCCCCTGAATCGAGCCTACGAGGTCTGGTGCCTGACTCTCACCAACACTGACAGCAAGCCCCGGCACCTCACCGTCACCGGCTACGCGGAATTCACCAACAACTCCAACTATGAGCAGGATCAGGTGAACCTGCAGTATTCTCTGTTCATCTCCCGCACCATGTTCCGGGGAAACCGGATCCGTCAGGCCATCCATGGGAATCTGGATGCCCTTAAGGACGGAGAATATGTGGATAACAAGGACGTGACCGAGCGGTTCTTTGGTCTGGCGGGCAGTCCCGTTTCCTCCTACTGCGGTGATAAGGAGGCCTTTCTGGGGCTGTACCACGGCTACGGCAACCCTCAGGGCGTGGAAGCGGGCGATCTGGGCAACGTTCTGAGCTACAACGAAAACAGCTGCGGCGCGCTGTCTGCGAAAATGACCCTTCAGCCGGGGGAAAGCAAAACCGTCGCCTTTGTCCTCGGCATGCAGCGGGACGCGCAGGCCGGTGCGATCCTCGACGGCTATGCTGATCCTGCGGCGGTCTGCCAGCGGGAGCTTGGGGAGCTGAAAACCTGGTGGCACAGCCGTCTGGAGCGGTTCCAGGTGAAGACCCCCAGCCCGGAATTTGACACCATGCTGAACACCTGGAACGGCTACAACTGCTTCATGACCTTCCTCTGGAGCCGGGCTGCCTCCTTTATCTACTGCGGTCTGCGCAACGGCTATGGCTACCGGGACACGGTGCAGGACATCCAGGGCGTGATTCACCTGGCTCCGGAAATGGCGGTGGAGAAAATCCGGTTCATGCTGTCGGCGCAGGTAGACAACGGCGGCGGCCTGCCCCTGGTGAAATTCACCCACAACGCCGGACACGAGGACACCCCGGACGATCCTTCCTATGTTCGGGAAACCGGCCATCCCCACTACCGGGCGGACGACGCTCTGTGGCTCTTCCCCACCGTGTACAAATACGTTGCCGAAAGCGGCAATTTAGCCTTCATCGACGAGGTCATTCCCTATGCCAACCAGGATTCCGGCACCGTCTACGACCATCTGAAGCGAGCCATCGGCTTCTCCATGAACCGGCTTGGCCCCCACGGTCTCCCCGCCGGGCTTTACGCCGACTGGAATGACTGTCTGCGGCTGGGGGAAAAGGGTGAGTCTACCTTTGTGGCCATGCAGTATTACCTGGCTATGTCAATTCTCCGGAAGTTTGCGGAGTACAAAAAGGACGCGGAATATATCGCTTTCCTGGACGAAAAGCAGGCGGCACTGGGCAAACTTCTGAACGAGCTGTGCTGGAACGAAGACCGGTTCGTCCGGGGCTTTACCCAGGCCGGGGAAACCATCGGCAAGCGCACCGACCCGGAGGCCAACATGTGGCTGAATCCCCAGAGCTGGGCAGTCATCAGCGGTCTGGCCACCCCGGAGCAGGCGGACATCGCCCTGAATCAGGTGGATGTCAGGCTGAACACCGATTACGGTGCTGTTCTGATGGATCCTCCCTATCACGCCCACGCCTTTGCGGGTGCTCTGGCGGTGATCTACAATGCGGGTGTCAAGGAAAACGCCGGAATTTTCTCCCAGTCCCAGGGCTGGATCATTCTGGCGGAGGCTCTGCGGGGTCACGGCGGCCGGGCGTTCCGCTACTTCCTGGAAAATGCACCCGCCGCCCAGAACGACCGGGCGGAAATCCGGAAGCTGGAGCCATACTGCTATGGCCAGTTCACCGAGGGCAAGGCCAGCCCCCATTTCGGCCGAAGCCACGTCCACTGGCTCACCGGCACCGCTTCCACGGTGATGGTTGGCTGCGTGGAGGGCATCCTGGGGATGCGGCCGGACTTCTGCGGTCTGCGCATCGCCCCGGCCATTCCAAAGGCCTGGGAGGGCTTTACCATTGAGAAGGTCTTCCGGGGCTGCAAGCTCCACATTGTGGTGAAAAATCCAAATCATGTGGAGTCCGGCTTCACGGAAATGAAGGTAAACGGCAAGGTCATGCCGGACAATTACGTTCCCGCCGAGCTGCTGACCGAGAATACGGAAATTGAGCTGACACTGTAAGAAAACCGCCCCCGGCTTTCGCCGGGGGCGGTTTTTGCTCCAAAAGAGGATACGGATTGCCACACCAG
>DJQM01000003.1:5868-14542 GCA_002437585.1 Clostridiales bacterium UBA6386 | reverse complement strand
GGTCACTGGTTCGCAATGACATAGTTTTCATATAATGTCAGGCTCTTTTCCAGGTGCTGTGGGACAGCAGCACCAGAATGGGGAAAATTTCCAGGCGGCCTGCCAGCATGTCGGCAATCAGCACCAGCTTGGACAGTGGGCTGTAGATACCGAAATTGCAGGTGGGGCCTACCGCCTCCAGACCCGGGCCGACGTTATTGAAGCAGGCCAGCACCGCGCTGAAATTGGTTCCGATGGAGAAGCCGTCCAGAGAAATGACCAGAAAGCTCAGAAACAGGATAATCACATAGGCGGACAGGTAGGCGTTGGCATTGTCCAGCACCTTCTCCCCCACCACCTGGTCGTTGATGCGGATGGTCTGCACCCGGCGATGGTGGAGCACCTGGTGGATGTTCCGCTTCAGCCCCTTGAACAGGAGCAGTGCCCGGGCGCATTTCAAACCGCCGCCGGTGGAGCCGGCGCAGGCACCGATAACCATGAGCAGCAGCAGAATGCTCTGGGAGAAGGCCGGCCACAGGGCAAAATCCGTGGTGGCGTAGCCGGTGGTGGTCATCACCGAGGAAACCTGGAAGGCGGCATGTCGGACGGCCTCGCCCAGGGTCGGGTAGAAGCCCCGGAGATTCCAGACGATGAGCAGCGTAGCCCCCACCAGAATTCCCAGGTACATCCGCAGCTCCTCGTCCTTGAACACACTGCGGAAATTGCCGACAAGCAGCAGATAATAGCAGCTGAAATTGATACCGAACAGAGCCATAAATACGGTGGTCACGTTCTGCAGATAGGGAGAATACCCGGCTATGGAGTCGTTTTTGACTCCGAAGCCGCCGGTGCCCGCAGTACCGAAGGCGGTACAAACCGCCTCAAACAGGGGCATTTTCCCGATCAGCAGAAAAATGACATTCAGAACCGTCAGGCAGATATACAGCACATAGAGAATGGCAGCGGTCTTGCGCATTCTGGGCACCAGCTTGCCCACATTGGGGCCGGGGCTTTCCGCCCGAAGCAGGTGCATGGTAAAGCCCTGTCCCTTTCCCCCGCCGGAGGTAAAGGCAAGCAGAAATACCAGCACACCCATCCCCCCCAGCCAGTGGGAGAAGCTGCGCCAATAGAGAATACCCTTGGAAAGTCTCTCCACCTCCGGCACCACGGAAGCACCGGTGGTGGTGAATCCGGAAACGATCTCAAACAGAGCATCCAGGTAGGAGGGAATTTCCCGGGAAAGATAGAAGGGCAGACAGCTGAGCAGGCTCAGCACGATCCAGCTGGCTCCCGCGCACACCAGACCCTCCTTGGCGTAGAAGGCACTGGCAGCCCCCCGGCAGGTAAGCGTCAGAAGCCCAATGACCAGAGCAAAGGCTCCCAGGGTCAGGAGGAAGGCATACACCGCTGCCGTCTCCCCGCAGTACAGGCTGATGGCCAGGGCTGGCAGCATGAACACCCCGGCGATCATCAGAATCTGGGCGATAAATCGCCCCATCATTTTATAATTCATGGTGCTCCTTATCGAAACTCAGGCAAAAATGTCGTTGAGCTGGCGCAGAGTACCCTGGCCGCTGGTCACAACCACGATGGTGTCCCCCACATCGAAGGAGGCATCGCCGCCGGGAATTTCCGTTCTGGAGCCGTGGGTAATACTCACTACCAGCACGTTGTCCTTCAGGCGAATATCTTTCAAGGGCGTGTTGCAGTGAAGGGTGGTGTCGTCCACCAGGAATTCCACCGCCTCCACCTGGCCGTGGGCGATCCGGTGAACGGACACCGCCGCGCCGGTCTGGTTCTGCATAGCCCGGACATACCGGACAATGTTGTTGCAGCACAGCTCCTTGGGGCAGACCACGCTGCCCAGGGCCAGTGCGTCAATAATGGTGTGATTTTCCATCCGACCCAGCTTGGTGATCACCTGGGGAACGCCCTGGCTCTGGCCGTACAGGGACATGATCATATTCAGCTCGTCAATGCCCGTCAGACTGACGAGGGCATCGGTTTTGGTCAGCCCCTCGCTGTCCAGCACCGCATGATCCGTACCGTCGCCCTGGATCACCATGACCTCCGGCAGCAGGGCGGACAGCTCCCGGCACCTGGCTTCGCTCTTTTCCATGAGCTTAACGGAAATTCCGTGGCGGTTCAGGATATCCGCCAGATAGTAGCTCACCCGACCGCCGCCGCAGAGCATCACGTTGCGCACCCGCCGGGTGATGATGCCCAGGCTTCTGAGCATGTTTGTCAGGTTATGAGGCGAGGCGGTGACGAAAATCCGGTCGCCCTCCCGAAGGACAAAATTGCCCTTGGGGGCGATGGCAGTGCCGCTGCGCAGCACCGCGCAGACCAGCACCCGGCAGTTGACGATGCTGTTCAGGTCGCTCAGAGCCATGTTGCACAGCTTGCTGGTCTTGTCAATACGCAGCTCCACGATCTCCATCCGTCCCTTGGCGAAGGTATCCCGCTTCAGAAAGCCCGGGTACTGCAAAAGATACGCGATCTCCTGGGCAGCCTGCCTCTCCGGATTGATGGTCATGGACAGGCCGAACACGTCCTTCATGGTGTAGATCTGCTCGGAATATTCCGGATCCCGGATTCTGGCAATGGTGTGCAGGTTGGGATTCAGATAGTGGGCGGTGGTGCAGCACAGCAGATTGGTCTCGTCCGCATCCGTGGCGGCAATCAGCAGATCCGTCTCTCTCACGCCCGCCTGAAGCAGAATGTGCATGGACACACAGTTGCCGGAAATCGTCATCACGTCATACTGCTCCAGGGACTCTTCGAGAACATGAGTATTCTTGTCAATCAGGGTCACGTCATGTCCCTCTGTGGACAGCAGTTTTGTCAGCGTGGAGCCGACCTTGCCGTTACCCGCGATGATAATGTTCATAAAGCCCTCCAAATCGGAGATTTTTTTACAAATTTTGCTTATTATACCACCGTATTTGAAGAAAATCAACAGGATTTTTCTCCGAAAGCCGAAACCGCCCGGGTGCGTACACACCCGGACGGCATTCTATCAGGCGCGGCGATCCAGCAGTGCCTCAATTTTCTTAATGGGATCGCAGATGGAGGAAACGCTCATTTCATGGTTGATGGCGGCCACGAAATAGGCGGTGTACTTGGAGCAGTCCACGTCAAAGTACCAATTCCTTGCCAGCAGCTCCGGCTTCCGATAGGTCAGGTTGGTGCCCAGAACCGCGGTCAGGGTGCCGGCATCCACGGCCTCGTCGAATTTCTCCACGCCGCTGGTAAACAGTGGGAAGGTAGCGTTGGCGATGATGTGTCTGGCTCCCCGCTTCTTCAGCTCTCCGGCCACCTCCAGCATACTCTCGCCGGAGGCGATGATGTCGTCGGCAATGAAGACGGTCTTCCCTTCCACGCTCTCGCCCAGATACTCGTGGGCTACGATGGGGTTGCGGCCATTGACCACCCGGGTGTAATCCCGACGCTTGTAGAACATGCCCAGGTTGCAGCCCAGAACACTGGAGAAGTACATATTCCGATTGATGGCGCCCTCATCAGGGCTGACTACCATAAAGCTGTCCTTGTCGAAGCTCAGCTCCGGCATTTTGCGAAGCAAAGTCTTCAGCACCTGGTAGGTGGGCATCACATTGTCGAAGCTCATCAGGGGTACTGCGTTCATAAGCCTGGGGTCATGGGCGTCAAAGGTGATGATGTTCTGCACACCCATGCTTTGCAGCTCCTGCAGAGCCACGGCGCAGTCCAGGCTCTCCCGGGCCACCCGGCGATGCTGACGGCCGCCATAGAGACTGGGCATGATCACCGTCATCCGGTGAGCCCGGCCGGCCACCGCCTGGATCAGACGCTTCAGATTGGCAAAATGATCGTCAGGAGACATGTGATTCTCCACGCCAAACAGGTTGTAGGTAACGCTGTAGTTACCGGGATCCACGATAATGAAAATATCGTCGCCCCGGACGGATTCCTTCACCAGGCCCTTCGCGTCGCCGCTCTGAAAGCGGGGACAGGCACTTTCAATGATAAACGTGTCCTTCTCAATGCCGACCTCCTTGGCCCATCTGCGAAGATGGACATCGATCAGGTTCGTCAGCTCCTCCGCACCCGGGCAGGCAATCAGCCCCAGGTGCGCCACCTGGGTATCGGGGTTAAAAAAGTCGGACGGCGTGATCATGTTATTTGACATGGTGTTTTCTCTCCTCCATCATTCTGCGCCAATTCACAATATCAAGTTGTACTGCCGTGTGGCCAAACCACGAGGCCATTATAGCATAGTCTTTCCGGAACCGCTACAGAAATTTTACAAAAATCGATGATTCTTGCGCTTTGCCCATTGGGGCAGTGTTTTCCCAACGGCTACTGGTAATTTTGACAGAAGGGCGGCACCTCATTCCCGCAGGCTTCTTCTTCCCTTTCCTGCGGCATTTTGCGGAAAAATTCGCCTGGAGGCGGGAAAATGCAGCTTTCTCATTGACATTCCGGCAATAGCGGATATAATAGGGTTATTAGGGAGGTTTTGACATATGAACCATCTGGTATTTCAAAGTGATTTCGGTCTGGTGGACGGTGCCGTCAGCGCCATGTACGGCGTTGCCTACACGGTGGAGTCCCGGCTGAGCATTCACGACCTGACCCATGACATCACCCCCTACAACATCTGGGAGGCCAGCTACCGGCTGATCCAGACCATCCGCTACTGGCCTCAGGGTACCATCTTCGTTTCCGTAGTGGATCCGGGCGTTGGCTCCGACCGGAAGAGTGTGGTGGTCAAAACCGCCAGCGGCCACTATGTGGTCACCCCGGACAATGGCACTCTGACCCACGTCATCCGTTTTGACGGCATTGAAGCCGTCCGGGAAATCGACGAGCACATCAACCGTCTGCCCCGCTCCGGTGAAAGCTACACCTTCCACGGCCGGGATGTTTTCGCCTACACCGGTGCCAGGCTTGCCGCAGGCATTATTGATTTTGAGGGCGTTGGCCCGGAAATGCGTCCCGAGGAGCTGGTTCGCCTGCCCATCATTGAGCCACGGCTGGAGGATGGCGCGGTCTGCGGCACCATTGACGTGCTGGACGTGCGCTTCGGAAGCCTGTGGACGAACATTCCCAGAACACTCTTCTTGCAGACGGGCATTCACTACGGTGACCGGGTGAGCATCACCATTGAAAATGATACCCGCTGCGTCTACCGGAACATCATCCTGTTTGCCAAGAGCTTTGCCGATGTTTACATGGGCGAGGCTCTGGCCTATGTGAACAGCCTGGACTGCATGGCCGTGGCCATCAACCAGGGCAGCTTCGCCCGAGCCTACAACATCGGCACCGGCAATTCCTGGCGGATCCGCATTGCCCCCTTCCACGGCTTTTGATTGCGCTGTTTTGGCAGTTTTGCCTGAATAGAAATTCCTGATGGAGGTAGAAACCATGAAGAAATTCTCTGTAAAAACCATCGTCGCCATCGGCATTGGCGCGGCTCTGTTCTTCGTTCTGGGTCGCTTCGTTGCCATCCCCAGCCCCGTGGCAAACACCACCGTGTCCGTTCAGTACGGTCTGCTGGCCTTCCTGGCTGTGGTCTACGGCCCTGTAGCCGGTGCTCTGGTGGGCTTTATCGGCCATGCCCTCATTGACTTCAGCGCAGGCTGGGGCGTGTGGTGGAGCTGGGTCATCGCTTCCGCCGTGTTCGGCCTGCTGATGGGTCTGTCCGCCAAGCTTCTGAAGATGGACGAGGCTGAGATGGGCAAGAAGGGTCTGATCAAGTTCAACCTCGCTCAGCTGGTGTGCCATCTGATCTGCTGGCTGGTTGTGGCTCCCGTGCTGGATGTGTACCTGATGGGCGAGCCTTGGGATAAGCTGATCGCCCAGGGTCTGATGGCCGGCATCGCCAACGCCGTCACAACCGCCATCGTCGGAAGCCTTCTGTGCATTGCCTACGCCGCTACCAAGACCAAGGCCGGCAGCCTGACCAAGGAATAATTTCGATTTGCGTCAAAGGCAGGCAGCATTGCCTGCCTTTTTCCTTAGGAGGTACCCAAATGGACAATACGCCCATCATCGCGTTCCGGGATTTCGGCTTTCAGTACACCGCCCAGGCGGAGCCTACCCTGTGCCACATCGACCTGGAGGTACGCAAGGGGGAGAAAATTCTCATTGCCGGGCCTTCCGGCTGCGGCAAGTCCACCCTGGCTCACTGCGTCAATGGCCTGATTCCCAGCTCCTACCCGGGCAAGGCCACGGGCAGCTTGACCATCGGCGGTAAGGATGCCTTCTCCCGGGGTCTGTTTGAGCTGTCCAAAACCGTGGGCACGGTTCTGCAGGATTCCGACGGACAGTTCATCGGCCTGACCGTGGCGGAGGACATTGCCTTCGCCCTGGAAAATGACTGCGTACCCACGGCCGAAATGCACGAAACCGTCCGGAAAATTGCCAGGCTCGTAAACGTGGAGCAGGTTTTGAGTCACGCCCCTCAGGAAATTTCCGGCGGTCAGAAGCAGCGGGTAGCCTTGGGCGGCGTGATGGTAGGCGACGTGGACGTGCTGCTCTTTGACGAGCCCCTTGCCAACCTGGATCCTGCCACTGGCAAGCAGGCCATCTCTCTGATCGACGAGATTCAGAAGCACACCGGCTGTGCAGTTATCATCATTGAACACCGGGTGGAAGATGTGCTCTATCGCCCGGTAGACCGGATCGTTCTCATGGAAGACGGGCGTATCCGCTTTGACGGAAATCCGGACGAACTTCTGAGCACCGATCTGCTCCCCCAGGGCGGCATCCGGGAGCCGCTGTATGTCACGGCTCTGAAATACGCCGGGGTAGCCATTACGGCAGATATGCGTCCGTCCTATTTGCCGGAGCTTGCTTTGACCGATGCCCAGAAGGCTCAGGTTCGCCGCTGGTTTGCCTCCCAGCCCCCGACCCCGGCTCAGCCGGAAAAACCGGTGCAGCTGATGGTAAAAAATCTGGACTTCACCTATTCCGGCGGCCACCACGCCCTCCGGGGCATTTCCCTGGAGGTGCATAAGGGCGAGATGCTCAGCATCGTGGGTACCAACGGCGCGGGAAAATCCACCTTCTCCAAGGTGATCTGCGGCTTTGAGACTGCCCAGAGCGGTACCCTTACCCTGAACGGCCTGGATTTAAGCTTGCTTTCCATCAAGGAGCGGGCGGATCACATCGGCTACGTCATGCAGAACCCCAATCAGATGATCTCCAAAAATCAGATTTTTGACGAGGTGGCGTTGGGGCTGCGCAACCGGGGCGTTGCCGAGGAAAATATCCGCCCCCATGTGGAGGAAACCCTGAAAGTCTGCGGCCTGTACCCCTTCCGGAACTGGCCCATTTCCGCCCTGAGCTACGGCCAGAAGAAGCGAGTGACCATCGCCTCCATTCTGGTGCTGAAGCCCGAAATTCTGCTGCTGGACGAGCCTACCGCCGGGCAGGACTTACGGCACTACACGGAGATCATGGATTTTCTGTGTAAGCTGAACCGGCAGGGCATTACCGTCATTCTCATCACCCACGACATGCACCTGATGCTGGAGTACACCCCCCGGGCGGTGGTGTTTCACGACGGTCAGGTCATCGCCGACCGCTCCAGCGCAGAGGTTCTGAACTCCCCGGACATTGTGACCCGTGCCAACCTGAAGGAGACTTCCCTGTACCATCTGGCCGCCGCCTGCGGCATTGCCGATTCCGAGGAGTTTACCCGCCGCTTTATCGCCCAGGATCGGGAGGTGCGCAAATGACCAACCTGTTCAATTACATCGACCGCCCCTCCCCCATCCACCGGCTTACCGGTGCCAGTAAGCTGCTGTTTCTGGTGCTGTGGACATTGGCCGCCATGACCAGCTTCTATACCCCCCTGCTCATTGCAATGGCTGTGGCCTCGGTGATCCTCTTTCGGATCGCCAAATTGAAGCTGAAGGACGTTTCCTTCACATTGGGGATCATGGGCGTGTATATTCTTTTGAACAATGTGCTGATTTTCCTGTTCAGCCCTCTGCACGGCACCGCCATCTACGGCAGCACTACGGTGCTTTTTCCCATTGCCGGGCCTTACGTTATCACCGCGGAGCAGCTGTTCTACCACTTTAACGTGATTCTGAAAAACGCCTGCACCATCCCCATCGTGCTGCTGTTCGTATGCACTACGAATCCCTCGGAGTTTGCCGCCTCCCTGAACCGGATCGGTGTCAGCTACCGGATCAGCTACGCCGTGGCTCTGGCTCTGCGCTACATTCCGGATATTCAGCGGGAATATCGGGACATTTCCCAGTCTCAGCAGGCTCGTGGCACGGAAATGAGCCGGAAAACCAGCTTCATTAACCGGCTGAAGGCCGCCAGCACCATTCTCATCCCCCTGATCCTGTCCTCCATGGAGCGCATCGAGACC
This sequence comes from Clostridiales bacterium UBA6386, assembly GCA_002437585.1. GTDB lineage: Bacteria > Bacillota > Clostridia > Oscillospirales > Oscillospiraceae > Faecousia. The sequence continues at coordinate 6,192 of DJQM01000003.1, read as the reverse complement.
ATTTCCAATGCCATGGAGCTTCGTGGCTTCGGAAAGAAGGCCAGGCGCACCTGGTACTCCAGCCGTGCCTTCTCGAAAATGGACATCGGCTGCATCGTCTGCGCGGTTGCCCTTCTGGTGCTTTCCCTGAGCCTGACCTTTCTCAACGGCGGCCGGTACTTTAATCCTTTCCATTAATAATAGTGTAAAACCCTCCCGGTTCACAAGAACGGGAGGGTTTGTCGTGCCAAAAAGCCTTCTATTCATCTGAGTACTTCCGGCAATACACCGTTGCAGCCTGAAAATTTTGAGCAGTTCCGGCGGTGCGGCCGGGGGGTACTTAGG
>DJQM01000003.1:0-5799 GCA_002437585.1 Clostridiales bacterium UBA6386 | reverse complement strand
TTGCCCCCGGAGGGATCAGAGCCGAAAGCTTTGAGAAGGCTTGGAACATAGCAACTCACGGGCCAATGAGGGCATTGGCCCCTACAAATTCTATTGAAGTTCTCAGAATGACCGGGGGATTGTGACCGGAGGGAATCCCTGGAAGGAGCCACACCAGTGTGCGCTACATTAAGGTATAACTGCCACCGGCAGTTATTATGATTTTGATTCGCTGCGCGGAGCACCACTGGTTCGCAATGACACGGTATGTCGGCAGCTTTTTAATATACACAAGATAAGTCCCGGTTCTTACGAACCGGGACTTTCTGGTATATGGATTTTTACTTGAGACCGGCCTGCTCCAGCAGAGCGGGAACCTTGGACTCCCAGCCCAGGCTCATGATGTGTACGCCCTGGCAGTAGGGCTTGCACGCCCGGATGATCCGGGCAGCGATCTCCACGCCGGTGATACCGGCCTTGGTTCTCTCCTTATCGGCCTGAAGCTCTTCGATCAGCGCATCGGGAATGTGGACACCGGCCACGTTCTTGTTCATGAACTTGCACATACCGGCAGACTTGGGGATGATGATACCCACCTGGACAGGCTTGCCAAACTGCTTGGCCTGTTCCATGAACTTGATGAACTTCTCAGGCTCAAAGACGGCCTGGGTCTGGAAATACTGGGCACCGGCGGCAACCTTGCGCTCCATCTTCACCAGCTGGGCATCCACGGAGTCAGAGCAGGGAGACACAACCGCACCCTTGGCAAACTTGGGAGGCTCACCAACCAGGTCGTTTCCGCCCAGATCCTTGCCGGTTTCCAGCACGGAGGCGGCGTGCAGCAGGGACACGGAGTCCAGGTCGAAGACAGGCTTGGCCTGGGGATGGTCGCCCATCTTGGTGTGGTCGCCGGTCAGGCACAGGATGTTGTCAATGCCCAGCATAGCTGCACTCAGCAGATCGGACTGGAGGGCAATCCGGTTCCGATCCCGGCAGGTCAGCTGGAAAATGGGGTTCAGGCCTGCGTCCTTGAGCATCTTGCAGGTGGCAAGGGAGCCTAAGCGCATGACGGAGGACTGGTTATCGGTGACGTTCACAAAGTGGACGCCGGCCAGATACTCCTTGGCCTCTTCCACCATGCCGTCAATATGAATTCCTTTGGGAGGGCCGACCTCGGCAGTAACTACAAATTCACCGTTATCAAACAGTTCCGTAATTCTCATAATTCTATTCGCTCCTAATTTATTCAGATTCTTTGACGGCCTTGGTGGCCTCGTCGGTATTGAAATCATGCAGCTGAGTGGGGCACTTGAGCACGTCCAGCCGACCCTGAGCCTTCAGCCGCTGAATGATCCGCTCCCAGCCGCAGTCCATGTCGGGGCAGACCTCACACTTGCCGTTCTTGGTGCCGCCGCAGGGGCCGTTCACCAGGCTCTTGGAGCAGGCGGTGATGGGGCAGATGCCGCCGGTCAGGTTCAGGAAGCACTGGCCGCACTGGCCGCAGTCCACTTCCAGCGGGGTCACGCCCTGGAAGCCGGGCAGCTCGATGGTATCACAGCAGGCGTACACAGGCTTGTCCTCCAGCACGCCGGAGATGGTCTGCACGCCTACGCCGCAGGAGAACACCAGTACGGCATCCGCCTGCTCGATCTTTGCCAGCACGCCGCGAAGCCGCAGAGCCAGCTCATCGGGATTGCACACATAGTCGGTGGTGAGAATGCCCACGACCTTGCCTTCGGCCTGGAGCTTCTTCTGGAGAGTCTTGGCCTCCTCTTCCGGGAAGCCCACTTCCTTACAGCCGTGGCAGTTGAGGATGAATACCTTTCCGGAAGCCAGGGAGCCGATAACCTCTTCGGATTTCAGTTTTGTCATTAACATACGTCTTCGTCCCCCTTACTTCTTCTTCAGCAAGGGCATAACCAAGCCCTTGGCGGCATTGATCTTGGAAACCAGAGGAATCTTGGAGGAGCAGATGTACTCGCAGCACTTGCAGGAGAAGCAGTCCATAACGTTCAGCTTCAGCAGGCCTTCCGCGTCGCCCTGCTGACCCAGCTTGTAGATTTCCAGAGGCTGAAGCTCCATGGGGCACACGTCCACGCAGCGGCCGCACTTGATGCACTCTTTTTCCTCGGTGTGGTCGGCGGCAATGGCGATAATGCCGTTGGAACCCTTGATAATGGGCACATTGGTGTCCTTAATGGGTGCGCCCATCATAGGGCCGCCCATCTTCAGCACCACGTCGTCGCCGGTGATGCCGCCGCAGTGGTCGATGATCTCCTGGACATTGGTGCCCAGCTTGACAATGTAGTTGCCGGGGGTTTTGATGTATTCGCCAGTGACGGAAACAACCCGCTCCACCAGGGGAAGCCCCTTCTGGATGGCATCGGAAATGGCCTTGGCGGTGGAGGTGTTGGATACCACGCAGCCCACGTCCGCAGGCAGCTTTCCGCTGGGAACCTGACGACCCATGACCTTCTTGATGAGCATCTTCTCCGCGCCCTCGGGGTACTGGGTTTTGGCGGCTACCACACGGATATTGTCATAGGGCTTGACCTTCTCTTCCATCAGGGCAATCGCGTCAGGCTTGTTGTCCTCAATGAGGATCACGCCTTCGGGAGCGGCCACGGCCTTCATCATCGCCCGCAGGCCGTAGACGATGTCGTCGGCAAACTCCAGCAGGACACGGTGGTCAGCGGTCAGGTAAGGCTCGCACTCGGAGCCGTTGATGAGCACGGCATCGATGGGCTTGCCGGGCTTCAGCTTGACATAGGTGGGGAAGGTTGCGCCGCCCATACCGACGATGCCCTTCTCCTTGACGATCTCCACGATCTCGTCGGGAGTCAGCTCCTCCAGAGGCTTATTGGGCTGGACGGACTCATGAAGGGTGTTCTTGCCATCATTCTTGATGACCACGCTCATGACGCCGGGACCCTTGTTGGGATGGGTATGAGGCTCCACAGCGATGACGGTACCGCTGACGGAGCTGTGAACGGGCGCACTGATGAAGCCGGCCTGCTCACCGATAAGCTGGCCAACCTTCACGGCATCGCCGGCCTGAACCACAGGGTTGGCAGGCGCGCCGATGTGCATGGCCAGAGGGATGATGACGGTATCCGGCTCCGGGAACTTCTGCAGTGCCAGGTGCTCGGTGTACTCCTTGTTCTCGGTGGGATGGACGCCGCCGTAGAAGCCCTCGTACCGCTTGGCGCGAGCCGCGGTCACATAGGCCTTGATCTGATCCACACCCACAGCGGAGTAATCCCGCAGCTGCACGGGCTGATCCAGGAATTCCTTGGTTCTGCCCTGCTTCTCCAGACGCTGATAGATCTTCTCCCAGGCGCAGTCCTTCTTGGGGTCGATTTCGCACTTGCCGTTCTTGGCACCGCCGCACTGACCGTTGATCAGGCTCTTGGAGCAGTCCACAATGGGGCAGATGCCGCCGGTGACGTTCAGATAGCACTGGGCGCAGGCACCGCAGGTCTTCTGGGTCAGAGCCATACCGTGATGGCCGGTGTAGTTCAGGGAATTGGTTGCAGTGAATACGGGTACGTTTTCCAGCTCGGCTATGGTCTGTACGCCCAGGCCGCAGGAAATCACCACCACGTTCTCGGTTCCCTCCGGAACGATCCCCGCCAGCTTCTTCTCCGTCTGCACCCCATTGCAGAGGAAGTCGATTTTCGCGGTTCCGGTGATGTGCTTGCCCTGAGCCTCCGCGATTGCGGAAAATTCTCCCAGCTCAGGCTCTTCGGTTGTGTCGAACGTTTTGAAACACTTGTTGCAGGCGACCACAAAGATGTTGTCCATTCCCGCAAGCAAGTCTTCCAACGCTTCCTTGTCCTTCAACACATACTTGGTATAATCCACCAAATATCACCTTCTTATCCTTTTCTTATTCGTTTGCAAGCAAACGATTACAGCTTGAATTATATCATCATTTCCACCAAATGTCCAGCATTTTCCTTGCTTTCTTTCGGCAAAATTTGATTAAGCACTGAAAAATACGAAAAAACCCGCTGCGCGTTGGCAGCGGGCCTTTTCTGGTTTGGAAAGAAGAGAGGTAGAAAAGAGGAGTTTCTCGGAAGAGCAGCGGCTCACGGCTTCCGCCGCCCTTCTTGATTTACAGTTTACCGGCAGATTATGGCCGAAGTATAAACGCAAAGGAAAGGATTTGTGTACGAATTCTAAAGGATTCCTTAAGCGGGTCGGAATTCTTGACTCAAGCGTCTGATTTGTGGTATGCTATGCGGAAACAGGAGGTACGCTATGAACGATTATGAAATCGCCCTTTCCTTGCAGGCGGAGACCGTTGCCCACCGGCGGTATCTGCACGAGAACGCCGAGGTGGGGCTGGAAATGCCCAAGGCCGTCCGATACGTCATGGACGAGCTGGAAAAGGCGGGCTTGCGACCTCAAAAGTGCGGCCACGGGATCACCGCCCAGGTTGGCCAGGGCGGGAAAACGCTGCTTCTGCGGGCTGACATGGACGCGCTGCCCATGCCGGAGCTCAGCGGCGAGGCCTTCGCCTGCCCCACCGGGAAACAGGCCCACGCCTGCGGCCACGATTTTCACGCCGCCATGCTGCTCACCGCCGCGAAAATCCTGAAGCAGCAGGAGAATACCCTTTCCGGCACCGTTCGCTTCATGTTCCAGCCTGCCGAGGAGACCTTCCAGGGCAGCCGGGATATGATTGGGTGCGGCATTCTGGAGGGAGTGGACGCGGCACTGGCCTATCACGTCTCCCCGGGAAAAATGCCGGTGGGGCTGGTGATGTACAACAGCACCGGAACCATGATGTTCTCCGTAGACGGCTTCCGGATTACCATCCGCGGCAGAGGCGGCCACGGGGCATATCCCCACACCGCCATCGACCCCATCAACATTGGCGTGCACATCCATCTGGCCCTCCAGGAGCTGATCGCCCGGGAGGCAGACCCCACCCATGCCTGCGTGCTCACCGTGGGCCAGTTCACCGCCGGTTCCGCCCCCAATATCATCCCGGACGAGGCTCTGATGCAGGGTACTCTGCGTACCAACGACCGGGATTCCCGGAAAAAGCTGGTAGGGCGGATCGAAGAAGCAGCGCAGGCCGTTGCCAAGGTTTACGGCGGCAGTGCGGAATTGGAATGGATTTCTCAGGTGCCGCCGCTCATCTGCAATCCGGCACTGACAGAGTCGGTGGTTCGCTATATGAAGGAACTGCCCATACCGGGACTCAGCTTCTGCCCCGGCGTTTCCGCAAGCGCCTCCGAGGACTTTGCCGTGGTGGCTGAGCAGATTCCCGCCGCGTTCCTGTATCTGTCCGCGGGCTACCCGGACGAGCGGGGCGAGTACCCCGCCCACAATCCCAAGGTTCGCTTCAATGAGGCGGTGTGCCCCATTGGCGTAGCTTCCCTCGTCCACTGCGCCAAGCGGTGGCTGGAGGAAAATCGATAAAATACAGCCGGGAGCTAAATTCCCGACCGTATCTAATAAGAAATCCTCATTCTATTCATACACTTACCAGTACCCTCATAGCAACCCAAAGCATTCTGACGCACTTCCGGCGGCGCGGCCGGGGGATTCTCAAGGGGGCGGCTTTGCCGGCAGCACCCCTTGAGTCGGCTTCTTCTCAAGGTTCTTGCCGAGACAAGAACCTTGCCCCCGGAGGGACTGCGCCGAAAGTTTCTATGAGGGTAAAAACACACGCACAGTCTCTTTATCTTTGGGCCAATGTTGGCATTAGTCTACGAGTTCTATTAGGGTTCTCGGAATGACCGGGGGATTGCCACACCAGTCTGCGGGATTCAAATTGGTACAATATTTTAGACAAAAAATTGGCGG
>DJQM01000005.1 GCA_002437585.1 Clostridiales bacterium UBA6386 | reverse complement strand
CAGGACGGACACATCTGACGATGCGTCCATCCTGCAACCTGTCATATGCCACATCGATTTTTTTCCTCTTTCATTGGGTCATATCTATTTACAGCACAGAAACCACGCAAAAATTGTCTCCGGAACTGCTTGACAGTCCTTCGGAAAAGCATTATAATGAGTGGGCTTTTCTCGGAACCCGCCAGCCTTCTGCCAAAACCCGGAGTTTTTTATGACAAAGTCCCTTTCCCGCCCTGCCGGCGGCATCCAGATGACCGAAGGGTCATTGTATAAAAACATATTGCTCTTCAGCATTCCCCTGATCTTCTCCCAGCTGCTGCAGGTGCTCTTTAACATTGCGGACGTGGCCGTGGTGGGCAAGTTCTCCAGTGCCACGGCTCTTGGCTCCGTAGGCTCCACCACGACGCTGGTGTCCCTGTTTACGGGCTTTCTCATCGGCCTTGGAAACGGTGTCAACGTGCGGGTGGCTCAGTACCTTGGCGCCCGGCGGGAGGAAAATACCCGCCGCTGTGTCCATACCGCCCTGATCCTGTGCACCCTGATGGGACTTCTCATCACGTTTCTGTGCCTGGTGCTGGCCGCTCCCCTGCTGGAGCTGCTGAAAACCAAAGATGATCTGCTGGCCGGAGCAGTGCTCTATTTCCGGATCTACGCTCTGGGAATGCCGGCTCTGGGCATTTTCAACTTCGGCAACGCAGTGCTCAGCGCCAGCGGCGATACCCGGCGGCCTTTGCTGTACCTGACCATCGCCGGTGTGCTGAACATTATTCTGAATCTGTTCTTTGTCATCGTCTGCGGCATGGCTGCAGACGGCGTGGCACTGGCCAGCGTCATTTCCCAGTATGTATCCGCCATTCTGGTGCTTGGTCATATGGTCAGGCTCAAGGACAGCTGCCGTCTGGAACTGGGTGCTCTGCGGCTTCACCGGGAGGAAATCGGCCGGATCCTGGGGCTGGGCATTCCCTCCGGCATTCAGAGTGCGATTTTCGCCGTCGCCAACCTGTTCATCCAGGTGGGCGTCAACTCCTTCGATTCCGTGGTGGTCTCCGGAAACGCCGCGGCGGTAAACGTGGACAATGTGATCTATAATGTAATGTCCGCTTTCTATACCGGCTGCTCCACCTTCATGGGGCAGAACTGGGGTGCGGGCAAGCTGGATCGGATGCACAAAAGCTACTACATCAGCCTGGCCTATTCCTTCCTCATCGCCGCCATTCTGGGCGCGGGCTTCTGGCTCTGCGCCGAGCCATTCCTGTACATCTTTACCAACGACCCGGAGGTGGCCGCCGCGGGCATGGAGCGGATGCACATCATGTGCTTTTCCTACGCCGTCAGTGCCTTCATGGACTGCACCATCGCCGCCTGCCGTGGCCTGGGTCGGAGTCTGGTGCCGACCATCATCGTAATCATGGGTTCCTGCGTGTTCCGGGTGGTCTGGGTGTACACGATTTTCGCCTATTTCCACACCATCACGGCTCTGTATTTGCTCTACCCCTGCTCCTGGATCCTGACCTCCATTGCGGAAATCAGCTACTATATTCACTGTATGCACCGTCTGCGCCCGGCAGATTCCCCGGCCGCTCAATAAGCCCGTTTGCCCGCCTCCTGAGGAGGCGGGTCTCTATTTAGGCAAGATGTTGACAATTCAACATCTTTATGCTATACTCTCAAATATTGAATCTTCAACAAGTCAGGAGGAATTGCAATGCTTCATCGTTTTGAACGCTTTTCCTTGGCCATTACGGAGATTTCCCGGTATTGGCACCAGATTGCCGGGGAAGAATTGGGAAAATACGGCCTCAAGGCCTCCCACGCCACTTACCTTGTCACCCTGGCCCGGTTTCCGGAAGGCCTTACCGCCCCCAGACTGGCCGAGCTCTGCGGTCGGGACAAGGCGGACGTTTCCCGGATGATGTCCATTCTGGAGGCCAAGGGGCTGGCCGTCCGGGACGGAGCCAACCGCTACCGGGGGAATCTCCGGCTGACGGAGGAAGGGAAAGCCGTAGCCCAGGATATCTCCCAGCGAGCCCAGCGAGCCGTGGAGCTGGCCGGAAAGGATCTTACCGAGGAAACCCGGGCGATTTTCTACGGTGCCCTGGATTCCATCACCGAAAATCTTCGCAGAATCAGTCAGGAGGGTTTATGAATCCCATCAAAGCCATTTATTGCCGCGCTGTTCAGACGGTACTGCGGGTCGCTCTGCCGGTGCTTCCCTACCGGGAGCCGGAGGTGTTCCACAGCTGTGCGGAACTGAGCACCGTATTTCAGAAGGGAGCCTTCCGTCGGGTGCTGATTGTCGCCGACACCGGCATTGCCGCTCAGCTGGAGGCAGTGCTGAATGCCAGGCTCACCCTTTCCCTGCCCCCGCACCTCACCGCCACCACCGGTATGGATGCCCTGACCCATGCGGTGGAGGCCTATATCGGCCGCTCCACCACCCGTCAGACCCGGCAGAAAGCTCTGGAAGCCACCCGATTGGTTTTCGCCAATGTGGATCGAGCCTGCCGGAGCGGCCAGGATTGCAAAGCCAGCAGCAATATGCTCACCGCCGCCTATCGAGCTGGCGTAGCCTTCTCCCGATCCTACGTTGGCTACGCCCATGCCGTTGCTCACTCCCTGAGAGGCCAGGACAACATCCCCCACGGTCTGGCCAGCGCGGTGCTTCTGCCCTATGTGCTGGAAAGCTACGGTTCCTGCATCCACCGGCAGCTTCACGACCTGGCGGTGGCCGCCGGCGTTGCCGGGGCTCAGGAATCCGACGCCACCGCAGCCGCCAAATTCATTCGCGCCATCTGCCAGCGCAACGCCCGGATGGGCATTCCGGAAACTCTGGAGGACATTCCCGTAATGGCCGCCCATGCGGAGCAGGAAGCCACTCCCCTTTATCCCGTGCCCCGGCTCATGACCCAAGAAGAGCTGATGGGCTTTTACACCCAAGTCGCCAGAAAGGAGTCCCATGGACAGCAGGCAAGCTGAATTTGTTGTATCCTCTCAGCGGAATTTCTTCCGCACCGGAGCCACCCTGCCGGTGGCCTTCCGGCTGAAGGCTCTGAAAAAGCTCTACGGAGCCATTGAAGCCCGGCAGGCAGAAATCTGCGATGCCCTGAAGCACGACCTGGGTAAAAGCGAAACCGAAAGCTATATGTGCGAGATTGGCCTGGTGCTGTCGGAAATCACCTACATGCGCCGCCATCTGCGAAAGCTTGCCGGTGCCAGAACCGTACCCACGCCATTGGCTCAGTTCGCTTCCCATAGCTTTACCCAACCGGTGCCCTATGGGAATGTGCTCATTATGAGTCCCTGGAATTACCCCTTCCTGCTGTCCCTGGAGCCGCTGGTGGATGCCATCGCCGCGGGAAACACCGCCATTGTCAAGCCCAGTGCCTACGCTCCTGCCACGACCCGGGCCATAGCGGGTCTGGTAGCGGCGTGCTTTCCCCCGGAATTCGTCGCTGTCGTCACCGGCGGGCGGCAGGAAAACGCCGCCCTTCTGGAGCAGAAGTTTGATCTGATCTTCTTCACCGGTTCCCAGGCCGTGGGTAAGGTGGTACTGCGCCATGCAGCGGAGCACCTGACCCCCGCCGTGCTGGAGCTGGGGGGCAAAAGCCCCTGCATTGTGGACGCCAGCGCCGACCTGACATTGGCAGCAAAACGGATTGTCTTCGGAAAGTTCCTGAACTGCGGCCAGACCTGTGTGGCTCCGGACTATATTCTCTGCCACGAATCCATCCGGGATGCCCTGGTGAAAGCCCTGAAAGCCCAAATTACCGCCCAGTTCGGCGAAAAGCCCCTGGACAATCCCGATTACGGCAAAATCATCAATATAAAACACTATTCCCGGCTTCTGGGGCTGATTTTGCCGGAAAAAGTGGTTTTCGGCGGGGAAACCGACGAGACCCGCTGCCGGATCGCCCCCACCATCCTCACCGGCGTGGCCCGGGAGGACGCAGTCATGCAGGAGGAAATTTTCGGTCCTCTGCTGCCGGTGCTCACCTTCCGGGATTTTGGGGAGGTCATTTCCCAGGTGGAATCCGGCGGAAGGCCTCTGGCTGCCTATCTGTTCAGCCGGGATCCGGCGCAGATTGATCTTTTCCGCACCCGGATGATCTTTGGCGGCGGCTGCATCAACGACACCATTATCCACCTGGCCACCTCTCAGATGGGTTTCGGCGGCGTAGGAGAAAGCGGAATGGGTGCCTACCACGGAAAAGCAGGCTTTGAGGCCTTCTCCCACCGCAAGAGCATTGTGGATAAAAAATGCTGGCTGGATCTGCCCATGCGCTATCAGCCCTACACCAGCAGGCTGAACCGGTTCCTGCTGAACCGATTCTTAAAGTAAGGAGAGCAACCATGTCAGTCCGAATTGTGATCGACTCCACCGTGGACGTGGCTCCGGAGCTTGCCGGGCGATTCGCCGTGGTGCCTCTGACCGTCACCTTCGGTCATCAGGAATTCATCGATGGAATCACCATCACCCATCCGGAATTCTACAACCGCCTCATCAAAAGCGATGTGCTGCCCACCACCAGCCAGGCCACACCAGCCGCCTTTGATGCGGTGCTGTCCGAAATCGCCCAGGCCGGAGATACCGCAGTGATTGTCACTCTGGCTCACCAGCTTTCCGGCACCTGCCAGAGTGCCCGGCTGGCCGCCGGGGAATACCGGGAGTTTTATGTGGTGGACAGCGGCAGCGTGACCATCGGCGCAGGGATCCTGGCCGAATATGCCCTGAACTGTGCCGATTCCGGAATGACCGCCAGGCAGATTGCCGCAGCCCTGGAGGAAAAGAAGCGGGATATCTGCCTGATTGCTATGCTGGATACCCTGGAGTATCTGAAGCGGGGCGGTCGGATTTCCGCCACCGTGGCCTTTGCCGGAGGTCTGCTGAACATCAAGCCAGTAGTGAACATTGTGGACGGTGTGATCCATATCCTGGGCAAGGCCAGGGGCTCCCGCCAGGGCAATAACCTGCTGGTGCAGGAAATCAGCAGAGCCGGGGGCATTGATTTTTCCCTGCCCATTCTGCTGGGCTACACAGGGCTGACCGACGCGCTGCTCAAAAAATACATTGCCGACAGTGCCCCTCTGTGGAAATACGGAGTGGACTGCCTGCGCTGCACCACCATCGGCAGCGTGGTGGGCACCCATGTGGGTCCCGGTGCCATCGCCGCCGCTTTTTTCCGCAAATCGTAAAATCACGCAAAAAGTCCCTGGGAGCCAAGCTTCCAGGGATTTTTCTCATATCCGATACAGTCGCTTTCCATTTTCGAAGGTAACCCGGTGAATTTCCTCCAGCGGGAGACCCAGGATTTCCGCCAGCTTTTCCGCCATCCGGTAAAGCCTGCCCGGATCGTTGCGCTTTCCCCGGAATGGCTCCGGGGACATGTAAGGGCAGTCCGTTTCCAGCACGATCCGCTCCAGTGGGATGGCCTCTGCGGTCTCCACCGCCCGCCGGGCGTTCTTGAAGGTCAGCACGCCCGTAAAACCGATGTACCACCCCCGGCGAATGAGCCACTTGGCCATCTCCGCCGAGCCGGAATAGCAGTGAAATACCCCTGTGACCTCCGGAAATTCCTCCACGATCCGGATTCCGTCCTCGTGAGCCTCCCGCTCGTGGACGATCACCGGCAGCCCCAGCTCCCGGGCAAGCCTCATCTGGGCGCGGAAGGCCGCCTGCTGCTTCTCTCTGGGAATATCCTCATAGTGATAGTCCAGGCCGATCTCCCCAACGGCTCGGATCTTCGGATTCTCCCGGCAGAGCCTCCGGTACTCCTCCAGCACCGCCTCCGTCACCTCATCGGCAGCATCCGGATGAGAGCCTACGGCGGCATAGATGTAGTCGTACTCCCGAGCCAAGGCGGCGGCACGCCGGGAGGAAGCCAGGGAGCAGCCGGGATTCATCAGCAGTCCGATGCCCTGACCGGGCAGCGCGATGAGCAGTTCCTTCCGATCCGCGTCAAAAGCCCGGTCGTCCATGTGGGCGTGGGTGTCAAACAGCATAGGTTTCTCCTTCTTGAAGGACAGCCACCAGGCAGCCGTCGATTTCTTGTACCCGGGAATCGTCCAGGGAAAAGTCCGTGTGATTGGGAAAGCCCCGCAGCCCCTCTCCGCTGAGCTTGGCCGCCGCCTCCTTCAGTACCCAGAAGGTCAGGATCGCCCTGGACTTGTCGGGAGCGGCATCCAATTGCGCTCTTTCCCCCGGAGACAGAATCCGCTCTGCCAGGCGCAAATCCACCCGGCGATCCAGCTCCTCCGCGTCGATGGCGATATTCTCCCTGTCCAGCACACAAAATGCGTGCTTTCGGGTGTGGCTGATGGAAAAATGCCAGGGGCTATCGGCAAAAAAAGGCTTCCCCCACTCGTTTTTCACAATGGGCGGCAGAGCCTTTCCGGTTTCCGCCCGGTAAAGCTCCGCCAGCAAAGTCCGCCCTGCCCCATGGCCGGTTCGGCCGTCCAGGGCACACCAGCCGAAGATCACAGGGCGTCGATGATATTGGGATCATCGCCCTCCAGGAATTTCCGCTCCCAGATCCGCTCGTAGAGCATCCCGCCGCCTACAGCCAGCACCACAATGCCGCAGATGGAGAACACCACCCGGGAGGCGGTCAGGGGCAGGAAAATCAGCATCACACCCACCAGTGCCGTCACCACTGCCAGAATCTTGCCCTGGGTCAGGCTGGAAAGCGTAAAGTCCTGGGCACCCCGCAGGAGCACCAGCACGCCCACGATCCGACCACCCCAGGCCGCCCAGGCCAGGGGGTGGGCAATGAGATACCGTCCCAGGAGCACCAGCGCCAGGGCAGTCAGCAGCTGCCCCGCAGACAGCCGCCCGTCCACCACCATGGCCACGGCAACCGCAATACCGCCCAGGGTCAGACTCCAGCCCACCACCTTGGAAAGCAGGGCGGAGGCCGTGTCCGGGCAGAACAGCAGCACCAGTCCCAGCGCGATCAGAATCCCAGGCGTGACGAACCGGGAGACAGTCTTCCAGAATCCATTGTTTTTCACGCAAATCACCTCGTGTCTCTAGTATAGCCCGAAATGCCCGGAAAGTCAATCAGCCTAACATCACATCCAGGAGCATCATCACCGCAAAGCCCAGAATAATGCCCATAGTGGCAAAATAGGGCTGCTCCTCCCGGTTCTTCTGGCACTCCGGGATCAGCTCGTGGACGGCAACCAGGATCATGGCTCCCGCCGCGAAGGACAGGGCGTAGGGCAGCAGCCGCTGGACATAAGTAACCAACCAGGCTCCCAGCACCCCCGCCGCCGGCTCCACCATGGCCGAGGCCTGGCCGACGAGAAAGCTTCTGCCCCGACTGCACCCTTCCCGGCGCAGGGGTACGGACACTGCCGCCCCCTCCGGAAAATTCTGCAGGCCAATGCCCACAGCCACGCTTACCGCCCCCATCAGGGCATCCGGGCTGTGTCCGGCCTGCAAAGCCCCGAAGGCCACGCCCACCGCCAGTCCCTCCGGGATATTGTGCAGGGTGATGGAGAGCACCAGCAGGATCACCCGTTTCCTGCCGCCGGTCTCCACTTTCCGCAGGGCACGGCTTACCAGCTTGTCAGAGCCCCAGAGAAACAAGGCTCCTGTGAGAAAGCCCACCGTCGCCACCAGCCAGGCGGGCAGACCCGGCAGCCGCTCCGCCTGGGCAATGGCCGGCTCCAGCAGCGACCAGAAGCTGGCCGCGATCATAACACCGGCGGAAAAGCCCAGCATCAGATCCAGGGTTTTCGCCTTGGGCGAGGAAAAGAACACCACCGTAGCCGCACCCAGAGCCGTCACCAGCCAGGTGCCCAGGGTGGCCGCCAAGGCCATCCAAATATACGCTTCCATAACGCACCTCCTGACACCAGTATAGTTGGTTTCTCCAAAAAGGTGCGAAAAAGAGCGGCTTTTCGCCGCTCTTTTCGGAAATTATCTCAGGCAAGCTCCGCCATCTGCCCGTTTTTCAGCTCCTGCGCCGCTTCGTAGAGGGCGCAGGCCGCCTGGGCACGGGTCACAGGCAAATCCTCAGAGCCAAAGCTTCCGGTCTCCCTAGTCAAAGCGTTATTCAGAAGCACGTCCATTTCCGCGGCGGAAATGGGGCTGTCGGCCTCAAAAACCGCTTGCTCCAGCCCCTCCGTCAGGCCGGAGCGCACTGCCGCCGCCAGATAAGGCTGGAGCCAGCCGGGGATTTCATTCTCGTAGCCCGTCTGGGTAACCTCCTGCTCCACCGGCAGATCCAGAGCCTTGACCAGCATGGTCACAAACTCCCCCTTGGTCACCGGCTTTTCCGGGCCGAAGCAGGGAGCCTCCCCCACCGTCTCTCCTGCAAAAATTCCCGTCTGCCGCATCCACTCGGCAGCAAACCGGCAATCCTGACCCAGGGTGTCCGTGTACTGGGCGGCATCCGAGGGCTTGAGAATGGTGACGGTCACCGTGGCCTCCCGGGAGGTCTTCCCCGCTGGATCCGTGGCGGTATAGACGAAGGAATCAATGCCCACTTTATTCTTCTTCGGGGTGTAGGTGAAGCTGCCGTCCTCGGCGACGGTGACAACTCCCCGACGGGGCTGACGGATCACGGTGTAGGTCAAGGGCTGACCCTCCGGGTCGGAGGCCTTCAGCTTACCGGTGTTGGGCAGGTTTTTGTAGGTCTCCAGGGTAGAATCCTCCGCAATAGGCGGCTTATCCTCCTTGCCCCGGACGGACAGGGTCAGAACCGCCGGCTCCGCCGTGCCATCGGGGTAAATGGGCAGATACCCCACCTCCAGCAGCCGGTCTTCCTCCGTATCCTTAGGCCAGAGGGTCATCTGGCAGATCTGCTGGGCGGTGAGTACGTCGCCAGGGTGCAGGGTTCTGTCTCCCAGCTTGACGGCGGCGTACCGCTCCGGAAGCTCCGTCAGGTAAATGCCGGAAACCTCCCGATCGCCGGAAAAATCACCGACGCCGAAGCAATAGCTGCTGCCGCTTTCCACCTCCGCGGCAAAGGCCGGGGCGCAAAGCCCCATGACGCACAAAAGTGCGCACGCCAAGGCAAAGATTCTGAAACGAACCATATACTACATACCTCCATGAATTGAGTTCGGAGGTAGTGTTTGCCAAAGATGGGAGATTTATTCTGAGGAAAGCGGAAAGTTTCCGGAAATACAAAAGGAACCGGATTGTGACCGGAGGGAATCCCTGGAAGGGGCCACACCAGTGTGAGCACAGCTTCTATTTCTGCACGGCGCAGGAACGATACCGAGCGGTACCCAATGGCCTATCGATTATCACCCAGCCGCGCACGCATTGCCCGCCGGGGCACCCGGCAAAAAACCGCCCCAGGCTTTCGCCTGGGGCGGGAAGCGATTCACTGGACTGCTTACTTACAGCAGGGTAGCGAAGTGCTTGATGGTGCGGCACATCTGAGAAACATAGGAGTTCTCGTTGTCGTACCAGGACACGACCTGAACCTGGGTCTTGCCGTCGGGCAGAGCGCAGACCATGGTCTGGGTGGCGTCGAACAGGGAGCCGAAACGCATACCGATGATATCGGAGGAAACGATCTCATCCTCGTTGTAGCCGAAGGACTCGGTAGCGGCAGCCTTCATGGCGGCGTTGATCTCGTCCTTGGTGACGGACTTGGCGCACACAGCGTTCAGGATGGTGGTAGAGCCAGTGGGGGTGGGAACACGCTGAGCAGCGCCGATCAGCTTGCCGTTCAGCTCGGGGATGACCAGGCCGATGGCCTTAGCGGCACCGGTGGAGTTGGGAACGATGTTCACAGCACCCGCGCGGGAACGACGCAGGTCGCCCTTTCTCTGGGGGCCGTCCAGAATCATCTGGTCGCCGGTGTAGGCGTGGATGGTGCACATAATGCCGGTCTCGATGGTGGCCAGGTCGTTCAGAGCCTTTGCCATGGGAGCCAGGCAGTTGGTGGTGCAGGAAGCGGCGGAGATGATGTTGTCTTCCTTGGTCAGGATGTTGTGGTTCACGTTGTAAACGATGGTGGGCAGGTCATTGCCGGCAGGAGCGGAGATGACGACCTTCTTGGCACCGGCGTCGATGTGCGCCTGCGCCTTGGCCTTGGAGGTGTAGAAACCGGTGCACTCCAGGACAACGTCCACACCCAGCTCACCCCAGGGCAGCTCGGCAGCGTTGGCCTTGGCATAGATGGTGATCTTCTTGCCATCGACAACGATGTTGTCCTCGCCGGCCTCGACGGTATGACCCATAGCAACGTAGTTGCCCTGAGTGGAATCGTACTTCAGCAGATGAGCCAGCATCTTGGGAGAGGTCAGGTCGTTGATGGCGACGATCTCGAAGCCCTCAGCACCGAACATCTGACGGAAGGCCAGACGGCCGATACGACCGAAACCATTGATAGCAACTTTAACAGACATGGTAATTCCTCCATTTTTTCTTACTGCATCTTGCAGCAAAGTTACTTTTTCCGTACGTTTTCGATATTCCCGTACGGATTTATGATACCATACCCTACCAATATTGTAAACTGTCAATATTGCACAAAACCGACTCCAGTTTAGGGATTTTCGGTGCAAACTGCTCATATTCTTGTCGCGTTTTGTTCCCGGGAACAATTGTCCGTACAAGGAAGGCAATACAAATTGCACAAAACGGGAAGCTTCCCCCCGGAAAGCGAAAAACGCGGTGCTTTTCGCACCGCGTTTTTCGCTCAATAATCCACAGAGGAATCCGCGCCGACGATGGCAATGTAGGTATTGCCAACGCCGATCTGGAGGTCCTGGGCATCGTTGGTCAGGAAGTGGAAGGGAGCCTTGTCCCCGTCGCAGCCCCAGACAATGGGGATGATCTTGCCGCCGTTGGCGTAGTAGCCTGTGCCGCCGGCGTTGAAGTCGGCGTAGTGATAAATGCCCTCGTTGGTCACGTCGGCGAACATGACGATCACGTTGGTGAAGCCTTCGGCCTCGTCAGTGATCTGGTCGTGCATCTCCTGGCCGTACTGGTTCCAGACGTACTTGCCGGTTTCGGCATTGTAGATCATCTGGGTGTCCTTCTTGGCCTGCTTGTAGTTCAGGTGGATGGTGATGTCGGAGGCGTCCTCGCCGGCAGCGGGGGTGCCATCCTCGGTGAACCGGAAGCCATAGTCCCGATCCAGGGTCTGGGGCCAGCCCTGCTTCTCGGCGTACTCCTTATAGCCCGCGCCGATGCCGAAGAGGCTGTTCTCCAGGCTGCGCTTGTACTCCTTATCCCGGTAGGAGGTGGTGACCTCCTGCATCACGTCCCAGGACTCGATGTTGAAGTTCTCAATGCCCCGTTCCTTCGCGTCGGCCAGGGCGGTGCTGGAACCACCGGCGTGTGCCAGGATCAGGTCATAATGCTGGGCGATCTGGTTGAAAATGGGTCGGGTAGAACGGGTGGAGCCGATGGCCTTCACGCTTTCGATGTCGCTGAACAGAGCCAGGCAGCGAACCACGTTGTTCATGTTGACGTACATCTCCATGACCACATCGGCGTAAATTACGCCCACATGGGGCAAATTCTCCCGGAGGTTGCTGACGGTGCTGGCGTAAATCCGACCCTCAAAGGGCGCGTCCAGCAGCTTGCCGTTCATGGGGTTCCGGTAAACGGGCGGCTCGGTGGGTACGGTGGTAGGCTCGGTGGTAGGCTGCGCGGTGGTCTCCGCCGCGGTGACGGCCAGTTCCTCCGCAGCCTGGCTGTTCTGAGCGGCCTCGGCGTTGCCCCGGCCGGGGATCAGCTCGCCGCAGCCGCACAGCAGCATGGCCGCAGCCAATGTAAGCGCAAGAATTCTTTTCATACTTTATTTCCTTTCCTATGTTTATTGGGGAAAGCCTGAGCCTTCCCTATTTTCCTTCATAATAGGAATAAGCGGCTTATCCTTTATTCCCCGGTGTCCTCGATGAGGGCATCGGCCATGGTTTTACCCATGGAATAATAGAACACGTTGTCCCGGGTGGGGTTCAGATCAGGCAGCACGCCCCGGTGGGCGTAGACGTTGTAATAGCCGAACATGATGGGGATGATCCGGCCGTCCTCCGCCAGCTTCTGATAGAAGTTATAGTAGTTGCCGCTGTCCTCCAGAGCCTTCAGACACATGTTGTAGAGAATTTCGTGGGACAGGCCGCCCCGGCTCATCTCGCCGTAGGGTCGGAAGAACTCCGTCAGATCCATGTCCGGGCTCAGCCGGGTCATGCCCAGATATACGTCGTAGTTGCCCGCCACGATGGTGTTCTTGAACAGGGTGCCGCCGCTTTCCAATGTGGTAGTGGGCAGACCCAGCGCCGTCAGATTGGAGGCCAAATCCCGGGCGATCCGGGTGCGGGCGGAATCGTCGGAGTTTACCAGAATCCGCATTTCCTTGTCCTGGCCGTCCTTCTGGGGGATCCGGTAGGCGGAAAGCTTCTCGATGAATTTCATGGGGTCGTAGGCGTACTTGGCCGCCAGGGATTTGCTGTAGTAGGATTCCGTGGGGGCGCAGGGCAGAGTCACCGGGGACACCAGACCCTTGTAGGCCGACTCCGCCAGACTGTCCCGGTCAACGCCGTAGGTCAGGAAGGTACGCAGGGTGCCGTCGTCAAAGTGCTCGGAATAGAGAATGTTGCAGCCCAGGTAGATCATGTAGCCGCTCTCGATCTCCCACAGCTCGTAGTCGCAGCGATACTCGGCGAAGGAGTCGCTCATGGGGTTGGTGCACACCACGCTGACAGAATCGTCCCCGTTGAACTGGAATGCGTCCCGAACCTCGGAGGTGCTGCCCACAGCGGTCAGGTTGATGGTATTGTCCCGGGCGGGGATTTTCAGATCGCCGCACCACCAGTTGGGGTTGCGCTGAAGCACCGCGCCGCTGGTGCTCTCCACAAACACATAGGGGCCGCTGCCCGTGGGTGCCTCGGTATTGAGCGCCACCTCCGAAGCCTTCACAATAGGCACATCCAGCAAAAGCGTCAGATTCTGGTAGGCGGTGTCCGTCTGGAACAGTACGCCGCCGTCCTCCGTCTCCTTCACCTCCAGCAGGTGCTTGTAGAAGCGGTACTTATAGTAGTCATTTTCCATGGCCTGCTTGTAGGAGGCCACCACGTCGCTGGCCGTCACGCGACTTCCGTCGGAGAAGGTGGCGTTTTCCTCCAGGTAGATCGTCCAGTTCCGGCTGTTGGCGGAGACCTTGTACTTGGAGCAGAGAATGGGGGTGGTGTTTTTCTTATTGTCCACGGCAAACAAGGGCTGATACATCAGGGACATCAGCACCCGGTTGGTATAGTCACTGCCGAACAGCGGATTCAGGGAACGTTCCGGGTAGTAGGCCAGCACCAGGTTCTGACTATCCTCCGCTTCCTCCTCCACCACCGTTTCCTCGCCGTCCATCAGGATCGCGTCGCCGGTGGCCACATAGCCGTCGTTATCGATAGAGCGGCCGCAGCCGGAAAGAAGCCCTGTCAGCATGGCAAGCACCGGAAGCAGGCACAACATTCGTTTCACTTTCCCACCTCCTTGCAGGTGATCACCGCGCCCTGGGAGCCGCGCTGACCGTGGCTTGCCCGGTGAGACCAAAACCTGCCGCACTGGCAGTAGGTACACGCGTCGCTGATCTCGATTTGCGTCACGCCGATTTCTCGCAGGCTCAGGGCGTTGATGGCTTTTAAGTCCAGGTGGTATTTCTCCCCCCGCCGCGCAATATAGGCCTGAGCCTCCTGGCCGTAGGATGCCAGCATGGCCTGGGGGACATCCTCGTCGGTCTCAAAATGACAAAGGCCAATATTGGGGCCGATGGCCGCCCGGATATTTTCCGGCCGGCAGCCGAAGGCATCCACCATGGCCTTCACGGTTTTCGCCCCGATCTTCTGCGCCGTACCCCGCCAACCGGCGTGGGCCGCGCCCACCGCTCCCGTCACCGGGTCAAAAAACAGCAGGGGGGTGCAGTCGGCGGTGAACACCAGCAGTGTTACCTCCGGGGTATTCGTTACCAGAGCGTCGCACTCCGGGTAATCCCGGTGGCAGAAGCCCCGGCAATCCCGGTCTGTCACCACCCGGACGATGTCCGAGTGGGTCTGCCGGGTCATGACGTATCTTTCCGGGTCAAAGCCTACTGCCTTTCCCAGCCGCCGGAGATTTTCCGCCACGTTTTCCATGGTGTCCCCCCGGCCGTAGGCCAGGTTCAGGCTGGCCTGGGTGCCGGTGCTCACCCCGCCATAGCGGGTGGTAAAGCCGTGGGGGACAGAGATCCCCCCGGCGGTTAAAAATTCAACTTGGTCAACAGTTTTCGTTTCTATCGGCATTCCGATTCTCCATAGGCATTGCGAATTTGTATTGCGCTCAGTCAGCCAGCTTGTCCTTCTGCATACAGCACTTCTTGTACTTCTTGCCGCTGCCGCAGGGGCAGGGATCGTTGGGGCCGACCTTCTTGGAAGCGTTGCGCACGGGCTGCTTCTTGACGGTGGCCTCGCCGGAACCGGCGGTGCCGGTCTCCTTGGCCACCTTCTCCCGTTTGACCTCCTGGGTAGGCCGCAGCTGAACCAGGAACATCCGGCGGATAGTCTCCTCCTTGATGGCCTGGATCATGGCCTGGAACATCTTGTAGCCCTCTTCCTTGTACTCAGTCACCGGGTCATGCTGGCCGTAGGCGCGCAGACCAATGCCCTGCTTCAGGTCGTCCATGGCATCGATGTTGTCCATCCAGTATTCGTCCACCACCCGGAGCATGACCACACGCTCCAGCTCCCGCATAACGGCGGGGGTATAGGCCTTTTCCTTGGCATCGTAGGTGTGTTTGGCAATGTCCAGCACCGTTTCCGCCACTTCGGCGGCGTGCTTGCCCAGCAGCTGACTGCTGCGGCTCGCCAGGGTGCCTCTGGCGAAGTAGATGCCCTCCATGGCCGCGGCCAGACGGTGCAGGCCGTCCTCGTCCGCCACGCCGCCGTTTGCGCTCAGGGCGGCGTTCACCGTGCCGGTGACTACGTCAGACAGCATGGACATCATGTTCTCCCGAAGATCCTCCCCGTCCAGCACCTTCTGCCGCTGGGCGTAGATGACCTCACGCTGGGTGTTCATCACGTCGTCGTATTCCAGAACGTTCTTTCTGGCTCGGAAGTTCCGGGATTCCACGTTCTTCTGGGCGTTTTCCACGGCACCCGACAGAATTTTCGCGTCAATGGGAGTATCCTCGTCCAGACCCAGGGAATCCATCAGCCCCGCCACCCGGTCGGAGGCAAACAGGCGCATCAGGTCGTCCTGAAGGCTCAGGAAGAACCGGCTCTCGCCGGGGTCGCCCTGACGGCCGGAACGGCCGCGGAGCTGATTATCGATCCGTCGGGACTCATGTCGCTCGGTACCGACGATGAACAGGCCTCCGGCGGCGCGCACCTTCTCCGCCTCGTCGGCAATGGAGGCCTTATACTTTTGCAGCAGCTGCTTGTACCGCTCCCGGACGGCCAGAATTTCCGGATTGTCGGTCTCGGCGTAGGAATCCGCCTCCATAAGCAGCTCCTCAGGCAGGCCGGTTTTCGCCAGCTCCGCCTTGGCCAGGAAGTCGGCGTTGCCGCCCAGCATGATATCCGTACCACGGCCGGCCATGTTGGTGGCGATGGTCACAGCGCCGAACTTACCGGCCTGAGCCACGATCTGCGCCTCCTGCTCGTGGTGCTTGGCGTTCAGGACGTTATGGGGAATCCCCTCCCGCTTGAGCATTTTGCTCAGAAGCTCGCTCTTCTCAATGGAAATGGTGCCCACCAGCACCGGCTGACCCTTTTCGTGGCAGGCCTTCACCTGAGCGACGATTGCCCGGTACTTGCCCGCCTCATTTTTGTAGACCACGTCGCTGTGGTCTATCCGGATTACCGGCTTGTTGGTGGGAATTTCCACCACGTCCAGGGAGTAAATGGCGGCAAATTCCTCTTCCTCGGTCAGAGCGGTACCGGTCATGCCGGAGAGCTTGTCGTAAAGCCGGAAGAAATTCTGGAAGGTGATGGTAGCCAGGGTCTTGCTCTCGCTGGCAACGTTCACGCCCTCCTTGGCCTCGATGGCCTGGTGCAGGCCCTCGTTGTAGCGTCTGCCGTACATCAGTCGGCCGGTGTATTCATCGACGATGATGATCTCCCCGTCCTTGACCACATAGTCAATGTCCTTTTTCATCAGCCCCCTGGCCTTCATGGCCTGGTTGATGTGGTGGGACAGGGTGGCGTTCTCTGCGTCGGCCAGGTTCTCCACGCCGAAGAACCGCTCGGCCTTGGCAATGCCGGAGGCGGTCAGGGACACGGTGCGAGCCTTTTCGTCCACGAAGTAGTCGCAGTCGTAGTCGTCGTGAACCTCCTTGTCCTCGGTTTTGGCGAAGACCTGGCGGCGCAATGTGGACACAAACCGGTCGGCCATTTCGTACAGCTGGGAGGAATCCTCCCCCTTGCCGGAAATAATCAGGGGGGTACGAGCCTCATCGATGAGGATGGAGTCCACCTCGTCCACGATGGCAAAGGCATGACCCCGCTGGACAAGCTCCTGCTTGTAAATGGCCATGTTGTCCCGGAGGTAGTCAAAGCCCAGCTCGTTGTTGGTGCAGTAAGTAATGTCCGCGGCGTAGGCCACCCGACGCTCCGCCGGGGTCATGCCGGGGATCACCAGGCCGATGGTCAGACCCATGTAACGGTAGACCTTGCCCATCCACTCGGACTGGTATTTGGCCAGGTAGTCGTTGACGGTGACCACATGGACGCCCCGTCCCGTCAGGGCATTCAGATAACTGGGCAGGATGGCAACCAATGTCTTACCTTCGCCGGTCTTCATCTCGGCGATCCGACCCTGATGCAGGACAATGCCGCCGATGAGCTGCACCGGATAGGGCCGCATGCCCAGCACCCGGTCTGCCGCCTCCCGGATGGCGGCGAAGGCCTCAGGCAGCAGATCATCCAGGGTTTCGCCGTTCTCCAGCCGCTCCTTGAACTCGGCGGTCTTGCCCCGAAGCTCCTCCTCGCTCAGAGCCTTGTAGCTGTCCTCCAGAGCCAGAATTTTATCTACCGTGGGCTGGATTTTCTTCAGCTCCCGCTGGGAACGGGTGCCGAACAGTTTCTCAATAAGTCCCATTACAATCTCCTTTTGGTGGGGCAGTCCGCGAAGCGGTACTGCCCTCTATTCATAAGCGATAGCCAGTACAAGCTGATTTTGATCATTATACCATAGTTATCCGGAGAAGAAAAGTCGAAATTGTGAACAATCTTCTCCTTTCTTCATCAGAATCCCCGGCTAGAATCGAAAAAGGACTGGATTTCTGCCTTTCCCGCCTTCACGCTGCCCTGCTGGAAATCCGGCTTGCCGCCGCCCCGGCCGGACAGAGCCGCCGTCATCTGCCGGCCCATAGGCCGCAAGTCCTCAGTATGGCTGGCCAGGCAATAGCCGTAGCCCCTTTCGTCGCTGCCGCTGAACACCGCCGCCACGCCGCCGCAGACCTGGGCAATCGCGTCCGCCAGCTCCCGCAGCCCCGTGCCGTCCAGACCCTCCTCGAAGTGGAGCACATTGCCTTTTCCTTCGTAGCTTCTGGCGGTCAGGGCAAAAATCTGCCGCTGCAGACCCACAACCTTGAATTTCAGAGCCGCCAGCTGGTCGTTCATCCGCTGGGCCGCCGAGCCGGTCTCCAGGATTTTCGCGGAAAAGGCCTGGGAAACCAGCTTATTCTGGGCATAAACCTCGCTGAGCAGCCGGAATGCCTGGGCGCCGCAGGCCATCTCGATCCGGGTGCCGCCCCGGAAATTCACCCCGCCGAACAGCTTCACCAGGCCGATTTCCCCGGTGGCCGCCACATGGGTGCCGCAGCAGGCGCAGATATCATAGCCCGGAATCTCCACGATCCGCACAGGCCAGGGAAGTGCTTTTTTCGTCCGGTAGGGGACACCCAGCAGTTCCTCGGGACTAGGGTACCAGCAGCGGACAGGCAAATTCGCCCAGACCGCCCCGTTGGCCTCGGCCTCAATTTCTGCCAGGACTTCTTCCGGAACGACCCCGTCAAAATCGATGGTGGTCACCTCCGCGCCCATGTGAAAGCCGGTGTTATGGTAACCGTACCGCCGGTTGATAATGCCGGAGACGATGTGCTCGCCGCTGTGCTGCTGCATCCGCCGGAATCGGCTCTCCCAGTCGATGGTTCCTTCCACTATCTGCCCCGGCTCCAGAGGTTCGGCGCAGAAATGCACCACCGTTTCTCCCCGCTCGTGGGTGTCCAGCACCCGAACGCCGCCAAGAATACCGGTGTCCCCGGCCTGTCCGCCCCCCTCAGGGTAAAAGGCGGTGGCGTCCAGAATGACGGCAAAATAGTCCTTCTCCGGCTGGCAGGACAGAACCCGCGCCTGAAAGGTTTTCAAATGGCTGTCTTCATAATATAATTTCCGTGTCTGCATAGGGCACCTCCGGATTGGTTTCCTGAAATATGGAATGATTATATCACGGGGCAGGCCAAAAAGCAATCGTCTCTCCTGTTTACATAACGCATACCAAAACTTTTTCCGGATTTTACTTCCCTTTTGGGGAAAATTGGTGTAGAATGAATAAAATCCCATTTTCACGAGGTGATGACCATGCCCGCCAATTACGCCCACTACCGTTTCGGCAAACTGGCACTGCCCACCCTCCCCGCCGAGGCTCGGCAGTGCATCGGCCGGTTCCGCCGACTGTACGACATCGGTCTGCATGGGCCGGACATTTTCTTCTACTACAACCCCGCCATAGCCACCGCCGTGGGTCAGTTGGGTCACAGCTACCACGCCCGCAGCGGCCAGCTGTTCTTCCCGGAAGCCTGCAGGAAGGCAGATTCCGAGGCGGCAAAGGCCTATCTTCTGGGGGTTCTGGGTCACTACTGCCTGGACTCCGCCTGCCATCCCTATGTGAATCAGCTGGTAAGCATCGGCGAGGTACGGCATATTGCCATTGAGTCCCAGCTGGAGCGGCGGCTGCTGCTGCTGGACGGGGTCAAGTCTCCCGAAACCTTCGACATGAGCAAGCGGTTCCGGCTGACCCGGGGCGAGTGCATGACCGTGGCGGAGTTTTATCCTCCCGCCACCGGAGCCAACGTCAGCCGCTGCGTCAAGCATATGGCCTGGTGTACCCACTTCCTTGCCAGCCCCAACCGTTCCTGGCGTTGGAAGCTGCTGCACAGAATCAAGCCGGAGCTGTGCGACATTTTCATCCCGACGGAGGACGACGAGAATTCCACGCTGTATGTGGACGAGCTGGTGACCCTCTACAACCAGGCTCTGACCCGGTATCCGGAGATGACCCGGCAGCTTCTTGCCCACCTGAAGGACGGGGCTGCGCTTGGCCCGGAATTTCTTCCCAGCTTTGACCCCCATAACGATGGATTGGAGAGGCGCCCATGAAAGAGAAAATGAATCTTACGGCTTTGGAAAAAAGCTGGATCCTGTACGATGTGGGAAACTCCGCCTTCATTCTGCTGGTGTCCACCCTGATTCCCATTTATTTCAATTCTCTGGCCACCGCCGCGGGCGTTCATGAGGATCTGTACCTGAGCTACTGGGGCTACGCCGGTTCCCTGGCCACGGTGCTGGTGGCTCTGCTGGGGCCTGTCTGCGGCACCCTGGCCGACCGGAAGATGAAGAAAACCTTCTTCCTGCTGGCTCTGCTTCTGGGCGCGGCAGGCTGCGCGGCCTTAGGGCTGGCTCCGGGCTGGTTCAGCTTCCTGGGGATCTTTATCCTCGCCCGGGTGGGCTACTCCTCCAGCCTGGTATTCTATGACTCCATGCTGCCGGAGATCAGCAAGGACGCCCGGATGGACAAGGTTTCCTCCCTGGGCTACGCCTTCGGCTACATCGGCTCCGTGATCCCCTTCATCCTCTGCCTGATCCTGGTGCTGATGCCCGGAACCTTCGGCCTGACCCAGGGCAGTGCCATGGTCATCGCCTTCCTGATCACCGCCGCCTGGTGGATCGGCTGCACCGTGCCTCTTCTCCGGCGGTATCATCAGACCGCCTTCGTCACCGCGCAGAACAGCCGGCTCCTGGACAGCTTCCGCCAGCTGGGGAAAACTCTGCGGGAGGTGAAGAAGGAAAAGCACATTTTTGTGTATCTTCTGTCCTTTTTCTTCTTCATCGACGGAGTCTACACCATTATCGACATGGCTACCGCCTACGGCGCGGCTCTGGGGCTGGACACCACCGGATTGCTCCTTGCCCTGCTTCTGACCCAGTTCGTGGCCTTCCCCTTTTCCATTCTCTTCGGCCGACTGTCCGCCAGGTACGACACCGGTCTGCTCATCAAGGTCTCCATCGCCTGCTACACGGGCATTGTGGTCTTCGCCGTGTTCCTGGTGAGCCAGTGGCAGTTCTGGCTGCTGGCGGTGCTGGTGGGCATGTTCCAGGGAGGCATTCAAGCTCTGAGCCGCTCGTACCTCGGCAAGATCATCCCCCCGGAGCGCAGCGGCGAATTTTTCGGGCTGATGGACGTGTTCGGCAAGGGTGCCTCCTTCATGGGACTGACCCTGGTGGCTTTGGTGAGCCAGCTCACCGCCGGAACCCAACTGCGCATTTTCGGCCTGACCCTAAAAAACGAGAACATCGCCGTGTCCTCGCTGATAATTCTGTTTGCCATCGGCTTCGTCCTTTTCTGCAAGGCGGATAAGCTGAACCGGGATCGGGTGGCGAAATGATCGTCCGGCGTGCGGAAGCTTTCCCGCCAAAAGGTTTTCCCCCTTGAAGCGCAGATTTCAAAAAAGCTGTCATTGGGAATCATCCCGCAGGATGGTTCCCAATGACAGCTTGTTTTCTGCTTATTTCTTTCTCTGGCTGTACTCTGAATTGGGCAGCCATTTAGGATTCTGCCCGTCTTCTTTTTCGCTTCTTCGGAGCCGGGGCGGCTGCCGCAAAGAAACGCTGGAGGCGCATCTGCTTGGCTCGCTCGTCCATGAGAAGGGCGGTCTCCCGGAGAATCTCCGCCCACTCATCGGCGGTCTTCCGTCCGTTTGTCCGCAGGAACAGATAGGGGCAGTCCTCCATTTTCCGCCGGCCGAAGGCATCCGCGTAGGGGCGGATAACCCCCAGAGCCAGGGCGTAGGGCGCCATATTGAAGAAATAATCCGGGTCATTATTCAGCAGCCGGTTGATGCCGTCTCTGGGCAGGTGCTTCAGATAGCTGCGCATACCCAGAATCTGGCAGGAATCATGGCGACCCAGATCGCTGCGCCGTCCGCCATAGGCTGCGAAAAAGCCCAGCACCCACTGACCCAGAATGCAGCACAGAGGGATCAGGGGCTGGCCGCTGAGGAAGCCCAGCAGTGCCCACAGAGCCAGCACCGCCAGGCCAATCCATACCGGCATCTTCCCCCGCAGATGGGTGCAGTAGGCCACATCCTGCATGAGCCAGCCGGAAACCAGGCCTACGAAGGCCAGAATCACCGCCATAACCACTGCCAACGCCAGCACGCCGCTCATGTTCATGGCCACGCACACGCCGCAGATTCCCTGGGCAATGCAGGCCAAGACCCGGAAAATCCTGACATTGCCGGAGCTGCCGTGGTACATACTCCGCTCAAAGGGCACCATCGTCCCCACCTTCCGGCACAGGGTGCCATACTGATTGCCCGTGGCATCCACTACCTCCCGCTTGCTGAACAGCAGATTGAACACCTTATTTTCAAAGGCACTGCGCTCGTTGCCCATGTCCATCCGCTTTTGGAGTAAAATCCGGTTTCCCTCCCGGACGATAAGCAGATAGCCCAGCTGCGCCCAGGAGAAGACCATCATGGTCAGGTCGCCGCCGGTCAGGGTCAGGCGGCAGCCAAGCTCTCCGGCGGTAATGCCCTCCGGGGCGGTAGAAGCCCGGCTGGACATCAGGGGCAGGGTACGCAGGGTCAGCAGCCAGTACAGCAGTGCCGCCCCGAAGAAACCCAGAATATAGGGAAGCTCCGGGTTTCCGTCCCGGACGTAGGTGCTGACCGTGGGGAACATTTTTTTCGGCACCTGCATGGTCATGGTCACGCCCTCCCGGTCGTTCATGACGGCGGTGGCGGAGCCGATGACCTGACTGCCGGTAATGGGCAGAATCTTCAGGTCGGACTCAATGCTCTCCTGCCGGTAAATGCTGGTAAAGGCAGGATCCAGACCTACGCAGTTGCTGGGCATGGTGATGGTGAAATTCAGAGCCTCCACCGGGTAGGCAAAGCCGGAAAGCAGCGGCACCGTCAGCACCAGCTCCCGCTGGGGATCCTCCTTCTTCTGATCCACCTGGTCCTGGTTGATGGTGGTGATCTTCACCGCCTTGGGCAGGGTGTAGCCGATGCGCACGGATGCCTCGCCCACATAGCCCTTGCTGATCTTGCTCAAATCCACCTGCTGGGCGGAGCCGCCCTGCCGGACGGAGGCGGCGGAGCCGTTCAGGGTGATGCTCTTGGCATCCAGGGGCACCGGGTAGGTCAGACTGTCCAGTGCCGCCTCCAGCCGGAGGTTCACCGTGACCGTCATCAGGCAGTCGCCGTCGGAGGTGACGGTGCTCTGGATATCCACCTGGGTGGCCGCGGTCTCCGCCGCCGCCGGAAGGCAGAAAAGCCCCGCCAGCAGGATCATGAATGTCAGCAGCATTCCAAATCGCTTCACGCGCGCCACCCCCTTTCCGGAAATCTTTTTGGTATTTTACCATGGAAGAAGGAAAAATGCAAGTAAAGTCCGTCATGAGAAGAAAATTGGACAGAAAAAAGCCGTCGGCCTTGCCGACGACCACACGGGCTATACGCGCGGAAATAGAACGCTGTCATTGTGAGGAGGCCGATGGCCGACGCGGCTCCTTCTATCGGAGTGCATCGCAAAAACGATACCGAGCGGTACCCAATGGTCTGACAATGATAGGTCAGCCGGGCATGCATTGTCAGCGGCGACCTGCCGGTTCACAATAACGTCTTCCATTGAGGTGCATCGCAAAAACGATACCGAGCGGTACCCAATGGTCTGACAATGATAGGTCAGCCGGGCACGCATTGTCAGCGGCGACCCGCCGCAAAAGAAATGACCCTTGACTGCCGCGCCTTGTGATCAGCGTGTTTTTTTGCAGCCAAGGGTCATTTCTGTTCACTCTTAGTATCTAACATCTTGGTTACCTCCGCATTCTGCAGATTGACGATTTGCCGTGTCCCCCGTTTCGCCCCAAAAACTCGATTCCTTCTTCTGTCCCTTTCTGCGGGATGCTCTTATGAGTGGATGCTTTCGGTTCGTCACGCAATCGCCTTGCCGTTCTCCGTGCCCTTTGGGTGGATTCCTTCTTTCTGTTCTCCGTTTTTACACATTTTGCTTACTTTTGTCGTGTTTTCCTTCGTACTTTCAGAAGAACGGCTGTCTCAGGAAGCTTCTCCCTCTGGGAGAGGTGCTTTCCTTTTGTGCCTTTATATTAGCATGGAAAATGTCCGTTTGCAAGATGGAATGTTGTATAAATTCGCTAATTTTTATCTGTGTAAATCGAAGATTTTAGTAATTTTCATCACTTTCTTCTTGACCTTTTCCCGCTCCTATGCTAAAATAAATTCGTTGGGCGGCTCACTGGGAGCCGCCCGTTTTCTGTTCCAGATAGATGAGCAGGACGCCGATGTCCGCCGGACTGACCCCGGAAATCCGCCCCGCCTGCCCCACGGAAACCGGCCGGATGGCACTGAGCTTCTCCTGAGCCTCCAGCCGCAGACCGGCGATGACCCGGTAGTCGATATCCTCGGGGATTTTTCGTGCTTCCTCCCGCTTGAATTCCGCCACCTGCTTTTCCTGCCGTGCCAGATACCCGGCGTATTTCAGCTGAATCTCCACTTCCTCCGTCACAGCCTTGGGCAGCTCCGGCCGCTCCCGGTCAAAGGGGGCGATGTCCCCGTAGCTTACCTGAGGGCGGCGGATCAAGTCCGCCAGCCTTGCGGAGCCGGTGACGGGGGCCGAACCCTTGGCCTCCAGCATGGCGTTCAGCTCCGGGGAGGCGGCCACGCCGCTGCCCTCCAGGCGGCCGATCTCCCGGCGCACCCGGTCGTACTTTTCCTCCACCGCCCGGAGCCGCGCCTGGGGCACCAGGCCGATCTCCGCGCCGATATGGGTCAACCGCTGATCGGCGTTGTCCTGCCGGTGAAGGAGCCGGTACTCACTCCGGCTGGTCATGATCCGGTATGGCTCCTGGGTACCCTTTGTCACCAGGTCGTCAATGAGGGTGCCGATATAGCTGGTGTCCCGGGTGAGGATCAGAGGCGGCCGACCCTGAATTTTCAGGGCGGCGTTCATGCCCGCCACAAGCCCCTGCGCCGCCGCTTCCTCGTAGCCGGAGGTGCCGTTGAACTGCCCCGCGCCGTAAAGCCCCGCCACCGCCTTGGTTTCCAGGGTAGGCTTCAGGCCGGTGGGGTCGATGCACTCATATTCGATGGCGTAGGCCGGACGCATCATTTCCGCATGCTCCAGACCGGGAATGGTGCGCAGCATCTGCACCTGCACATCCTCCGGCAGGCTGCTGGAAAAGCCCTGGATGTACATTTCCTCCGTGTCCCGGCCGCATGGCTCGATGAAGAGCTGATGCCGGGGCTTATCGGCAAAGCGGACGATTTTCGTCTCGATGCTGGGGCAGTACCGGGGGCCAACGCCGGAAATGGTGCCGTCGTACATGGGACTGCGGTAGAGATTTTCCCGGATGATTCTGTGGGTTTCCTCGTTGGTGTAGGTCAGGTAGCACACCGCCTCGTTGCAGGGCTTGTGGGTGGTGCGGAAGGAGAATGGCTCCACGGTGTCGTCTCCGGGCTGGATTTCCATTTTGGAAAAGTCGATGCTCCGCCGATTCACCCGGGGGGGCGTGCCGGTTTTGAACCGGCGCAGAGAAAGTCCCAGGCTTTTCAGATTGTCCGCCAGACCGACACTGGGGTGCATCCCGTCCGGGCCGGAGGGGACGACGCTTTCGCCGGTGATCACCGTGCTGTCAAGATAGGTTCCCGTAGCGATAACCACGGCCTTGGCCTCATATTCCGCGCCCAGCTGGGTACGCACGCCGCGCACCGCCCCGTCCTGCGTCAGCACCGCCACGATCTGAGCCTGCTTCAGCTCCAGATTTTCCTGTAGCTCCAGGGTGTGCTTCATGTATTTCTGGTATTCCCGCCGGTCGGCCTGGGCGCGAAGGGAATGCACCGCCGGCCCCTTGCCCCGGTTGAGCATCCGATACTGGATGCAGCAGTGATCCGCCGCCACGCCCATTTCGCCCCCCAGAGCGTCCAGCTCCCGCACCAGATGACCCTTGCCGGTGCCGCCGATGGCCGGATTGCAGGGCATGTTGCCCACTGCGTCCAGGTTGATGGTGAAAAGAATCGTGTGCAGCCCCAGCCGCGCCGCCGCCAGTGCCGCCTCAATGCCCGCGTGGCCTGCGCCGATGACGGCAACGTCGCAGCTTCCTCCGTAATAGGTCATTGGGCTGCCTCCGGGGCTTCCTTTTTCTTTTCCTCCGGCGGCAGTACGAAGGGCTTGCAGACCACCTCGCACCGGTTGATGGGGGTGCCCAGGGCGTGGAATTTCTCCTCGTAGCCGGTCATAATGCCCACGATGCCGTCCTTGTGCAGATCCCGGGTCACGTTTTTGACCTCCAGGCCGCAGGCGGCAAACTCCTCCAGGGAAAATTCAAACAGGGGCGCGTTGTCGGTTTTGAAGTGGATTTCCCCATTTTCCCGAACCACATGGCAGTATTTTTCCAGGAAAGTCCGGTAGGTCAGCCGCCGCTTGGCGTTCTTCTTCCGGGGCCAGGGGTCGGGAAAATTGATGAACAGCCGGTCGATCTCTCCGGGAGCGAAAATTTCCTCCATGTTGGCAACATCCGTGTCGATGAAGAACACGTTGTGCAGACCCATGGCCTGAGCCTTCTCCATGGCCACCACCATGGCCTCCCGGCACCGCTCCACGGCAACGAGCAGCACATCCGGGTTTGCCTGAGCGGTCTCGGCGGTGAATTTGCCCTTGCCGCAGCCCACCTCCACCCACAGCTGGGTGCAGCCGGGCTTTAAGTCCCGCCAGGCTCCCTTGTGGGCGGCAGGCTCCGCGATCCGGTAAGCCCCGCACTTTTCCGTCCTGGGCTCCAGATTCCGCATTCTTCGCATTCGCATATGTGTATCCTCCAAAGTGGCGCAATCTCTATTTTCTGAGGAGATATTATACCAGAAGCCGGGCATCCAGTCAAATAAAATCCCTGTCTTTGTGGGATTTTCATTCTCCCAGTGCCTGGCGGAGCTTCTCCAGCGCCCGCTTTTCGATCCGGGAAACATAGCTGCGGCTGATGCCGGTGAGCACCGCCACCTCCCGCTGCCGCTTGGGGCTTTGACCGTCCAGGCCGTAGCGCAGGACGATGACCTGCCGCTCCTGGGGCGAGAGCACCCGCTCCACTGCCCGGTGGAGCTGCTCCGCCTGTTCCCGGCCGCAGATCTGCTCCAGCAAATCCGCATCCTCCGCCACCACGTCCATCAGCTCCAGCGGTGTCCCGTCCACCCCGGTGTCGATGTAATCCGACAGCGATACATCCTGGGCGCTCTTCCGCTGGGAGCGGAAATACATGAGGATTTCATTCGCTATCCTCTCCTGACGGATACATAGGTTGGAGGGCAGGCGGCAAATCTGCCTCTCCGTCCTCCGCAAAGAGGTAAACATAGGCATTTTTGCCGTCCCAGACCACTTTTTTGACGATGGTCCGAAGCAGACGTCGCTTTTCCTCCAGAGTGGCCGAATCCACTGCATTGGCGAACGACTCGATCATTTCCTGATGGAAGGCGAACTCCTGATGGAGCATCCGGCTCTGCTCGGTGAGGGCTTCCAGCTCAAAAAGCCTTGCCTGCTGGGTCTCGCTCTCCCGATGCAGCTCGTCGATCTGTTCCATGACGTATTTGGCAGAGGTCTCGCTGGCAACGGACAGGGATTCCACCAGCCGCTTGATGCGGTCTTCGGTTTCGGTGTGCTTCTCCTTCAGCAGCGCCAGCTCCGCGTCGTAGCCCTCCTTGTTGCCGCTGATAACCTTCTTGGTCTGTGCCAGCAGCCGGGCAAGGGTTTCCTTGTCGGCAGACAGCTTGCGGATTTCTTCGATGATTTTGGCGTCCAGCGTGTTGCCATTGCAGTTTTTCATGGAGCAAGCCGTGCCGTGGCTGCGCTCCTTGGTGGAGCACATGTAGGTGTAGATCAGCTCACCGTCCGCCGCACGGCGGTTGGTCAGCTTCGGACGCATATAATCGCCGCATTCGCCGCACCGCAGCAGGCCGGACAGCAGCGCCACGTTGCTGCGCGGCCTGCGGTAGCTCTTGGATTTGTTCACGTCCAGCATGGCCTGCACCTGCACCCAGTCGCTGCCCGAAATGATGCCGGGATGCTTGCCCACCGCCGCGATCCATTCCTCCATCGGGCGGATCTGGTTCGCCTTGCCGGGGCGCTGGAGAGTGCGGTTATACGCCATAATGCCGTGCTCGCCGTCGAATTCTGCGCGTTCGGCAAACAGGTCTACGTTATTTTCCTTCAGATATTGGTACGCCGTCTCGTCGGCAATCATATAGACCGGATTGGTCAGAATGCCCCGGATGGCAAAGCGTGTGAACTGCTTGCCGCGCTT
>DJQM01000021.1 GCA_002437585.1 Clostridiales bacterium UBA6386 | reverse complement strand
CACGAATGAAAGTTTGAAAAGCGCAGGAATACTGTATGTATTTCAAGTTTTTCAAACTGCACAGTCGGGGCAAAAGATCCGTCGCCCAGCCGCAGACGATTGATTCAGAGTTTCCTCAGGCTTTCTCCCGGGAGCTGCTCTCTGAAATTTCCCACAGGAAACGGTAGGAGTAGCCGGTTGACCGCGTTATGGGTCTTGGACGTGTCTGCGTCCGAAAAGCGCGCCTGACGGCGAATTGCGGGTGGTACCGCGGAAGCTTTGCCTTTCGTCCCGAATTTTGGGAGGAAAGGTTTATTTTTTTGGAAAAACCCTTTTAGGAGGAGAAATTATGAAAGAACAACTGGAAAAGATCCGGCTCAGTG
Source organism: Clostridiales bacterium UBA6386 (assembly GCA_002437585.1). Classification (GTDB taxonomy): domain Bacteria; phylum Bacillota; class Clostridia; order Oscillospirales; family Oscillospiraceae; genus Faecousia. The sequence goes on along the minus strand of DJQM01000021.1, from coordinate 22,173 downwards.
CCCTGGAGGCACTGGACGGCGCGGCGACCCCTGCCGCTCTGGAGGAGCTGCGGGTGAAGCTGCTGGGCAAGAAGGGCGAGCTGACTGCCGTCCTGAAGCAGATGGGCAAGCTCTCCGCCGAGGAGCGTCCCGTCATGGGTCAGCTGGCCAACTCCGTCCGGGCGCAGATTGAGGAAAAGCTGGAAAGCCGGAAGGCAGACATTCACGCGGCGGTTTTGGAAGCGAAGCTGGCCGCCGAGTCCATTGACGTGACCATCCCCGGCAAGGAGATCACCATCGGCCATCAGCACCCCATGAACCAGGTGCTCCAGCAGATCAAGGACATTTTCGTAGGTCTGGGCTACCAGGTGGTGGACGGCCCGGAGGTGGAGCTGGCGGACTACAACTTCACCCGGCTGAATATTGAAGAAGGCCACCCCTCCCGGGATCGGAGCGACACCTTCTACTTTACCGACGACGACAGCGTGCTGCTTCGCACCCAGACCAGCCCCATGCAGATTCGCTTTATGGAGACCCATAAGCCGCCTCTGTGTATGTTGGCTCCCGGCCGGGTGTTCCGGAAGGACGAGGCCGACGCCACCCACTCCCCCATGTTCCATCAGATCGAGGGTCTGGTGGTGGATGAGGACATCACCATGGGCGACCTGAAGGGCGCGCTTATCACCATGATGCGCAAAATTTACGGCGAGCAATCCGTCATGCGCTTCCGTCCCCATCACTTCCCCTTCACCGAGCCCAGCTGCGAAATGGACATGCAGTGCCACAAGTGCCACGGCACCGGCGAAATTGACGGCCAGGTCTGCTCCACCTGCCACGGCGAGGGCTGGATCGAGGTGCTGGGCGCGGGCATGGTACACCCCAAGGTTCTGGAAAACTGCGGCATTGACCCGGAAAAGTACTCCGGCTTCGCCTTCGGCATGGGTCTGGAGCGGATGGCCATGGGTCGCATGAAGATCAACGACCTGCGTCTGATCTTCGACAACGACATTCGGTTCCTGAACCAGTTCTAAGGAGGTAGAAGCAATGAAACTCAACAGAAAATGGCTCAACGAGGACTTCGTTGATCTTTCCCATGTATCCGACAAGGAATTTGTGGAAACCCTCACCGTCTTCGGCCAGAAGGTGGAGACCTACGAGCGGATGGACGCGGAGATCAAGAACGTGGTAGTTGGCAAGGTGCTGTCCATGGTGCGCCATCCCAACTCCGACCACATGTGGATCTGCCAGGTGGACGTGGGGCAGGCCGAGCCTGTGCAGATCGTCACCGGCGCCCAGAACGTCCATGAAGGCGACCTGGTTCCTACGGCTCTTCACAACTCCCGGCTGCCCGGCGGCGTACACATCACCAAGGGCAAGCTCAGGGGCGAAGTCTCCAACGGTATGCTCTGCTCCTTTGCCGAGCTGGGTCTGACCCAGAACGACGTACCCGATGCCTATGCCGACGGCATCTGGATTCTCAACGGCGAGGATTGCCTGCCCGGTCAGGACATCAACACCGTCATGGGCACCGACGACACCGTGGTGGACTTCGAGATCACCAACAACCGACCCGACTGCTACTCCATCATCGGCCTGGCCCGGGAGGCCGCCGCCGCTTTTGACAAGCCCATGCGTCACCACGAGCCTGTGGTTCACGGCAGCGACGCCGGCTCCATCTTCGACCACCTGGACGTGGAGGTGCCCGCGGAGAACCTGTGCAACCGGTATTCCTCCCGGATGGTGGCCAACGTGAAGATCGGCCCTTCCCCCAAGTGGCTGCGCCAGCGGCTCCGCGCCAACGGCGTGCGCCCCATCAACAACATTGTGGACATCACGAATTATGTGATGCTGGAGTACGGCCAGCCCATGCACGCCTTTGACTACCGGTACGTCAAGTCCGGCAAGATCGTCGTCCGGGAGGCACAGGCCGGAGAGACCCTGACCACTCTGGACGGCAATATCCGGCAGCTGAAGCCCGGTATGCTGGTCATCGCCGACGACACCCGTCCCATCGGCCTGGCCGGTATCATGGGCGGCGAGAATTCCGAAATCGTGGACGACACCACCATGGTGGTCTTCGAGTCCGCCAACTTCAACGGCACCTCCATCCGTCAGACCGCTCTGGCTCTGGGGATGCGCACCGAGGCCTCCGGCAAGTTCGAGAAGAGCCTGGATCCCATGATGACCATCCCCGCTGTCCAGCGTGCCTGCGAGCTGGTGGAGATGCTCGGCTGCGGCGATGTGCTGGACGGCACCATCGATATCGTCAACTACGTCCCCCAGCCCAAGACCCTGCCCCTGGAGGTGGAGAAGATCAACCGTCTTCTGGGCACGGACATTTCCAAGGAGGACATGATCCGCTACCTGACCCGGTTGGAGATTCCCGTAGAGGGCGGCACCATTCTGGTTCCCTCCTTCCGTCCTGACCTGAACCTGATGGCGGACATCGCCGAGGAGGTTGGCCGGGTCTACGGCTATAATGAGATTCCCATCACCTCCTTCAAGAACGCCACCCAGGGCGGCTACACCCCGGCTATGAAGCTGGAGGCTCAGGCGGGCACTCTGTGCCGTGGCCTTGGCTACAGTGAGATCATCACCTACTCCTTCACCTCCCCCACGGCCTTCGACCAGATTCGCCTGCCTGCTGACAGCCCTCTACGCAATGCTCTGCGGATCCAGAATCCTCTTGGCGAGGACACCTCCATCATGCGCACTATCGCGCTGCCCTCCATGCTGGAGATTCTGTCCCGGAACAACGCCTATCACAACAAGGCGGTAAAGCTCTACGAGATCGCCAAAATTTACCTGCCCCAGGCGGGTCAGGTGCTTCCTGAGGAACCCAAGATGCTGGTGCTGGGTACCTACGGTGCCGGGGAAAGCTTCTTCACCCTGAAGGGCGAGCTGGAGGCCATTTTCGCCGGTCTGCGGCTGAAGAAGGTCAGTTACCGGGCGGAAAAGCACAACCCCAGCTATCACCCCGGCCGCTGCGCCGCGCTGAGCGTGGACGGCGTGGACGTGGGTGTCATGGGTCAGGTGCACCCGCTGGTTGCCAAGAATTATGGCATTGATGCCGACATCTACTGCGCCGAGATCAATTTTACCAAGCTCATGGACTACCGTCTGCCCGATCCCACCTACACCCCCCTGCCCAAGTACCCCGCCGTCACCCGTGACCTGGCTCTCATCTGCGATGAGGCTGTCACCGTGGCTCAGGCCGAGGATGTCATCACCGCCGCGGCCGGAAAGCTATTACAGGACGTGAAGCTTTTCGACATCTATCGGGGCGTTGGTGTGCCTGAGGGTAAGAAGAGTATGGCCTTCTCCCTGGAACTTCGTGCTGACGACCGCACCCTGACGGATACGGATTCCGAGGCTGTGGTTGCCAAGGTTCTGGCCGATCTGAAGGAGCAGCTGAACGCCACGCTCCGGGGCTAAAAATTCACAGTAAATTCCGAATTGAGGCCTTTACACCGGCCATTCTTTCGGGTATAATAGCCCTATTCTATTACGGAGGAGCTGAGTATGATGACCGAACAGGATACCCAGAAATTTACAGTACCCAGTGACGACCGGGAGAGTATGCGCCGGATCCTTCGGGATGTGTACGAAGCTCTGACGGAAAAAGGCTATAACCCCGTCAATCAGATCGTAGGCTATCTTCTGACGGAAGACCCCACCTACATCACCAATTACAACAACGCCCGGAGCATGATCTGCAAGATCGACCGGGACGAGCTGATGCAGGTGCTCGTCCGCGAGTACCTCTTTGAGCGGAGCTGAATCCAAGCCAAGGGGCCTTTGCTCTGGCAAAGGTCTCTTGTTCTGCAAAGCCCCACGCTGTGCTGCTCTTGATATTTCCCTTTGGGTATGCTACAATTTAACCATTATTTTGAGGAGGTTTTTTCATGGCTGAGGAAAACGCGGTTCTGATGTATAAAGGTCGTCCGCTGATGCGCAAGGACAACATGATCTATTACGGCTCCATGGCGGACAGCCACATCGTCATGCTCCAGGTTCTGGAGACCAAGAAGGTGGGCGATATGGACGTGGCCACTCGGGTAGCTGTGCAGCTGCAGCTGACCGATCCCGCGGCAAGAAGCCGGGATCGTGTGGTCAAAAAGAGTGAAAAAGACGGCCTGTACACCGCTCTGGACGTGGGCTGTGTCTGGCTGGAGCGGGCGTTGGCCGGTAAATAAGCAAACGTTTTGGGCGCTTTGGCTCCCCTTTCCTGTAAATTTCCGGAAGACTGATAATAATCCAAAAATCGATACCCCCGTTTTCTTCGGAAAACGGGGTTTTTCCTTTGTATGAAATTGCCAATTGCGCACATACTAGGAAAACTCTGAATAAGTTGGTGGATTGTATGACGGATTATAAACGCGGACGGCAAAGCTTCCTCCTTCCCCAGCCGGTGGCCATTACCGCCTGGGCCAGCGTGGCCGGGAAAAAGGAGGTGGAAGGGCCGCTCTGTCACACCTTCGATGTCAAGTGCCGGGACACCTACTTCGGCCAGAAAACCTGGGAGCAGGCGGAAAAGCAGATGCAGCAGCTTGCCCTTCGGAAGCTGGCGGATAAGGCGGGTCTGACCCTGTCGGACTTCGGGGCGGTATTCTCCGGAGACCTGCTGAACCAGTGCATTGGTTCCTCCTTTACCCTGCGAAATACCGGCGTACCCCACCTGGGGCTTTACGGAGCCTGCTCCACCATGGCCGAAAGTCTGCTTTTGGCCTCCATGATGGTGGGCGGCGGCTTTTCCGACCAGGTGGTGGCCATGACTTCCTCCCACTTTGCCTCCTCCGAGCGGCAATACCGGTTTCCCCTGGGCTACGGCGGCCAGCGAACTCCCACCTCTCAGTGGACAGTCACCGGCTCCGGTGCCGCCCTCCTGTGCCGCGCCGGCAAAGGCCCCACCGTCACCGCCTGCACCATGGGCACGGTGACGGACTTGGGGGTCAAGGATGCCAACAACATGGGCTGCGCCATGGCTCCGGCGGCGCTTGCCACCATTAAGGCTCACTTTGAAGACCTGCACACCGGCCCGGAGGACTTCGACCGGATCGTCACCGGGGATCTGGGGCAGGTGGGCATGGAGGCTCTGCTGGAGCTTGCCCGGCTGGAGGGTCTGTCTCTGGGCGGCAAGCTCATGGACTGCGGCACCACCGTCTTTGACAACCACGTCCAGGATGTCCATTCCGGCGGCTCTGGCTGCGGGTGCAGTGCCATCACTCTGTGCGGGTACCTTCTGGAGCAGCTGAATTCCGGCAAATGGAAGCGGATTTTGTTCTGCGGCACCGGCGCGCTGCTGTCCCCCACCTCCACCCAGCAGGGACTTCCCATCCCCGGCGTGTGCCACGCCGTGTCCATCTCAGGAGGACGGTAATATGGAATATCTGAAAGCATTTGTGGTCGGCGGGCTTTTGTGCCTCATCGGCCAGATTCTCATTGACAAGACCCGGCTGACTCCCGCCCGGATTCTGGTCGCCTATGTGGTCATGGGCGTGGTGCTGGGCGGCCTCCAGCTGTACCCCAAGCTGGCGGACTTTGCCGGGGCCGGAGCCACGGTGCCTCTGACGGGCTTCGGCAATACCCTTGCCAAGGGTGTCCGGGAGGCGGTGGACAAGGAGGGCTTTCTGGGCATTTTTACCGGCGGGCTGAAGGCCACAGCCGGGGGGATCACCGCCGCCATCACGGCGGGCCTCGCTGCCAGCCTTCTTTTCCGCCCCAAGGATAAATCCTGAAATCCGGGGAACACTAGAAAAGCGGTTTTTCCGCAATGAATTCTTGGGAGGAACACAAAATGAACAACCAGAATAAAAACCAGAATCAGCAGAATCAGAACCAGCAGAGCAATCAGAACCAGCAGAATCAGAACAACAGCCAGAACCAGAGCAGAAACAGCCGCTAACCTCAAAAAATCCGGGTCGCCCCAGGGCAACCCGGATTTTCTTTTAAGAGGTCACAGAGTACGCTGTCATTGCGAACCAGTGGTGTTCCGCGCAGCGAATCAAAGTCCTAATGACTGCCAGTGGCAGTCATACCTTAGTGTAACGCAGACTGGTGTGGTCCCCGCTGGGGATTCCCTCCGGTCACAATCCCCCGGTTCTTCCGGGGACTTCGATAGAATCAGTAGGGGGCGATGCCCTCATCGCCCCGTGAATTGCAAACTCGTCCTTATATTCCAAACCTCATAGAAGCTTTTAGTGCCAGTCCCTCCGGGGGGCAATGTTCTTGTCCCGGCAAGAACATTGATAAGTAAGCGGGCTTAGGGGGCACTGCCGAAAAGCCGCCCCCCTAAGTACCCCCCGGCCGCCCTAACGTACTGCGGCAAAATGCTTCGGTCTGCTATTGGCAGTTTTATCGGTCATACTCGGATAAAGTGAGCATTCTTTATATCTCCACAAACTTGTCCAGGCCAAAGAAATAGAGCAGTCGGGCCTTCACCGGCATTTCATAAATCCTGGTCAGGGCATCGGCGTAGGTCTCCACCTGAAGCCGGTATCTGTCCGCCGCGGCGGCCACCGTTTCCTCTGTGACCCGGTCGGTTTTGAAGTCCAGAATGGTAATGCCGTCTTCTTCCAGAAGGGCGCAGTCCACCACGCCCTGCAAAAGCACCTGCTCTTCCTCCAGTCCCTCTCCATAGTGCCGCCCCTCGTCCAGAATGGAGAACTTGAATTCCCGCAGATACCGGGTACCGGAACGAAGCTTTGCCCCGATCTCCGACTGGAAGAATCTGGCCAGCTGATCACAGCGAACCAGGCTCCCCTGCTCCCGCGTCAGGAACCGACCCTCCACCAGTCTCTGGATTTCCTGGGAAACCGCCTCGCTGCTGCCGCAGCTTTCATATTGGATGTATTGGAGTGCCGCGTGCATGGCACTGCCATAGGTTTTTCCCGAGGCCTGCCGGGACAAAAAATCCGGCTGCCGCCAGTTTCGCTCCAGGGTCTTGGCATTACCCGCGCTTTCCGCCGCCTCCGCGTCCTTCTGCCGTCCCTTCCGGCCGGTGGCCGTCTGCTTGGAGGGTGTCCGGGTCGCGGCGGTGTGGGAATACCGGAAGGACAGTGCCGCCTTTAGCTCTTCCTCCAGCCCCTTCGGCATGGAGACCGTCTCCTTGGGCACTTCGATCCCCGCCTGGGTCTCCGGCTTCTGAGGCTTGGGTGCTTCAATACGCCACAGGCACTCCCCATGGGTCAGCGTCTCCGGTCTGCCGCCGATGGCGTGCAGCGCACCGGCCTCAATTCTCCCGATTGCCGCCAACAGCACCCAGTCGCCCATGCAGTCCGCCTCCCGGCACAGAAGCTCCCCGCCGTCAAAGTCCCGGCGCAGGGCGATGGTTCGCAAGTCCTTCTCCAGGGTCTGGGAGGCATAGGTCATCACCAGCCGATCCTTTGCCCGTGTCATGGCCACATACAGCACCCGCATTTCCTCGGAAATACTCTGGGCTGCCATTCGCACGGCGATGGCTCGCTTGGCAAGGCTGGGATAGCGAACCCGGGTCTTCCGATCCACCGCACTGAGGCCAAGCCCCAGCTCCTTGTCGCAGAGAATCTGTGCCCGTAAGTCCTCCTGGTTGAATCGCCGGGACAGATTGCACAGGAACACCACCGGAAATTCCAGTCCCTTGGACTTGTGGATGCTCATAATGCTGACACAGTCCCCCCCGGCTCCGCCGGTGACCACCAGTCCCTGTTCCTGCATTCTGTCCAGGTGATCCAGGAAGGCAGCCAGAGACCGATGGGTGCCGTTTTCAAAGTCGCAGGCATATTGGAAAAAGGTTTGCAGATTTTCCGTCCGAGTCTCGCCCCCAGGCATGGCGGCAAAAAGGCTGTCCATCCGGGTCTGCGCCAGGCATTTTTCCAGCAGCCCCGTCAGGGTGCTGTACCTTGCCTCCCGGCGAAGGACATTCAGCACCCGGAGAAATTCCGCCGCCTTTGGCTCCTGACTGTCCAGCAGCGCGTCATAAAAGCTCCCCTTGGTTTGCCCGGCTCGAATTTTCGCCAGGTCGTCGGCGGTAAAACCGAATACCGGGCTTGCCAGAATGCTGAGAAGCGGAATGTCCTGTCTGGGGTTCTGGACGGCCTGCAGCAGGCTTCGCAGGGTCTCCACCTCCCGGGTCTGAAGCAGATCCGTTCCGGCTCCCGTGGCGCAGCGAATGCCCCGGCTTTCCAGTGCCCGCTGGAAATATCCGGCGGCACTGCCCGGCGAGCGCAGAAGGATCACGATGTCCTCAGGCCGTACCGGCCGCAGGCTCTCCTTATCCCGCACCAGGGTGCCATTTTCCAGCATTTCCTGAATCCGTCCGGCGGCAAAGGCCGCTTCCTCAGCATAGGTATCGGAAACCGTCTCCAGGGCGTAAAGCTCCACTCCGGGGTCAGGCAGCCGCCCATGGGGCACGCCCTCCCGCAGTGCCTCCGCCTCGGTATAGTAGAGGCCTCCCACCTTTGGGGTCATACAGGCGGTGAACACCTGGTTCACTCCCTCGATGACCTCGGCACCGGAGCGGAAGTTATGACTGAGCAGCACCTTCCGACCCTCTCCGGGCTGAGCCTTCTCCGGACTTACATATTCCTTGTACTTTTCCAGGAAAATCCCCGGGTCTGCCAGCCGGAACTGATAAATGGACTGCTTCACGTCACCGACCAAGAAGCAGTTGCGCCGCTTCCGGCTCAGCGCGTCAAAAATGGCATCCTGCACCGCGTTGGAGTCCTGATATTCGTCCACGAGAATTTCCCGGAATCGGCTGCCGATCTCCGCTGCGGCGGTAGTAGGCGTGCCACGGGACTTTCCAACCAATAAATCCAGGGCGTACTGTTCCAGATCACTGAAATCCAGAATCCTCCGGCTTCGCTTTGCCCGGCGGTAGTCTTGAGAAAACTGCTCCACCAGCCACACAAGTCCCCGTGCCCCTTCGGCCGACTGGCGCAGATCGGCAAGAATCCGCGCCGAATCGTCAGCGAAACCGCGCAGCTTCTTTTCTAAGCCCGCCTTGCAGGCGTTCCGGGCGGCCTTGACCCGCTCCGCAAGCTCCGGGTCAGCACTCTTTTTCGGGAATACCAGCCTTCCGTAGTCCATCTCCCGCCCGGCCACGATCTCGTCCCAGGTGGTTTTTCCCCTCAGGGCTTCCAGCTGATGGAGCGTATCACTGATATTGAGAATCGGCTTTTCCATCCCGTCGCAGCCCTCCATCTGCCGGAGACACTGCCGGAATACGGAAATCTGGCTTTCCAGGTATTCGTCCAGGTCGTCCATCAGACTCTTTCCCCAGAGGGTCTGCGCCGCGTCCTGGGTTCCTTCCGTTTCCAGAAGGCGCAGACATTCCCGCAGCCAGCCCTGGGGATTCAGGTGACACCGGGCACTGTCATAGACCTTCTCAATGATCTGGGGTACCAGCCGGTCGTCCCGCCCCAGACCCTGGGACTCGATAAAGGCTCGGAATTCCGGCGCGTCCTCGCTCTCATAAGCTCGGTTCAGCAAGTCCTCCAGCACCCGATCCCGGATCTCCCGGCACTCGTTTTCGTCCGCCACCCGGAAATCCGCCGGAATATCCAGCCGATAGGCGTATTCCCGGAGAATATCCGCGCAGAAGCCGTGAACCGTGGAAATTTTAGCCAGGTACAGTCGCTGCATCTGCCTTTGCAGGTGGGTCTTTTCCGGCTCCTGGGCGATTTTTTCGCTGAGCTTCCTGGCGATCTTTCCCCGAAGCTCCGCCGCCGCGGCCTTGGTGTAGGTAATCATCAGGAACTCGTCTAAGTTGGCAGGGTCATTGGGATCCGTCAGGTAGGTCATCAGCCGGTCGATGAGCACCTTGGTTTTGCCGGAACCGGCGGCGGCGGAAACCAGCAGCCGTCCGCCTCGATTTGTAACCGCCTGCTTCTGCTGGGGTGTCAGGGCTTCAGCCATGGGATTCCACCTCCTTTTCCACTTCCTCCCAGAACCGCTGGGCGGTCATGGCCTTGTAATTGCGCCTTCCCTCCACATCCGCCTGGTGGCACACCGCCCCATAGGGACAGAAGGCGCAGGCGTTGTGGCTGGTGCCCCGGGTGTAGGGGTTCGGCTCCACATCCCCGGAGGCAATGTCCGTAACCATCCGGCTGAGCACCCGGAACACAAACGTTTTCAGCAGCTTCAGCTGGTCTCTGTCCGCAATGTCGCCGGACAGGCTTCCGTCCTTTTTCACGGTGCAGCAAAGCCGTGTGGGATTGTCTCCCGGCTCCATGGCCTTCAGCACCGCCTCGTCCTTCAAAAGCAGGCCCTTCCGTTTCCACTGAGCCGCCCGCTCCTTTTCCGCCTGGGCTTCGTCCAGTCTGCCCTCCGCGGAAAGGTAGGGTGCCCGTGCCGGGAAATACTGAACGCCCGCAGGCATCGGACGGCTGCCCAGCAGCCCCTCGCCGCCCTCGGCCAACGCAAAGAGGTACAGCAGCATCTGCAGGCCCACGCCGTTGAACACGTCGCAGTAATCAAAATCCTTTTTTCCGGTCTTATAGTCCACCACCCGATAATAGTGGGTCGTGCCGGAATCCCACACGTCCACCCGGTCAACAAAGCCCCGGAGCACCGCGTTCATTTCCGGATTGTCAATGGCAATGGCGGGCATTTTTTCTCCCCGTCCGAAGCCCAGCTCGAATTGCTCCGGCTGGAATTCCGACTGGCTCAGCTCTGCCCACAGCTCCCGCACCACCATGTCCAGCTCCTCCAGGTTCCGGCGGAAGAGGTAGCTCATCCGCTGGCTGTCCAGCTGCCGGAACCGCTCGGCGGCGTAGTACTCGCTGAAATCGTGGGCGATTTTCATGGTTTCCTCCAGGCTTATCTTGTGGAAGCCCCCCATGTTCCGGACGCACCGGGCGGTGTTCTCCAGCACCGCGTGGACATAGGTGCCGAATTCCGCCGGGTCGATGGCCGCCTGCTTCCGCTCCCTGGCCCGAAGGCCGTACTTCAGGAAATAGGAGAGACGGCACTCGGCCTGTCGGTCGATCTGGGAAGCGGACAAATTCAAAGTTTTGCCGTAAAGCCCCTCCACGCAGTCCCGGGTCACTCTTCCCAGGCTGTAATTCTTTCCGTTCTCCGCCTCCCGGTAGCCGGGAAGCACCGCCAGCCGTTCCGCCAGCTCCCCGGCATTCCACCGGGCAAGATAAACACCCGCCTCGGTTTCGTCCGCCTGGGCAAAGCCGGGAATGCTCGGAAACTCCCCCTCGCCTCCCGCCAGTTTTGTCAGCCGGTGATACAGGAAGGAGGGCTGCTCCCCGGCACAGCTGACAAGAACGGTCTGCTCCGCCCCGCAGAATACGCCGTAAATCTCCGCGAATTCCGCCTGAATGCCCTCCACCGAGCCGCCGGTCAGGGGTACTCCCAGGGTGCGCAGCTCCACCCGCTCCTGATCCGTCAGCACGCCGGCGGAGCCGCTGTAGCCCGGAAGCTTTCCTTCCTCCGCGCCCAGCACGATCAGATGCTTCTGCCGGTTGCAGCGCATAGCGTTCACCGGCCCCATCTGCACCGCATCCAGCACCGGCGGAATGGTTCCCACATCGTATTGGCTCAGCAGCAACCGCAGAAGCCGCACAAAATGCTCCGTCTCCCAGGCCGTGTCCCCCAGCATCGCGTACATCTGTTCCAGGGCGGAAATGAGGATTTCCCACAGCTGATTCAGAATCTGAGCCTGCCGGGGCTCCCCGCTTTCCTCCAACTCCTGGGCAAGGCCTACGAGCCTTTCCTCCAGCGAAATTTCTTTCAGGAATCCGTACAGCCCCAAAACCTGCTGCTTAAGACTCCTTGCCTCCCGGAACCGGTTTTGCAGTCGGACAAGGGGGGCGACGGCCAGTTCCCTCGCCTCGTTCAGTTCCGCCAGCTGGTTCTGGGAATCTTCATCCCACACGCTGCCCAGACCCTCCGGATGCCCCGTCCAGGGATCCTGCCAGGCCTTTCCCCGGACAGCCCAGGTGATGGCGTAATTTTCCACCAGGTCACAGGTGTCCACATCCAGCGGCGATAGGGGCGAGCGCAGATATCCCAGCACGTCCCGGAGCTCAAAGCCGCCCACCGCCGCCTCCAGGCCGGAGATCACCGTGGCAATGACCCCGCTGGTTAGGATTTCCTCGGTGCCGGAGCGGTAGAGCGGAATGTGGAACCGATGAAACACCAGATCCATAAAGGGCTGATAGGCCTCCATGTCCGTACACACCACCGCAATATCCCGATACCTGGCTCCGCTGGCCGCCAGCTCCCGCACCCGGTGGGCTGCCAGCAGGCACTCGGCGTAAACACTTCCACGGCGGACAACCTCCAGAGCTTCCCCGGCCTCGCCCTCCTGAATGCTTCCCTGAAACAGCTTTTCCCGTACCGGGCGCAAAGCATCCTCCCTGGGGGCGATCACCTCCACGGAAATGGGAACCCCCGCCCGCTTGGCGGCGTTGTACAATCGCTTTGCCGTTTCCCCGGCCTTTTCAAAGGCCAGCAGCTTGGAATCTATCTGGTCGCAGTTCAGGCTGATGGTGACATCCTTTGCATTCTCCATCAGAAATTCCAGAATTGCCAGGTTTTGTCTTGTAAAATCCGGAAATCCGTCTATGTAAAACACATGCTCCTGAGCGAACGTTCCTTCCTCCAGCTGCTCCAGAAGCCAGGTCATCTGGTCTCTGGGATCCCGCTTTCCCCGGGCGCACAGGCTGTCGTAGCCCTCCATGAGCAGTGCCAGCTCCTCCAGCTTCTGGGCAAGAGACCCCTCCGTCTGCCGGGAGGCCCCCATTAAGTCCGCCGGGGTAATGCAGCACCGCTTGAATTCGTCCACCGCTTCAATGAGTCCCGTGAGAAATTCCGGCTTGGTCTCCACCGCCGCGTAGGCCTTTAAGCGGCTGCTCAATTGCCTCGCCGCCGCGGCCATGGCCACCACCCGACCGCCGCTGTCCAGGCACTCCACCGCGCCCATTCCCATGGTGTCCGACACCCGGCGGAACAGCCGGGTAAAGGACAGCACCTGCGCATAGCGGCTGGCGGTGTCCCCCGCCGCCTGACACAGATTCCGCTCGGACTCGTGGCTGATCAGCTCCGGCACCATGAGGATCCGGTTTCCCCGGCGGTTTGCCACGTCCTTAGCGATCCGCCGGAAGATTTCGTCGGTATTGGCCGTCCAGTCCTTTCCCAAAAGCAGATGCACCATTTGCCCCGCCTCCTTTTTTCTCGATTATACTACAGAATCCGTCCCAAAAAACGGGTAGGATTCCAGTCTGGTCTCCAGTTTACCCAGGGCATCCAGCAGGAAAAAGCGGATGTCGTATTCCTCTGCCTGGGTCAGGCTCTCGGTAAGCCCCTCGTTCATCCCCGCCATTTGGGCAGTCTCGCGGAAGTCCTCGCTGGTAGCACTGAGACACAGCTCCGGGAAGGCCACGCACCACCAGTTTTTCCCTTCCCCTTCTCCAATGACGATCCGCAGGGATTCATAGACCCCGGCAGGCAGGGAAAAGGTATCGTAATTGCGGATGTCGAAGGCCTCCTTCCGTAAGCTGGCCACCGCCTGGGCATCCACCCCCGCCGCCTCCAGTGTGCGGTTGGCGATTTTCTCGATTTTCGGCAGGTTCTCCCGCAGATAAGCCTTGGCCGCGTTCACGTCGCCCACCTGCTCCAGGTCGGAGCGGATGCTTTCCAGCACCGCGTCCCGCACTCGGAGCTTCACCGCCTGGTCTTCCTCGCTGTCGGAATTGGCCACCACATGCAGCCGTATTAACTCCCGGTTCAGGAAGGCTCGATCCCGCACCAGCCCCACCGTCCAGCATACCGCCGCCAGCAGCAGGCAGATTCCCAAACGCTTCCCCAATTGTCTCATAAAAAACACCGTCCATACTGAAATACTCCCAGTATGGACGGCAATTCTCAAAATGATACAGGTTTTCCGATAAATACCCGGGGATAGTTTTCCTTCAGCATGTTGCACACCACCGCGGCATATTCGAAGCTGTCCATAATCGCGAAAATTGCGGAGCCGGAGCCGGTCATCTGCTGAGCCAGTGCCCCATAGCTGTGACAGACAGACTTGATATAATTCAGCTCCAGGTGGTCGGATGTCACCACCGGATCAAAGACGTTGCACACGTTCTCTGCCACCTTGGCCAGATCGCCTGCCAGAATCGCTGCCTCCATGGCCCGGTTGTCCGGCCGATCGGCGATGGCTACGGTGTCGATCTTCTGATACAGCTCCGGGGTGGACACGGAGAACTCCGGCTTGCAGATCACAAACACGCAGTCCGGCATATTGGGGAGCCTCCGAATCCGTTCCCCTCTGCCCTCCACCATAGCCGTGCCGCCCAGAACGCAGAAGGGCACGTCGCTGCCAACCTCCGCTCCCAGCTCTGCCAGAGCCATGATGGACAAGGGCGCGTCATAATGCCGGTTCAGTGCCCGCAGCACCGCCGCCGCGTCCGCGCTGCCGCCGCCCAGTCCCGCGCCGGAGGGAATCCGCTTGGTGATGCGAATTTCCAAACCGCCCGGATCCTTCTTCATGGTCTCGCAGTAGATTTTTGCCGCCTTCCAGGCAAGATTCCCTTCATCCGCCGGAATTTCCGGATCGGTGCAGCTTAAGACCCAGGGCTTTCCCGTCCCCAGATCGATCTCCACATCGTCCCGGATGGAAATGGCCTGCATTACGCTCTGCAAATCGTGATAGCCGTCCGCCCGTTTGCCCAGCACGTCCAGCGTCAGGTTCACCTTGGCGAAGGCTCCCTCGTATAATGTGGTCATGGCAAAGCACCGTCCTTTTCTGTTTTTTATCATTATAGCGGAAACGCCCCGGTTTTTCAATCACAATCCTGATAAAATTTCAAAATCCGCACATTCTATGGACATCCACAGAAAGGGAGGTTGGATTCATGGATACCCTTGCGCTGATTCTTTCCATCATCGGCTGTGTCAACTGGGGGCTGGTGGGGATTTTCCAGTTTGATCTGGTGGCGTGGCTCTTTGGCGGTGCCGGTTCCCTGTTCAGCAGGCTCGTCTATACCATTGTCGGTCTGGCAGGCCTCTGGAGCATTTCTTTCCTGTTCCGCAGAAAAACCACCGTCGAAGGGGAATAAGAAGTGGGGCTGTCTCCGAAATGAGGCAGCCCCATATTTTTATCGCGTCAGATTCCTCAGTAGCACCGAACGATACAGGTGACCTTCTGGTCGCCATACTGGGCGGTGATGGAGGTGGTACCGGCCTTGATGGCCTTGACAACACCGTTTTCGTCCACCGAGGCAATGTAGGGGTGCTCAGAACTCCACTGGACTTCGTTCTGCTCCAGATCGCAGTCCAGCAGCAGCTTGAACTCATAGTATACGCCCAGACGGATGTCCGTCTTCTTCAGCTTCAGCGTCACGTTCTTCAGCTGCTGGCTGGCAGGGGCAGAGGCTGCGGGGGTGGTCTCCTGGGAGGCACTGCCCTCCTTGGCAGCGGTCTCCTGAGTTCCCGTCTCCTGCGCCGCCCCGGTTTCGGCAGGCGCGGTCTCCGCCACGGTGGTAGGCGGCACCGTTGTCTCCTCAACATATTTCACAATCACCGGGCACTCCATGGTGCTCACGCCGCAGCGGATGGTAATCGTCGTCTCCCCCTCGGAGACGGCTGTGACCTTGCCATCCTCAGTGACGGTGGCAATGGATTCGTCCTGGCTTGTGTAGATGATCGGATCGGTGGTATTCTCCGGGCTGGCCTTCACATGCAGCAGGAACATCTGTCCCTGCTCGCTGAGCTCCACGGTCTTGCCGCTGATAATGTACAGCTCCTGGCAGGGAATGCTCAGGTCGGTGGTCTCGGTGACGGCAGCTTCTGTAGTCTCCGTGGCGGCAGCAGACTTTCCGCCCATATTCGGCAGGAAGAACCTGACAAAAATGAATCCCGCCGCCATCAGCAGCAGTGCGATGAGTACCGTCAGCACGATCACCGCCAGGGTGTTGTGGGACTGAGGCTCCTCGTCCTCCTCTTCTTCGTCGTCATAGTCGCCGTCGTCGTAGGCTTCCTCATCCTCGCCCGCTTCCCCGTTTACCTCGTCAAAATCGAAGATCTTCTTGTTGGGGGTCTCCTGGCCGCCTGCCGTCTCCTCCAGCAGATCCTCCCCCATGAGCTTTCCCGCCATATCCGGTGTACAGCCGCAGATGGGGCAGCACTCGGCGGTATCCGGGTAGGAGGTGCCGCAAACGTCACAAATTATCTTACTCATTCTGATGCCTCCGGTTGTGAATGGTCTTTCGTCAATACTGGCTGACATTATACCACGGATTTCCGGGAATTACAACAACAAAAGTATTGCTTTTTTTCGACAATTCCATTATGATAAAGGGGTATCGTCAATGGATGCTTAAAGGAGGCGATAACCATGTCCGAACCAATTCTGATCTCCCCCCTGCTTGACGGCTTTACCATGGGTCAGCCCATGGGTGAGCACGACGGTGTCAGCTGCTGTCCCGCCATCCGGGAGGAGAAGAAATATATCGTCAAGATCATCACCATCCCCCCATCCCAGACCCAGCTGGACGCACTGCTTCTGGCCGGTGCCTACAAGGACCCGGCGGACGCCATGGACTACTACCGTCAGGTCAGTGAGGACGTGCTGAAGGAAGCGGAATTCCTGAAAAAGCTGTCTCAGCTGGACGGCTTCCTGTCCTATGAGGGCTGGCAGCTGGTGCCCATTACCCGCAAGCGGCTGGGCTATCAGGTGTATCTTGTTGGCAGCTACAAGCGTACCCTGGAAAAGTACCTGCGCAAGAACCCGGCGACCCATCTGGAGGCCATCAACCTGGGTCTGGATCTGTGCGCCGCCCTGACGGTGTGCCGTCAGGCCGGCTCGCTGTATGTGGCTCTGAAGCCCGGAAATATTTTCGTTTCCGACAAGAAGCAATACCGGATCGGCGACCTGGGCTTCATTTCGCTGGACGCCCTGAGCTATACCGCCTTGCCGAAAAAATACCAGAGCCGGTATACGCCCCCGGAGCTTTTCGACCCCATGGAACCGCTGAATCTCACCGCGGACACCTATGCCCTGGGCATGATCCTCTATCAACTCTACAATGACGGCCAGCTGCCCCACCAGGACAAGGCACCGGAGGAAGGCCTTCCTCCCCCGGCCAACGCAGACTATGAGCTGGCGGAAATCATTATGAAGGCCATCCACCCGGATCCCAAGAGCCGCTGGAGCAGTCCTTCTGACTTGGGCAAGGCTCTGGCCGCCTACATGCAGCGCAACGCCGTCAACGATACCCCCATCACCCCCCACACACCCCTGGATGCCGCCGCTATCGCGGCTCTGGGCGAGACCATCCCTAAGAAAGCCCCCCAGGCGGAGCCTTCGGAACCGGAAACTTCAGAGCCGGAGACTGCGGAAGCCGCGGTTCCGGAAGCAGCCGAAGAACCCCAGGCTGCCGTGCCGGAAGCCCCAGCGGTTGAGCCTCAGCCGGAATCGCCTGCCGAGGAAGCGGCACCTGCGCAGATTCCTTCCGCGCCGGAACCGGAGACAGGGTCTGAGACTGCCGAGCCGGAAGCCGATGCTGCTCAGAAGCCGGAAGCGGAGCCTGTCGGGGAAGCCCCCGAAACGGACGAGCCGACGACCGCTCCAGCAGAACCCCAGCCGGTTTTGCCCACGGATGTGCCTTTGACCTACGAGGCGGTCATGAAGCTGGATATGGACTCCCTGGAGGGGCTGATCGACGAGCCTGTGGAGGAAGTTCCTCCCGCTCCCCCCGCCGCTCCGGAGCCGCCCAAGGATGACTTCGCCGGAATTCTCGACAAGGCGGAGAGTCTGATCCGGCATGAGACTCCGGTTGGCGTGGTGGTTCCCCAGGCGGAGGAACCGGATCCCTTCGCCTTTGCCAAGGACGAAACCGAGCTTCTGGACAGTGAGGATATCCCCCGGGATCCTTTGATGCCCGACGCCCCCCCGAAGGTTCCTGCAAAAAAAGCGGAAAAGAAGTACGCCGATCCAAAGTATAAACGCAGAGCCAAGAAGCTCATCTCAACTCTGACCTTCCTGCTGGCTCTGTCCATGGCCGGCCTTGCCGGCTTCTGGTACTACCAGAACATCTACTTACAGGCCATTGAGAAAATTCTCATCACCGGCACCCGGGATCAGCTCACCGTGAAGGTGGACAGTCAGATTCCGGAGTCCAAGCTCACCGTGATCTGCTCCGACAGCCACGGCAACAGCAGCCGCCAGCCCCTCAGCGGCGGTACCGCCATCTTCACCGACCTGAGTCCCAGCACGGTTTACACCGTCCAGCTGGATGTGAGCGGCTTCCATAAGCTCACTGGCAAGACCTCCGACGTGTTCACCACCGACGCTACCACCAACATTCTCTCCTTTACCTCCGTAGGCGGCACCAAGGACGGCTCTGTGGTGCTGAACTTCACCGTGGAGGGCGACGAACCAAGCCGCTGGACTGTCCGTTACGCGGCTGAAGGCGAGGAAGCCAAGGAGGTCACCTTTGAGGGTCATTCCGTGGAAATTTCCGACCTTTCCGTGGGCAAAATGTACACCTTTACCCTGGATGCCGGAAAGGATCTGACCCTGGGCGGTCAGAAAACCCTCCAGCTCATGGGCTCCCGGCTGATTCTGGCGGACAACCTTCGTCTCTCCGCTGCCAGCGACAGTGAGATCACCCTGACCTGGGACGCTCCCGGCGACGTGGTGGTGGACAGCTGGGACGTGCGCTGCTACGGTGACAATGGCTATGACGAGCGAAAAACCGTCACGGACACCCAAGCCACCTTCGTGGGCATTGACCCCTCCAGCAGTTACACGCTGGAAATTGTTGCCTCCGGCATGACCAAACCCGTGAGAACCGGCGTCACTGCCAATCCCATCCGGATTGAGAGCCTTGCCGTTCAGGATACCGATGCCCGGAAGCTTACAGCCTCCTGGGAGTTTGCCGGAAACGCCCCAAAGGGCGGATGGCTCCTGCTTTACACCATCGACGGCGGCGGCCAGAGCGTGGTGAAGGCGGACAAGGCCACAGCGGACATCACCCCAAGGATTCCCGGTGCCAAGTATTCCCTGACCCTGCAGGCTGCCAGCGGCACCTCTGTTCTGGGCGGCACCCAGACCTATACCTGCCCGGCGGCTGCGGATTTCGACCAGTTTGGCTTTGATATCCACTCCCTCCAGGCGGATCTGCTGGTAACCCCAGAGGACGCCTGGCACGCCGAGGATATTGACTCCGCCGACTTTACCACCAGCTTCTCTCTGGGCGACAGCATTTCCGTTGCCCTGCGCAATTCGGAAAGCTTCTACCTGCCCGGCACGGAGGTCGAGGTGCTCTACGCCATCCGGGACAGCTACGGCAATGTGCTGTCTGACTACACCTCCACCCAGAAGCTTTACTGGAAAAACATCTGGACCGGCGGCAATCGCCAGAGCGGCGAGCTGACCCTGCCAAAGGTGCCCGACCAGGCCGGAAGCTATGTGCTGGATCTGTACATCGAGGGAATGCAGCTGGCCAAGCTTCCCTTCACCGTTGGTTAAATATCTCCCCAAGCGGCTCCGGGAACCGGAGCCGCTTCGTGATTAATACCAAAAGGAGCCACGTCCGCGTTGTCAGAACTTATGCGTATCTATAAAAATCCGGTTTATTCACACTTTTTTCGGATTCTTGTGCTATAATCGGGAAAAATCATTTGATCGAGGTCATAAGAAATGCGCGGAAAAAGCCATCTGATCATCGCCCAGTATCTGCTGGATCACTATATGCCCGGTATTCCAAAGCGGTACGCCCTTGCCTTCCGGCTTGGCTGCATCGAACCGGATCGGAATCCGGCCACCTACCTGAAAGGCTCCCTTCGCTGCCAGTGGCTCCGGGGACACAATTACAAAAACGCCCAGCGGTTCATGACCACCATGGCCGGCCGGCTGGAAAATCGTCAGCAGCTTGGCCTGTATGACTATTACACCCTGGGCAAGCTGATTCACTATACCACCGATGCCTTTACATACGCCCACAACGACACCTTCCCCACTCAGCTCCGGGAGCACAAGCAGTACGAGGATGCCCTTCAGATCTATTTTCTGTCCTTCATGGCGCGCAATCCCAAGGTTTCGGTGCCTACGGATGAGACCATTATGGGCGCAATTCAAACATACCACGAGAAATACGAGCGTAAGGCCTCGGATATCCGCCGGGACTCCCGGTTCGCTCTGAATGCCTGCTGCTGCGTGCTGGCCATTCTGTGCCTGAAGGTGGTTTTCTGACAATACCCCTGGGAGGTTATCCATGCATCGACTGTTTTCCCTGTGCCTGGAGGTGGGAATCGCGTCCCTTTTCCTGATTCCGGCCTTCTGGTGTCTCAACCGTTTTTACTTCCGCAATGCAAGCCGGGCAGCTGTCTGCCTGGTTTTCTCTTTGTACCTGGCTGCGGTGGACGCGGGGGTAGGCCTGCCCAGCCTGCTTTATTTCCGCTTTGAGCGGAATATCAATCTGCATCCCTTCGCCTATATGTTCTCGGACTACAAAAACAGTCTTCTGAACGTGCTGCTCTTTATCCCCCTGGGCTTTGGGTTAACGGTTCTGTGGAAACGCTACCGCTCCTTTTTCCGCACCGCCCTCTTTGGCTTCGGTTTTTCCCTGGCTATCGAGCTGCTGCAGCTGTTCGCCCGCCGGGCAACGGACGTGAACGACCTGATGACCAACACCCTGGGTGCTGGCCTGGGCTGGTGCCTGGGCAGGCTCCTTCTGCGCCGCTTCCCTTCCCTGCGCCCCAGCTGGAAAACGGGCGAGGTTTTCGTCACCTTCGCCGTCACCTTCTGTGTCATGTTTTTCATCCAGCCCCTTCCGGCGGCACTTCTCTGGGGTCTGATACTATTTCCTGATTAAATGCGCAGCATATGAAAACGGTGCCAGGTCGAAAGACAGACACGAAGGATGCAGAATGGATAGCAGATTTGCTTCAACACGGACTGCTGAAAGCAAGTTATATTCCAGACAAAGACCAGCGGGAATTGCGGGAGCTTGTGCGATACCGTAAGAGCTTGATTGAAGATAGAGCAAGGGAATGAAACAGGCTGCAAAAGATTTTGGAAGGAGCAAATATAAAGCTATCCGGAACTGTATCCGAAATAGACGGGAAAAGCTCTCGTAATATTCTAAATGTGATTTTGTCCGGTGAAAAATTTGACCGTGCAAAATACGACGAGATGCTTAGTAAAAAGGAGATTGCACGGAACTTAAAGGCAAACGCAGAGCAATTGATAGATGACATGAACGGAGTGCTGTCAAAGATGCAGCGAAGAGTGCTGAAAGAGCTTCTAAAGCATTTAGACGAACTGGCAGGACACATTTCCAATCTTAACGAAGAAATCAATAACTTTATGAATCCCGATGAGAAGAAATGCGTTGAGGATATGAAAGCAATTCCGGGAATTGGGAACGACAGTGCGCAGGCTATTATTTCTGTAATTGGAACGGACATGGGCAGATTTCCCACAGATAAGCACATATCAAAGTGGGCAGGACTGTGTCCTGGAAATAACGAAAGTGCAAAGAAGCGCAAATCCGGAAGAACCGCAAAAGGGAACGCAGTTCTGAGAACCACATTAGTTTTGTGTGCCCATTCGGCAGTAAAGGTCAAAGATTCCTATTTCAGTGCCCAATTTGCTCGGATTAGTGCGCACAGAGGGAAGAAAAGAGCTTACGTTGCAGTTGCTCACTCCATGCTGATTGCAATCTATCATGTCATTAAGGAACAAGTACCGTATCATGACCTTGGCTCGAATTACTACAATCAGTTTAATATCGAGAAAAAGAAAAATGCTCTGATAAAGAAATTGATAGCGTTGGGTTTTCAAGCTACAGTCGTACCCGCATAAAACTAAAAAATTCTGACGAATTTTTTAGGGGGGTGTTTTCTGCGCCATTAGCCAAAGAATGAGTAGTTTCACAGTAAATCTTTGATTTTAATCAGGAAGGCATTGCCTGAAGGCACTGCCTGTTTTGTGATTTATAAGGAAAGAAATCACAAAACAAGTCTCATAGGAACGCCTTGCCCTTCGGGCAATTAAAATCTTTCAAAAAAGATTTTAATTGCTGTTCAGTATGATTTCTCTCTGAACACTTTTTTGACTTTTTTCGGATTTTCTGTGCTGTAAATAGATATGACCCAATGAAAGAGGAAAAAATCGATGTGGCATATGACAGGTTGCAGGATGGACGCATCGTCAGATGTGTCCGTCCTGTAACCTTTGCCAAGGCCTTTAGG
>DJQM01000039.1:414-13367 GCA_002437585.1 Clostridiales bacterium UBA6386 | reverse complement strand
TGGTGCGGGCGACAGGACTCGAACCTGCACGGCGAAGCCAGAGGAACCTAAATCCACCGAGTCTACCAATTCCACCACGCCCGCGTATCGCGGATAACCGGGTTATTTTACCATGGGCACAGAGGCTTGTCAATGCGGCAGACCGGGATCGGCTGAGAAATTCTCTGAGGAAAGGGCAGTTTTCACAATTTTTGCTATCTTTGTCCTTGACATTCCGGCAGAGTGCTTGTAAAATAGGTTAGGTATGGTGTACGCTTCCGGGATGAATGCACCCGGACAGCGTTTCATTTTTATCCGGCTTAGCCGGGGTATGCGTTTTACGCCCAGTGCTGGCGTTTTGCTTTTTCAATTCTCTGGGGGATTTCCCTCAGCCGATTGTCATGCACAATTTCACATGGGTATAAGCGCCACCCCTTCTGTGCCAATTTTAAGAAGGAGGTGCGTTTTCAGATTATGGAATGGTATCTGATCCTTTTGATCGTTCTGGGTGCTCTGGCGGCTGCCGCCGTCTGCTTCGCCGCCGGTGTTCTCTACCGGAAGAAGGTGGCCGAGCGGGAGATCGGCTCCGCCGAAACCGAGGCCACCCGGCTCATTAACGAAGCCATCCGCTCCGGTGAGAGCCGGAAGAAGGAAATGCTTCTGGAGGCCAAGGACGAGATCCATAAATCACGCACAGAGTACGAAAAGGAAGTCAAGGAGCGCCGCGCCGAGCTGAGCAAGCAGGAGCGTCGTCTGGAACAGAAGGAATCCACCCTTGATAAGAAAACCGAGGCCTACGAGCGCAAGGAAGAGGAGCTGAACCGTCGGCTCCAGAAGGCCGCCGAGGCGCAGAGCCAGGCAGAGGCCGTCCGGCAGCAGCAGCTTCAGAAGCTGGAGGAAATCTCCCAGCTGACCCAGGATCAGGCCAAGGAGTGCCTACTGAAGAACGTGGAGGACGAAGTCCGCCACGAGGCCGCCATGAAGATCAAGGAGATCGAGCAGCAGCTGAAGGACGAGGCCGAGGAAAAGGGTCGGGAGATCATTGCCACCGCCATCCAGCGGTGCGCCGCCGATCACGCCGCCGAGGCCACCGTCTCCGTCGTCACCCTGCCCAACGACGAAATGAAGGGTCGGATCATCGGCCGGGAAGGCCGGAACATCCGGACGCTGGAGACCATCACCGGCGTTGACCTGATCATCGACGACACTCCGGAGGCCATCACCGTTTCCAGCTTCGATCCCGTCCGCCGGGAGGTTGCCCGGCTGGCTCTGGAGAAGCTCATCGCCGACGGCCGGATCCATCCCACCCGGATTGAGGATATGGTGGAGAAGGCTCGCAAGGAAGTGGATCGCACCATCCGGGAAGAGGGTGAGCGAGCCTGCTATGAAACCGGCGTGCACAACCTGAACCCGGAGCTGGTGAAAATTCTGGGTCGTCAGAAGTACCGTACCTCTTACGGTCAGAATGTGCTGAATCACTCCATCGAGGTTGCTCACATCGCTGGCCTGATGGCCGCGGAGCTGGGCGTGGATGTGGCTATGGCCAAGCGGGCAGGACTGCTGCACGACCTGGGCAAGTCCATCGACCACGAGGTAGAGGGCAGCCATGTGCAGCTGGGCGCCGATCTTGCCCGGAAGTTCAAGGAGAATCCCGTCATCGTCAACGCCATTGAGGCGCACCACGGGGACGTGGAGCCGAAAACCGTCATCGCCGTGCTGGTGCAGGCCGCGGACGCCATTTCCGCCGCCCGTCCCGGTGCCCGTCGGGAGAACGTGGAGAACTATATCCGCCGGCTGCAGAAGCTGGAGGAGCTTACCGGCTCCTATCCCGGCGTGGAGAAGGCCTACGCCATCCAGGCCGGCCGGGAGGTGCGGATCATGGTCAAGCCCGAGGTGGTCACCGAGGACAATATGATCCTGCTTGCCCGGGACGTGGCCAAGAAGATCGAGGCCGAGCTGGAATACCCCGGCCAGATCAAGGTCAACGTCATCCGGGAGACCAAGGCCGTCGAATACGCCAAGTAAACATCCGCCCCCTCCGATTTCCATCGGAGGGGGCATTTTTGCATGTTCAGCAGAGCCTTTGCAAGAACTTGTAGGGGCCGATGCCCTCATCGGCCCGCCGGTACGCGCTGCCGATTTGACGGGTCGATGAGGGCATCGACCCCTACGGATGCTTACGAAGGTTTTCCTGCTTATAGCCGGGGCAACCCGCCCTTTACTTTCTACGAAAAATCAGGTAGAATAGGCCAAAAGGAGGGGTGGCTATGCTGTTTCACGACGACCCCAAGGAGGAGCTGGTCTGGCTGGAGGACGAGCTTCTGGATGATGAGCTGGAGGAAATCCTCTACGGCGGCGAGGACGAGGATCCAGAGGACGATTGGGACGGGGATTCTGAAGACGAGGAAGAAGAAAAGCCCCGGAAAAAGCGGAAAAAGAAGAACCGCCGCCCCGTCCCCCTGGACGAGGACGATGAGGATCGATATATGCTCCTGCCGAAGAAAAAGGGCATCAAGGGGCTGGTGTTCCTGGCCTGCCTGGAAATCCTGGCAATTCTGGCGATTTTAGGATGGTGGCTCCAATGGCTGATCTGAAGCCCGTAGGCCGGTTCGCCCCTACGCCCTCCGGGCGGATGCACCTGGGCAACGTCTTCGCCGCTCTCATCGCCTGGCTGTCCGTCCGGAGCCGGGACGGGGAAATGGTGCTGCGGATGGAAGACCTGGACACCCAGCGCACCAGCCCGGAATGCGCGGAAATTCTCCGGGACGACCTGCGCTGGCTGGGGCTTACCTGGGATCGGGAAACCCCGGCGCAGAGCCGCCGTTCCGCCGTCTATGACAGATATTTTGAAATGCTCCGGGAAAAGGACCTCCTTTACCCCTGCTACTGCACCCGCAGTCAGCTCCACAGCGTCAACGCCCCCCACTTGTCCGACGGCACCTACGTCTACCCCGGCACCTGCCGGAATCTGACGGAAGAAGCGCGGGCGGCCTTTCACCGTGACCCGGCCTGGCGGGTGACGGTTCCGGATCGGGTTTGGACGGTGGAGGACAAAATCCAGGGTACCTACCGATCCAATCTGGCCACCGACTGCGGGGACATGGTGGTGCGCCGGGCGGACGGGGTCTACGTTTACCAGCTGGCCGTCACCGTGGACGACGGGGAGGCTGGGGTCACTGAGGTTGTCCGGGGCATGGATCTGCTCAGCTCCGCCCCCAGGCAGATGTATCTGCAGGAGCTGTTCGGCTTTCCTCACCCGCAGTACGCCCATGTGCCCATGCTGCTCTCTCCCGACGGCCGACGGCTGAGCAAGCGGGATCGGGATCTGGATCTGGGCGTTCTGCGGCAGCGTTTCACCCGGGAGCAGCTTCTGGGCGAGCTGGCCTTCGCCGCCGGGCTGATCGACCGGGCGGTTCCCGTGTCCCTGGGGGAGCTGACCAAGGCATTTTCCTGGAATTTCCTGGCCGGCGAGAGTATTTTTCTGGATCCTGCCCGGCTTGGTAACGCTAAGTGAAATGCCCCTGTGATAGACTATTGGCAATCAAGGAAAGGAGCGTTTCTTATGGATACGGAAACCAAATTTCACACCACGCCCCGGGAAATTCTTATCTGCGCGGACAGCCACAAAAAGGGCGTTCTCAGCGGTCGGCTTTTCTTCCCCGGTCGGAAGGCAGAGGTCTTCTCCTGCCTGACCCAGTGCCTGCTGCGCGTCAATTCCCTGCTGGATGAGGAGGGTCAGCTGCAGTCCTTCACCGAGCCCAGAACCTTCCGGCAGCTGCAGCTGCCGGAGTGCCTGCCCGCCCCGGAGGACAGCCTGCCCCAGGGGGCTATCGCCACCTTCCACCTGCAGGTTCTCTACCGCCGCAATTCCAGCTGGCAGGGGAAGCTGGTGTGGATGGAGCAGGATCAGCTTCAGAGCTTCCGCAGCGTGCTGGAGCTGATGATGCTGATTGAAAGCGGCACGCAGGAATAAGGAAAAATGACAGACAGAACGCCAGTGAAAACCCTTTGGAAGGATTTTCACTGGCGTTCCGTTATAAAGGGCGCTCCGGCATGGAAGCAAGCCTTCCGATACGGAATACGGCCATCTTCGCCCCTTCCGCTGAAAGGGAAACGTGCCGCTTCCGGGCGGGTTCACCGGCGGCGCTGTGGCCGCCGGGAGGTGAGCCGGTTTAACCGGAATGGTATCAGCCCCTTTGCGGGGTCTTTTTTGCGTCATAAAATGGCTTCCCCGGAGGTGCCTGACGCTTCCTCGCAGCCGTTGCAGCCGCGCATTGTGACAGGTTTGCACCGATAGCTCCCGGGAAAATTTGTTGTGACAAAAAGGAAAAATTCTGAAAAATCACTTGACAAATGGTTTCTGTTAGGCTATTATACAAAAGGTTAGCGAGAGCTAACCAATATTAGCGTGCTTAGGTTAGCTTTTGCTAATCTAAAAAATCAGAAAAAGAGGTGTTCTCCATGCCGCTTACGGTTGCGGATGCCGGTGAGGAATACGTCATCAAGCGGATCGGCGGAAAGCCGGAAGTCAAACAGCATCTGGAGAACCTGGGATTCGTCGTCGGCTCTGTGGTGTCCGTTGTCACCACCATGGGCGGCAACGTCATCGTCAAGGTGAAGGAATCCCGGGTGGCCATCAGTCAGGAAATGGCTCAGAAAATTATGGTTTAACAAGGAAAAAGGAGGATTCGGTATGAAAACACTGAAGCAGGCAAAGGTCGGCGACACCGTCACCGTGGTGAAGCTTCACGGCGAGGGCGCCGTCAAGCGCAGAATCATGGACATGGGCATTACCAAGGGCGTTGCGGTCTTTGTGCGGAAGGTTGCTCCCCTGGGCGATCCCATCGAGGTCAATGTCCGCGGCTATGAGCTGTCCATCCGGAAAGCGGATGCCGAAATGATCGAGATTCAGTAAGACCCCAGTCAATCATAGGGGCGCAAGCCCCGGTTTGATAAAACGTTAGCGAGTGCTGACAGAAGGAGAGTATCATGGATATCAGAATTGCCCTTGCGGGCAACCCTAACAGCGGCAAAACCACACTGTTCAATGCCCTCACCGGTTCCAACCAGTTCGTGGGCAACTGGCCCGGCGTTACGGTGGAGAAGAAGGAAGGCAAGCTGAAGAAGCATACCGACGTTACCATCACCGACCTGCCCGGCATTTATTCCCTGTCTCCGTACACCATGGAGGAAGTGGTCGCCCGGAATTACCTGATTGATGAGCGGCCCGACGCCATCCTGAACATCATCGACGGCACCAACCTGGAGCGGAACCTGTACCTGACCACCCAGCTGACCGAGCTGGGCATTCCCGTGGTCATCGCCATCAACATGATGGACATTGTCCGCAAGAACGGCGACAAGATTGACGTTGATGCGCTGTCCAAGGCTCTGGGCTGCAAGGTCGTTGAGATTTCCGCCCTGAAGGGCGACGGTGTCATGGCCGCTGCCGAGGCTGCCATCGATGCCGCCAAGAACGGCAAGACCGTGCCTATGCACACCTTCTCCGGCCCCGTGGAGCACGCCATTGCCCACATCGAGGAGGCCGCGTTGCACGATCAGCCCGAGGAGCAGCAGCGTTGGTACGCCATCAAGATCTTCGAGCGTGACGACAAGGTCATGGAAAAGCTGGGTCTGAGCAAGGAGACCACGGCGCACATCGAGGCCGACATCGAGGCCGCCGAGAAGGAGCTGGACGACGACGCCGAGAGCATCATCACCAACGAGCGGTATGTCTACATCGGCGAGGTCATCAAGACCTGCTACAAGAAGCACTCCGCCGGCAAGCTGACCACCTCCGACAAGATCGATAAGATCGTCACCAACCGCTGGCTGGGTCTGCCCATCTTCGCGGTCATCATGTTCCTGGTTTACTACATCGCCATGGTCGGCGTGGGCGCTTCCGCCACCGACTGGGCAAACGACGGCCTGTTCGGCGACGGCTGGCACCTGTTCGGCATCGGCTCCGCCGCTTACAGTGAGGCGGCGGACGAGTACGGCGCGGCTTCTCTGATCGTGGACGGCTATAACGCCTACGTCGAGGAGAACGGCCAGGCTCCCACCGGCGACTTCCCCTACGAGGTCGAGGACGAGGAGACTCTGGATATCACCACCGAGACCGCTTCCCTGAAAGACTACGAGGCCGCTGTGGCTACCCTGGAAAGCTACGGCAACGAGGAGCCGGATCCCGCGAACTACGGCGTTTGGGTGCCCGGCGTTCCCGTTCTGATCGGCAATCTGCTGGAGAAGGCCAACGTGGCCGACTGGCTCAGCGGTCTGATCCTGGACGGCATTGTGGCCGGTGTGGGCGCGGTTCTGGGCTTCGTGCCCCAGATGCTGGTGCTGTTCCTGCTGCTGGCCATTCTGGAGGCCTGCGGCTACATGGCGCGTATCGCCTTCGTTCTGGATCGTATCTTCCGGAAGTTCGGTCTGTCCGGCAAGTCCTTCATCCCCATGCTGGTGGGTACCGGCTGCGGCGTGCCCGGTATTATGGCCTCCCGTACCATCGAGAACGAGCGTGACCGCCGGATGACCATCATGACCACCACCTTCATCCCCTGCGGCGCGAAGGTTCCCTTCATCGGCATGATCGCCGGCGCGCTGTTCAATGGAAGCGCATGGGTGGCTACCTCCGCTTACTTCATCGGCATGGCCGCCATCGTCCTCTCCGGCATTATGCTGAAGAAGACCAAGATGTTCGCCGGTGAGCCCGCTCCCTTCGTTATGGAGCTGCCCGCTTACCATATGCCCACCGTGACCAACGTCCTGCGCAGCATGTGGGAGCGCGGCTGGAGCTTCATCAAGAAGGCCGGCACCATCATCCTGCTGTCCACCATCTTCGTCTGGTTTACCACCTACTTCGGCTTCGTGGACGGTACCTTCCGGATGCTCAGCGAGGAGGAGATCGACTACTCCATCCTGGCCAAGATCGGCAGCCTGATCTCCTGGATCTTCATCCCCCTGGGCTGGGGCAGCTGGAAGGCCGCTGTGGCTTCCATCACCGGCCTGGTGGCCAAGGAGAACATCGTCGGCACCCTGGGCATCCTGTACGGCGGCGGCGACGGCACCGTGTATCAGAACCTGGCTACCGTCTTCAACGGCATTACCGGCTACTCCTTCCTGGTGTTTAACCTGCTGTGCGCCCCCTGCTTCGCGGCCATCGGTGCCATCAAGCGGGAAATGAACAACGCCAAGTGGACCTGGTTCGCCATCGGCTATCAGTGCGGCTTCGCCTACTGCATCTCCCTGATGATCAATCAGTTCGGCGACCTGTTCACCGGCAACGTCAATGTGATCGGTCTGGTCTGCGCCGTGGCGGTTCTGGCCGGCATGATCTACATGCTGTTCAAGCCCTACAAGGAAGCGACCAAGCTGTCCAAGGTGTAAGAGCAAAATTCCGGAGCCAGGCGTTCTGCCTGGCTCCAAATGGTATCTTTTGAAATGGAGTGATTTTTATGCTGCAATGGCTCGGCGCGAATATCGGTACGATTGTTGTTTGCCTGATTCTATTGGCGGTGGTTGCTTTGGTGATCCGTGTCATGATACGGGACAAAAAGCGGGGAAAGTCCTCCTGCGGCGGCAACTGCGCCCATTGTGCCGCCTGCGGCAGCTGCCACAAGCACTGAGCGTGCTTTCCGTAAAATTTCCCTGACCCGGTAAAAGGAATGCAGAAGCCCCCTTCTCCGCCCGGCGGAGAAGGGGGCTGATTTTGTATTTCGGGGCAGGTCATTTCCGGGCGGTGAGACAGAGCCAGCCCTTGGGGTGCCGGTGGATCTGAATGTCCCGGAATCCGGCCTGCTCCAGGAAGGCCGCAAGCTGGGCGCCCGTGTAGATGGTCATGCCGGAGACAATTCTCGTCCACGTTTCGTCCCTGGGGTTTTCGCCGCCGCATTCGTTGCAGATCAGGAAGGTGCCGCCGGGCTTCAGCACCCGGTGAACCTCCCGGAAACACTGGGGCAGCCTGGGCCAGAAGTAGACGGTCTCAAAGGCGGTGACGGCGTCGAACCAGCCGGCGGCGAAGATGATCCGCTCTACGCTGCCCTGCCACACCACGCACCGGCCTTCCCGGACGGCGATTTCATTTACGGCTCTGGCCTTCTCCACGCTGACGGCGGAATCATCAATGCCCTTGACGATGCCCTGGGGGCATTGTTTCAGCAGCGTTTTCAGGTTTGCCCCGCCGCCGCAGCCGCAGTCCAGCACCCGGCCGTCCGGGGGCAGCTTCAGGAAGGAAAGCCCCCAGCGGGACAGGGCACGGTGCCCCAGATTCATCATGGAAACCATCAGCTCCCCGCCGAAGCCCTCCGGCTTGCGGGTATTCTCGAAAAAGGACATAATGCCCCCTCCTTGACGCGCTCCGGCCGGGCAGGCTCGCGCCTGCACGCCCCGGCTAACCATTCGGATTCGGAAAAGCCGCCTGCTGCGGCCTTCTGACTCCGATAGTCATATGGTAGCAGTGTCCGACGAAAAAGTCAAGGTCTTCGGCGGGAGCCGAAGACCTGACGCGCTTCCGGATTCCGCCTGTTTTCTCCCGAACCTCCGACCGATTCACCGCGGCCGGAGGAGGCCGCCTGGTGAGTGAACCGGGTGAGGCTGCAGCGGAAGGTCAGATTTTTCGCCTTCAGCGGAGGCTGTTTTCGACGACACCGGGCAGGCAATCGTAGATGGAGCAGCCCATAAGCCCCTCAAAATGCTCCTTGATGGCCAGCACCGCCTTCCACCGATCCAGGGTGGCCGGGTGCAGCCCGTAGCGCAGAGCCACGTCCACAAACCGCTTTTCCAGCAGGCAGAAGCCGGAGGGCAGCGCCAGCGCGTCGCACAGCTGCACCAGCAGGTCATAGTCGTCGTAGACCGCCCGGTCGATGAAGCTGCCCATGAATTCCTTGTCCTCCGGGGGCATGTCGAAAACGCCGATGGAGGAATCGATGGTTTTCACCATAAAGGCGTGGGAAATGCAGATCTGGGCGGCCTTCGTCCAGCCCCGTGCCATGCAGTAGCGGTAGCCGTCGAGAAGATGCCGCTCGGAGGTAACGCCTGCGCGGCGGCCGATGTCGTGGAGGATTCCGTAAATATAGGCCTCGTCCGCGTCCAGCCTGGGACAGCGGGCGGCGATGTTCCGGCAGGCCAGAGCCACATACCGGCTGTGACTTATCCAGGGGCCGGGGTTCGACAGACCGGCTTCCTCCAGAGCCTGCTCGGCGGTATAGCGGGACAGCAGCATAAATAGACTCCTTCCTTATGGTTATGCTGACAGTTTAGTACATATTTGGCAGACTTGCTATACGATATATGTCAATTTCTATCACGATCGTGCCAATTGCGCCGGTAGTCGCCGGGAGTGCGGCCGAAGGCCCGCCGGAAGGTCTTGCCGAAATAGCTGCTGCTGCCCAGGCCGCATTCATAGGCGATCTGCGTAATGGGCAGCCGGGTGTTCTCCAGCAAGGCTCTGGCCTTCCCCAGCCGGTACTGGCGCAGATATTCCAGGGGGGTCGTCCACAGATTTTCCCGGAATACCCGGAAGCAGGCGCGGCGGCTGATGTGTACCGCCGCCGCCAGCTCGTCCACGGAAAGATTCCGGGCGTAGTTTTCGTGGATGTATACCAGCAGTGCCTTGATGAGGGCGTCCGAGGGAGCGGCGGCATTCCCGGCCTCCATTGTCGGCCGCGCCAGATCAAACAGCTCCAGCCAGATATCACCAAGGGTCTGCCGGAGCCGAAGCTCATAGCCCCAGTCCCCGTCGGACAGGGTGAAGCTTTCCCGCAGAAGTGCCAGAATCCCCGCCTGCGCCGGATCCTCCGGGCGCAGAGACAGAAGCCTGGGGCCGGCGGAGGCCAGGGGGAGGATGTATTTCCCCTCGATCCGGCTGCCCCGCTCCCCGGCAAGAAAGGACGGGTCGAACAGGTGCAGAAGCTCCACGGCGGGCTGGGAGCCGGAGACGATCCGGGTGCTGTGCAGCACGTTGGCGTTGAGAAAGCCCCCGGTGCCCGCGGGGAAGACGAAGCTCCCCTCCGGGATGATGTACTCCACCGCACCGGTTTCCACATAAAATAGCTCCACCGTCCGGTGCCAGTGCCAGGGCGCGCCGGGGTATCGCTGCCGGCTCAGCTCCACACAGGAGGCCAGATACGGAAAATCCGGGGAAAAGTCCGGCAGAATTTCCTCCCGGCTGTCCGTGGCGATGCGGATATTTTGCGGATGCTTCATGGCCTTCACCTCGAAAGCTATGATACCATGGGAAAAAGCGGATTGCAATTCCGGTTTCCCGGAGAATTTTGTCAAGTCGGAAATATCAACAAGTTTTTGAGAAAAAACTGAACACTCTTCACAAAACTTAATACTTGCTTAATAACTTCCCACTTTTTTCGTTAATATTTCCCGGTTATAATAAGGCCATAAAGATCAAGCGACCCATCCCAGTCCGAATCCCGGACGGTTTCTATAAATTTGCTACCTATCATCTTTTTCATTTTTTCCTCTCCTCTTTTCTTGTTGCAAAAACCGCGGCGCAGGCCGCGGTTTTTGCGCTTCTCATCCGAAGCCCGGACTTGACATCGGGTCAGGTTCGGGTTATGATTTATGCGGATGGTTATGAATTTCATTCATAACCATATGCCAAACAAAGACTACAAAAACGCCCCCATCCGCGCTATAATGCCAGCGAAGCAGGAAGGGCGCATAAGAAAGCTGTGACCTGAAATGTTGGATATATCCCTGAAACAAATGCGTTACGCAGTGGAAATCGCCCAGTGCGGTTCCATCAACCAGGCGGCGCAGAACCTGTACGTCACCCAATCCAGCCTGAGCAAGGCTATGAAGGAATTGGAGAGCGTCCTGGGCTATGCGGTGTTCCGGCGAACGCCGGCCGGAACGGCGGTGACGGAGGAAGGCCAGTCCTTCCTGGAGCTGGCGAGGCAGATCGTCTACAAGCTGGAGGTTCTGGAGCGGCAGCTGCAAAGCCGGAACGAGCGGCTGGCCGCCATGAAAATCTCCATCCCCCGTGCCACCTACATCACCTATGCCTTTACCGAATTTTTCAAAGGCATTCAGAACCGGGAGCAGATTCAGATCAATTTCTCCGAGACCAATTCCCAGGAGGCCGTTGACAACATCCTGAACCACGGCTTTCAGCTGGGAATCATCCGGTACCCGGAGTTCCTGGAGGAAACCAACCGGCAGCTGCTTCATCAGAAGCACCTGCGGGTAAAGCCCATCTGGAGCTTTACCTACCGGCTGCTGGTCTGCCGGGAGTCCCCTCTGGCTGGCAGAACCCGGATTTCCCCGGAGGAGCTGGCGGGGCTTACGGAGCTGGTTCACGGCGATGAGCAGACCTTCCTGCCGGAGGCCGCCGGGGTGGGTCAGAAGCGGATCTACCTCTACGAGCGGGGCAGTCAGTTCGACTTCCTCAGCAACGTGCCCCAGACCTACATGTGGGTCTCTCCCCTGCCGGAGAAGGTTCTGCGGCAGCACGGCCTGGTTCAGATCCCCTGCACGGAAAACCGCTACCGCTATACGGACGTGCTCATTTACCACGAGGACTATCCCCTGACGGGATACGCCAGACAGTTTTACGATATTTTACTGCGAACCAAGGAGGAGATTGAGGCTTCTCTTTGCGGTTCGCGGCTCTGAAAGGAAGACGCGGATATGGAAGAAAAGAACGTTACCTTACATCCTGTATTTGCCATGCACGGCTATGCCGTGGATATGCCCGGCCGGTCCGGCACCCACACCTATCGGTTCCGGGTTCATTCCGGCGACATTGAGATTCAGCATCACAGCTACGACGGCGTTGCCGGCCTGTGGTGCCTGCCCCCGACCTCCGGCGACCGGGAGTCCATCGTCCTGCACGGCGGCGAGGAAGCGGTTATCACCATTGACAGTCGGGTCCACGACTGCGAGCCGGACTGCGTGGAGATCGCCAACTGCCACTTCGGCAAGCGAGCCGTGTTCTCCTATCAGGAGATTAAGAACGAGAGCGGCCGCGCGGAAGCCGACGAGCGGCTGGCTTCCTGAGAAAAGCCCGTTCCCGGCGTTTTGTCATACGGAACTCCAATTAAAATCTTTTCCAAAGATTTTAATTGCCCAAAGGGCATGGAGTTCCTATGAGACTTGTTTTGTGATTTCTTTCCTTATAAATCACAAAACAGGCAGTGCCTTCAGGCAATGCTTTCCTGATTAAAATCCAATATTTTAATCAGGAAATAGTATCAGAACGCCTTGAATCCCAAAACGCCCTCTGCCGATCAAAGGCAGGGGGTGTTTTCATAGTGAGTACCTGGATACAACATGGCGTTGGTCTGCGGACTGCCTTGCAATGACAACTTCTTTTTTAGCGCGTACCGAATTGAAATCATAAGGCAAATCTGGAAGCTTTCCAGCCAAAGGAAAATCCACCCCCGGGAAATCTCCCGGGGGTGGACTGCGTTATAGGTTAAAAGCTAATTACAGCTTGGGGCCGGCGGCGACCAGAGCCTTGCCCGCGTCGTTGCCCTCGTACTTGACGAAGTTCTTGATGAACCGGCCGGCCAGATCGGCAGCCTTGGTCTCCCAGTCGGCGACGTTCTGGTAGGTGTCTCTGGGATCCAGGATGGCGGGGTCAACGCCGGGCAGCTCGGTGGGAACCTCGAAGCCGAAGACGGGGATGGTCTTGGTGGGAGCGGTCAGAATCGCGCCGGACAGGATGGCGTCGATGATGCCCCGGGTATCCTTGATGGAGATACGCTTGCCGGTGCCGTTCCAGCCGGTGTTGACGAGATATGCCTTGGCACCGGAGACCTTCATCTTCTTGACCAGCTCCTCGGCGTACTTGGTGGGATGCAGCTCCAGGAAGGCCTGGCCGAAGCAGGCGGAGAAGGTGGGAGTAGGCTCGGTGATGCCCCGCTCGGTGCCGGCCAGCTTGGCGGTGAAGCCGGACAGGAAGTAGTACTGGGTCTGCTCGGGGGTCAGGATGGACACGGGAGGCAGAACGCCGAAGG
>DJQM01000039.1:0-338 GCA_002437585.1 Clostridiales bacterium UBA6386 | reverse complement strand
TTCTCGATGTGGTCGATGGGGTAGGACACACGGGT
Organism: Clostridiales bacterium UBA6386; assembly: GCA_002437585.1. Taxonomy (GTDB): domain Bacteria; phylum Bacillota; class Clostridia; order Oscillospirales; family Oscillospiraceae; genus Faecousia. Next base: position 303 of record DJQM01000039.1, on the reverse strand, counting down.
GTTCTCGGTGACGGACTTGTCGGCGAAGTCGATCTTGCCGTCTGCGTCCACGGTCACGTTCTCCAGCAGAGCGTCCCGGCGGATGGCGTTGTAGATGTCAGGCTCGGAGTCCTTGTCCAGGTTGATGACCTTGGCGTAGCAGCCGCCCTCGAAGTTGAACACGCCGTTGTCGTCCCAGCCGTGCTCGTCGTCGCCGATCAGCAGACGCTTGGGGTCGGTGGACAGGGTGGTCTTGCCGGTGCCGGACAGGCCGAAGAAGATGGCGGTGTTCTTGCCGGCCTTGTCGGTGTTGGCGGAGCAGTG
>DJQM01000032.1 GCA_002437585.1 Clostridiales bacterium UBA6386 | reverse complement strand
GAACCTTGCCCCCGGAGGGATCAGAGCCGAAGCATTTATGCAGAGCAGGAGCTTACATATCGTTCTTTGCCTTTGGGTCAATGTGGATGCGACCTTAAGAGGGTTTGGCGGATTCTCACAAACGGAAGGCTGAAATTCGTTGATTCTGCACAAAGGACATTTGTCCGCAAGGGAAATATTTTGGAAATTCCCCGCATTGACATCCGGGGGATCGGGCGAGTATAATATGACAAAAGCAAGGACGCTTTGAACTGTCGGAAGGCAGTCAAAGCGTCCTTTTTTCGAGGTGAGATGCCAATGGGCGACATGATTCGGCTGGAAAAAGTGAATAAGATGTTCGGCGATCTGCATGTGCTGAAGGATGTGGATCTGACCGTGGCGGAGGGAGAGAAGCTGGTCATCATCGGCCCCTCCGGCTCCGGTAAGTCCACCACCGTGCGCTGCATGAACTTCCTGGAGGAGCCTACCAGCGGGAAGGTGTTCATTGCCGGGCAGGAGCTGACCCACCGGAACAAGCGGCAGATGGTTCGGGAGTACATGAGCATGGTATTCCAGCAGTTCAACCTCTATCCCCATATGACCGTGCTGAAGAATCTGACCCTGGCTCCCATGAAGCTCCACCACAAGACCCGGGAGGAGGCGGAGGCACTTGCCTATCACTATCTGGACGTGGTGGGTCTGCGGGACAAGGCCGGTGCCTATCCCACCACCCTCTCCGGCGGCCAGCAGCAGCGGATCGCCATTGCCCGTGCCCTGTGCTGCCAGTCCCGGATCATCCTGTTCGATGAGCCCACCTCCGCCCTGGATCCGGAGACCATCCAGGAGGTGCTGGACGTGATGATCAAGCTGGCCTCCGAGAACATCACCATGGTGGTGGTGACCCACGAAATGGGCTTTGCCCGGAAGGTTGCCGATCGGGTGGTGTTCATGGCCGACGGCCAGATCATCGAGGAGGGCACCCCTGAGCACTTCTTTGAAAATCCCCAGAATCCCCGGGTCAAGCAGTTCCTGGGGAAAATCCTGAAACACTGATGTTTGGGTCTTCGACCTGAATATATCTCCCCCTGACCAGGGGAAAGAAACCAATAAGGAGGAAAAGAATATGAAAAAGCTGACGAAAGTATTATCCGGTGTCCTGGCCGGGCTGCTGGTGCTGAGCCTGACCGCCTGCGGCGGAAGCTCTGCCCCTGCCGCCACCACCGCCCCTGAGGCGGACACTGCTGCCCCTGCCGCCACCACCGCCGCGACCACTGCCGCCGCCCTGGATCCGGATGTCCAGGCCATCGTTGACCGGGGCGTCCTGCGGGTGGGCGTGAAGAACGCCGTCATCGGCTTCGGCTATCAGGATCCCGTGACCGGCGAGTATACCGGCATGGAAATTGACATTGCCAAGGCTCTGGCCGCGCAGCTGGGCGTGGACGTGGAGTTCACCACCGTCACCGCCGCCACCCGTACCGAGCTTCTGGATTCCGGCGACATTGACTGCGTGCTGGCCACCTTCACCATCACCGACGAGCGCAAGCAGAGCTGGGACTTCACCACCCCCTATTACACCGACCATGTAACGGTGCTGGTGGAGGATTCCTCCGGCATCAAGTCCCTGGCAGACCTGAAGGGTAAGCTGGTGGGCGTGTCCTCCGGCTCCACCTCCGCCCGGGCTCTGGTCTCCGCCATGATTGATGCCGGCGTTATCGACGGCACGGGCTTCGACAAGGAGACCTTTGACCCCGCCACCTGGACGGAAGGCGTTTCCTTCCAGCAGTTCGACGACTACCCCGGCATCTCCACCGCGCTGGCCGCCGGACAGGTGGATGCCTTCTGCGTGGATAAGTCCATCCTGGCGGTCTACAAGACCGAGGGGCGCAGCTACATCGCCGACGAGTTCGCCCCACAGGACTACGGCATTGCCACCAAGAAGGGCTCCGGCTTCAGTGCCTACTGCGAGGACTTTATCACCGCCAAGCTGGCCGACGGCACCATCGCCGGCTGGATCGCGGACTACAACTTAGGATGATTTTGGATTTCGCGGGGTGGATTTCCACCCCGCGATTCCGGAAACATTGGGAAAATTCCCCGGATGATCGGAGAATTTTCCCAGTCTTTCCGAACCGAAGGAGGTTATACACTATGGATGAAATTTTCTCCCCCGCTGCCTGGCAGAAGCTGTGGGTTTACCGGGCTACCTTTCTCACCGGCTTCGGAAACACCCTGCGCACCGCGGCAGTGGCTCTGATTCTGGCACTGTTTCTGGGCTTTCTCTTCGGCCTGATGGCTTCCTCCCAGAGCCGGGGACTGCGGATCGTTGCCCGGGTGTATGTGGAGTTCATTCAGAATACGCCGGTGGTTCTGCAGATGTGCTTTCTGTACTATGTGCTGGCCTTCTCCGGGGTGAAAACGGACATCATCGTCACCGGCATTGTGGCTCTGGGGGTCTACACCGGAGCCTATATGTCCGAGGTGGTTCGGGCGGGCATTGCCGCCATCCCAAAAGGTCAGTTCGAGGCGGCGGAAAGTCAGGGCTTCGGCTATTTTGACACCATGCGGCAGATCATCCTGCCCCAGAGCATCAAAATTATCCTGCCGCCCATGGTCAACCAGATGGTGAACCTGATTAAGAACACCAGCTGCCTGTACATCGTCGGCGGGGCAGACCTGATCAGCCTGACCTACAGCTTCGTCACCGGTGCCAGCACCGGCGGAGCCTACGCCCCGGCCTACATCCTGTGCGGATGCCTCTTCTTCTGCATCTGCTATCCCCTGAGCCATCTGGCTACCCGCTGGGAGACCAGCCTGAAGCGGCGGGAATCCCAGAGCACCAAACTGACAAAGGAGGCGGCGTAAATGAACTGGCAGGCAAGCTTCTCCATTCTGGGCTATCCCGGCGTGATGAGCTACATCGGCAAGGGCGTGGTCTTCACCCTGGTGCTGTCTGTGCTGGCCGTGGTCATCAGCATCCTCCTGGGCAGCGTTCTGGCTCTGTGCCGGAACTACTGTACGGGGAAAAGCCGGATCTTCCGGTGGATTTCTACGGTTTATATCGAGATTTTCCGCAATACGCCCCTGCTTCTGTGGATTTTCATCTGTCTCGTGGCCTGCCCCTGCCCCAAGTTTTTCGCCCGGAAAATGTGGGGGCTGACCAGCGTGGAAATGAAGATTCTCTTCCGGGCGGTGGTGGCTCTGGTGCTGTTTGAATCCTCCATCATTGCCGAGATCATCCGGGGCGGACTGAACGCCATCCCCAAGGGGCAGTTTGAGGCCGCCCACACCCAGGGCTTTTCCACGGTGCAGACCATGAGCTATATCATCCTGCCCCAGGCCTACCGGGCGGTGGTGCCCACCCTTCTGAGCCAGGTGATCTCCACGGTGAAGGACTCCAGCTATCTGGCCAACCTGGCCTGCATTGAGCTGATGAGCCGGGTGCGGAAAATTCTCGCCACCTCCAACATGTTCAACGGGGTAGGCCGGCAGATGGTCAGCGACGTGTTCGTCCTGTTCGGTCTGGCCTTTGTGATTTATTTTGTCATCAACTTTGCCCTGTCCTGCGCCGTCCGGCGGATGCAGCGGCGGGGGACGACCCGGAAAAAGCAGGAGGCGGCTCTATGAAGCACTTTGTCATCACCCTGACCCGGCAGTTTGCCAGCAACGGCCGACCCATTGCCCAGGCCATGAGCCGGGAGCTGGGGATCAACTTCTACGACCGGGATATCGTGGAGGCCACCGCCGCCCGGCTGGGGCTTCCCGTCCGGGAGGTCAGCGACACCGAGGACACCCACAGCACCAGCTTCTTCCGGAGCCTGTACCCCCTTGGCACCGGGAATTTGAGCGTCCAGGACGAGCTGTTTCAGACCCAGTCCAACATCATCCGGGACTTGGCCCAGAAGGAAAGCTGCATTATTGTGGGTCGGTGCGCCGACGCGGTGCTGAAGGATCGGACGGATGTGTTCAACATCCGGGTCTATGCCCCCTACGAGTACCGGCTGGGGGTGTGCACCGGGCAGCTGGCCATGGATCTCCGGACGGCTCGGAAAATGATCGAACGGGTGGATCGGAGCCGGGAGGAATACCACCGGGAATACGGCGGCTGCGAGCCGGACTATTACAGCCATGTGCTCATCAATTCCGCCCGGTTTACCATCCCGGAGGCCGCCGAGCTGCTGTGCGGCATGGTGCGGCAGAGATTTTCCTTAACTTAGATTTCGTCCTCCTTATTTCTTCGCCCTCCGGTGCCTTTTGGCACCGGGGGGTCTTCTTTTGCCCGCAGGAATGGGTTATGCAACTGCCAGTTGCGCAAATGTAAAGTCGAGGTGACTTTCGCCGCCCTGGGGTTCGGGTTGAAACTTGGCTATGCAACTGGCAGTTGCGTAAATGTAAAGTCGAGGCGGTTGATTTTTTGCCCGTTGCCTGTTAAAAATAAGGTGTAACGGAATCGTGACTTGAGAAAATTTTTGAAAAATATTTTTCTGAGGTGTCCAATTTTGAGATTCTCGGACGTTACAGTATATATAGAGCGATACAATTTGAAATACAATACAAAGTATAGAAAAATAATGCTTTACAAATTAAAGAATTTATGCTACAGGTGAATTACAAAAAATGCTTATCGACTTAAC
>DJQM01000018.1 GCA_002437585.1 Clostridiales bacterium UBA6386 | reverse complement strand
GGTTGAGAACGCCAAACAGGAGGTTGCGAAGCCCTTTCCCAGAGAGGAGGAACTGAAAGAAAAATCCGCGCGTCTGGATCATCTGAATATTCTACTGAACATGGACAAGCGGGAAAATGAGATTGTGGATGGTGTACCGGAGGAGGGCGAAATCCAGCCCCAGCGGGAATCCCGGGGATGGGAACGGTAAAGCCTCTGCATGGCTGCTATTGACACAAGGTCGGTATACCGATATAATGTAGACATTAGCGAGGTGATCATGATGAATTTACAAAACTTCTTGGATGCAAATGGTATCACAAAATACCACCTGTCAAAAATGAGCGGCATTCCCAAAACCACACTTGTGGACATCTGTTCCGGAAAAAGTTCTCTTGAAAAATGCGCTGCCGGCACAGTTCGGGCATTGGCGGAAGCATTGGGATGCAGTATGGAGGAAATCATGAAAATGGATTGTCATGAATATGATTCTGTAACTGGGAAACCGATTGATCAAAGTTATCTCGAAAAGGATTTGCCGCCCTTCCTAATGGAGTCCATTCAAAAAATGGTCCTTGCATGGAAAAAGAAAGATTTCGAAGGCTACAGTGATTGGGACTGCGATTATTGCAATCTACAAAGCGATATTAACAGTGCCGAAGTTGGAAACTTGATAACGCCGGATCAGGCATGGTATCTACGCAGTAAATATCTCTATATTGAAAGGCCGGGTGAACTGGATTGATTGACTTTACGGGGCTTCCTATCCGTAAGAAGACTTACGCAGGAGCAAATGGCAGTAAAATCTCCGTTGTCTACAACGGAAATATCTATATGCTGAAATTCCCGGCCATTCCAACCAGGAATCCCGATCTTAGCTATAGCAACAGCTGTATTTCGGAATATCTGGGATGCAAGATTTTTGAAAGCGTGGGTATTCCTGTGCAGGAGGTGCTGCTTGGCACTTACCATACACCAAAGGGAAAAGAAAAAATCGTTGTTGCCTGCCGTGATTTCACTTCTCCCGGCATTGTGCTTCAAGATTTTGCTTCCTTAAAGAATCAAATCGTCGATTCTGTGCGAAATGGCTATGGGACAGAATTATCTGACATTCTGGATACATTCGAGCAGCAGACCGCAATAGATGAAGTGCTTCTAAAGGAACGCTTCTGGGATATGTTCATCGTAGATGCCCTGATTGGAAACTGGGACCGACATAATGGAAACTGGGGATTTTTATATAACACACAGACTGACGAGATGCAGCTTGCGCCTGTATTTGACTGCGGCAGCAGCTTGTTCCCACAAGCAGATGAAGAAAAGATGCAGGAAGTCCTCTCGGATCGAAATGCGCTCAACTTAAGAATTTTCAATCAGCCACTGTCGCCTATTGTACTCGACGGCAGAAAAATCAATTATTTTGAGTTTATCTCGTCTCTGAAAAATGCGGATTGCAACCAGGCGCTGAAACGTATTGCTCCCAGAATCGATATGGCTGTAATCCAGCAGATTATTGCAGGAACACCCGTGTTGTCAGATTTACAGCGGGAGTTCTATATGACGATCCTGTCTGAGCGCAAATCGAGAATCATTGATTTCTCGCTAAAAAAGCTGCGGAAGCTGGAGAAATCTTCGAGGGAAGAAACACGGTGAAATGAAGGACCACAGGCAGTTCGTACATTTGTCACCTGGGTTTGAATGCGGTATAATAGGAGAAAAAAGCAAAGGAGCTATTCATTATGCTGTTTGTCAAGAAGGAAATGCGTTATGTAACCTTGGGTGATTCTGAGCTTCGCCTTGCAAAGTACGCCCTCATTCAATTCCGCAACAAGCTCATTGCCAGGGGAATGCCCACCGAGGACGTAAACACGCTCTTACTAAAGCTCTATAAGTATAAATAATCCATGCGGAAAGCACCTGCTACTCACAGCGGGTGCTTTTTCTATACCCAAAAATGAAAGGAGGCTGATTCTTACGACGAATCAGGAATTAAACACACTTCTCTACCAAAAGATGTTTGCCGAGCAGGAAAGCTACCGGCAGCACCTTCTGACGCTGCCCCCGGAGAAAATTCTGGAAAGCGCCTACGAGTACACCACCAGAGAGGACATTCTGTTGTCCCTGGAATACAATGACCTGACAAATAAGCAGTGTCAAGCACTTTTGAAGTCTCTCTGCCCTCTGGAAGATGTTTTCCAGGCATGGGAGCATCACGAAAGTTCCCATATGGAGGAAGTACAGGCCGTCATCGAAGCCAAGGCAGATGATATATGCCATCTGCGTGCCCAAAAGGCCCGCCGGGAGGAACGCTAACCCATGGCCTACTTCACCCCGGAGGATATTCAGCAGGCAAAGCAGCTGGATTTGCTGACATATCTTCAAATCTACGAGCCGGACCAGCTAGTAAAGGTGTCCGGCGATACCTACTGCACCAGGGAACATGATTCCCTCAAAATCAGCAACGGGAAATGGCACTGGTTTTCCCGGAAAATAGGCGGCAAAACAGCCCTTGACTATCTCGTGAAAGTCAAGGGCCTTTCCTTTATAGAGGCCATGGAAACCATTCACGGAGTGTCCCTGCCCAGGACAATTCCCACCCCGGGCCCCAAGATGGAGTCTAAGAGGCTGCTGCTCCCCGAACGGAACAGCAACGCCGATACTGTGACCCGCTATCTGAAAAGCCGTGGCATCCATGACGTTATCATCCGATACTGCCTGGACAACAATCTGCTCTTTGAATCCCGGAAATATCACAGTGCCGTGTTCCTGGGCTATGACAAGGATGGGGTTCCTCGATACGGCAATGTCCGGGGAACTGTTGGAGATTACAAGGGCGAGCTGTCCGGCAGCGACAAGCACTACTCTTTCTCCATTCCCGGAAACAGTCAGACCGTCCATGTCTTTGAATCTGCTATTGACGCTTTGAGCTACGCCACTCTGGAACTGTTCGAGGGCCGCAATTGGCATGAGGACCATCTGCTGTCTCTTGCCGGCGTGTTTGTCACCAAGCGGGAGAATGTAGTGCCGGTAGCTCTATCCCGGTATCTGGCAGACCACCCGGAGATTCGGACGTTGCGGCTCCATCTGGACAACGATGCTGTTGGGCGTGGTGCGGTGGCCGGAATCGTCGGCGGTCTGCGGGACCGGTATGAAATCTGGGACGAGCCGCCCGGGTGCGGCAAGGATGTCAACGACCAGCTCAAAATCAGGGTCGGATTGAAAAAGAAGGAGGAATACAGTCGTTGAAAATCAATATCTATCAGATCAACAGAGGCCGGGACCCACAGCGGCTTAAGTTTCTGGGGCTGGACGCGGCCCGTCAGACCTTGCATTCCGCGGAACTGGACTGTGCCGCCTATGATAAGGTCTATTCCGGGGATGTGAAATGCCGGAATCTGGAGGATGTATTCGTCCTCTTTAATTCCGGCAGATCAGAGGGCTTCCGGGGACACAGCCTCTCCGTCTCGGATGTAGTGGAAGTGGAGGACGCCGCCAGCATCACACCGGGCTTCTACTTCTGCGACAGCATCGGCTTCAAGGAAATCCCTTTTCAGCCGGAGCAGACCGTCAATGTCACTGTTCCCCAAAACACCATCCAGGTAGTCCTGGTGGAGCCTGGGAAGCTGGCCCGGATTGCGGAAATCGGCACTACTCTGGATGCCATGCAGCGAACCGTGGGAGGTAACATCGAACCCTGTTATCCCTTCGAGGAGCAGGTCTGTATTGTCTGCAATGATGAGGGCAAGATCAGCGGCCTGCCCCTAAACCGGGCCATCCGGGACGAGGACACCCATGAAATAGTGGACATCGTTGCCGGTACTTTCTTCATCTGCGATTGCCGCAAAGAATCCTTCGGCAGCCTTTCCCAAGAGCAGCAGAATCGGTATCTGGAAAAATACCGCTTCCCGGAACGGTTCTTCCGCACAAGGGACGGCATTGAATCCGTGCCCTATAAGCCCCAAAACCGAGAACGCTAACACCCATGGCAGAAAGGAGGTGATGCCCATTTGAACACAAAATCCACAGCGTCCTGTGGCTGCGGCAGGCCCAGGACTACCCCTATTTCCCCGGAGGAAAAGCGCTGGCTGAAAGAAAAACTGTACCAGTCCCGCTACGATGAATGTATGCAGGAGCGTCGGGAGGCATGGCTGTTTCTTCGGCTCGGTCATAAAAAGAGCTATTGATAGGAGGTTTGTCTTTTATAGAGCAAGCATCGCCTTTTGTCCCCAAAAGGCAGCTTGTCAGGGCGTATCCCTGAAACCCTCTGTTTATAAGGAGTGAAATGAACAATAGAAACTATGAAATTAAAGTCCGGCTGACACAAGCGGAAATGGCACACCTGACCCGGCTGGTCAGAGCTTCCGGTCTGTCCCGAGAAACTTATCTGCGCAGGCTCATTTCCGGCGTTGTACCAAAAGATGCGCCCCCACCGGACTTCTTCTCCATGATGCGGGAGCTGCATTACATCGGAAACAACCTCAATCAAATCGCCATCAAAGCCCACGCTCTGAATGCCATCGATGCCAAACACTATGACGATGGTATGCGGCTGTTTGAGGAGGCTGTTCAGAAAATCCTGTCGGCGGTCCTCGATCCCGTGCCTATAGAGCACTGACCCATGGCCGTTACATCCATCTGGCGTGTTCATGGCAGAGTCGGAAAGGTCCTGGACTATGTGGAAAACGCGGAGAAAACCACCGCCGTTTCCACCAGTGACGGCGACCTGTCAGATGTCATTGACTATGCCATCCAGCAGCACAAGACCAGTCAGCCCCAAGTGCGGGATGGTGAGGGGGTCGTTCAGCGTTTCGTGTCCGGTATCAACTGCAATCCCCGTACCGCCAAAATGGAGATGCAGAAGATCAAGAAGTTTTACGGGAAAGAGGATGGTGTCATTGCCTACCACGGCTACCAGTCCTTCGCCCCCGGAGAGGCTACCCCGGAGATTGCCCACGAGATTGGGGTCAAGCTGGCGCGGCAGCTTTGGGGAGACCGTTACCAGGTTTTGGTTGCGACCCATCTGGACAAGGCAAACCACCTGCATTCCCACTTTGTTGTGAACACCGTTTCCTTTGTGGATGGCATCAAGTACCACCGCACGAAACAGGATTACAAAGAAATGCAGCGGGTATCCGATGCGCTTTGCCGGGAATACAACCTGTCTGTTATCCGCAATCCCAAAGGTCGAGGCAAACATTACGGCGAATGGAAAGCCGAGCAGCAAGGCCGCCCCACCCTGCGCAGTGTCATCCGCTCCGACATTGACCGTGCCATTCTGGCCTCCACCACCCGGCGGAATTTCCAGGAGGCCATGCAGGCCATGGGCTACACCTTCAAAACCCGCACCCCGGATGGACAGCCCCTCAAATATCCGGCGTTAAAGCCGCCTGGAGCAAAGGGCTACTTCCGCTTCCACCGGCTGGGGCCTGGGTATTCTCTGACCGAAATTCTGGACCGGGTTTACGACAATGTACGCAGGCAAACACCCTTTCCGGAGGCTGACCGAATGGCGAGAATACATCATCCATTTGTGCCCTATCCCAAGGCGAAAGGCATTCACGCCCTATACCTGCGCTATTGCTATGAGCTGCGCATCATCCAAAAGCATCCGGCATCCGTGAAGCGGGTGCCTTATTCTATGCGGCAGGATTTAATCTTGCTTGACAAATTGGACGCGGAAACCCGCTTCCTTGCCAAGCACGAATATGGCAGTTTAGTCGAACTGGAATCCCACAAGGAAAAATCCACAGGCAGAATTTCCGAACTGGAGCAGGAGCGTAACGCACTCCGCAGCCAGCTTCGGGCAGCCACCCGCAGGGAGGATACTCCCGCAGTGGAAAGTCTTAAATCCCGTATCAAAGAGATATCCTCTGAGATAAAAACACTGCGTCAGGAGGTGAAATTATGTGACGGAATCGAAGCCCGTTCCGCTCTGATGGAGCGGAATCTGGAGCAATTAGAGCAGGAACAGGAAATCGAAAGAAAGGAGGAAGAACAGCATGAGCTATTCCGGCGAGGCGGCAGATCAGGTCGTCCGTCTGAGCTTGAACGGCGTTGAGGTCGCGGCAAAATTGTCCGGCTCTGCCGCCAAGCAGCTGGCGATCATGATTTACGCCATTCTGAAAGACCAGAAGAAAACCAAAGGTAAAATCCGTCTGACCAATATGCTCCGCTCCGGCAAAGAGCTGAAGGTGTTCGCCGTCAAGGACGGGGATCTTCAGAAATTCTGCGAGGAGGCCAAGAAATACGGTGTTCTCTATTGCGTCCTCAAGGACAAGAACGCCACCGACGGCATTACGGACATCATGGTTCGGGCAGAGGACGCCGCCAAGGTCAACCGCATCTTTACCCGGTTCGGTCTTGCCACTGTAGATTTGGCATCTCTCAAAACAGAGCTTGTCAAGCAGCAGGATAAAGCACGCACCGAGGAAGACGCGGATGTGCGTCCCGGTTCCGACAAGCCCCATAACGATGATTTCGTGAAGGAGCTGTTTGGTGAGAACCCAGAGAAACACATTGTGGAGGAAAACCCTCAGACCGGACGGAACGAGGCCGAACGTCCGTCCGAGAGTACATTGCCGAACAGACGTGGCGAAGAAATCTTTTCTGACAGTCGTCCCTCTGTCCGTGAGGTGATGAAGCAGATTCGGCAGGAAAAGGCTGCACGCCAGCCCCAGAACACCATTGCCGACAAGGCAGTGGAGAAAATCACGAAAGGAAAGGAACGATGAAATGAACGAATTTTTTGACAAGGAGGAATGGGCCAGCCGCAAGCAGCAGGATCGGGAATCGGCATATGCCATGGTGGATGACGCTCTGAAAAAAGTCGGCACAGACGGAAAGGCTTTTCAGACCTACTTAGATGTGCAGTCCAAATTCGAGCGGTATTCCGTCAGCAATGCTCTGTTGGTCGCTGCCCAGAAACCGGATGCTACCGATCTGGGAGAGGCCAGCTTCTGGCGTGGCCGGGGAGGCTATATCCGCAAAGGAGAATCCGGTATTCTCCTTATGGAACCCGGAAATTCCTACACCCGCAAGGACGGCTCCAAGGGTGTCGGCATCAACGTCAAGCGTGTCTTTGATATTTCCCAGACCACGTTGACTCCTGTTCCTGAACGGGTAGCGAATCCAGACATCCGGCAGCTTCTCAACGCCATGGTATGCTACGCTCCCTGCAAGGTAGACTTCCGGGACGAATTGCCGGATGGCCAGAGCGCTCTTTACAGCCCCCAAGAGAAAACCGTATTTGTCCTGCGGGGACAGTCCATGGAGGATGTGTTCCGGGGCGTCGCTCAGGAACTTGCCCACGCCTATCTGGACACCGGGAACTACAGCCGGGGGGACAATACATTCCTCGCTCAGTGTGTCGGCAATATTCTCTGCCAGCGCTATAGCATCGATGGGAAAAGCCTTGCCGTCACCCAGCTTCCCAAGGAGTACGCGGAGATGGAGCCGAAGCAGCTGCGGGAGGAGCTGAAATCCATTCGCACCGCCGCCAATCAGATCTCCGCGGATATGTTCCGCTTTCTGGATGCCAAAAGCCACGGGAGCAGGCAGCGGGACGATGCCCGGTAAAGGAGGCGCGTATGGCAGAAGTACAGCATCTGATTCAGGTCAGCGACTATGAGCAGCGGCTCATGGTCAATGGTCTCAACGCCTTCCGCAACGACCTGATTCGGGAGGGCAAGCCCACGGAGGACATCAACGCCCTGCTGATCAAGGTCATTGACGCGCCGGAGAAAAAGCAGAAAAGGAAGTTTGACCGTGAACGATAAGTTGTCCCGGCAAAACTGTGTTCTCTATGTCTGCGGCATCCTCCCTGTCGTCTGGCTGGCATTACTGGCGGCTCCTCTATTGGAGGGTGGTCTGGGGACACTGCTGGAGGGCTTCGGCACAGCGCTGGAAAATCCTTTTCAGATCGTCTGGTGTGACAAGAGCCTCAAAACGCTGCTGATTTTCCTCATGCTCTACGGTCTGGGTATTGGTGTCTATGTCTCCAACGAGCGGGTCTACAGGCGGCGGGAAGAACAGGGCTCTGCCCGCTGGGGGAATCCCCTCTCCATTGCCAAGCGCTACCAGCAAAGCGGGAACGCCAATAAGCTGCTGACCCAGCAAGTAGCATTGGGCCTGGACGGCAGGAAGCATCGCAGGAACTTAAATGTCCTGATTTGCGGCGGTTCCGGTGCCGGCAAGACTCGCTATTACGCGAAGCCGAATATCATGCAGGCCAACACCTCCTTTGTGATCCTGGACCCCAAAGGAGAACTACTGCGGGACACCGGCCATCTGTTGGAGGAACAGGGCTACGTCATTAAGGTCCTGGATTTGATCAACCCGGAACGGAGCCATTGCTACAATCCCTTTGTGTATCTCCGGGATGACGATGACATTCAGCGGCTTGCCACCAACATTATGAAGAACACCACCCCCAAGGACAGCAAGTCCTCTGACCACTTTTGGGAGGACGTGGCAGCTATGCTCTTGAAAGCACTTATCTCTTACCTCCACTACGAAGCGCCCCTGGAGGAGCAGAACTTCCCCATGATCATGGACATGATCCGGGCTGGGGATGTGAAGGAGGACAACGAGGAATATGTGTCTACCCTGGACGAGCTGTTCGAGCGGCTGGAGCGGAGAAATTCCGAGCATATCGCCGTGCGGTACTACAAGGGCTACCACTCCGGCAGCGGCAAGACACTGAAATCCATTCAGATCACCCTGATTTCCCATCTGGAAAAGTTCAACCTGACTTCTCTTGCGGGAATTACCCAGACGGACGAAATGGAGCTTGGGGAAATTGGAGAACGAAAAACCACCGTCTTTGCGGTGATCCCGGACAGCGACAGCTCCTACAACTTCATCGTCGGAATGCTCTACACCCAGCTGTTTCAGCAGCTCTATCGGAAAGCGGACTTTGAGCATGGCGGACGGCTGCCCGTCCATGTCCACTTTGTCATGGACGAGTTTGCGAACGTCGCCTTGCCGGATGATTTTGACAAGCTCCTTGCCACCATGCGAAGCCGGGAGATTTCCGTCAGCATTATCCTTCAAAACCTTGCCCAGCTAAAGGCGCTGTTTGACAAGCAATGGGAAAGTATTGTAGGTAATTGTGACACTTTTTTGTACCTCGGCGGCAATGAACAGTCCACCCATGAGTATGTGTCCAAGCTGCTGGGCAAGCAGACCATTGACACGAACACCTACGGCCAGTCCAAAGGCCGCAGCGGAAGCTACACCACCAACTTTCAGACTGCCGGACGGGAGCTTATGACCCCGGATGAAGTGCGTATGCTGGACAACCGTTACGCGCTTCTTTTTATTCGGGGCGAGCGCCCTGTGAAGGATCTGAAATACAACATTCTCAAGCACCCCAATGTGGCCCTCACTACAGACGGACAGGCCGCGGCCTATCAGCACGGAACAGACCCATTGAGCGTTGCCGCTGTTTCCATCAATCTGGAAAAGCTGAAACAGGCTGCTTCCGAGGACACCGGCACCGGGGATTATGTCGTGCTTACCGAGGAGGAAGTCTATGACTTCATGCGCAGGAAAGCACAGGAAAATAACCAAAATCAAAATTCTAATCATCAGGAGGAAACTTATGAAAAACATCATCAACAATATCATTCATCCCACCACCCGTCGTACTTCTAAGCGTCTGCCCATGCCCGAAAATGTCCGCAAGGGCTTCCGCCGCTACAGCTGCGCCGTTCTCACCGGGGCTATGATCCTGGGTCTGACTATGCCTGCCTACGCCGCTGGCGATCCGCTGACGGTAGTCAACAACCTGAGCACCTTTATCTTTGGCCTGATCCGTGCCGTGGGTCTTATCCTGCTGGGCTGGGGCATTGTTCAGGTGGGTCTTTCCTTGCAGTCTCATGACCCTTCTCAGCGGAGCAACGGCTTCCTGACTCTGGCCGGTGGTATCGTCATCACCTTCGCCAAGGAGATTCTGGACCTCATCATTGCGTGAGAATCCACAAAGGGCAGGCCCACACGGGTCTGCCCCGGAGCAGGAGGTGAAAACAATTGTCGGATAACTGGGTCGTACAAAACTTAGAAAAGGCCCTGGGCATCTGGAACGACAAGCTAAGCGAAATCTGGCAGCTCATTACCCAATCCCCAACCAGCTTCAAGGGCGGCACCCTTTGGAATGTGGTGTCCAGCATTCACGGGGCCTTGCAGGCCATTGGCTATGCCCTGCTGGTGCTGTTCTTCGTGATCGGTGTTATGAAAACCTGTGGCTCTCTGACGGAGGTGAAACGCCCGGAACATGCATTGCGTCTGTTCGTGCGGTTTGCTCTGGCCAAAGGCGTTATCACCTATGGTATGGATTTAATGCTGGCGCTGCTGGACATTGTGCAGGGGGTGATCTCCACCATCATGCAGGCGGCGGGCTTTGGTCAGCCCCAGTCCGCAGTGCTGCCATCTGAAATTGTTTCGGCCATTGAGGACTGTGGGTTCTTTGAGTCCATCCCGTTGTGGGCGGTCACGCTGATAGGCGGACTGTTCATCTGGGTTCTGTCCTTTCAGATGATTCTAAGCGTCTACGGACGTTTCTTCAAAATGTTCATGTACACAGCCATTGCCCCCATTCCCCTATCCACCTTTGCCGGGGAACCCACCCAGAGCATTGGCAAGAGCTTTCTCAAAAGCTACGCTTCCGTCTGCCTGGAAGGAGCCGTCATTGTCTTGGCTTGCGTGATTTTCTCTGCCTTTGCATCCTCGCCCCCTGTGGTGGACACCGGAGCGGCAGCGGCCAGCATGGTATGGAGCTACATCGGAGAACTGATCTTCAATATGCTGATCCTCGTGGGGTCCGTGAAGATGGCAGATAGAGTCGTGCGGGAGATGATGGGGCTGTAACAAGAATCGTTCGATTTCTCTTGATAATTTCGTTCGATTCGTGTATAATGGGAATACACCGAAAGGAGGGTTTGACCTATGTCCATTACCGCAACAGAACTAAAACTGAACCTCGGGAAATATCTTCTGCTGGCAGCCACCCAGGACATTTACATCACCCGCAACGGAAAAACCATTGCCAAGCTGGTATCTCCCTACCAGGACCGTGTTGACACCGTTGACGCACTGTTTGGCAGCGTCCCGGACACCATGACCCTGGAGGAAGCACGGGAGGAGCGGTTGAATTCCCTATGAAGGCAATCTTAGATACCTGCGTCGTCATTGACTTTCTGCAAAAGAGAGAACCTTTTGCGCCTACCGCACTCCAAATTTTCCGGGCTGCTGCCGGAGAGCAGTTTACCGGGTGTATTACAGCCAAGTCCGCTACGGACATTTACTATCTGACACATCGCTGTACACATAGCGATGAAAAAGCCCGGAATATTCTGAATAGTCTGCTTAGTATCGTCAGTATGCTGGACAGCACAGCGGTAGATGTTTTTCATGCTTTATCCTCGGAAACCGCCGATTTTGAGGATGCTGTTATGATTGAAACCGCAATCCGTTCCAAAGTGGACTGCATCATTACCCGGAATACGAAGGACTACAGGAAATCTCCTGTACCTGTGTACACCCCGGATGATTTTATGAAAGCTCTGGAAGATGAATTTGTATAGGCATTTACCGTCCGGTATTTCCGGGCGGTTTTGCTTTTCATCTCGCAGAAACAAGCCAAAAAAGCTAGGGAATTTTTCAACCGATATTTTATCAAAAAGTTCCCTAGCCGCAATTCAACGCCTTCCAAATCGGGAGGCGTTTTTCTTTTACACAAAGCAAGGAGGAAACCATTGGAAGTAAAAATCAACAAAGAAATCCAGTCCTACAGTGAATCCATATTCTTAGGGTTGTCTATGCGGCAGTGCGGCTTTTCCCTGGCTGCTATTCTGGTGGCTGTTGGGCTGTACTTTCTGTTAAAGCCCTATGTTGGCACAGAAACCGTCAGCTGGATGTGCATTCTGGGGGCTGCGCCCTTTGCGGCCATGGGCTTTGTCAACTACCACGGCATGACCGCCGAACAGCTGGCCTGGGCCTGGATTCGTTCGGAACTGCTGGAACCCAAACGGCTTATTTCCGAGCCGGACAATCTCTATTACAAACTGTTGGAGAGCACCATCTCCAACCACGAAAAGGAGGCGTATAAGAAATGATGAAATCCATTCGTACCCTGGTGCGGCAGGACCGGGAGAAGTATGTGGTTCCCCGGCGTGTCCAGGATGTGATTCCCATTCAAAAAATCTGGGAGGACGGGATTTTCCTCACCGGTGGGCGGTATGCGAAAACCTTCCGCTTCACGGATATTAACTATCAGGTAGCATCGGAGCCGGACAAAGAGAAAATGTTCCGGGGATACTCTGCCATCATCAACAGCCTGGACTGCGGAGCCACCACCAAAATCACCATTTTCAATCATCGCATGAGCCAGATCAATTTTGAAAAGTCCATCCTCATGCCCATGCAGTGGGACGGCCTGGACGACTACCGGGAGGAATACAACCAGATGCTTCTGGATAAGGCCACCAATGGCAACGGCATTGTCCAGGAGAAGTTCATCACCATCTCCGTCCGCAAAAAGGATGTGGATACTGCCCGGAGCTTCTTCGCCCGTGTGGAAGCAGACCTGTCCTCTCACTTTGCGGCGCTGGGCTCCACCTGCGGCCCTATGAATGCCATTGAGCGGCTGCAAATTCTCCACCGCTTCTACCGCAGCGGAGAAGAAAATGAGTTCCGGTTCTCTCTGCGGGATTCTGCCCGCAAGGGCCACAGCTTCCGGGACTACATCTGCCCGGATTCTATCGAGCGGCACAGCGACTACCTCCAGATTGGGAACCGATTTGCGAGAGTGCTGTACCTCAAAGACTACGCCAGCTATATCCAGGATGATTTCGTATCCGAACTGACCGATCTGAACCGGGACATGATGCTCTCCATTGACATGGTGCCCATTCCCACAGACGAGGCCGTTCGGGAGGTGGAAAACCGTCTGCTGGGTGTGGAGACAAATATCACCAACTGGCAGCGCCGCCAGAACAGCAACAACAATTTCTCCGCTGTTGTCCCCTACGACATGGAATTGCAGCGAAAGGAAAGCAAGGAGTTTCTGGACGACCTGACCACCCGTGACCAGCGGATGATCTTCGGCATCCTGACCATGGTCATTACCGCCGACACCAAGGACCAGCTGGACGCGGATACGGATACCATTCTCTCCACCGCAAGAAAGCGGATGTGCCAGATGGCGGTTCTCAAATACCAGCAGATGGATGGCTTGAACACCGTGCTTCCCATTGGCACCCGAAAACTCAACGCTTTCCGCACCCTGACCACGGAGAGCCTTGCGGTGTTCATGCCCTTTAAGGTCCAGGAAATCATGGACAAGGGCGGTATCTACTTCGGAGAGAACGCCATTTCCCACAACTTGATTATGTGCAACAAGGAGAATCTGCTGAACCAGTCCGCATTCCTGCTGGGTGTTCCCGGCTCCGGCAAATCTTTCTCTGCCAAAGAGCTTATGACTTTCCTGATGTTGAACACCGAGGACGACATTCTGGTGTGCGACCCCGAAGGT
This sequence comes from Clostridiales bacterium UBA6386, assembly GCA_002437585.1. Lineage (GTDB taxonomy): Bacteria > Bacillota > Clostridia > Oscillospirales > Oscillospiraceae > Faecousia. The sequence continues at coordinate 1,964 of DJQM01000018.1, read as the reverse complement.
GAGTATGCGCCTCTGGTGGAGGCCATGGGTGATATGGGCTCTGTGATCCACATTTCCGCAGGCGGGCGGGACCGGCTTAACGCCATGTATATGGTGGACGGCTATGGAGAGAACAATCCCATTGTGGTCAAGTCCGAGTTCATCCTATCCCTGATCGAGCAGATCGACAAGAAGGGGGTCGGTCCCCAGCACAAGTCCATCATTGACCGGTGCATTACCATGGTCTACCGCAACGCCGCTTTCTCCGGCACCGTGCCCACCCTCTGCACCCTGCGGGACACCCTGCTGGAGCAGCCAGAGCCGGAGGCCAAGCAGATTGCCCTCTCCTTGGAGCTGTACACCACTGGCTCCCTGGACATTTTCGGCAAACAGAGCAATGTGGACCTGGACAAGCGGGTGGTGGTATTTGACATTCACGGTCTGGGTGCCCAGCTAAAACCTACCGGCCTACTGGTCATTACGGACACCATGCTGAACCGTGTGACACAGAACTGGAAGAAGGGCAAGCGCACCCATGTATTCATTGACGAGTTCCATGTGGTTTTTGAAAACGAGTTCTCCGCTGCCTTCTTCAACTCCGCATGGCGGCAGTTCCGAAAGCGCAATGCCTTCCCGACAGCCATCACCCAGAACGTGGAATACCTGCTGGATTCCGTGCAGGCCAGCACCATGCTCTCGAACTCCGAGTTTATTGTTATGCTGAATCAGGCGGCATCTGACCGGGAGAAGCTGGGCAGGCTCTTGAATATCTCCAATGAGCAGATGAACTACATCACCAATGTGGAGGCTGGTTCCGGCCTCATTAAATACGGCAGTGCTCTCGTGCCTTTCATCAACCGCTTCCCCAAGGACACGAAGCTCTACCAGCTCATGACAACGCGCCCCGGTGAGGGGCGGTTCGCCGGTCAGTCCTGACAGGAGAGCAAGCCATGCCGGAAATCAAGACGAAACAGAAAAGTCAGCCGGTATTGAACACTGCCCAACAGCAAATGCAGCGCAGTTTTGTCCGCGCCAAGCAGGAACAAGCAGCGCACCGGCAGTCGGAGCAATCGGATTCTCCCAGCAATTATGCGGAAGAAAAAGTCTCCCGGACGGCAGAGGATGCCGTTCGGGATGTGGAGACATTTGCGAGAGAAAGTGTTCGGACACTTCGACAGCGAGGTGATACGTCTGAACACAGGTACAGCACACCAGCCGCTGAATCTTCTCCGGCTGGCTCTACTTCTGCGGAATATTCCGGGAATCCTGCGACTCGCCGGCAGGTTGCGGAAACTGCGCACCGGCGAGGCCAGGTCCGGCAAAATTCCACCGAATCACCAGAGCCTCAAAGCAGAGTGGTACAAGCCCCTCGCCCCATTCGGACGAGGGAGCAGCAAGAGACGGTATCCTCTGCGGTGGAATCCACGGTATCCCCCGCCCAGCAGCAGGCGGCCCGCAAGGCCACCGCTGAAAATATCGTGAAGCGGAAGCAAGAACGGAAGAATGCGCTTCGTTCTGAACTGGCACAAAATATGGGTATTCCTGTAAACGCTAATATATAAGTGAGCCAAATTCAGGGCAAACGCTCACGAAAAATTGAGCCACCCAACAAAGTCTGCTATAATAGTCACAGACTGTTATAGGGGGCGTACAAAGGTGGTTATTACATTGGAAATTTACAAAGAAATACGCAGGCTGCGGCTCGACGGGATGAGCCAGCGGCAGATTGCCGGAGTGCTGCACATTTCTCGCAACACCGTCAAAAAGTATTGGGATGGCAACAGCGTCCCCTGGGAGCGCAAGGATTACAGTAGAGAGGCTACCGTCATCACAGACGATGTCATATCCTTTGTCAGGCGGTGCCTGGAGGAGGATGCTCACTGCCGTTCCAGAAAACAGCGCCATACCGCAAAGAGAATCTACGACCGGCTTGTTGCGGAATACGGATTCACCGGCGGCGAGACAACGGTCAGGCGACTGGTGCA
>DJQM01000030.1 GCA_002437585.1 Clostridiales bacterium UBA6386 | reverse complement strand
CTCCTGTTTGGCGTTCTCAACCTGGATTTCCAGGTTTTTCAGCTTCTCCTTGTAGTCCAGCTGTCGTGTCGGCATACTTTCCAGCAGGTTATCCATACGCTGAATGTTGCCAAATACGTCCGTACCAAGGCCAACCTTGTAGGTCAGTGTACCCTGCATGGAAACCTTGAACAGCTTTTCAAAGCTGTCAAAGCAGAGCGTCATCTGAAAGCCACGATAGGAGCCGAGAGGGACGGGATCGGTGCCGGTCAGAGCGTTGCAGGCATCTAAAAGGGCGGTGCCAGCAGCCTTTTTCTCCGTGAAGGTGTGTCCTTCTATTACCATGGGGCTGAAGCCATCCGCATTGGGCTGGGTGCCGCTTTTCAGCAGCGCCATATCAGCTTCCAGACCGTCAATCCACTGGTGCATGGAAGCAATCTCATTGGGGAATTTCCGAACAAGCTGATCTTCCAGGGCATACCGCTGGCTCATATGGTTTGAGCGCAGGAGCTTCAGCTTCTGCACCTCAATATCCAAGTCCATTTTCTCCTTGATATGGGGATTGCCGGAACACAGCGCCTTGATTTCAGCGTAGCTCAAAGCGGTTTCGTCAATGTCCTCCGCACTGCGCACCGGGGATTTGGAGGTCATAATTTGGCCGATGAACTTCTGCTTGCCCTCCACCAGCTGATACAGGTAGCTGTCAAAGGTGTTTTCCGTCACATAGGTGAAGATGTCCACCTTGGGATTCTCATTGCCTTGTCGGATGATGCGCCCCTCTCGCTGCTGCAAGTCAGATGGCCGCCAGGGACAATCCATATGGTGCAAGGCTATGAGCTTCCGCTGGGCATTGGTTCCGGCTCCCATTTTCTGGGTGGAGCCGATCAGCACCCGCACCTCGCCGGAACGAACCTTTCCGAACAGTTCCTTTTTGGCGGCTTCCGTCTTAGCAACGTGGATGTAGGCAATCTCTGATTCCGGGATGCCCTTGGCCAGCAGCTTCTTTTTCAGATCGTCATACACATTGAATTGCCCATCGTTGTGGGGTGTGGAGAGATCAACGAAGACCATCTGCGTGGACTTTTGCGCTGCTGTCCGCTCCCAGATGTTGTACACATTTTCGGCGCAGACGGCAACTTTCCCGGTATCGCTGTCCGGCAATAAGGGGTTAATGAGCCGCTGATCCAGTGCCAGCTTCCGGCCATCGTTGGTAATAACCAGCATATTATCCTCGTTGGAATCCACCTGCTTACTTCGCACCTTTTCTGCCCGCTCGGATAGACTGGCAACGATCTCCTTTTGCTGCTCCGATGGCTTCAGCACCACATTGTGGTATTCCGCCTCCGGCACCGGCAGCTTCAGCATATCCGCCGTCTGAATATCCGCGATTTCCTTGAACATGGACATCAGCTCCGGGAGGTTGTAGAACTTGGCAAACCGGGTCTTGGCCCGGTAGCCGGTACCCTCCGGGGCCAGTTCAATGGCGGTGACGGTCTCTCCAAAGGTGGAGGCCCAGGCATCAAAATGGAGCAGGTCATTCTCTTTCAGGGTGTTGTATTGCAGATATTTCTGCATGGTATAAAGCTCCACCATGGAGTTGCTGATTGGCGTGCCGGTGGCAAATACCACGCCTCGCCCTCCGGTCAATTCGTCCAGGTAACGGCATTTCATGTAGAGGTCGCTGGACTTCTGGGCTTCTGTCTGGGAGATACCGGCCACGTTGCGCATTTTCGTAAATGCGGCAAGATTTTTGAACATATGGGCCTCGTCTACGAAAATCCGGTCAACACCCAGCTCCTCAAAGGTGATGACATCATCCTTGCGGCTCTGGTCATTGAGCTTTTCTAATCGTTGCTGGATGCTTTTTTTGCTGCGCTCCAGCTGCTTCACGGAGAAATTGTCTCCGTTATTGCGCTTCAGCTCCCGAATGCCGTCCAGAATCTCCTGCTTCTGCTGTTCCAGTATGAATTTCTGCCGTGCTTGGGACATGGGAATCTTCTCAAACTGGCTATGTCCAATGATAATGGCATCATAGTCGCCGGTGGCAATTCTGGAACAAAACCGTTTCCGGTTCTTTGTTTCAAAATCCTTTTTGGTGGCCACCAGAATATTGGCTGCGGGGTAAAGCTGCAAATATTCGGCGGCCCACTGCTCGGTCAAATGATTTGGCACCACAAACAGGCTTTTCTGACACAACCCCAGCCGTTTGCTCTCCTGGGCTGCTGCCACCATTTCAAAGGTTTTGCCCGCACCAACTACATGGGCAAGCAATGTATTCCCACCGTAAAGAATGTGGGCAATGGCATTCACCTGATGAGGCCGCAGGGTGATTTCCGGGTTGATGCCCACAAAATTCAGATGGCTCCCGTCGTACTCTCTGGGACGAATGCTGTTGAACTTCTCATTGTAGAGTGTTGTCAGCCGCTCCCGGCGGTTTGGGTCAGCCCAAATCCAATCCGCGAATTCCTGCTTGATCTGCTCCTGTTTCCCCTGGGCAATGGCGGTCTGTTTCGTGTTGAGAATGGCAATCTTTTTTCCGGTATCGTCATACTCATAATCAAAAATCCGCACATCCCGCAGATTCAGGGTTTCCTCCATGATTTTGTAGGCATTGATGCACTCTGTGCCAAAGGTGTTCTCAGAGCGGACATTCCCTCTGTCCAGACTTTTTCCCTCAATGTTCCACTCGCCGGTATAGGCACTGTAATGTACCTTGATGTTTCGCCTCTGATAGTAAGGCGTTCGCAGAAGCTCGAACGTGAAATCCCGCACAACATCCGGTGGAAGCCAGGTAGCGCCAAGCCGAACAGAAATCTCACTGGCCGACAGGTCAACGGGCTGTACCGCTTCCAGGGACTGTACATTGATGGTATACCGTTCGTCCTTTTCGGCCAATAATCTTGCTGTTCGTAATTTCTCCCGGACATTGCCGGAGAGGTATTCGTCTGCGGGCAGATACTGATGGGCAACATCCTCGTTTCCGTCATGCTCCGGGTTTAGGAAGATAACGCCTTTCAGGCCAGAGAGAATTTCTTCCTCGCTCTTGTGGGTCAGCTCCATCATGTAGGGCATATCCACTTTTGCCTTTTCAGCCAGTGACAGGGCCAGGGCCTCGGATGCGGTGTCTACGGAGGTGACGGTCACTCTTTGACGGATGGTGCGTTTGGTGAACATATCCGCTTTCCGTAAGAATTTCCCCTCACTGTCCCGAACCTCCAGAGAGGACAGAAGATAATAGGCGTTGTCGGCAGAAAAGGCGGAGACATTGGTGCGGCTGTTGATCCGGCCATACTTCTCTGCAAAGCTGTCGTAGAGGACATTTAAGGTTGCCTGTTCTGCCCGGATCATGGACTCCGGGTAGTCCTCGGTCTGGTATTCAATGAGCTTGCGCACACAGTCCCGGATACCGATAAGCCCACGGATGCGCTGCTCGGCGGTGGCCGATACAGATACCGGATCCATCCGGCTGTTTTCCCGGAAGTACAGCTTTCCGTCCACAACGGCGAAACTAAAATTCCGTACACTGGGGTCAGCAGGCAGGGTGTCTGCCTCCTCCACAGGAAGGTCGTCCAGATCTACAGTATGCATCTCGCCTTGGATTTGGACAATGGCAGCAGTGAGCAGGGATTCCAGGTTCTGCCCCTCCTGGGGAATACAGGCGGTTTCCATGCCATAGGGGCCGGACACTTCCTGCATTTGCCCCAGAACCATTTCCGGATGGGAGACAAAGTAGGCGTTCATTTTCAGCCCCTTTTCATCGGTGCCCAGATGTACCCAGTCCGGCTCCAGGTCGGTCATACCGCTGCGCTTTTGCAGGAACAGAATGTCGGAAGTGACCTCTGTACCGGCAGCGGCCTTGAACGTATCATTGGGCAGTCGGATGGCACCGAGAAGGTCCGCCCTCTGGGCAATGTACTTTCGCACAGAGGGATTTTCCTTGTCCATGGTACCCTTGCTTGTAATGAAGGCCACCACGCCGCCGGGGCGCACCTTGTCCAAGGCACGGGCAAAGAAATAGTCATGGATCAGGAAATTGTACCTGTCGTACTTCTTATCCGGCACTTTGAACGTCCCAAAGGGCACGTTGCCAATGGCCACATCAAAGAAGCTGTCCGGCAGGTCGGTTTTCTCAAAGCCCTGTACCGCAATGCTGTTCTTCTGGTACAGCTGTTGGGCAATGCGTCCGGAAATGCTGTCCAGCTCCACACCGTACATTTTGGAATTTTCCATGTTCTCTGGCAGCAGACCCATGAAGTTGCCAACGCCGCAGCTGGGTTCCAGGATATTGCCGGCCTGGAAGCCCAGATTAGACAGCCCCTTGTACATGGCCCGGATCACCACAGGCGGGGTGTAGAACGCCGTAAGGGTGGATTCCCGGGCGGCGGCGTATTCGTCCTCTGACAGGAGGGCTTTCAGCTCGGCGTAATGGGCGTTGCTTTCCTCAAAGAACTGGGGCAGGCCGCCCCAGCCTACATATTGGGAGAGGATGGCCTGCTCGTCAGGGGTTGCCAGTCGGTTTTCGGCTTCCAGGGTATGTAGCAGCCGGATGGCATTCACGTTGTTGTTGAAGCGTTCCAGCGGAGTGCCCACGCCCAGATTATCCGTGGGAATATGGTAGTTTGTGCGGCTGTCCGCGGAAATTTCCGGATGGAGAACATGAGGACGACGCTCTACAGGGCGAGGGACTATGGACGGCACAGGGAGAGATTCGATGTTCTGCACATTCTCCATGACCTGGCGGATAAAGGGAGAGTTATCCAGAGCCTCCGGGTCTACTACCTTGCCGTCTACAATGCCGGCTGCTTCCAGATTTTTTCGTATCTGCTGGGGGTCAATGTCATCGAAGGTATCTTCTTCCACATCTGGTGCGGGGTTAGCAATTTCCACTGCCTGGGGATAATAGCCGTGCATTTCCTTGGCGGCTTCCTCCAGAGTATCATAGGGACCGTCTATATATTTAGCGGTCCCATCCACAACATTGTAGTGGTTATAATAGAAGCCGTTTACATGATACTGTATCTGAATTTCTTCGCCGCTTTCCGCCCATTTCTGAACGACCTTATTGTGGATGCCGTGAAGCGCTACCTTGGCAAGCTGTTCCTCTGAAAAAGCCACCAGTTCGTCAAAATCCGGATCGACAAGCTCCTGCTCTATCAGCTCTTTCAGCGAGGCATACTTTCGGAAATCCACAATGATGCCGTCGATGTACCGGTCCAGTTTGAAATCCACCAGGTCAACGCTGACCTGAACAGGGACTTCTTCATCCGTAATGGTGGTGTAGGCAATATTGATTTTATGAAGGTCGGAAAAATCCGGTTCGCTGCCATATTCTTCGGAACAGAATGCTGTTATCAGCGTTTTTGCCTTTTCCAAATCCTTGTTGACTATCAGATTCGGCTGCGCCGGGTCTGGCAGCGGACGGAGGGTATGCGCTCTGCCAAACACGGAGAATGTACCTGCCCGGTAGGCTTCCATAGCCGCCATGCCACGTTTCCGGGTTTCGTAGAATCGGTCATCCGGCTGCGTCGCTTCCATGAGGGGCTTCATCATGGAGGCGTAGATGATATTGACCTGCTCCGGGTCAGACAGCTGTTTCAGGATTTCTTCGACACCCTCCCAATAGTCAAAATCGCTCCTCGGGGTAGGCCGCTGGAAGCCCTCCGGCGTGTTGGAGAAGAAGGACATTACCTGTTTGGCAAGCTGCCGGATCTCGTAGTCTGCCATTTTATCCGCATCGCTGGGATATAGATAGGTGCCGGAGGAGATCATGTTGGATACCCATTTGGTAACGGCTGGCCACTTCATATTCACCTGAGCATAGGGCGTGCCGATACTCCCGTGGCTGAAAAAGAAACCGGTGCTGTTGTAAACCCGGTTGTCGTTCCCAACGTGATGGCCGAGGTATTCCCCCTGCTGTCGTTTCAGGAATTTCTCCCGTTCTCTGGCATCCGTGTTCCGGCTGAAAAAGGAGAAAACGTCCAGACGGGACCGGAACTCGCCCTCATGGCCGCGCAGTGCCTGGTTGATTTCATCGTCGGAAATGAAATACCGCCGCGAGGAATCAAAACCTTCAGCGGCGGTGAATGTCAGGGGGATTCGCTGTAAATCTTCCAGCTTTTGCAGCAGCTCGGCGGGATCATACCAGCGGCTGACTATGAGACTTCGGTCACTGGCGTAGGCAGCGGCAAACAGCGCCCATTCGTCCACAAGCCGGTTCAGCGTATCCGGGGATTCCAAAAGCCGCTGCATCTGGGCTTCGATTTCGGGGAAGCCCTTATTGGAGGAACTGGTTTCCGTTGTGAGGGGAAGATACCCGGCTTCTTTTGCCTGCGCGGAGCATTCCCGCACGGCAAAGGCAAGGGACTGGGCAATTCTGCGCCGTTCAAAGGCCGGAATTTGTTCAAGCTCCTCCTTGGGCATATACCGCCCCATGTCCAGCAATTCCCGGATACGCTTTGCCGCCTGCTCCCATGTGACAAGAGTAGTATGCAGCTTCTGAACGGTGCGTCCGGTGGAGATACGAATGCCCTCCGGGTCATACCAGACAGCGTATTCCTGATCCTGAATGATCAGCCCCGCGCCATTGGTGCCGTAGCATCGTTGCAGGAAAGCGGCGTTGTCCGGCTTGTCCTTCATAAGGTAGGCGCAGATGATCTTTCGGCTGTCCCGGTCGTTGAAGCCCATGCACAGGGCTTCATCAATGACCTGTTGGGGAAGCTGCAACTGCGGGAAAAAGGTCTGCTGCGCTCCTTCCGATACAGAGAAGCCGCCGTCTAGGAAGGAAAGCTGTTCATTGTAGCTTGGAAGAACCTTTGCCTCTATGATTGGAGATCCATTTTCCCGGTCAAGAATGCTGCCGGTCAGCTCGGCCACAAGGCCCCATGAAAAAACGGACTCCTTTGTGCGGGAAAGGTATGCCCCCTCCCACATAAGAAGTCCGTTTTCTATTGCTTTGTATCCGACGCGGGTGCTGTCTACGATCCGCTCTGTGTACCTGTCCGGGTAGGCAGCTTTCAAGAAATCTGCCCGTTCCGATTCATCGCCGTGTTCCCGGAAGAAGTCCCGGATCACCTGATTCTTGACTTTCAGGTCGTCCTCACGGTTTTTCAGTATTGCGGTGATAAACCGCTCCTCCAGAAATGGGGGCAGTTCAGATTCTAGGCGTAGATCAGCTGGCTGTAGATGATCTCCTCCGCGGCCTGCCGGATGTTGTTCATCCGCTGGACCCACAGCATCTGATCCTGGGCTTTCAGCTCCTCCGTCACGCCCTGCTCCTGGGCCATCTGTGTTGTCAGCTGTTCCAGCATCCGGTTGGCCTCCCGGTCCACCTCCTCCAGATGGGCGTTCAGCGTGCCCTTCATCAGCATCCCGGTGTACAGCCCCTCCCGGTGCGTGCGCAGATAGCTGTGCCGCAGCATCCCGTACTTGCCTACCTTGGGACTCTCTGGGGGAATCAGGTTGGGCAGCCGGTAGTCCCCCTGCATTGTGTAAGTCAGTTCCATTATTCTGGCTCCTTTCCAGTTCGTTTTTTCTGGCTTCATTGTACACAGTGTCTCCGAAAGAATCAAATGTGTGAGACTGCTGCCGTTCCAAAGATTTTACGGTGACACCAATTTCCCGAAGGATGGATTCAGACAGAGTGCTGACAGCCGAACCCAACAGGGAGGCGGTGATCTCGGTATTGAAATCCTGGATGCGCCCAAAAACATCATTGTCCAACTCGGGCGCATAGCTGCAGCGATGGAGAACCATATAGCGGACACTTTCACTAACGGATTCCTTAAACCATCTGGCGACACTGCCGTCGTCCAGTTCTTCCAGAAAGCTGTCCTGCTTGTTGTTCAGCAGGTCGGGAAGGTAATCTCCGGCGGCTTCCTCCGCAAGCTGCTGGGAAAGTGCCTCTACAACCTCACCCCAATAATGATTGGAATCCAGCAGGAACTTACCCTGTAGGGTATGGATGACCTCGTTTTCGTACTCCGGCTTCATCTGCCAAAGGGAAATTTCCCGATTCTCTCGGTTGTTGGTATCCGAAACATCGAACACATAGCGGATACGGTAAGGAAGATTTGGGCCTTGTAGTAGGGCAATGCCGGTGGAACCTCGATTGATCCAGCGGCCCAGTCGGTTCCACACACCGATTTCCGCGCAGGCGGTGGCATCCGGTCGCTGTGCGTGGATAAGCACCTGCTCTTGAAAACCGTACTTGTAATTTCGGGCTGCGGTTTGAAGAAATGCTGTGTATTTTCCGGGGCTGCTTACAATCTCCTGGGTTTTGGAGGAGAGCATTTGGGAAAGGATTTCATTTTTTCTGGGCATAGCTCCTCCTTATCGCACGGTAACGGACACTTCCACCGTCACGCCGCCATCCTGAATGGAGGCGTACAAAAGCCCCGTCCGGGCATTGGATACTTTCGTCACCATCTGATTCAGCCGACATACCGTGCCGTTGATCTCCTCCTGGCTGTCGGCATAGTAGTAGCCCCGTTCATCGCTGCAAATGGGGTAGCCATCCTGCCGCAGACTGTTGATCTTCCTGCGCAGGCCTCGCCCGTCAATGGAAAAGAGCCGCTGCAGCTCACGGCTGTAAACGGCCCTTTCTCCGCCGGTATGGTACTTCTTGAGATACTGGCAGATCGCTGTTTTCTTATCCATTGTTTCACATCCTTACTTTTTCAGCAGATTATGTCCGGTTTATGCTTTCTGCGCTGAGGTACCGGAAAACTCCATCCTGGTGGACTCCCAGTGAATCGCGCCGGTGAACAGGGTTTTCATAGCTGCGTCTTCTGCCTTTTCAGGAAAATCCACTTCTACAGTGACATGCCCCAGGCTGACAGCCTGGACGGTAACTTCATACTTCATCTTGCATCCCTCTCTCTGTGATTTTTGATAGGTACGCCCTTGGCATCGTAATTCTTGGGGTCGGCGGCGGGCGTGTCCCAGCCGAACATGGAGCCGGCCACCATGGCGGCCTCCTGTGCCTTGGTCACACCGGCAGCATCATTAAGGGCGGCGGCAGCCTCTTTGGGGGAAACACCGTTCTGCGGGTACTGCCCGGTAGGCGTGTAGCCTTTCTCGCCTTTAGTGACGGTGATGATCTCCCCTGTAGACTCCAAGGCACTGAAGCACTTCTCCGGGAGCGACTGGCGCAGGGGAATGATCTGAATGCACTCCCGCTGAATCCTCTCCGCAAATTCGCAGATATGATAGAGACTGTTCCCGACCTCCAGATGGGTTTCGTCGATAAACCGGCATTCCCGGTCCCGGTATTCACCATCGGGAAAGGTCATGCGAATACTGTCACCGTCCACAATGCGGAACTTCTCCTTGTAATTGGGTGTAATGAACCGGATGCCGTACTCGGCGTTCCGGATGTGCCGATCCAGGTAATCTCTCTTGTAGCAGTAGATGTAGAAATTGTACTCGCCTCGGTTGGGGTTTAAGCGCAGCAGGTAGGCATAGTCCTGGGTATTCACCCGGAAGCCGGATTCTTCCCGTCCAAAGGTTTGGCGGCAGACGTTGGATAGGCTGCTCCGGTCTGCCAGGATACCACTGTATTGGGAATCTTCCCGCAGGGCGTTTATCACCCTATCAAGCTCTGCCTGAAATTCCGGCGTTTTCAGATAGGCCATGCTGTCAAACCAGCTGGAATAGAACTCCTTCCCGGTGGTGCCAAAGTCCCCACGCAGATACCCGATACATCCCGTCTGGGCATCCAGCTGGTGACTCTGACGGTAGGTGTATTTCTGTTCGGGCTGGGTCAATTCTCGCAGTTCCATTAACGTTCACGCTCCTATTACAATAAGTTTTGGTTGGAAGCCCAGCATCCGGCTGGGCTTCCTTCCATCTCTAGCCTAAGCTACAATAAGGGGAGCAACTGGCTGACCACTCACTCCTTGGGCTTCCATGTCCGTGCGAAAGACTGTCAGCCATCCCCTTATTGCAGCGTTCGATTTGAGCAGGTTGAGCCATAGAGTTCGCGTCACCCAATAGATTGAATCGGCAATGAGAAAAAGATGGATTCCGGTTGCAAATTCGTATTGGAGGAATGCAAATGAACTCTGTAGGCATCGACATTTCCAAAGGCCGAAGCACGATTGCCGTCATGCGTCCCTTTGGAGAGGTCGTCATCTCGCCCTTTGAAGTCTGTCACACCGCCAGCGAACTGAGTGAGTTGGCAAGGCGGCTCAAAAGCCTGGACGGTGAGACCCGTGTG
>DJQM01000037.1 GCA_002437585.1 Clostridiales bacterium UBA6386 | reverse complement strand
AGAAGAAGCCGGCTTAGGGGGCACTGCCGAAAAGCCGCCCCCTTAAGAATCCCCCGGCCGCACCGCCGGAAGCGGGTCGGAATGTTTCGGCGCGCTTTTGGCACATTCCTGAAAAGACACGTTTTTCACAGCCCGAAAGAGAGCCCGGACGGATGTCCGGGCTTCAGGCTGTCGAAAAACCGTGTCATTGCGAGCCAGTGGAACACACTGGCGTGGCAATCCCCTTGATTTTCAAACATTTTAGTTTCAAAAATGGCTGCTTTTACGTTCAACCGGTGGATTCCCACACCAGTCTGCGGACTGGTGCGGAATGACAACGTATCTTTTGGACTTTTTTGACACGCTGGAGCCCGGACGGATGTCCGGGCTTTATCCATATTTACGCCATTTCCAGGCTCAGCGTCTTGCCGCCCAGAATGTGGAAGTGCAGATGAGGCACGGTCTGGCCCGCGTCGGGGCCGCAGTTGCTTACCACCCGATAGCCGTTTACCAGCCCCTCGGCCTGGGCGATCTGAGGAATCACCTCAAAAATGTGGGCCACAACCCCGCTATTGTCAGTGTTGATCCCGTTGCAGCCGGAAATGTGGGTCTTGGGAATCACCAGAATATGGGTAGGTGCCTGGGGGTTGATGTCCCGGAAGGCGAAGACGGTCTCGTCCTCGTAGACCTTGGTGGAGGGGATGTCCCCGGCGATGATTTTACAGAATAAACAGTCAGTCATTTTTGTTCGCTCCTTATCACTTAGGGGAACCTCTGAATAAAGCGTCGGCGGCTGGATAGCGGATTTTTTCCTCTATCCGTGCGGCTTCAAAAGTGGGAAATACATACAGTATTCCGCCACTTTTGAACCCTTCGGCTAGAGAAAAATCTCTCGCTGCCAGTCCTTGCCGCTTTAATCAGAGGCACCCTTATAATCCGAATACATGAATTCCGGTCATGCTGATAATGCCCATGATGATCCCGGCCAGCACCACCCCCAAAGACACGGAGACGGAGGTGCCCTTAATGCCGAAATCCAGGAAGCTGGCGGCCAGCGTCCCCGTCCAGGCACCGGTGCCGGGCAGAGGAACGCCTACAAAGAGCAGCAGGGCCAAAAACATGCCCCGCTTGCCTGCACGGTGGGACAGCTTCTGTCCGGCGGACTCGCCCTTTTGCAGGCACCAGGTGAAAAAACGGCCGATATACCGCTTGTCCTGCCCCCATTCCAGAACCTTTCTGGCGAAGAAGTAGATCAGCGGCACGGGAAAGAGATTCCCCAGCACGCACACGGCAAGAGACGGCCAGTAGTCCAGCCCCAGGCTCACCGTGGCGAAAGGAATGGCACCCCGCAGCTCCACAAGAGGTACCATGGATATCAAAAATACGGAAAGATATTTCAAAAACATAGGATTCCCCCGGATTGATTTTCCCCATTGTAACACACGAATTTCCGGTTTGCAACGGATTTTGGAAGAAAAATCCCTTATTTTTTCCTTAAGATAGGTTTACCGCGCCTGCTCCCGCACCAGCATGGGGGTCATCAGCTCCCGGTGGAACAGGTTCACGAACCGCTGGCACTTGACGAGAAAAGCGTAGTAGATGTTCTTCCCGCAGCCAAGCAACGTCTCCACGTTGGCCATGCCCTTGGCGAGAATCACGTCGGCTTCGTCCATGGCCTGCTTCGCTTCCTCGCTCAGCAGGGGCAGCCAGGTGCCGGGAATGAGATTGCCGTTGTCGATGACCCGGAAGGGGATTCCCACAGCCCGGGCATCCTCCCGGGTGGCGTCGTTCAGGGTGGGGCCGCCCCGGACGCAGAAGCAGATATCGAGATTTGGATACAGCAGGGAAAGAGTCTCGGCGAAAATCCGGTCGAAGCCGATCTCTCCGGCGTTGTCCGTCAGGTAGAGAAGCTTTTTGCCACGGGCCAGGTCCTGACGAAATTGGGCGAAAACCGTCTCATCCAGCCGCATATCCTGGGCGGTATCCAGCATTTCGGTGAAGGTCTCAAAGCTGATCTGCCCCTGAAGGGCGGAAAAATCCAGATAATTTCCCAGAATGGCGAATTGCAGTCCGGCAAGCAGTGGGTCGGTTGCCTGCTCCACCCGCTGGCGGATGGCCTCCATGTGGCTAAGCACCAGGGCGTTGGAGTCCAGCTTCTCCTGCCGGAACCGATCCAAGTCCAGGCCGTAGTGCCGGTGCAGCATTTCGCTGATTTTCGGGGTGAACCAGGTGGAGGGAACGTCCCTTGGCCCGTCCAGGTACAGTTTCATCAGCTCCCGGGCGAAGTCCATGGTCTGAGTGCCGGTGCCCAGAGGGGTGACGGTTTCGATGCTGCGCCGGAGACTGCATTGCAGGCAGGCGGCATCCATGGAAATGCTCATGTGAAAATTGCTCCTTATAGGTTGAGGTTGAGAAGATCGGAAAAACGATCGATTTTCGCGGTGAACCCCGCCGGGGTGCCGAAGCCGTAGGCCGCCCAGAGGAAGGGAACGCCTGCTTCCAGGGTGGCCTCATAGTCGCCCTGGGTGTCGCCGATGTAGGCGCAGTCCGTGATGTGATACTTCCTCATCAGGGCGAGGATGGTCTGACCCTTGGAGGTGCCGGTGTCGCCGAAGCACAGGTGCCCCTGAATGTAAGGCTCCAGCCCCAGCTTCTCAATGCACAGCTCCGGATAGCCCTGCTGGCTGTTGCTGACGATGAAAAGCCGGTGCTTCTTGGATAGTTCCGCCAGGGTCTCCCGAACGCCGGGATAGCCGATCTTGCATTCGTTTTCGCACATGTACCGGTTTTCCTCGTCCATGCAACGTTGCATCAGGTCATACCGCTCCGGGGCGGGGATGGAGGGGAAGATCACGTCGGCAATTTCCGTCATGACCTTGCCGAAGAGGGGCCGGAACAGCTCGGCGTTCACTGCCAGGTGGGAAAGGCCCTCCTTGGCAAGCTGAATGTTATAGCCCTCGGCCACCAGCTGCCGGGAATCCCACAGGGTGCCGTCAATGTCAAAAATCAGACTTTCGCAGCGCATGAAGCCTCCAGATGATGGGCGATTCTCCGGGTAATCATATCCAGAGCCACCAGATTTTTGCCCCCCTCGGGGACGATGATGTGGGCGTACTTCTTGCTGGGTTCCACATACCGCTCGTGCATGGGCTTGACGGTCTGCTGGTACTGGGTCAGCACGCTCTCCAGAGTCCTTCCCCGCTCGTTTACGTCCCGGGTGATCCGGCGGCACAGCCGGATGTCCGCGTCGGTGTCCACGAAAATGCGGATGTCCATCAGATCCCGGAGGGCTTTGTTCTCAAAAATCAGAATGCCCTCCACGATGATGACCTTCTTCGGCACGATGCGGATGGTTTTCTCCGACCGGTTGTGGACGGTGAAGTCGTAGACCGGACAGTCGATGGCCTCCCCCCGGCGCAGCGCGTCCAGGTGCCTGGCCATCAGGTCGGTTTCCAGAGAATCCGGCTCGTCGTAGTTCAGTCTGCACCGCTGCTCGTAGGTCAGGTCGTCGTGGCGGCGGTAGTAGTTGTCGTGGCTGAGAATCGTCACCTGATTCTGAAATTGGCCGATCAGGTTGTCCATCAGGGTGGTTTTCCCGCTGCCGGTGCCGCCGGCAATGCCGATGACCAGAATGCTGTCTTTCATGTCTCTTCCTCCTGATTCAGCCGCTCCCAAGATAGCCTAAGCATGTCCGGATCCGGGGAGCTGCTGCAAATGATCGTTTCTCCGCTGCCTTCCTCCAGAAGGCCGGCCTTTTCCAGCCGCCGCCGGGTCTCCCGAGCGGTACCCTCGCCGCCGTCCAGCAGCACCACGTCTTTCCCCAGAACCCGGGAAATGGCCGCTCTGGCGAAGGGGTAGTGGGTGCAGCCCAGCACGGCGGCGTCCAGCTTTCCGATATAGGGACTCAGTGCCCGGCGCAGAACTGCCTCGGTTTCCGGCGTATCCACCTTTCCCGCCTCCACCAGCTCCACCAGCCCCGGCACGGGAATTTTGTAAATGGTGACGTTTTCGTCAAAGCGGTGAAGAAGGGTATCGAACTTCTCCTCCCGGAGGGTCACTTCCGTGGCGAGCACCCCGATGCGCCCGCCGGGGAAGTGGTCGGCGGCCACCTTCAGGGCAGGCTCAATGCCGACGACGATGAAGCCGGGGTAGGCTGCCCGCAGCTCCTTCACCGCCGCCGCCGTGGCGGTGTTGCAGGCCACGACCAGAGCCTTCAGCGGGTAATGAGCCTGCAGATATTCCACCGCCGTCAGGGTCAGCCTGCGCACCTCGTCCGTGGGTCGGGTGCCGTAAGGGGCGTTGGCGGAGTCGCCGTAGTAGACGAACCGCTCCCCGGGAAGCAGTCGCCGCAGGTGCCGCAGTACACTGATACCGCCCACGCCGGAGTCGAACACAGCAATATAGTCATGGGGTTGATTCATGGTTTCACCTGTTCTTCGTATGTCCACATTGTATAATAATACCGAATTGGTGGGGATCATCCCGTCACTTGAAAGATATTTTATCAAATTTTGCCCGGATTTGCAATGCCTCATTGACATTTGCGCGGAATTTTGCTATCTTGAACCCAAAGCGACACCCCAATATCGGGTGGGGGATCGGCTTTTCCTCCGGGTGATTGACCGGTGCCGCGGATTTTGGAAAGGGAGTATGTATCATGAAACAATTCTTCAAGAACTACGGTTTTCTGCTGTGCATGCTGGTGGGCATTGTCGCCGGCTGCCTGATCGGTCTGCTGTTCCCCCAGGCGGCGCCGACCCTGGAGCCGCTGGGCACCATCTTCACGAACCTGATGTTCTGCGCGGTGGTTCCCATGGTGTTCACCTCCATTGCCTCCGCCATTGCCAATATGTCCAGTGCCAAGCGAGCCGGTAAGATCATGGGCGTGACCCTGGCTACCTTCATGGTCACTGCGGGCATTGCCGCCATCATTATGTACATCATCATGCGGGTGCTGCCGGTGGTCTCCGGCAGCTATGAGGCCGCGGCGGCGGACACCGGCGAGGTTCTGGGCATCGGCGACATGATCGTCAACTTCTTTACCAAGCCCGACTTTGTGGAGCTGCTCAGCCGCCGGGCCATCCTGCCGCTGATCGTTTTCGCGGTAATCGTGGGCTTCGGCGTGCAGATGCAGGGCGGTGCCAATACCATGACTGCCAAGCTCCTGGAGGACGTGACCGGCTGCATCCTGAAGGCGGTGCAGATCATTACCTACTACGCCCCCATCGGCTTTCTGGGCTTCTTCGCCAACCTGGTCGCCACCTATGGCCCGGATCTCATCGGCGATTACAGCAAGACCCTGATCGTCTACTACGTCCTGTGCTTTGCCTACATGTTTGTTTTCTTCCCCGTTTACGCCCGGTTCGGCGGCGGCAAGGGGGCGGCCAAGGTCATGTGGAAGCACCTGTTCAAGCCCGCTGCCGTGTCCTTCGGCACCTGCTCCTCCGTGGCCACCATCCCCACCAACATGGAGGCGGCGGAAGAGTCCGGTATTAACCGGGAGGTCAGCAACATTGTGCTGCCTTTGGGTGCCACCATGCACATGGACGGCAGTGCCATGAGCGCCATTCTGAAGGTGGCGTTCCTGTTCGGCATGTTCGGCCAGGACTTCTCCACCGGCCGGGCGATCTTGGCCATCATCGTGGCCGTGTTCTCCTCCGTTGCCATGTCCGGCATTCCCGGCGGCGGCGGCACCGGTGAGCTGGCTCTGTGCACCGTGTTCTTCCCGGAGCAGCTGGCGGTGGCTTATCCCATCGCCCTGGCACTGGGCTATATGGTGGATCCCCCCGCGACCATGGTCAACGCCGCCGGCGACTATGTGGCAAGCTTCATCGTCTCCCGGTATGTGGACGGCAAGGACTGGCTCCAGAAGCATCTGAACAAGAAGGAGAACGAGGTCCCTTCCGAAAAGTAAAGCTTTTTTCCCACTGAAAAACAGGGAAATCTGCGATAGAATCTGTAGGGGCGACGATTCGTCGCCTGCGGGCGGCCAATGGCCGCCCCTACATTCAGACAACGCAGAAAATGCAAAATAGATGGGCACTCCCGTTTGGGAGTGCCCTTTTGCGTATCAGCAGCCGCAGCCGCAGTTATTGTTGTTGTCGCAGCCGCAGCCGTTGTTCCAGCCGATGGTCAGACCGCTGTTGCAGCACAGCAGGATCAGAATGACGATCCACCACCAGTTGTTGTTCAGGCAGCCGCACAGACCGTTGTTGTTATTGCAATTGCACATAGAAGTACCTCCCGAAATTTTGAATGACCTGAGCTTCACCGCTCATTCCATGTTATTCCGGGGACGCTTTTTTGTTACAGTGCCCGGAGAGCCTCCACCAGGGCGGTTTTCCCGGCGGTCTTCTCATCCTTGATTTTGATGACCCGGGCGGGGCACCCGGCCACCACCGTATTGGGTGCTACGTCGCCCACTACCACGGCACCGGCGGCCACCACCGCGTCATGGCCGATCCGGCAGCCCTCAATGACCACGGCGTTGGCACCGATGAGCACATTGTCCTCCACGACGACGGGGGTCGCGGAGGCAGGCTCCACCACCCCGGCCAGTACCGCCCCGGCTCCCACATGGCAGTTCTTGCCCACGGTGGCCCGGCCTCCCAGAACGGCACCCATGTCGATCATGGTACCCTGGCCGACGATAGCCCCGATGTTGATGACGGCACCCATCATGATGACGGCGTTCTTGCCGATTTCCACCTGCTCCCGGAGGATGGCGCCGGGCTCGATCCGGGCGGGGATGTCCTTCGTGTCCAGCAGAGGAATGGCGGAATTGCGGCAATTGTTCTCAATTTCCAGGTGGGAAAATTCGTTTGCTTCCAGCACGGGCTTTACGTCCTTCCAGTCGCCGAAGACAATTTTGCAGCCTTCTCCGGCGGGAAACTCCCGGCAGTTCGGGAAGGCCACCGGGGTCTTCTCCCAGACGTAGACCTTCACCGGAGTCTTTTTTTCTGAGGTGCGGATATATTCAATGATCTCCTGTGCGTTCATAGGTTTTACTCCCTTCACTTTTTGGGTATTTTATCATCCCAAGGGGAAAATGACAAGGAGGAAAATTGACAGGGGGCGGCTGGCCGTTTATAATGGCTCCAAAAGGAGGGTGTGCCTATGAAACTGCGCGACGATCGCCGGGCACTGCACGAAATCCCGGAGCTGGACAGAAGCCTGCCGGAGACCTTTGCCTATTTGGAAAATGCCCTGGCGGGCTTGAACTGCCGGCTGTTCTCCCCGGCGGCGGGAAGCCTGTGCGCCTGGCTTGACTTTGGAAAAGAGGATGCCATTGCCTTCCGGGCGGACTGCGACGGCCTGCCCATCGCCGAAAAAACCGGGAAACCCTATGCCTCCCGGCACCCGGGACGGATGCACGCCTGCGGCCACGACGGCCATATGGCAATTGTTCTGGAGCTTGCCCGGCGGCTTGGCGAAAAACGGGAGCTTCCCCACAATGTGCTGCTGGTATTTCAGAGCGGGGAGGAGACCACCGGCGGAGCCAGGGATATCTGCGAAACCGGCGTGTTCCGGGAATACCGGGTGCAGGCCATTTTCGGCCTGCATCTGTGGCCGGGGCTGGAGGCCGGGGCCATTGCCAGCCGTCCCCGGGAGCTGATGGCTCGCTCCAGCGAGGTGAACGTGGACATCTACGGAAAATCCGCCCACATCGCCAAGGCGGCGGAGGGCGTTGACGCGCTGGAGGCAGGCACGGAATTCTACCGGAAGGCCATGGAAATGGAGCAAAAGCTGCCCCCCAATATCTATCGGCTGCTGAAATTCGGAAAATTTGAAAGCGGCACCGTCCGCAACGCCCTGTCTGCCCATACCCGGATGGAAGGATCGCTGCGGGCCTTCCAGGACGAAATTTTCGAGAGTCTTGCCCAAGGACTCCGGGATATCGGCAGGGAGCTGGAAGCCAAATACGGCTGCGCCGTGGACATTCATTTCAGCGACGGCTACCCGGCGGTGATGAATCCGGAGAACCTGGCCCAGCGGGTAGGAAGGATATGTCCCTTCCGGCTGCTGGAATCTCCCAGCATGACCGCCGAGGATTTTTCCTGGTATCAGAAGACCCTGCCCGGCATGTTCTTCTTCTTAGGGCTGGGAGACGTGCCCGCCCTGCATACGGATACCTTCGACTTTGACGAGGGAATTTTGAAAGCCGGTGCCGACTTTTTTGAAACCCTGGCAGAACGCTTTCAATAAAACTGCCCACAGCAACCCGAAAGATTTTGAAGCAGTTCGTTAGGGCGGCCGGGGGGTACTTA
>DJQM01000022.1:12229-12385 GCA_002437585.1 Clostridiales bacterium UBA6386 | reverse complement strand
CCAGAACATGATTCTCTCCAGATTTGCGGCCTTCATCAAAAACAGTCCGGATACCAGCCCCAAGGACAGCGCAAATATCACATAGCGCAGAACACCCAGCTTTTCCTTTCGCGGCTTCCGCGGCTGCTTGTAGGGCAGGAAATCCAGCACCATGGC
>DJQM01000022.1:0-12187 GCA_002437585.1 Clostridiales bacterium UBA6386 | reverse complement strand
ACCAGCCGCGCCCGAACAGCAGCGGGCCGAAAATCTTCGCCACGGCATAGTGGATGGTGGCCGCTTCAAAAACGCCGAGGAACAGATAATACCAGAAGCCCTCGAGCTGCATATTCTCGCGGGAGGCAACGCCCAGGTACAGCAGCATATAGCTGCCGACCGCCAGCTGCACAAAATGCCGGGCATAGCGTTTCCCGGCGGTAAAGAGTGCCGTTCCCAGCGCGAGGCAGCCGCCGATGTAGCTGAAATTCAGCAGATAGAACAGGTTGCCCTTGGCAAGCCATAGCGTGACCGCCACCGCTTCAAACAGCAGGAGCAGCAGGAGCGATCCGAGATAATTTGAAAATCCGCTGCTATTTTTCACCGTTTCTTTTTTCTTCATTGCTTGCCTCCTTTTTCTTTCCTTTCAGCGCGCCAACAGCCGAGCCGCCGCACAGACCGACGGCGGCACCGATCATCATACCCAGCCCCATATTATCCGTCACGATCCCGAAGCGGATGCCAAGGCTCAGACCGAGGGAAATGCCGGTGGTCATATTCGCATCTATCTGATTCTTTTGATCTTTCTGAGGCTCTGTCGTCATTTTTCTTTCTCGCCTTTGGCACTGTCAAATTCTGTCCCGCAGTAGGGGCAGAATTCTTTTTTGCCTGTAAAGAAAAAGATACCGAGAAATTTTCCGCAGAATGGACACCGCTGCGTAATAACGCCAACCACAATTCCCGGCAGCAGGAACAGAAGACCCAGCTCCAGCAGCGGATGCAGCCAATAGCCGCGGCTTTCCCATCCGCTCTGCGTCAGCAGGGCGATGCCGATGTCAAAGAGCATTGTACTGATCCACCACCCGATTTTCTGCTTTTTAAGGTTCATTTTGCATTCTCCTTTTTTTCCAATACTGCCGCAAGCTCCGCCATCATGGAAAGCTCTGGACGGTCGCCCCAATAGCCGACGCGCCAGACTCTGTCGATGAGGACCTCGCCGGTGCCGCCGCAGGTGAAAGCCAAGCGGTCATTGCCATGATCCAGATAAACGTGGAGCCAGAAGCCCGCATGATTGCCGCCCACATTGTTTGCTTTCGTCAGCGTCCGGAAGGAACGGTGATAGGTATAGCGGGAGAGAATGTCCATGATCTGTGCAAACTCCGAAGAATCTGCCGAATAAGTTTCTTTTGTGGTTGTGAGTGAGTAGTCCTCGGCGGTATCAGTGCGAATAATTGTAATGGAATCGCACTCCGGCTGCAAGGCGGCAAAGCTGTGCGGCCAGAGCATATAGCAGATGCCGGCCAGTAAAGCAAGCAGCACCAGCACAAATGCCAGGCGGTGGAATACTTGTTTCATGCGCGGAACACTCCCTCCACAAACCCTTCATCAGCTGTGATAGTTACCCCATTTCTGCATGGCAGGGAAGCTCTGAGTTAATCGCCTTCGGCCGGACAGCGGATCTTTTGCCCCCATTCTTCGGTATGAAGAATGGGAAATACAGCCAGTATTTCCGCATTTTTCATACCTTGCCTGGGGATAAAATCTCTCTGGTCAGAGCTTCCTTAGAACAGGATTTCCCGTTTTGCGGAGAATTCCCTGGAATGGTAGGGAATGGTCTGCCGAAAATCATTTTCTTCTTTCAGCTGCGCAAACTGCCCGTGGTTCAGATGCACCGGATAGCGCAGCAGCGTCATTTTTCCCTGCCGGAACAGGCTTTCGCTGTAAGAGCCCTTCTCCAGAGTGCCGGTCATGACCGCCCCGCCGCCCAGCGACAGCACCTGCCGCGCCGCGTTGCGTGCCGCTTCGCCGCGCAGCTGCGGGTCGCTGACAAATACGATGCCTTGGGTCTGCCCATTGTACGGGCAGACTGAGGTGCTGATTTTGACCGGACGATACCAGAAGCCGCCTGCGTCCTGCTTTGCGAGGT
This sequence comes from Clostridiales bacterium UBA6386, assembly GCA_002437585.1. GTDB lineage: Bacteria > Bacillota > Clostridia > Oscillospirales > Oscillospiraceae > Faecousia. Next base: position 10,281 of record DJQM01000022.1, on the reverse strand, counting down.
TTCGTAAAAAGAGCGCGTCCGCATAATAGGAAACGCCGGATAAGCGGTCAGAAAAGAGCTTCAGGATTTCCTGTCCGCGCCCGTATTTCGGCACGGGAAACAGCAGCAGCTTGTGGTCAGACAGCAGCGTTTCCGTTTCCTGGATAAGCCGGTCACAGGCTGCTTCATAGGACATTTCCTCCCGCCCATAGGCGCAGTCCAGCACGGCAAGGTCAGCGTGCTGATTCCGGATGGGGTCACAGGCATAGACCTGGGTGTCCTCCGTGTAGTCTCCGGAAAAGAAAATGGATTTGCCGTTTTCGGCAAAGCGATACCACACACTGCCCACGCAATGGCCAGCCCGACCCCAGGCAATGGAAAGGTCTCCGAAATTTCCGGTTCCCCCCGGGCAAATATCCTCCAGAACCCGGCTTTCCTCCACCGGGAAGGGAAGCTGATCCAGGGTTTCCGCCGTCGCAATCAACTTACCATGAAATCCATTTTCATACAGCCACGGCAATGAGCCGGTATGGTCAGCGTGGGAATGGGTCAGGAATACGGCGTCCAGGCCGCCGATCTGCTCCCGGGTCAGGCGGGGATAGGGATCCTCCGGCGTGTCCGCCATTTTTCCGCAGTCCACCAGAAAGAGGGTGGTTTCCCCCCGCACATAAAAGCAGTTGCGGCCATGCTCTCCCACGCCGCCCGCGATAATCAGTTCCATGTTACGCTCCCTTCTGTTTGCCCACGCAGCGGTTGAACACCAGCAGTGCCGTGGTGGTAATGAGTACGCACAGCACCGCCATTGCCATGCCGAGGGACACGCTCCCTTGCTCAAACTCCCGGTTAATATAGGTGGAAACCACCAGGGTATTGGGCGGCGCGATGAGGCTGGCCGTCACCAGCTCCCGGAAGGCGATAATGAAAATCATCATCCAGCCCGCGAAAATGCCCCGGGAGATCATGGGCAGCGTGACACGCCGGAAGACATAGGTGGGCGTGCCGCCGAAAACCCTGCCCGCCTGCAAAAGATTGTCGTTGATCTGGGTGAAGGCAGAGGTCACATACTGCACTGTGTAGGGCAGGTACAGCACCACATAGGCCAGAACCATGATGCCGATGGTGTTATAAAGCGGAATCACCTTGTAAATCGCGTTCCAGAACAGCATAATGCCGATGACCAGCACGATGCTTGGCAGCATTTCCGGCAGCAGGCTGATGCCCTCCAGTGCCTTCTTGAAGAAGCCTTTGGATTTGCGCACAGCCGCCACCACCGCCGTCCCGATGACAGAGCAGATCGTTGCGGAGGAAACCGCGAGGAACAGGCTCTTCCAGATGGAGGCCAGTGCCTTCGGTGTGGTCAGCAGCTCCTTATAGTGGTCGAGGGTGAAGTTGCCCGCCGCCAGCCCGTAGCCCCGCAGTTTGATGAGCGAGGTGGCGATAATGGAGAAATAGGGCACGCCGATGGCGATGAGTACCACCAGAATCACCCACAGCCACGCGCCGACCTGCCCCATGGCGGACAGCTTTGCCTGTGCCGGGCGGCTGCCCTTACCGCCGACCAGCCGGTAGCTTGTCTTATTGGTGATGTAATTCTGCATCAGCCACATGGCCATGCAGATACAGACCAGAATGGACGACAGGCTTGCTGAGCGTCCGAAGTCGATGGGGGCGGTGGTGGAATAGCGGTGAATGTCCGTGGTGAAGACGTAGAAACCGATCCGCCGTCCCAGCGTGTAGGGCGTTCCGTATTCCGAAAGGGTCTTGACAAACACCAGCAGCGCGCCGATGGCGTAGTTGCCCGTGAGCAGCGGGGCGAAAATCTTCCGCATCCGCAGTGAAAAGCCCGCGCCGAACACCGCGCCGCTTTCCTCTAGGCTGGCGGGAATGTTCAGCATGGCGTTTTTCAGCATGGTCATGAGGAACGGAAACACATGCAGGCTCATCACCAGCACCAGCCCGCCAAAGCAGAAGAAGCCCTCGGACCACGCGCCGGTGGCGGGAAAGAGCTGCTGAAAGAGTCCCTTTTTCTGCATGAACAGGATCCAGCCCATGGACGCGATATAGGGCGGCGTCATAAACGGGATCATGAAGACGATGTCCAGCCAGCTGTGTCTTGCAAGCTGGGTGCGCGCCAGAAGATATGCCGTCGGCACAGCGATAACCGTCGTGCACAGCACAACGCAGGCACCCAGCAGCAACGAGTTACAGACGGTCCGCACATTTTCCGAGCTTGCGATGATCTGCCAGGCCTGATACAGGTCAAGGCGGCCATCTACGATGACCGCCTTGGCGAAAACTGTGATCAGAGGGCAGAGAATGAGGCCAATCAAAAGCACCAGCAGCAGTGCCAGCGGCAGATTCTTTTTCCAATCAATTTGTCTCATAAGCCCTCCGCTTTGTCACTTGCAAAGGCTGTTGAGCTTGGCTGCGGTGTCGGAAGCGACCTCCATCATCTTGTCCCAATCGGTCGTGATCTGGGGGATGTCGGACAGATTGGTACGATTTTCGCACTGTACGTCGCTGCGGCCGGGCAGAAGATAGGCATCGGCAACCAGCTTCTGCGCCTCGTCACTGAACAGGAAGTCCACAAACGCCTTGGCGTTGTCCATGTTGGGAGCAGTCTTGAGGATCATGGCAGGCCGGGGATTGACCACCGTGCCGGAGGCGGGATAGTAGATGTTCAGCGGCTCACCCTTTGCCATGGAGGAGTAAGCGTTGTAGTCCACGCCAGCGATCAGGATGCCCTTCTCGCCGGTGGTGACGGCTTCCAGCGCCGCCTTGTTGGCGCCGGGGACAGTCAGGCCATTGTCCGCCCAGCCCTGCATGATGGCTTCGCCGTCAGCGGTGCCGGTCACAAGACCTGCCAGGAAGTCCTTGCACGCGCCGGACTTTTCCGGGTCAGGGATGGCGATCATGTCCTTGTACTTGGCGTCTGCCAGCTCGGACCAGTCGGCGTTCAGTTCGGGAACGACGGTGGTGTTATAAATCACGCCCACAGCGGAAGCACTGTAACCGAACAGGGTGCTGTCGCTGTCGATCCAGCCCTTGTTGATCTTATCGGCATTTGCGGGGGTGTAGCTTTCCAGCTGACCGTCGGCCTTCATGCTCAGGCCATCGGACCAGGAGGCGAGGATGACCACGTCGGCCACCGGATTGGCCTGCTCTGCTTCCAGACGGGCGAGAATCTCGCCGGTGGTACCCTGGAACTGCTCCACCTCAACGCCGGTCTTTTCGGTAAAGGCGGCAGCCAGCTTGTCGGCAAGACCGGCGGGGCTGGGCATATAGACAGTGACTTTTCCTGTCAGTGCGGGAGCGGCGGCCTCGGTCTGGGCAGCCGCCTGGGTAGGTGCCGCCTGAGGAGCCTCAGTGGCTTTGGTTTCGGTACCGGCACCGCCGCAGGCGGCGAGGCCAAGGCACAGAGCCAGTGCCAGCACAGTGCTGATCATTTTCTTTTTCATGCGGATAAAACCTCTTTCTTTTGAAAAGTAATCACTTGATTGGGATCTATGTAAATGGACAAAACTTCGCCAGGCGTTACCTTCTGCCCGCTGTTGATCGTCCATATTACCGACTGATAGGGAACCGTGACCTCGTAGGTGCTTCCCAGATACTGTACGCTCTGAACGGGAAGCTCAAAGTGCAGCGCACCTTTTACCGGCGTTTGCGCGGCGGCTTCCGGGCGGAACATCTCCGTTTCGCTGAGCCAGTTGGATTTTCCCACAAAACGTGCCACGAACTCACTGGCGGGATTGTGGTACACGGTTTCCGGCGGGGCATATTGCTCCACATGGCCGCCATTCAGAACGGCAATGCGGTCGCTCATGCTCATGGCCTCCGTCTGATCGTGGGTCACGAAAACAGAGGTGATGCCAAGGGCGGAGGTCAGCGACCGCAGCTCGTGGCGCATCTCCTCCCGCAATAGGGCATCCAGAGCGGAAAGAGGTTCGTCAAACAGGATACACCCAGGCTGGACGGCAATGGCTCGGGCAAACGCCACACGCTGCTGCTGGCCGCCGGAGAGCTGATGGGGATATCGCTTTTCAAAGTCCTCCAGGTGGACGGTGCGCAGGGCATTGTGAACTCTGTCCTGCAAATCCACGGTATCCTTTCTCGCCCGCAGGCCGAAGGCGACATTTTCAAACACCGTCATATGGGGCCAGAGGGCGAAGTCCTGAAACACAAAGCCCAGATTCCGCTTCTCCGGCGGCAGGTTGATTTTGCGCGCCTTGGAGAAAACGCAGGTATCGTCCAGCCAGATCTCGCCATCGTCCGGCGTTTCCAGCCCGGCGATCATCCGCAGTAGCGTTGTCTTACCGCAGCCGGAGGGACCCAGCAGCGTGGTAAAGCTGCCGTTCTGGATGGTCAGCGTTGTGGGGTGGATGACCTGCTTCTTATCAAAGCTTTTTACGACTTGTTCCAATCGAATTTCCATAGCAGCCCTCTTTCCTTCGTTTCCGGGTAAGTATAAGAGCAGAATGTAAATTGTGCGATACAAGCTTCGTAAAATAAAAGTAAAATCAGAGCGGATAAAATCTCCGACCCATCTGCCCGGATACACCCTGGAGAAAAATCTCGCACTGTCGGCTCTCGCAGATTTCCTCAGAGCTTCCCTGGTTCCTTGTGCTTCGTGGTTTTCTACAGGAAAATGTGTCAGCAGGCCAGGAATGGGAACATTGTGTCTTGCGTTTTGACCCAGGAAACGCTATAATAGGGGCAAGTACGATCGGGAGTGAATGCTATGGCGTATCCAAATCAGGACTGGGAGGACATCGGCCGGAGTATCCAGAATATCATCGACCAGGCCATCAATTCTCAGGACTACCGAAAACTGAATCAGACCATCACCCGCACGGTGGGTCGTGCCATCGACGCAGGCGGCCAGGCCGTCCGCCGGGCGGTGGATACCGCAGCCAAGGCGGCGGATAATGCGGCTCGCTCGGCTCAGGCAAGACCCAGGCCGACGGTCATCGACGGGCGGGAGAATCTGCCTGCCCTCTATGGCAGCACCGACGGGAAGACCGCCCTGGGGATTGCGAAGATCGTGGGCGGCGGAATGCTCACGGGCTTCGGTTTTGTGGGGGCGTTGCTGGGCATGATCTTTGCCCTGACTCTGGACTATCCCGCTTACCCGGCTTTCATGGGTCTGGCGGGACTGGGCGTGGGAGCCTGGCTCATCGGCGGGGGCATTCAGGGTCTTGGCCGGGTGAACCGGTTCAAGCGGTATTGCCGCTGCTTGGGGGACAAGACCTACTGCAAGCTGGAGACCCTTGCCAGAACCACCGGGAAAAACGTGAAATTCGTCCGGAAGGAACTGGAAAAAATGATCGACGATGGGCTCTTCCTGGAGGGCCACCTGGACGCGGAGCAAACATGTCTCATTACCAGCAACGACACCTACCGCCAGTTTGAGCAGAGCCGACTGGCTCTGGAGGAGCGGCAGAAGCAGGAGCGGGAGGCGGCCAAGCTGCGTCCCGCAGCGAAAGAAACCGATCCGCGGGTGCGGGAGGTTCTCGACCGGGGCAACGCCTTTATCTCAGAGATTCGCCGGTGCAACGATGCCATTCCCGGAGAGGAAATTTCCGAGAAGATTTCCTACATGGAGCTGCTGGTGCGCCGGATTTTTGACCGGGCGCAGGCGCATCCGGAGGTGGTGCCCGACCTGAAGAAGCTCATGGATTACTACCTGCCCATGACGGTGAAGCTTCTGAACGCCTATGCGGAAATGGATGCCCAGCCGGTTCAGGGGGAGACCATCCAGGCTTCCAAAATTGAAATCGAGAAAACCCTGGACACCCTGAACGCCGCCTTTGCCAAGCTCCTGGACGATCTGTTCCAGGATGCGGCCATGGATGTTTCCAGTGATATTTCTGTGCTGAATACCCTGCTTGCCCAGGAGGGACTTACCAATGACGGACTTTCCAATCTGAAGAAACAGGAGAATTGATTATGGATCATAACGAACAGAAGATCAGCCTGACCCTGGAGCCGGCGCTGACCGAAACCCCTGCCCTGGTTCCGGCGGAGGAAACCGACCTGGCGCAGAAGGCACCCAGTGAGCCGGTGCTCACCGCCGAGGAGCAGAAAATCGTGGATGAGTTCGCGGCGAAGATCGACGTGGAGAACACCGCCCAGATTTTGCAGTACGGCGCGGGCACCCAGAAGAAAATGGCGGATTTCTCCGACGCCGCCCTGGCAAACGTCCGTACCCAGGATCTGGGCGAAGTGGGCGATTTGCTTGTGAACGTGGTGGGGGAGCTGAAGGGTCTGGACGAGGAGGAAGAGAAGGGACTGTTCGGCTTCTTCCGCAAGCAGGCCAACAAGCTGGAGAATATGAAAAACCGCTACGCCAAGGCCGAGGTGAACGTGGAGAAGATCGCCGATGCCCTGCAGCAGCACCAGGTGCGGCTGATGAAGGATTCCGCGGTGCTCGATAAGATGTACGAGCAGAACCTGGCCTACTTCAAGGAGCTGTCCATGTATATTCTGGCGGGCAAGAAGAAGCTCGGCGAGGTTCGCTCCGGCAAGCTTCAGCAGCTGGAGGAAACCGCGAAGCGTACCGGCCTTGCGGAGGATGCCCAGCAGGCGCGGGATCTGTCTGAAAAGTGCCTGCGCTTTGAAAAGAAGATCCACGATCTGGAGCTGACCCGGACGATTTCCCTTCAGACCGCCCCCCAGATCCGGATGATCCAGAATAACGACACCGTCATGGTGGAGAAGATTCAGACCACCCTGGTCAACACCATCCCCCTGTGGAAGAACCAGATGGTGCTGGCTCTGGGCATTGCCCATTCCACCGAGGCGGCTCAGGCTCAGCGGCAGGTGTCCGATGTGACCAACGCCATGCTGACCCAGAACGCCCAGAAGCTGCGCATGGCCTCTGTGGAGACCGCCAGGGAAGCGGAGCGGGGCATTGTGGAGATCGAGACCCTGAAGAAAACCAACGCGGAGCTGATTGCTACCCTGGACGACGTAATGAAGATTCAGGCCGATGGCAGAACCAAGCGGCTGGCCGCGGAGACAGAAATGGCAAAGATGGAGGATGATCTGAAGCGGAAGCTGCTCCAGATCCGTGACGGAAAAGAATGACCTTTTTTCGCAGAACCTTAATCGCGTGTTTGTGTATTTGCCTGCTTGGCCTGGGGGTTCCCCGGGTACAGGCGGCGGAAGCGACCTATCCCCAGCAGCTGCTGGCGAGCTATCATGCTGATCCCGGCGGGTCAGCCGGAAAAATCGAGGCCTGCCTGGATAAGCTGGAGGCGGAAAGTCCGGCGGAGGGTGCCCTTTGGCGGCGGATCATGGCCGACTGGGCCAGGCTGAACGAAGCCGGGTTCGAGGATCACCGGGTGCTTCCGGAAGACCTTCCCCAGGACGATTCTTTGTGCATTGTGGTCTTCGGCTACGGCCTGGGCACCGACGGCTCCATCCGGCCGGAGCTGGAGGATCGGCTGTATGTGGCGCTGAACGCCGCCCGACAGTATCCAAACGCCTATGTGGCAGTGACCGGTGGGCAGACCTCGGAGGTGCCCGGCGTTACCGAGGCCGGACAGATGGCCGCCTGGCTTCAGGGTCAGAAGGTGACGGAAAACCGTCTGATTACAGAGAATCAGGCTCTGAGCACCACCCAGAACGCCATCAATACTTATGATCTGCTGGCGGAAAGGTACCCCCAGGTGAAAACTCTGGCGGTGGTGTCCAGCGATTACCATGTAACCTGTTCTGCCGTGCTGCTCCAGATTTATTCGGACTATCAGTCCCAGGTGAACGGAACGTCGGCTCTGAACGTGGCGGCGGGGACTTCCTGCGTTACAGACACCCCGGTGGGGGATCGGATGCTTTCCTCCCAGGCCTGGGGCATTGCCCAGATCACCGGCACCCCCTGGCCGGGGACGCAATCCACCCAGGAAGGGGCGGCTTCGGCAACGGAACCCCAGGAATCTCCTGTGGAAGTCCCGGAAGCCCAGGACGAACCCTTCGGCGGCTTTTTTGGTTGGATTCAGGATATTGGAGATTAAAAGGGACTGCCCCCGGCAGTCCCTTTCTTCGTGTCAAAAAGCCCGAAAGATACATCGTCATTGCGAACCATCCCGCAGGATGGTGTGGCCCCTTCCAGGGATTCCCTCCGGTCACAATCCCCTGGTCATTCCGAGCACCAATTGAGAATCAGTAGGGGCCGATGCCCTCATCGGCCCATGAGTTACAAGTCTGCGCTTATATTCCAAGACTCACAGAATATTTCAGTGCAGGTCCCTCCGGGGGCAATTTTCTTGTCCCGGCAAGAAAATGGATAAGAAGCCGGCTTAAGGGGTGCTGCCGAAAAGCCGCCCCCTTAAGAATCCCCCGGCCGCACCGCCGGAACTGCGTCAGAGTATTTCGAGTTGCTATGGGTGCGTTTATCGGAAGCTTTTTGGTAGATGATGGCCTGCTGACACGGGGAAGAAGACGTGTTTTGACTATACGGCTTATCCAAATCAAACGGCCGCTTTTTGTATACTTTACCAATTTGCGCCGGATGTGACGCTGGCGGTTGACGGATGGACGAAAATGGATTATACTGGTCGCGAAAAAGAAACGTTTCCAATTTCGGAAGCGTGCCAAATCTATCGACCACAAGGAGAAACATCCTATGAACCGTTATGCCGGCGTTCTGCTGTCCGTTACCAGCCTGCCATCCAAATACGGCATCGGCTGCTTTGACCGGGCGGCCTATGATTTTGTGGACTGGCTGGAAAAGGCCGGTCAGCGTTATTGGCAGATGTTGCCCCTGGGAGCCACCTCCCACGGTGCTTCCGACGATTCCCCTTACCAGGCCTATTCCGCCTTCGCGGGGAACCCCTATCTCATCAGCCTGGAAGATCTGATCGACGAGGGCGTGCTGACCCAGGAAGAGTGCGACGGACTGAATTTTGGCAAAAACCCTGCCCGTGTGGACTTCATTGCCCTGAATCGGAACCGGCTGAAGCTGTTGCACAAGGCCTATGAGCGCAGCCACATTGCGGAAAATGGGGCTTTCCAGGCTTTCTGCCGGGAAAACGGCTGGTGGCTGGACGATTACGCCCTGTTCATGGCTCTGAAGGAATTTTTCGGTGGGGTGTCCTTCCGCCGGTGGCCGGAGGATATCCGGATGCACTGGGGCTTCGCCCTGGACTACTACAACCGGGAGCTGTACTTTGATGTTGAGTTCCAGAAGTACCTTCAGTTCCAGTTTGACCGCCAGTGGTCGAAGCTGAAGGCCTACGCCAACGCCAGGCACATTCAGATCGTAGGGGACATTCCCATCTACGTTTCCCCCGACGGGGCGGACGTGTGGGCACACCCGGAGCTGTTCCAGCTGAATGAGAATAACGTCTCCACCGCCATTGCCGGGTGCCCGCCGGATGCCTTCGCCGCCGACGGCCAGGTCTGGGGGAACCCTCTGTATCGCTGGGACTACCATCGGGCTACTGGCTATGACTGGTGGATCTCCCGGATGTGGTACAGCTTCAAGCTCTATGACGTGGTGCGCATCGACCATTTCCGGGGCTTTGACGCGTATTTCTCCATCCCCGCCGGGGACACTACCGCGAAAAACGGCCATTGGGAGAAGGGACCGGGGATGGACTTCTTCCGCACGATGTACACCCGGCTGGGGGACGTGAACGTCATTGCCGAGGATCTGGGACTGATGACCGACGGCGTTCGCCGCCTGGTGAGAGACAGCGGATGCCCCAATATGAAGGTGCTGCAGTTCGCCGTCGACCCGGCGGACGTGGCAGGCTCCAACGACTATTGGCCCCACAATTACAATTCCAACTGTGTGGCCTACACCGGCACCCACGACAACGAGACCCTGGCAGGCTGGTATCGGGGTCTGAGCAAGGCGGCCAAGCAGCAGATCCGGGACTATCTGTGGGACTATCATACCCCGGACAATCAGATGTACAAGGTGCTCATTGCCCTGACCATGCGCTCCGTCGCCAAGGACTGCATTATCCCCGTCCAGGACTACCTGGGCCTGGGAAACGAGGCCCGGATGAATCAGCCCGGCACTGTGGGAACAAACTGGCGGTGGCGGCTGGTTCCGGGGCAGGTGACGGACGATCTGGCGGCGGAAATGCTGGCTCTCGTCAAGCGCACCGGCAGAGCCAACTGGGATGCCATTGAGAAAAAGCCGAGGAAAGCATAAAGGGGAGCCGCTGCAAGGATTTGCAGCGGCTCCTCAGCCTGTCGAAAAAGTCCGGTTTTTGCTGGTCAGTAGACATTATAGCAATTTTCAAAAATATCGCAGTTCTTTAAATTATCTGAAAAAAGTGGTATAACAGAATC
>DJQM01000054.1 GCA_002437585.1 Clostridiales bacterium UBA6386 | reverse complement strand
CCTTTTTGCTTTTGGGAACATTGTAGCATCCTACCTGTCCAATAAATCGTACTCTTTCAAGATATTGTGGCGCGCTGTGTTAAGTCGATAAGCATTATTTATTATACTGTACACCAGCGCCAAAAGGAAGAATTGCGCTCTCACGATCATTGCACAGATGCTTCCTTTTGTATTTTCTTCGCGTCGGGGACAAACTGCATTTTTACAGTTTGGGTACCGCCGTGTGAAGAAAATTGCAGGTGTCCAGAGGGATGCAATCCCTTTGGCTCTGGGTTTCCAATAGGGGCGAGCAGCGCCCTGTTGGCACACGATTTTGCTCGCAAAGTCTAGTGTGTTATACCTTTTGCGACCGCTGACGCTGGAAAGGGGCTGTTACCGTACCGGACAGACCATTTCCTGCGGCAGCAGAAGGACGAATATTTGCAAGCACGGGAGGCTTGCGGATATTCGTTCTTCGGGTGTAGGTGATGCGGCAAAGTGCGGGTCATCGACCGAAGCTGTGCTGCATCGCCGGGGGAGCAAAAGGTATATAAAGCCCGCCGCAGCGACGCGTTTCCCCGAAAGGTCATCGATCATTCATCCATCATTGCATCGATCTTTTTTGAAACGGCAATCCATGCTTCTATGATGGATGCAAGCAGAAATGTTCGCCGCTGCTCATACCACCACGGCAGCTCCAACCACACGTTATCCAGGGCTTGCGCTTCGGTTTTCTTCGCTCTGCTTTCGGACAGATGAAAACGCTTCGCCGTCTCCGTCAGCGGATGCTCCTTCTCATCATCGAAGCCAAAGCGATAACGGAGATACCGTTCCTCTCTGGCTTCGATCATTTCAAGCGCACGGTGGATATCGTCGTGACGCTCCTGTGCCAGATAAATTTGCTCCGGTGTCTGCTTGGTGGGATCGGCAATGAAATTATGCTTGCTCTGCACCTCGTCTTTTGCAAGCTCGTCCAGAGAAATAATGTCGTTCAGATTCTTCGCCTCAAAGGATACATTCTGTGAGCGGATGTAGTCGATCATGGCGTTCCGTATTGCGGGAGCGGCGTATGTCAGAAATAGGTTTCCGCTGTCGGGATTGTAGCTGTCGATGCAGTCGAGCAAGCCCAACGAGCCTTCCTGCAAAAGATCGTCAAGTGAAATTTGCAGAGATCGGTTCAACTCTGCTTGTGCGCTCCACACTTCGTATGCAGTCTTTTTGATGAAGCGGAGATTGTTTTCAATCAGCAGATTCTGTGCATCGGCGTTTCCCCGCTTGGCCAACGCACAGAGCTGTTCATTGGTTATCGGGTCCCTTTTCATGATTTTGCACCGTGCCGGTCATTGCAAGGAACATCTGCTTGACCGCTTCTGTATCAATACCGGGCAGATGGGAAACGGACTGTGCCACAGCTTCACTGATCTGCTCTGCGGTGATTTTGCGATTTCGCTTTTTCTGCCCTTTGGTCAACGCGGCATATATCTTTTTCACTGCTTGCGAGGTCAATTCACGGTTGGCAGACAGGTCGTTACCGACCTCTTTCTTTACTGCTTGCACAGCAGCCATGAATGAGCGTTGGATTGCGGTAAGGTCTGCCTGATATGCCGGCGTCTGCAATTTCTTTACATCGTCAACTGCTTCCGGTTGGCTTTTCAGCATACCGGCGACAGTTGCGTACAGCTGACTCTGTGCCGCAAAACCTTTGGCGAGCTCGTCATCCAAGTAACCGGATATCAGGTTTGTAGTGTTGGCAAACTCCGGGTTTTCAAGCAATGCATTGACCACTTGAGGATTCACTTTGTGGGTATACAGATTTCTCGCCGCTTGCACCGACAGGCCAAGCTCGGAAATATCGTAATTCAGGCGGTCGGGAACATCGGCCTCACCAAGCAGGAAGTCGGTGGAGACATTGAACACACGGGCGATGCGGATGATGTTTTCGTCACCCAGCTTGTCCGTCTTGCCGTTGATGAAACGGCTCAGAGAACTTTCCGAACAGCCGATGCGAGTGGCAAGCTCAGCCTGTGTGACTTTTCGGGATTTCATCAAGTCCTGTATGCGGTCACGGATTTTCCCGGGAAGATAAACCTGTTCCATTGCGGCACCTCCAATCATTTCAGTTTGTACTTCTTACCCGCACCTCTGCCGATGATTTCGATCAATCCATTTTCGTTCATCTGACGGGCGAGCAGATAGGCTCTCGTCTTTTTGACGTTCAGCAGTTCCTGCAGATCTTCGTCAGTCATTTCGCCGTACTCTGCCAGATAATCCATCACAGTTTTCATCTGGGGGGTGATGGCCGTGGTGGCTTTGCCGGTTGTCGCCGGTGCATCTTCGCTTGCAGCACTGGCAGCATTCATATTCGGCAGTACGATTTTGAAAGCATTGGTCGTTGCCTCGATCGTGGGCTGTACAGGACAGTTTTCGTACAGTTTGAAAATACGTCGAATACCGGTGCCGTAACTTTCAATCAGACGCAGACGGTGGAATACTTCTGCCAACTTTTTATTCCTTGGCTGAGAAACGCCGATGCGAATATCCTCGGTAGATAGACCGGGGAGAAGTCCGCCGAGAGAGATAAACTCCATCTTGCTGTCGTTCACATTGATAATGATGCTGCCGCTGAATCCATAATCCCGGTGAACAATTGCGTTCAGCAGCGCTTCACGAATGGCCTCTTCGGGATAGTCCTGCTTATCCGTGCGAACAAGTCCTTTGATCGTGGAAACCGTCTTGTTGCACAGAGCAAGATAGTTTACCGTATCCTCGAACTGCTTGAACACGGAACCGCCGAATTCCTTGCTGTCACGGAACTCTGTGCAGAATTCGTCGTTGAACACGGCAACTTTGATCGTGTGATGGCATTGGTCGGAAAGCAGCAGAGCAAGGTTGGTGTAAATATCGTTCTGCGTGATGCCAAGCGCACGATATTTCTCGACGGAAAACTCCACACCATAGTGCTGGAATGCATTTTTGGCAGCACCAAAGGTCAAGTCCTGTTCCAGACTGCGGGAATCTTCGTAGGTATCCCCGTCCGATTCTTTTATCATCTGGCGAATCTGTTCCGGGGAAGCTTGCACACTGGACGCACCTTGGCGAACATAAACGCCGGTAGGCTTCATACCCTTGGATTTCAGATAGTAGGGCTTATAGCTGCCTTCGCCGACTTCAATCCGAATTACCTTATTATCCTGGAGGACATACCGCACGAACATGGTCACATCCGGTGCGATTGCATCACGGATGCCGTTGGTCAGGCGCGTGTAAGTTTCATCCACATTGTCAATGCCAATCGGGTTGCCCTTATCATCAATACCGAGATAGATCACGCCGCCGTCCGTATTTGCAAATGCGATGACCTCCTTATAGATGTCATCGATCATCTGAGATTTATATTCAATGCGCTCGCTTTCATATTGCATATACAGCACCTCCATTGTAGCTTACTTATATTATACTCATTCTTTCATGATTTTCAATAGGCGGAGTGAAAATTCACTTTTTATTCACTTATGGATGTGAAAATCACTTTTTCTTCAACTCGCCGCCCTTCTGCGCTTGCATTTCTGCAAGAAACGCAGGAGGGCTTTTTTGTTTTCTTGCACAAGCGCCTGATTCTTTCGGTCTAAGACGTTTCCTCCGTATATTCAGTTGACAAAGAAATTTGTCGGAAATATCGAAAGGAGAAATGCTTATGAGAATTTTTGAAGCCGTCAAAACAACGGTCACGCCGAGAATGGCGGCGGAACATTTCGGGCTGAGTGTCAGCCGAAACGGGATGGTCTGCTGTCCTTTTCACGATGACCGGCACCCGAGCATGAAGCTGTATGGGCGGATGGGATGGAGAATTTTCAGTTTACCCGTGAAGGAGGATGCCAATGGGAAAGATTTATTATAAGGAACTGCCGCTGTTCCATCTTTACGACGGCGACCTGACCGGCACGCAGAAACTGCTGATGACGCTGCTTCTGGTGGATCGGTACGACATTTACGCACTGAGCTGCCTCGCGCGGATGCATCCGGAAGACGTGAGTGCTGATCTGGCGGAGCTGAAACGGAAGGGGTATCTGCAAGATAAGTGAAAACCGGAAAGAAATTTGCGCGGCGGCGAAATGATTCCGCGAAACCGCGCTGCTCGGAATCGCGTACCGGCTTCACGGATGCGCATGGGCTTGCACGGTTTCCTGCGAAGTCACACGGTTCCGGAAAGTCGATACCCCTCACATACGAAGAGGGCATCGGCTGCCGCGTTTCCAGCGGATTTCGGGAAAACAGAATATTACACCAAACAGCGAAGCAGGTTTCCGGAAACGCAAACCGGCTTCGCTGTTTTCATCACAAAAATTGGGGAGGATTTTATGAGCATCAGAAATGAGATCAAGGCACAGATCGTCCGCGCCGGATTTACCATGCAGGAGCTGGTTGACCAGTTAGCTGAGGAATATGACTGGAGCGACAGCGTGTCCAACCTGTCCGCCAAGCTGCAACGAGAGAGCATCCGATACAAGGAAGTCATGGAGCTGGCCGATGTGCTGGGATGCGACATCGTTTGGCAGAAACGGAGGGATAACCGATGAAAGCACAGTATGCCATTCTTCGCTTTGCCAAGTACAAGGGACCGGAGATCGGTCACATTGAGTCCCACAACGAGCGCACTAAGGAGAAGTACGCCAGCAATCCAGATATTGACACCTCCCGTAGCCACCTTAACTTCCATCTGGTATCCCCGGAACGCAAATACCGTGCGGAGGCCGAAAAGCAGATCGCGGAAGCAGGCTGCCGCACCCGTTCCGACAGCGTGCGGGTGGTGGAGGTGCTGGTGACGGCCAGCCCGAAATTCTTCAAGGGCAAGAAAAAGGCGGAGGTCAGAGCCTATTTCAACGAGGCACTGGACTTCATCAAAAAACATCAGTCGAAAGACACGATCATATCTGCCGTGGTGCATATGGACGAGAAAACGCCCCATATGCACCTTTGTTTTGTCCCGCTGACGGAGGACAAGCGACTCAGTGCCAAAGAAATCGTTGGCAACAAGAAAAAGCTGACATGGTGGCAGGATGAATTCTGGAAGCACATGGTCGAGAAATATCCCGATCTGGAACGGGGCGAGAGTGCCAGCGAAACCGGACGCACTCACATCCCGCCGAGGCTGTTCAAGGAGGCCGTACACCTGAACCGAATGAAGGATCAGATCATGGCGATTTTGAACGATAGCAATCCGTTCAATAAAAAGTCCAAGGTAGAGGAATTGGAAACGCTGCTGGACAAGTACGTCCCCGGTGTGGAGGTCATGCGGACGAAGCTGAAAAAGTATGACAAGACCTACAAGGAGCTGACCGCAGAAAATGCGGAACTGGAAAAGATGCTCAACTCAGCATCCCGTGAGAGCATTCAGAAAAAACTGGAGATTCAGCGCAAGCTTTCCGAGCTGGATGAGCTTCGCCGCACCGTGGATTCCATCCCCGATGCCGTAATCCGGGAATACACCAAGCGGAAATATGTGCATCACGATCGAATGAATCAGGAAATCTGAGGCAATACTACTTTTGAAAGAGAGGAATTCTATGGCAGAAATCAAGGAAATGAAACCGGGCATGACGGAACAGAAAAAGCAGGCTGTCATTGAACAGCTCTGGCTGACTTATTACAATGATACGCTATTTGCAAAGGGACTGATCACGGAAGAACAGCGCAATAAGATGCGTCTGATGATCAAGAGCCGTACTGCTGCAAGGACGCGATAAGATAGATTGGGCGGCAATCGAGGGATGTGGTTGCCGCCCAAATTTTTTTGACAACTTCTCAGAGCATCTTGAAAAGTTCATTTATTTGCTGTATAATGTTTGCAGATGATGATATAGCGAACTTTTTGAAAGGAACTATTATGGATATACATTCTGTCAGACAACAGCTGCGGATGAAAAGCATCTACGATATTCCGCTTCGGGTAACCTACTATGCCCGTGTTTCCTCAGAATCGGATGAGCAGCTGAACTCTCTGGGCAACCAGATCCGTTATTACGAAGATTTCATCAGGAAGAACGCCGCGTGGACATTTGTGCCGGGATATATTGACGAAGGGCTGTCCGGTATCTCCACCAAGCGCCGTGAGAATTTCAATCGCATGGTGGATGAAGCCGAGGCCGGTAAATTTGATCTCGTCATCACAAAGGAAATCTCCCGTTTTGCCCGCAATACGCTGGACTCCATCCAGTATACCAGACAGTTGCTGAATGCGGGAGTCGGTGTCTTTTTCCAGAACGACAACATCAACACCTTTGACGAGGACTCGGAACTTCGCCTGTCCATCATGTCCTCCATCGCACAGGATGAACTCCGCAAGCTCAGTTCCCGTGTGAAATTTGGACATCAGCAGGCCATCAAGCAGAATGTGGTGCTGGGCAACAGCCGTATCTTTGGATATATCAAAAATGATGGCCGTCTGGTGATTGATGAAGATCAGGCTGTGATGGTTCGTGAACTGTTTGAACTGTATGCCACCGACGAATACTCCATGAAACAGCTTGAGACCCTGTTCTGGGAAAAGGGGTACCGGAACCACAACGGCAAGAAGATTGCCCACTCCACCATGTCGGGCATGATCTCCAATCCCAAGTACAAGGGTTACTACGTGGGAAACAAGGTCAAGGTGGTGGATATGTTCACCAAAAAACAAAAATTTCTCCCGCCGGAGGAATGGGTCATGTTCAAGGATGAAACCGGAGAAATCGTACCGGCGATCGTTTCCGAAGAACTGTGGGAGCAGGCGAATGCCGTACTTCGCAGGAGAAGCGAGGATGTGAAGAACCGTCAGGGTGTCTGCAATCATGCCAACCTTCTGACCGGAAAGCTGTTCTGTACCCATTGTGGTACACCTTACTACCGCCGTGACTCCGTAGATCGGCAGGGCAACAAAAATTCCAAGTGGGTCTGCTCCGGGAAAATCAACAATGGCAAAGACAGCTGCGATTCTATCCCCATTTATGAAAAAGAACTGATTCCTCTGCTTTTTGAGGTGTTCCGTGATACAAAGGAAGCTTCCGCCGCTATGCTGGAAGAATACGAGCGGATGTACCGTTCCATGACCAGCGACGGCAACATCGAAAAGAAGATCGAAGCTGCACAGGCAACCATTGCGCTGACCCTGAAAAAGAAAAGCAAGCTGCTGGAATTGGTAGCCCTCGACAGCATCACCCCCGCTGATTTCAAGTCCATGACGGCACAGTGTAATGCCGACATCAAAGCCGCTGAACAGGAGCTTGCCAAGCTGCAGGAACAACAGGAATCCAGCGAGGAGTTCCGCAGCAACATGGAGCGCATCCGCAAGGTGCTTCGGGATGCTGAACGTGACTGTCAGAGCGGCAAGATCACCAAAGAGTTTATCGATACCTTTATTGATAAAATCTTCGCCACGCCGGAGGGGGACGGCACCATGCGGCTGGACATCAAGATTTTCACGGGTGAAAGCTGTGAAAAGTATCTTGAAAAGCTCAAAAGGCGGTCAAATCTCGAAGATCGTACGGGTCACACGTTCAAGAAGATGATCGAGGCCTACGAAAGCGGCATGCAGTAACAAAGGAGCGGACAGCCACGGCTGTCCGCTTTTTCTATGGGTTCTCGCCTCAGCCCCGATCCGTATCCAGCCGGTTATGGGAGAACATCCGCACATTCTGGCTGATATTCCGGTTGATACAGGCGGTATACAGAACGTCGATCATATTCAGCTGAGAGATCCGGGAGGACATGGCGCCGCTGCGGTACAGCTCCTCCGTGGCCATCACGTTCAGGCAGCAGGCCGCCAGCCGGGAAATGGGCGAAGGCTCAAAGCGGGTGATGGCGATGATGGGGGTGCCCTGATTTTTCAGATACTCGGCGCACCGGACGATCTCCTCGGTTCTGCCAGAATAGCTGATAACAATGGCCACATCGTTGGGCTTGGAGTTCTGGGCAATGACGTACTGGGAGTGAATGTCCTCGCAGCAGGAGCAGGGCTTGTCGATGCGGATGAATTTCAGATAGGCATCCTTGGCCACCAGCTGGGAGGCCCCCAGCCCGAACAGCAGCACAGACTCCGCCCGGCAGACCATATCCACCGCCTGCTCCAGCACCTGCGGCTCCACCAGCTTCACAGTCTCCTCCAGAGAGGCGATATTCCGGTAGGTAATTTTCTGAATAATGTCGGAAATGCTCCCGGCTGTGACCCTGGCGTTGCCCTTGGTCTCCTCCCGGGAGCGCAGGGCGATTTCAAAAAGCAACTGCTTCTGCAGATCCCGGTAGCCCTCAAAGCCCAGCTTCCGGCACAGCCGCACGATGGTGGCTGCGGAGCTGAAGGATCGCTGGGACAGCTCCTTCACGCTCAGCTGGGGGATTTCCTCGGAATGCTCCAGCAGATAGCGCAGGGCTCCCTGCTCCGCGCCGCTGGCGGTGGGCTGGTACTGCTTGGCGCGGATGAGCACGCTTTTCATAAAATCATCTCCCCGGTCATTTTTTTCATTTTACCACGGTTTTTCCCAAAACGCAAGAATCCGCCTTCGCTTCCAGGCACCGGAAGCGAAGGCGGAAACTCAGGCGTTTTGCACTTTTTCCTCGGAAATGGTGAAATAGGTCAGCACAAAGCCCATAACGCAGCTGATGGCAAGACCCACGCAGTACAGCAGCATTCCCTTCGTGCCCACCGGTCCAGCCCCCATCATGGGAATGCCCAAAAGACCCGAAGCACCCCAGCCCGAGGAGGCCACTCCCCAGACCATGATAAACGCCCCGCCGAAGCCGCCGCCCAGGCAGGCCGTCACAAAAGGGCTGCCCAGAGGCAGGGTCACGCCGTAAAGCAGCGGAGACCCCACGCCCATCATCCCCGGAACGATGGTGGCTCCGATCACGCCCGCAAACCGGGTGTTTCCGGTTCTGTGGGCCTTCAGGAGCAATGCCAGCCCTGCCCCCACCTGACCCGCTCCGGCCATGGCCAAAGTAGGAAAGAGGGTCACATAGCCGTAGCTGTCCAGCTCCATGGAGTACAGTGCCACGAAGGCATACTGCATTCCCATCATCACCGCCACCAGGAACACCGCCGCACAGCCATAGCCTGCCAGAATCCGCACCAGCGGGTGCTCGCTCGTGCACACCAGCCGGACACCGTCGCACAGTGCCGTGGAAATCAGCCCTGTCAGGGGCATCACCAGCAGAAGATATGGCACCAGTACCAGAAGCACAGCGCAGAAGGGGGTAAGCACCATGTCCGCACTTTTGGGCATCCGGCGGTGAAGCCATCCCTCCAGCCGTGCCAGAAGCCAGCCGCCCAGAATGGCCGCCAGCACGCCGCCCCGTCCGCTGCACAAAATAGAGGCCGCCGGGTCCGCGGCGTTGAACAGTCCCACCGCCTGAGCCAGATCGTTGACCCCCTCCAGCCCGGTGATCATGCCCAGCATTCCGCCCAGAATGGCCGTGCCGCCGGATTCCCGGCAGGCGGAGTAGCCCACCCAGGCGGGCATGAAGCTCAGGAAAGCCGTGCTCACCAGGCTCAGCAGCCAGTAAACGGCGGCACTGGCCGGGTGCTCCAGGTATCCGGGGACAAACTGGGCAATCAATGCCCCGAAGCCTGAGCATAGTCCCGCGGTGACGATACCGGGGATCACCGGGTCAAAAATCTTTCCAAATACTTGAAAATCCGGTTTTTTCCGGCTTTTCGCCGGGATTCTCTGTTCCATAGGCGTTTTTACAGACTGATTTTGCCCATGATCACCGGATTCTTCGCCCCGGTGACGGTGGGCACATTGTTGGCTTGCGCAAAAACGGCTTCGTTTGCCAGCACCGCGAAGGCCACCGCCTCCTTGGCATTGCTGTCATAGCCCAGATCCTCGTTGGTCATCACCCGGCAGCCGGGCAGAGCCTTGGCAATGTCCCCCACCAGGGTTTTGTTCAGGCTTCCACCGCCGCCGAGGATGAGCTTGTCCGGCCTGCGGGGGAAATAGTGCTCCACGCTGTAGCGGATGGTCTGGGCGGTGTAATCCGTCACCGTGGCCATTAAGTCCGGGCCGGAGATACGCGCCTGCCGGGCATAGTCCATAATTTTCTTGACATAGGCAGGGCCATAGTACTCCCGGCCGGTGGTTTTCGGCGGCTTCCGGGGCAAATAGGGATCCGCCATCAGCCAATTCAGAAGACCCTGGTGAACGGTTCCCCCGGCGGCATATGCTCCGCCCTCGTCAAAGGTTTTCTCCCCGTCAGTCAGCTCCCCATAAACCCCGTCCATTACCATATTGCCAGGGCCTGTGTCGAAGGCGAACACGTCCTCCAGCCGGCAGGCCGGGCTCAGGCAGGTGATATTGCCGATGCCGCCGATATTCTGCAAGGCCACGCATTCGGTTTCACTGCGATAGATGAGAAATTCACTGTAGGGCACCAGCGGAGCCCCCAGGCCGTCCGCCGCCACATCCCGAACCCGGAAATCACTGACCACCGGGCAGCCGAACCGCTGAGCCAGCACGGAAGCCTCCCCCAGCTGGAAGGTGCTGCGGAACCGGTATCCCAGATAATCCTCCGGCACCGGAATGTGCCAGAAGGTCTGGCCATGACTGCCGATCAGATCAATTTGCCCCGGCTGGACGCCCGTCCGGGCGCACAGTGCCTCCACCGACTGGACGTACAGCCCTCCCAGCAAGAAATTCATCTGACAGAAGTCTGCCGCCGTGGCTTGGCCGCCGCTGGCCAGCCGCAGAATCTCCCGGCGAATCTCAGGCGCAAAGGGCTGGAACACAAAGCCCAGCTGCTCGATTTTCGATTGGGTGCCGTGACCCGTGATCCGGCACAGAGCCCCGTCCACCCCGTCGGCAGAGGTGCCGGACATAAGCCCCACCACCAGCCGGCTTTCTTTTTCCATACATTCCAGAATCGGGTTCATAATGCACCTCACAGCATTTCTTTTGCCAGCATCAGGGCACCAGCCGCGGCATCCCGCTCCGGCTGGATGCAGGCAAAGTCCGGGTGCCGGGCGCCCATTTCCGCCAGGAAGGTCTTCCGCAGCCGGGTTTCGTGCTCCAGCAAGCCGCCCAGCATGGCCACCTTTCCGCTTTTCAGTCCCAGCCGGCGGGCGACCGCCCCTACCAGGCCGGTCATTTTCACGGCGTTTTCCCGGATGATCTCCAGAGCTGCCGGGTCTCCCGCTGCCGCGGCCTCCTCCACCAGAGGCGCCAGGGCGGCAATCCGGCTTTTGTCACCGCCGTAGGTATAGGAAATGATCTTTTTTTGATCGTCCAGCTGAAATTTCTCCGCCAGCAGCCCGGTCAGCAGGGTCTTCTCCCCCCAGCCGTCCCAGGCTCTGGCCACGGCTCCCAGAGCGTCCCGGCCCAGGGCATAGCCGCTGCCCTCGTCGCCGATGAGATGGCCCCAGCCGCCGGAGCGGGCGTACTCCCCCGCTCCATTCCTGCCGAAACAGATGGAGCCGGTGCCCGCGATCAGGGCAATGCCCGGCTGGCCGGACAGGGCGCCCTGGAGGGCGATAACCTGATCGCCCTCCAGCTTCCAGTTTTCTATGCCCGCCCGGCTCATGGCCGTTTCCACCAGACGGGTCATTTCCCCGTTGCTGATGCCGGCGGAGCCGATGCACAGTGCCCGGCACCGACCCTGGCGGTTCAGATAAGCGCAGATCGCCTCCAGCAATGCGGAAAACCGCTCCTTGCCGATGCTGTTCAGATTGAAGGGGCCGAACAGCGCGCTGTCCAGTTCCCTTCCCTCCGGCGCGGCACAGACCACCCGGGTCTTGGTGCCGCCGCCGTCAATTCCCGCGATAAAGTCCATTTTTAGCCTCCTTACAGCAGCTCCTCCATGGCTCTGCGAACCGCCTCGTCCCAGAACGCCCAGTTGTGGATGCCTTGCCAGTGCTCGAAGTGGATGTCAGCCCCCAGCTTCTCCAGCTTTTCCGCCAGACGGCAGTTGGCATCATACAGCGCATCCTGCTCGCCGCAGGCCAGATACAGCTTCGGAAGCTTTTTTGCGTCGACCCTGTCCGCCAGGGTCAGCAGATTGGCCTCATCCGGAATTTCCAGCTCCCGGCCGAAAATCGCCTGCAGCTGCCGCTTTTCCCCGGAACTCTGCCGCTGAACAAATTCCTCGATATCCGCCACGGCGGAGAAAGCCGCCGCCCCGGCGTACCGCTGGGGGGTATGCAGCAGGCATTTGAGCGTGCCATAGCCGCCCATGGACAGACCCATCAGGTAATTCCGCTCCCGAGCCCCGGAGAAGCCGAAGAAGCCCTGGCAGATTTCCGGCAGTTCCTCATGAATAAAGGTAAAATAGGCCATTCCCTGATCCATGTCCGTGTAAAAGCTCCGCTGCACCTCCGGGATCACCAGAGCGACTCCCTTCTCCCGGGCATACCGCTCTACGCTGGTATACCTGACCCAGCCGGTGCAGTTATCCTCCAGGCCGTGGAGCAGGTACACCACCTTCCCCTTTGACAGGTCGGCTTTCTCCGGCAGAATTACGGTCATGGAGGTATTCATTTCCAGTGCTTCCGAGCGGAAGTCACAGCGCAGGTGTGCCATATCAGCTCTCCCCCACCGCCGGAGCCACCCGACCCTCGTGAGCCTCCAGCCGCCGCTCGGCATCGTGCACATCGCCGCCGGTTTTCAGCATGACGATGGCCACCTTCGCCCGGTAGCCGCACTGCTCCAGAGCCTTCGTGGCAGTGTCATAATCCACGCCAGTGGCCTGGCAGACAATGCGCTTGCACCGCTCCACCAGCTTCTCGTTGGTGGGCTTCACGTCCACCATCAGGTTGCCGTAAACCTTGCCCAGCTTGATCATGGCACCGGTGGAGAGCATATTGAGCACCATTTTCTGGGCGGTTCCGCTTTTCATCCGGGTGGAGCCGGTGACCACCTCCGGCCCAGGGGTGGGCGTAATGGCGATTTCCGCCGTCCTCTCCACCTGAGAGCCGGGATTGCAGGAAATGCCAATAACATGGGCTCCCTGAGCCTTGGCGTAGTTCATGGCGCCCAGCACATAGGGAGTTCTGCCGGAGGCGGCAATGCCCACCAGCACGTCCCTGCTGCCGAATCCGATTTTTTTCAGATCCTCCGCGCCCTGGTTCTCGTCGTCCTCGGCTCCCTCCTTAGCCCGGAAGATGGCCTCGTTGCCGCCGGCGATCAGGCCGATGATCTCGCCGGGGTCGGTGGAGTAAGTGGGCGGGCATTCTACAGCGTCCAGAATGCCCAGCCGCCCGGAGGTGCCGCAGCCGCTGTAGACCAGCCGACCGCCCTGCTTGAGCTGGGCGGCGATCACATCCACCGCCCGGGCGATATGCTCGGCCTCGTTTCCCACCGCCGCGGCTACCTTCTTGTCCTCTTCGTTAATCAGCTTCACCATACTCAGGGTGCTCATGGTATCGATCTGGGTGGTGCGGCTGTTGCGCTGCTCCGTCTTGATAGAATTGAGATCCATATCCTTCCTCCAATGGCAGGCCCGCCGGAGGCTGCCAGCCCCGGCGTGACCGGTATTCAGTGATTCAGTCGCAAAGAGAACAGGCAACAAAATGGTCAGCGCCCACTTCCTTCAGGCACACGTTCTCCCGGCATTTGTCCGTTGCATAGGGACAGCGGGGGGCGAACCGGCAGCCCGGCGCGGGATTGATGGGGCTGGTGACCTCGCCCCGGAGCATAAAGCCCTCCCGGTTCCGCCGGGACAGGTCGATGGTGGGCACCGCGTGAAGCAGAGCCTTGGTATAAGGGTGCACAGGATTGGCGAACAGCTCCCCGGTCTTCGCGCGCTCCACCACCTGACCCATATACATAACCATGATCTCGTCGCTGATGTGCTTGACCACGCACAGGTCGTGGGTAATGAACATATAGGAAAGACCCCGCTGCTCCTGAAGATCCATCAGAAGGTTCAGAATCTGCGCCTGAATGGACACATCCAGGGCGGACACCGGCTCATCACAGACGATAAACCTAGGGCTGACCGCCATGGCTCTGGCCAGGCCCACCCGCTGCCGCAGGCCGCCGTCCAGCTCATGGGGATAGAGGTTTGCCTGATCCGCAGGCAGGCCGCACATATCCATAATCTGGCGGACATGGTCGTTGATCTCCGCCTTGGTTTTCAGCAGGCCGCAGACCTGCACCGGCTCGGCAATCAGGTTGTGCACAGACATTCGGGGATCCAGGGAGCTGTAGGGATCCTGGAAGACCATCTGCATATTCAGATGGATCTTCTGCATATCCCGACCCCGATATTTGAGGATATTCTCTCCGTTATAGAGCACCTCACCGGCGGTAGCCGGCTGGAGCCGGAGGATGGTTCTGCCCAGGGTGGACTTGCCGCAGCCGGATTCGCCCACTACGCCCAGGGTCTTGCCGGGCATGATCTTCAGGTTTACATCCTCCACGGCATGGAGGGTTCCCGCGCCGGTTCTGAAATACTTTCTCAGATTTTTCGTCTCAACAAGGGGCGTTGCCATATCAGAACTCCTCCTTCTGGGCATAGCGGTGGCACAGAATGCCGTGTCCGCCGCACACATGCATGGTGGGTGCTTCCGTCCGGCATTGCTCCGTGGCGTACTCGCAGCGGTCGGCAAAGCAGCAGCCCGGATACTCCACTCTGGGATCAGCCATGTGGCCAGGAATGGGGCGCAGCCGGGGCTGGTCATCCTCCAGATTGGGGATACAGTTGAACAGGCCTGCGGTATAGGGATGGTTCTCCCTCCGCTGGAACACGGTCTCCACAGAGCCGTACTCCACCACCCGTCCCGCGTAAACCACGGAAACCGAATCGCAGAACTGGGCTACCACGCCCAGGTCATGGGTGATGAGCATGACAGAGGTGTTGAATTTTTCCCGCAGCTGCTTCATCAGCTCCAGAATCTGAGCCTGAATGGTCACGTCCAGGGCGGTGGTGGGTTCGTCCGCCAGCAGCAGCTCCGGCTCGGCAACCAGTGCCATGGCAATCACGATTCTCTGCTTCATGCCGCCGGAGAACTCATGGGGGAAGCTGTTCTTCCGCTGGGGCGGAATGCCCACCAGCGTCATCATTTCCTCCATCCGCTTGATTTTTTCGTCCCGGGTCATTTCCGGGAAGTGGAGATTCAGCACCTCCAGAATCTGGTCGCCTACGGTCTGGGTGGGGTTCAGGCTGGTCATGGGATCCTGAAAGATCATGGAGATCCGCTTGCCCCGCAGAGGCAGCATTTCCGCCTCCGGCAGCTTCAGAAGCTCCTGGCCGTCATAGACGATGGAGCCGCCGGCCACCTGTCCTACCCGCTCCGGCAGCAGCCGGAGGATGGAAAGTGCCAGAGTGGTCTTTCCCGCGCCGGTCTCCCCCACCAGGCCCCGGGCCTCGCCCCGGGTCAGCTTCAGGTTGAAGTTGTTGACCGCGTGAACCACTGCGTCGTCGGTATTGTACCGGACGGTCAGATCGGAAATTTCCAAAAGGTTTTCTTGTTTGCGTTCCATCTGTTCGTCCTCCTTATTTCTTGGTTCTGGGGTCGAAGGCATCCCGCAGGCCGTCGCCGATGAAGTTGACCGCCATAACGGTCAGGCAGATGCAGATGCCGGGAATCAGACCCAGGTAAGGATAGGCCTGAATGTTGATCTTGTTCTCGGAGATGATGGTGCCCCATTCTGGGGTGGGAGAGGCAACGCCCAGACCCAGGTAGCCCATGGAGGAAATGCTCAGGATGGTCTGACCCAGGCACAGGGTAGCGGAAACGATGATGGGGCCGATGCCGTTGGGCAGTATGTGCTTGAGGATGATCCGCAGAGAACTGCAGCCATAGCACCTGGCTGCCTCCACAAACTCCACATTGCGCAGCGTCAGCACGGAGGAGCGGACAATCCGGGCAAATCTTGCCACCTGGGAGATGGCCAGCGCCACCACCAGCTTCCATACGCCGTTGCCCATGGCGGTGATGATGGCCATGGCCAGAAGCGACGAGGGCACCGCCATCAGGATATCCACCACCCGCATAAGCAGGGTATCCACCTTGCCGCCGAAGAAGCCCGCCGCGCCGCCGATCAGCGCGCCCACCACAAAGGCAATGCCGATGATGGCGAAGGAGCACAGCAGGGAGATCCGGCCGCCGTAGAGCACCCGGGCAAACAGGTCACGGCCGAATTCGTCCGTGCCGAAAATATACATGGGGTTGGGGCTGGTAAACCGATCGGAAATGTGCAGCTTGGTCACGTTTTCGTAGCTGCTCAGCACAGGAGCCGCCAGCACCGCCAGGAACACAAAGGCCAGCAGGAACACGCCGAACATGGCCAGCTTGTTCTTCCGGAAGCGGAACATGACCAGCTCGCCGGTGCTGTATTCGGAAAGAGATTTTTTACGACGTTTCAACATACGCTTTGCCCTCCATCAGGATGCCAGGTCGATTCTGGGGTCGATCACCGCGCACAGCAGATCCACCAGCAGATTGATGACGCCCACGATCACCGTTACAAAAATGATCGTGCCCAGCACCACGGGAACATCCCGGGATTTCACCGCGCTCAGCAGCATGGTGCCCACGCCCGGAATGGTGAAAATGTTCTCCGTGACCACCGCGCCGCCGATGGTACCGGCGAAGCTCACGCCGATCTGGGTCACCACGGGGATCATGCCGTTGCGCAGGGCGTGATGACGGATAACCGTCCCGTTGGGCGCGCCCTTGGCCTTGGCGGTGCGGATGTAGTCCTGCCGGATCACATCCAGCATACTGGTACGGCTCATGCGGATCATGGTGGCCATGGTGTTGGCACCCAGAATCAGGGTAGGCAGGATCAGGGACTTTGGCGAGTCAAAGCCGGAGGTGGGCAGCCAGTGGAGTGTCAGGCAGAACAGCACCTGACACATGGTGCCCAGCCAGAAGGCAGGCAGGGAGAACAGCAGCATCGCCACAAAGGAGCTGCCGTAGTCCAGCAGACTGTATTGCTTGATGGCCGAGCCAATGCCCAGGGGAACGCCCACCGCCACGGCAAACAGCATTGCCAGCGTGGACAGCAGCAGCGTATTGGGCAGACGCCGGGCAAACCGGGCAAGCACCGCCTCACCGTTGATCCAGGACTCGCCGAAGTCCAGCCGCAGAACGCCGCCCATATAGCGGACATACCGGACCAGCAGGGGCTTATCCAGACCCATCTCCGCCTTCTTGGCCGCGATCTGCTCCGCCGTAGCATCCTCGCCCAGCAGGGAGCTTGCCAGATCGCCTGGGGCTGCGGACAGGATCAGGTACAGCACAAACGTTACGCAGATAATCACCGGAATCAGCATCAGCAGCCGCTTCCCGGCGTATTTTAACCAGCTCATTGATTTCCTCCTTGCAAAAACGGGCAAATGGAAGTGAAAAAGGGAAGCGGCGCGGCGTGTCACCGTTCCGCTTCCCCGTTTACGCAGTCAGTTCTTGGGAATTGAGGGGGTTGCTTAGTTGAAGCTCCAGTCTCCGAAGTACATGTTGCCCAGGCAGTGCGCCTTCACGCCGCTCATATTGGAGCGATAGGCGATGGTTGCCAGGTCGTTGACCAAAGGCACATCATAGGCTTCTTCCGTCACAATGTTGCAGGCCTCGACATACAGAGCCTTCCGCGCGTCGCCCTGAGCCGCGCGAGCCTTCAGCAGAATCTCGGAAATCTCGCCGTCCCGCTGGAACACCCGGTTCTCCCAGGCCTCTCTGTCCAGACGGTGGCCGGTGTACATGCCGTCCGCGTCCACCAGGGAGCACAGGTTGTTCAGGATATAGGCTTCGTAGGTACGATCCTTCCACTCACCGGAGTAGGTGGGATAGTCGGTGGCCTTGACGGTGCAGTTGATGCCGATCTCCATCAGCTGAGCCTGGATGATCTTCGCCACGCTCTCCAGGGCGGAGCCGCTGGGAACGGACAGGGCGAACTCCTCGCCGTTGTAGCTGGACTTGGACAGATATTCCTTGGCGGCTTCCTGATCGTAGGGAACCACTTTCACGCCGTCGGCCTCAGTGACGAAGCTCAGGTAGTTGGAGCACATATCAACATTCAGCACTTCACTGCGGCCGGCGTAAACGCCATCATTGATCATCTGCTTGTCGATGCCGGCCTGAACGGCCTTCCGGAAGTTGATGTCCTTGCAGGCACCGGTCCAGTCGTTCAGATACAGAGTGATCCGGCCGGTGGACAGGGTGCTGTCCCAGGCCACGTCGGCGTTGCCGTCCAGACGGGTGCACACGTCGATGGAGGGATTGCGAACCACATCATAGTCCCCGTTCTGCAGACCCAGAACCTGGGTGTTGGTGTCGGCAACGATCTGGATGATGATATTCTGGATGCTGGGCTTGGTGCCCCAGTAGTCCTCATTGGCGGTCAGGGTGGTGTGGTCGCCGCTGACCCACTCGACAAACTTGTAGGGGCCGGTGCCGATGGGGTTCTTGACGTACTCGTCGTCGCCCACCTCATCGAAGTAGGCCTTGCAGGCGATGCCGCCCAGACGGGAGGCCACGCCGTAGGGGAACGCCGCATAGGGGCTGGACAGGGTCATCTTGACGGTGTAGTCGTCGATGATGTCGCACTGCTTGTAGTTGACAAACAGGGCGGTGCCGATGGGGCCTTCAAAGCCGTAATCGTAGGTGAACTTCACGTCCTCAGCGGTCATCTCCTGGCCGTTGTGGAACTTCACGCCCTTGCGCAGATGGAAGGTGTACTCCAGACCGTCATCGGAGACCTCGTAGGTTTCCGCCAGAGCGGGCGTCAGTGTGCCGTCGGCCTCCAGACGCAGCAGGCAGTCATAGACGTTGGAAAGCACCAAGTTGTCCGCGCCGGAGCAGCTCTGCTTGGACTGGGCGAAGAACCGGTAGGGCTCGTCGGACGTTGCCAGGATGGCGGTGTCCTTCCCCGCACCGGACTGGGCGGAAGCGGCGGAATCGGTCTTCCCGGCAGGAGCGGCGGAAGCGGTGTTGTCGGTTCCGGAGCCGCAGGCACATAAGGAAAGAACCATAACGGTGGCCAGCAGCAATGCAAGAATCTTTTTCATAATTTCCTCCTACTTTTGTGTTGGTTGTTGGCTTTGTTTCCAGGATGGCCACAGTTTAGCATCACGAAATGACTTTGTCAATACTTCCTGATTTGGATGAAATTTCATTTCGCAGATTGCCACCGTTTAATAGCATTTGCACGAATTTGCGAAATATTTCCATTCTGTATTAAGCATATTGACAAAAAATACCCATTTGAACTGTGCACTTTGCTTTTGCCTTTTCCTGCTCCCCCGGTCGGAGAATCTTCCAAACAGCGCAGCCGCGGAAGGGGCAATTGCCCCTTCCGCGGCTGCGTTTTTCGCGATATTCCCCGCCGGACGGGCGCGGCTCCTCTCAGCTCTGCATGCCGGACTTATCCGCGGCGTCCAGCCGCTTTTCCAGAGCCGTCTGCTTGGCAAGGACGGCGTTTAGCTTATCGTACAGATCCTCGATCATGATCTCCGTTTTCAGATTGACCTTGTAGTCGTTCTCCGCTCTGCGCCGATCCTTCTCCTCCTGACGGTTCTGGCTCATCATGATGAGCGGAGCCTGAATGGCCGCCACGCAGGACAGCACCAGGTTCAGCAGAATGAAGGGATAGGGATCGAAGGCCTTCACCGCCAGAATCACATTGACCACCATCCAGGCGATAAGTACACTGGTGAAGGTGAAGATGAAGGCCCAGCTTCCGGCAAACCGGGCGATGGTATCCGCCGCCCGCTGGCCCAGAGTGAGCCGGTCGTTTTCGGGACTGGCAGAAACTTGACTGTCCGCCAGCAGGTTCAGCACCTCTTCGTCGGTCATATCCCGGCGGACATCCCGCAGGATCTCCTTAAGCAGCTTTCTGTTTTCTTTCATGATGATTTCCTCCCGGAAAGTATTTTCCTCATTATACGCCCTCCGGCTCCGGGTTGCAAGAGAAAATCACCGAAAAGCGGCAGAGCTTTCCGGTGAGTCCGTATTGTTACCGCTCAGAGCACCCGGAAGGTGCCGGGCTTCAGGGGCAGGTGCTCCGGATGAACCCGGAAAAAGTCCAGCAGAAGATCGGACATTTCCGTGCCGATCTCTCCCAGAACCGGACAGCCCACATAGCACTCGTAGCCGCCGGTGCCGCTGGCCCGGTAGCTGCTCAGGCAGGCGGTGAAGGTATCCGTGTCCGCCACAGGTCGTCCGTCCACATTCAGCTCCACCACCCGGCTGCCCCTGGGGCGGGCGCAGTCAAAGACGTAGTGTACTCCTGCGTAATAATCGTAATTGTAGTGCTCCACCTTGGGCTTCAGGAATTCGTCCGAAACCCGGAGACTGCCATCTGGCTCCCGGGTAAAATACTCCGCGCTGCGCTCCATGGCCTGACGGAGCACCGCACCTGTGATGCGCAGAATCGTCAGGGTGTTGGCGTAGGGATAGGCATTCAGCACATCCTGCCGCCGAACGGTCTGGGGCAGTCCCGCCGGGTCATTCGGCAGACTTGTCACCGAGATCTGAGCGCCGCTGGCGGCCAGCTGGACGGTATTGAACAAATCGGCCAGGGCATTTCCCCGGGCGGCCATGGCCACCGGGGTGTCCGTAGTCATAGGCGCGGGCAAGTGACCCACCACCTGATTGAGCCAGTTCTGAGCACCCCGTTCCATGCCGGCAAATTCCGCAAGCCACCGGTCAGGGCAGCTGCCACCGGCGGGAACCGTCCGGCTGGAAAAATCCCACCGGCCATTCCGGCGCACCGCCGTGACACGCAGAAATTCCTGTCCCTTGTCCAGGGGCTGCACCACAAAGGTGCCCTGAACCATCTGGCCGGGCACGGACATATGCTGATGTCCTGTGAGAAGAATGTCGAAATCCAGTTCCTGGCAGATCCGGTAGGCGATGTTCTCCCGGGTGGCAGAGAGCACCCGGTCGCTGGCCAGATCCCGCTCAAAACCCCCGTGGTACACGCATACCGTCAGGTCGGTCTTCCCCCGCAGGGCTTCCAGTGCCTGCCGGGCAGCCTCCATCGGATCCGTAACGGCAATGCCCGCCAGATGCTCCGGCCGCTCCCAGACATTCACATAGTCGGTGACAATGCCAACGAGTCCCACACGCAGGCCGTTCTCCAGCACCCGCACCCGGGCAGGAAACCGGCTGGTGCCATCCGGACGGCGGACGTTTTCGCAGACGCAGCACCCGTCCAGGGCATCCAGATAGCTTTCAAGATAGGGCATTCCGAAATTGAAATCGTGGTTGCCCAATGTCACATAGTCATAGCCGCAGCAGTTCATCATCTCCCCGAACTGGGCGGCACTGCCGATGGTGTCGTGGCAGTAGGCTCCCAGGGGCGAGCCCTGGAGCAGATCGCCGCCGTCGATGACCAGGGTGCTGCCGTCCTTGCGGAACCGGTTGGCACACTTGAACAGACCCAGATCCCGCTCCCCGGGGCTGCGGTAATCCGTGGGGTAAATGTAGCTGTGCAGATCGGAGGTGAAGTAAATGGTCAGCTGCTTGTCCATTTCCTCACCCCCGTGCCAGTTTTTCCCGGATCCGGGCGGAGATGGCCTCGATGATGAGCACCAATACGATAAGCCCCAGCAGGATCGCACCCACCTCATTCCAGCGGTAGGAGCTCATGGCGAAGATCAGGGGTGCGCCGATGCCGCCGGCACCCACCAGACCCAGAACCGTGGCGTCCCGCAGATTCATGTCGAAGCGGTAGATGACGGTAGAAATAAAGTCTGCGGTCAGCTGGGGCAGAATGCCGTAGCGGATCTTCTGGAAGGTGGTGCAGCCCGCCGCATCCAGGGATTCCAGGATCCGCTTGTCCAGATCCTCGATGCTCTCGATGAACATCTTGGACACCATGCCGATGGAGCACAGGGACATGGTCAGAAGTCCGGCGAAGGGGCCCGGGCCTGTGACCCGGATGAACATCAGGCCATAAACGAAGGCGGGGATGGTGCGGATGGCGGCAATGAGCAGACGGCCAATCACCGCAATGAACCGGGGCACCAGATTGCTGGCGGACAGGAAGGACAGGGGCAGGGAAATCACCGCGCCGACGATGGTTCCCAGGAAGGCAATGCAGAAGGTCTCCAGCAGCAGATAGGGCACGCCGTTGGTGCCGAAGGTCAGCAGCAGCGTGGCCGAGGGATGGAAAATGCCGGACAGGATATTGCCCGCCACCTCCAGGCCGTTGCCGGTGGGGTTGCTCACCGATACGGCAGAGCCGGACCAGGCAAGCAGGCAGGCCACGACAAAGGCCGCCAGCAGCTTCCAGACCCAGGTTTTCGGCGCGGAGGCGTAGGCTTTCGCGATAGAATCATTCATAATGCCGTTCCTCCCTACATCAGTCGCTTGCGCAGGGCATGGCTGACGCTCTCGATGAGGATCACCGTCACGAACAGGACGATCAGGATCATGCCCAGGCTGTCGTATTCCCGCCAGCCGATTTTCTCGTTCATAATCAGACCCAGGCCGCCGGCTCCCACATAGCCAAGAATGGAGGCGTAGCGCACGTTGCCCTCCAGGCAGAACAGGGAAACGGACAGGTAGGTGGGCAGCACCTGGGGAAACACCGCCGTGAGGAATGCCCGGAGCCGGGTAGCACCCAACGCTTCCATGGACTCAAAGGGGCCCATGTCCACGGTTTCGATGATCTCAAAGAGCTGCTTGCCCACATAGGCGAAGGTAAACACCGCAATGGCGCAGGTGCCGGCCATGGTGCCGAGGCCGAACACATAGG
This sequence comes from Clostridiales bacterium UBA6386, assembly GCA_002437585.1. GTDB lineage: Bacteria > Bacillota > Clostridia > Oscillospirales > Oscillospiraceae > Faecousia. Next base: position 34,964 of record DJQM01000054.1, on the reverse strand, counting down.
TGGCAATCAGGGCGCACACCAGCGTGGGAAGGGTTCGCACCAGGCTCAGAAACAGCCGCACCAGGAACACCACCACCCGGTTCGTCACGATATTGCTGGCCGCCGCCACGGCAAAGGGTACCGCCAGCACCGCCCCGATGAAGGAGCCCAGGAAGGACATCTTGATGGTATCCCACAAAGGCTGCCAGATTTTCCCCAGATAGGCCGTATTGGGCGGGAACATGGCTCTGAGGATGTCGAAGAATTTACTGCCCTTTTTGACCAGTACGGTCAGGTCAAATCCCGTGATCCGGACGGACAGCACCGTGAGCACCGCGAGAATCAGCAGAATCAGCGGAGCCCGGCTGCGCTTCTCCGCCACCACGGTGCCGTCGGACAGGGTGTACCGACGGGGTCGGAAAACGTGGTCGTACAGGCTCATAGGCTTGCCTCCGGAGTGTCGGCATAGATGGCATCCAGCACCGCCTGATCCACATCCGCCGCAGGTCCGTCGTAGACGATCCTGCCGGAGCGGATGCCGATGACCCGCTGGGCGTATTCCAGTGCCAGCTCCACATGGTGGATGTTCAGCAGGATGGTAATTCCCATTTCCTGGTTGATGTGGACGAAATCCTCCATGACCTGCCGGGCAGTCACCGGATCCAGCGCCGCTACCGGCTCGTCGGCAAGAATGATGTGGGGATTCTGGGTCAGGGTTCGTGCCAGAGCCACCCGCTGCTGCTGGCCGCCGGACAGCTGATCCGCCCGGGAATAGGCCTTATCCAGGATGCCCACCTTTTCCAGGGATTCCAGCGCCTTGATCTTGTCGGCCCGGCGGAAGGCACCCAGCAGTACCCGCCAGAAGGGCATATCCGGCACGCAGGCGGCCAGCACATTCTGAATGACGCTGGTTCGGGTGACCAGGTTGAAGGACTGGAACACCATGCCGATTCCCCGGCGGAACCGGCGCAGCCGCTTGCCGGAAAGGGTGCTCACATCGGTGCCGTTGACGGTGAGTCTGCCGCTGGTGATGGGGTGCATCCGGTTGACGGCGCGCAGAAGGGTGGATTTGCCTGCACCGGAGCGGCCGATGATGGCCACAAATTCCCCGTCCCGGATGGTCAGGCTCACATCGTCCAGACCCAAGGTGCCGTTGGGATAGACTTTGGATACATGGTCAAATTCGATCATATTGTCTCCTCATTTTGAAAGCCAAAGGCGGGGAGAACCCGCACAGCGGAAGGTTTCTGCCGTGCAAGTCCTCCCCGCGCTGGGAAAGTTACGGTATGTTACTTGGCGGCGGACAGCTCCTGGATGAGCTTCTGAGCCGCGCGCTCGTTGTCGTAATCGGAGGCCTGAGCCTTCTGGTAGCCGTTGTGGCTGTAGATGGCGATAACGGCCTTGCCCTCTTCGGTATTGCCGATGTTGATGAAGGCATCCTGCAGAGCGGCAATCAGATCCGCGTCCATGATGGGAGAGTTCTTGCTGACGGAGATGGTGTCGTTATAGATGGGGGCGGTGACGCCGATGACACCGGTCTCCTCCCAGATGGAGCCAGTCCGGTTGAACTCAGTGTTCCAGCGCTCGGCGTAGTCCCGGCGGGCGTCGGCATAAGTCACCAGCACGTCAACCTGACCGGAGGCCAGACGGGCAAAGGCACTGGCATAGGAATCGGACTGAACGGCATTGCTCAGGTCGGAAATACCCTTGCCGTAGTGCTCCTGGAGCCACAGAGCGGGGTAAATATAGCCAGCGGGAGAAGAGGTGCTCATAACGCTCCAGTTGGCACTGTTCAGATCATCCCAGGTCAGCTCTTCTCCGGCGTTGACCTTTGCCAGCAGGCTCTGACCCTTCTCGGAGGGGCCGGCAATGAACAGAGCCCGGTAGGAAACGACCTGCTTGTCGGAGGCCTCGGTGGGCTTGCCGTCATTCCAGTCCTTTGCGTTGTCGGAATCCTTGTTCAGGCCGTCGCGGGTGGCGGTGAGAATGACATCCGCGCCGTCGTCATAGAGCACATAAGTGCCGCCGGGGATCAGACCCACATCGATGGTGCCGGCCTCCAGGCCCTCGCCCACCGCCTCATAGGTGGTGCCCACAGTGATGTCCACGTTTTCCACGTTGTAGCCTTCCTTGGCCAGCTCATCCTTCAGCAGCTGCTTCAGAGGCTCAGTCGCCGTGATGATCTCCTGGGGCTCCCGGGAGGGAACAAACGCGATTTTCAGGGTTTCAATGGTCTTGGCGGCAGGCTCGGTTGCCTGGGCGGTAGTGGCGGCGGCAGCAGGAGCTCCGGTGGTAGCGGCAGGTGCCTCCGTGGTGGTCTTCGCACCGCAGCCGGCCAGAACGCCTGCCAGCATCACAAGTGCCATCAGAAGGGAAAGACTCTTTTTCATGAAAAATACCTCCATAAATCAGCTTTCTCGAAATGCTCCGCCGGGCTGCCCGGGGAGCGGTGTACCGCGGCAGAAAGCGGTCGTTTTCCGCCGCAATTTGATTATAGCACAGAAGCCACGGAAAAGTTTTTCCGCTTGCGTGAAAAAAGTATTTATTGCGCCTGCCCCTCGAACCCGAAGAGACTGGCCATCAGCTCCTCGAATACCAGAATCACATGGCCGAAGAACAGATTCGGCAGGCTGACGGCCAGGGTCTGCTTCACCCCGTCCAGCACAAACACCAGATCCGACAGCTGGGCCAGGGTGGAATCCCCCCGGCGGGTGAAGGACACAATCTTGTGCCCGTGCTTTTTGGCATGGCGCACGTCGTTGAGCACAGGGCCGGTCTCGCCGCTCTGGCTGACGGCAAACATCACCGCGTTCTCTGCCTCCACGGTTCCCTGATGAGCCTCCCGGAAGATCATGTAGTCGTAAAAATGCACATTGCTGAAAGCCATGAAACCGCAGATGGACAGCCGCTGAACGAAATAATCCCCGACAATGTTGGAAAATCCCTCGCCGGTGGTGAAGATTTTCCCATCCCGGCGGGCGCGCATCAGGGCGCAGAAGGCTTCAATCTGGCCGTCGGAATAGTTATCCACCAGTGCTTTGAGGGTCTCCTCCGTCCGGCTTTCGGTGGAAAGCAGCTGGCGGCTCAGATGATAGTACAGCTCGCTGTAGCCGTCAAAGCCCAGCCGCTTGCACATTTTCACGATGCTCGCCGCGGACAGATAATTTTCCGCGGCGATCTGCTGAATGCCCACGCGCTTCTCGCCGCGCTCAATATGGGAAGTGATGCTGGTAATGACTCTGCGTTCATCCTCGGATAAAAGGTTCGTCAGCAGGAAATAGTTGTGGTTCATAGGCAATCCCTTCTTTTGCTCCGACTGTCGGAAAGACTGTTTCAATTATAGAGCAGCCACGCGCCCACTGTCAAGAAGCCGAAAAGGGTTCTTGCGGCAAATTCTGCGGAATTTCCCGGATAATATTAAGATTTTACATAGATTTTACTGGAAAAAGATTTCAAAACTCCACCCGAATAAAAAGCATCCCGGATTTCCGATAGGAATCCGGGATGCTTTGGGTCACAGCAGACGCGCACAGCTGTGCGCGTCTGCTGTTGTATGCTGTTTTCTGCGCTTCAGCGAAAATCTACGCCAGTCCATTTTCCTCCGCCATCTTCCGCAGGGCGGCGCGGATCCGGTCAAACCGCTGCCGGGCATCCCCGTCGGAAGCGTAGCAGGCGGTGACAATGCGGATGTGTCCCCTGCCCTGAGTGCCGTAGGGAATGCCGCTGTTGACCATGATCCCGGCATCCTTCATAAGCCGGATCACCACCTGGTCGGCGGTGCCCAGCTTTTCGATATTCAGCCAGGAGAGAATGCCGCTTTCCGAGGGCCGCATGAACACGCCGGGGATATCGTGAAAGCTCTCGTAGGCCAGACGGCGGCGGCGTTCCAGCCGGACAAAGTTACTTTGCAGGTACGCCCGATCCTGCACCGCGGCGATGGCACCGATGGAGGACAGGGTGCAGGGGGCGCCCAGCACGTTCACCGCCCCGCCGTAGAGGGTGTCCATGACCTCGGCGCAGGCGTAGACGTAGCCGATCCGGAAGCCGGACAGGCCGATGCCCTTGGAAATGGAGCACACCGTCACCGTCCGCTCCCACATGCCCGGAAGCGTGCAGGGATGGACAAACTCGATGCCGTCAAAAATATGATCCTGGAAGGCCTGGTCGGACACCAGGATCAGGTCGTGCTCCACAATAAAGCGGCAGAGCATCTCCAGATTCTCCCGGCGGAAGACAGTGGTGGTGGGATTGTTGGGATGGGTGATGAGCACCATTTTCGTCCGGGGCGTCACCCGCTTTTCCAGCTCTTCCAGCCGAAGCTGGTAGTTGTCCTCCTCATACAGGGGCACCGCCACCGGCACCGCCCCCAGAAGCTTGGGGTTCAGGAAATTGGAAGGGTAGCTGGGGTCGGGGATCAGCACCTCGTCCCCCTCTTCCAGGAAGGGCATCATGGCATACAGCAGGCCGCTGTCCGAGCCGGGGGTGACGATCACGTTCCGGTTGGGGTCGATGGGAAGCCCTGTCCGCCGGGTGATGTCCGCCGCCAGCACCGCCCGAAGCTCCGGCATGCCGATGGGCAGGGTATAGTGAGAAGGCGTACCTGCGGCCAGAGCCGCCTGCATGGCATTCTTCACCGATTCCGGCACGGAAGGATCCGGGTAGAAGGGGTCCGCCCAGGCCATGACCTCGCCGCCGGCGGCTTGGAACTTGGCCACGCCGTCGCCCACGTCCGCCTTCTGAGCCTTAGCGAAAATGCCGCCCTGCAAGGGACGGAAGCGGCTGTTCATTTTGTCCTTGATGTTCATATGCTGCTCCTTTTCTACGCCCGGAAGAGGGCGCCGGGGTTTCATCCGCAGTGCAGGGACACGCTGCCCATTGCGGAATTTTTCGCTTTCTATTGACAGCCACCTGTTTTCCTGGTGGAATGCTTCTAAACCGTTGACGGGCAGGTTGCGTTTCCGTAACGATTTTCAGCGAGCCGGGCTGGTGGAAGCCGGTAATGTCTGTGGAAGCGCGTGGGGCTCTGAGGGCTGGGCGAACCGGAGACCCGCTCCCAGGTAAAATACATGCAGATCATTGACGACTCCCTGGGCTGGGAGGGGATGCAGCAGCTGCTGCCTCTGCTCAAGCAGATTGCCGACCGGCACGGGGTGCGGATCGCCAACGTGGCCACCCAGTACATTCTCCGCCAGCCCGGCGTGGGAGCCGTGATGATCGGCACCCGGAACTCCCGGCATGTGGATTCCAATGTGGCCACCCTGAATTTCGACCTGACCGAGGAAGCGCTTCAGACCATTCACGACTTCATCGGCCGGTATCCCACCCCGGAGGGAGATTGCTACTGGCTGGAGCGGAACAGCCCCCGGTACAAGGGAATCATCCTCACCGACCGGAACAACGTAGCGCATTAAGCGGAATGTTCGGTTACATCTCCAAGCATCCGGATTCCCCGGTTCTGGTTTCAGAACCGGGGAAATTTTTACTTTTTCAGTGCCTTCAGGCCGGCTTCCATCCGATCCAGACCCTCCTTCAGAATCTCGAAGGAGGTGGCCAGGCACAGCCGCACATGACCCTCGGAGCCGGGGCCGAAGAAGAAGCCGCCGCCGGGCACCAGGGAGACCTGGTATTGCTCCGCCAGATACTTCACCAGCTGCTCCGCCGGCATACCAAAAGAGGAAATGTCCGGGAAGATGACAAAGGTAGCCTCCGGCTTTTCGCAGTTGACCCCGGGCATGTTGTTCAGCCGCTCATAGGCGTAATCCCGGTTCTTCGTCAGCCGCTCAATCAGCGCGTCCACCCAGTAGTAGCACTTGGTCAGGCAGGACTCCGCCGCCACCTGGGTCAGGGAGGACACGCCGCCGATGGTGGTATCCACCTGGGAAGCAACCACCAGCCGGTCAAAGAGCGCCTTGTCCTGGCAGTAGACCACGCCTGCCCGCAGACCCGCGATGCCGAAGCTCTTGGAGAAGCCGAAGACCGTCAGGGTGCGCTTGTTGCGATCATTACCCAGGCTCAGAATGCTGCGGAAGGTGGCATCCGGGTAGACAATGTCCGACCAGACCTCGTCATTCATGATGTAAAAGCCGTACTTTTCGGACAGAGACAGAATATGATCCAGATCCTCCAGGGGGTAAAGCTTACCCAGGGGGTTGTGGGGGTTGCACAGACCCAGCATCTTCGTCCTGGGGGTGATGTAATCCTCCAGGTCGGAAAAATCGATGGAGCCGTCAGCCCGCCGCTTCATGGGATATAGAATGACCTTGGCTCCGCAGCCACGCATGGAGATGCCGAAGAGCAGGTCAACAGGGTCAAAGACAATGACCTCGTCCCCAGGCTCCAGAATGGTCTTGGCAATGGCGTCCATGCCCCGGGCGGCACTGTCGATGGGCAGCACCAGGTCAGGGTTCACTTTCTCGCCCTTGCGCTCCCACATGGCCTTGGCCACCGCCTCCCGCAAAGAGGGGTAGCCCAGCTTGGGGGTGTAGGAGAAATAACCGCCGCTGATATACTCGTTCAGAGCCTGAGCGATCTCCGGGGCGGCGGGAAAATCCGAGTCTGCGGCGGTCAGCGGGATGACTCCCTCCGGCACCTCCGCCCAGCGCATATTATAGGCGCGCCGCTTCAAAACGTCCATGTTTACTTCCGCATTGGTAAATTCCATATTATTCTCCTCATTCGCAACCGGGTGCCGCCACGCAGAAGCGGATGCGCTCCATAGCTTTCATATGTGACCAAATGAGCCTTCCGCCCCGGGCGGTCATCTGCAGATTCTGCAGCTGCCGCAGATCCTCCAGGGCTTCCCAGGGCACCACGTTCACATCTGCCTCCAGGCCGGCTTTCAGATAACCCGTCCGGTGGCACAGGCCCAGCAGAAAGGCGTTGTTCTCGGTGATGGCCCGGATGGCCTCCACCCGGCCGTAGCCGCCCTGATGAATCAGCTCCGCCGCCCGCACCAGGGGGGAAACCCCGCATACCCGGTCTCTGGGACTTTTTCCTGTGGCTGCCGCAGGCATTTTCCCCAGGCGAAGAGCCCGGCGCACCTTTTGCAGATATTCCGCTTCCTCCCGGGTACCCTTCTCCGGCGCGCCGTAGAAGACGGCGTAGGCAGAGGGGATTCTGTCCGGGTTCCATCGGGCAATCTGAGGAGCCCAGAGGGTATAGTCATTGGCAACCCCTTCCAGTGCCTCCAGAACCGCCCCATCGCCCCGGACACCCACGGACAGCACGCCCCGGTACAGGGCATCCGCCGCTAAGCGGTAGGCGGGGTAATACTCGTTGGATTCTCCGGTGAACCGGTCAAGGCCGATGTCCAAGTCGCAGAAGCCGGGCAGCAGCAAGCTGCCCTCCAAGTCAAGCACCGCATCCTCAGGCAACGGATTGCGCCAGTCCGGGGCGTTGGTACCCAGGCAGGAGCCGACGTAGCCGAACAAATCCGGCGGATTCCCGGCGTGGTTCAGCACCACCATGGCAGGCACCTGCCCCAGGGGGAGCAGCCTGCCGTTGACAAGCATGGTTCTTTCCATATCACACATCCAGCTCGAACCGGTTCCGGTCGAAATTCGTCAGGCACTCAGCACCGTGGTCGGTCATGAGGATCATGTCCTCCACCCGCATAAAGCAGTGCTCCGGCCACCAGAATTTTGGCTCGATGGTGAAAATCATGCCGGGCTGGAACACCTCGGTCTGCTGGGTATGGAGCCAGGGTCCTTCATGCACCTCAATGCCCACCTGATGACCCAGCAGGTCAAAATCATAGTAATGGCGGACGCAGTCGGTGTAGCCCGCCTTTTCCACATGGTCGTGGATCATCTGGAAGCCGTAGGTCATGGGGTCGCCGGGCTGGATTCTGTCAATGACCATCTGCTGGGCTTCCTGCAAGACGGCATAAGCTTTCCGGATGTCCTCCGGTGCCTTGCCGCAGTAGAAGCTGCGGCCAAAGTCCGTGTTGTAGCCCCTCCAGGTGTAGCCGTAGTCAAAGCTGATGGAGGAGCCTTCCTTGAGAACCGAGGGCGTCCGGTAGCCATCCACAGCGAAAACCTTCTCCCTGCCGGTCTGGTAAAACCGGACCGTGGGGCCGAAGGGCTGCTCCACGCAGCCAAGCTCCTTGCCCAGCTCAAAGATGTACTGCTCCACCTCCCAGTTGGAGATGCCGGGCTTCAGGATATGGGTCACCTTCTCCATGGTCTCGTCGGTAAACTGGCACAGACGGCGGATAATGGCGATTTCCTTCTCATCCTTGATCGCGCGCAGCTTTCTGCCAAAGTCCTCCCCCTTCACAACCGTCGCGCCGGGATTGAACTCATGGATGTAGCCCTCCAGATAGGTATAGCAGCTGTTGCCCACGGCAAAGCGGCTTCCTGTCAGGGTCGCCTCCATCATGCCGGTGAACATGGCCAGCGGCCCGATGACCTTCCGGACGGTGATGTTTCCCATGTCCCGGTTCCGGATGGGGGTCAGGAGCAGCACCGGCTCTCCCTGGCTGGGGATGCACAGCACGCAGTCCGGTACCGCCACCTGGTCGCCGGTGCCGTCGGAGATCACGAAGCCGGTGAAGGCGGTGCGCTGCCAGGCATAGCTGTCGTCGTCCAGGAAGTACTGCATGTTGCCGGAGGTGGCGTAGAGTGCCCAGTCCAGCTGCTGCTCCTGGAGAATTTTCTGCAATTTTTCGATTCTTTTGTTCATGATTTACCTCCTGTCCGACGGTTAGAAGTCATAAAAGCAGGCGCACTTATGGCCGTCCCCCAGGTCTCGCAGCGGGGGCACCTCCTGGGCGCATTTTTCCGTGGCATAAGGGCAGCGGGTGTGGAACCGACAGCCTGCAGGCACATTCAGGGGGCTGGGAATCTCGCCCTCCAGAATGGGCTTGTCCGGCATACCCGCCTCCGTCACCTCCGGCACCGCGGACAGCAGTGCCCCGGTGTAGGGGTGAGCCGGATGGTCGTAGATCTGAGCCTTGGTGCCCATTTCCACTACCACGCCCAGATACATGACCAGCACCCGGTCGCACAGGTGCTTGACCACTCTCAGGTCGTGGGAGATGAACAGATAGGTCAGCTGGAACTCCGCCTGCAAGTCCTGGATCAGGTTCACAACCTGAGCCTGAACGGACACGTCCAGGGCGGATACCGGCTCGTCACAGACAATGAACTTAGGATGGGTGGCGATGGCTCGGGCAATACCGATGCGCTGCCGCTGGCCGCCGGAAAACTCATGGGGGAACCGGTCGTAATAATCCCGGCGCAGACCCACCTTCTCCATAAGCCCGAAGACCCGCTCGTCCAGCTCCTTTTTATCCTTCACGCCCTGCAAACGCAGAGGGGCGGCGATGATGTCGTAAACCTTCTGCCTGGGGTTCAGGCAGCCGTAGGGATCCTGAAAAATGATCTGCATGTCCTTCCGGTAAGGCCGCATCCGGCTGTCGGACAGGCCGGTGATGTCGTGGCCGTCAAAGGTGACGGTGCCGGAGGTGGCGGGAATCAGATTCAGAATCACCCGACCCAAAGTGGATTTGCCGCAGCCGGACTCGCCCACCAGGCCTACGGTCTCCCCCTGATAGATGTCAAAGGAAATGCCGTCCAGTGCCTTCACAACGCCCTTTTTGGCAAAGCCGGTGCTGACCGGGAATTCCTCCCGGACATCCTTGACGGAAACCAGTACTTTTTTCTCCATAGGGCTTACTCCTTTCCGAAGCTGTCCCGGAAGCACCGGGTGTAATGCCCCGGCTCCACTTCCCGGAGCTGGGGGCAGTTTTTCCGGCACTCGTCGGTTGCATAGGGGCACCGGGGATGGAACCGGCAGCCCGTGGGCAGGTCATACAGGGAGGGCACCATGCCCTCAATGGCCTTCAGCCGTCCCCCGTCGTCCTTCAGTGTGGGGATGGACGCCAGCAGCCCCATGGTGTAGGGATGGCTCATATTCGAGAAAATCTGCCCCACGGTGCCGCTTTCCACGATCTGGCCGCAGTACATGACAATCACGTCGTCGGACATCTGGCGGATGACCCCCAGGTCATGGGTAATGAGCATGATGGAGGCGCCGGTTTCCTGCTGCAGGTTTTTCATCAGCCGGAGAATCTGAGCCTGAATGGTCACGTCCAGAGCCGTGGTAGGCTCATCGGCGATAATCAGGTCAGGACGGCAGGCCAGAGCCATGGCGATGACCACCCGCTGGCGCATGCCGCCGGACATCTGATGGGGATAGACCTTCATCCGCTCCTCCGGGCTGGGAATGCCCACCAGGCGCATCATTTCCGTGGCTTTTTTCCAGGCCTCCTTCTTTTTCAGCTTCTGCTGAACGATATAAATTTCCGCGACCTGGTCGCCTACGGTGTACACCGGATTCAGGGCGGTCATGGGCTCCTGGAAAATCATGGAAATCTGGCTGCCCCGGATTTTCTGCATCTGCCTGTCGGTGAGCTTGGTCAAGTCCTGTCCCTTAAAGAGGATCTGGCCTCCCATAATTCTGCCCGCAGGCTCCTGCAAAAGCCCCATGATGGACAGGGAGGTGACGCTTTTGCCGGAGCCGGACTCGCCGACGATGCCCAGCACCCGACCCTTGCGCACAGTAAAGCTGATGCCGTCCACCGCGGGAGCCACGCCCCGCTCGGTAAAGAAGCTGGTTTTCAGCTCCTTTACCTCCAATAATGTTTCCCCCATGGTGTTTCCCCCCGTTACGCTTCCACGACCACAATATCCTTGGTGATCCTGTTCAGGCACTCATAGCCCGTTTCCGTCCGCAGGACTACGTCCTCCACCCGGATGCAGCACCGCCTGACAACCACAATGCTTGGCTCTACGGTGAAGGTCATGCCGGGCTTCAGGACGGTATGCTCGCCCGGAGCAAGGAAAGGCCGCTCGTGGACATCCTTGCCGATGCAGTGACCCAGCCGATGGATGAAGTGAGCGCCGATTCCGGCCTGATCCATGACCCCATGGGCGATATCGTTGAGCATCTGACCGGTGCATTCACCGCTCTTCAACGCCTCCATGGCGTCAAGCTGCGCCTTCATCACCAGCTCGTGATAGCGCACCAGCTCCCTGTCCGGCTCGCCCACGAATACCGTCCGGCCAAAGTCGGAGCAGTAGCCCTGATACATGCCGCCAAAGTCAAAGGCCACGGTGTAGCCCTTCTCGATTTTATCGTAGTTCATGCCGAAGATAGGGCCGGAATTGGGACCCAGGACGATGCACTCCCCCGGGAAGGAGGGGCAGGAGCAGCCGTGGGTCTCAAAGAGCCGCTCGATCTCCCGCTCGATGCTGCGCACCCGTTCGCCGGGGCGGATCATGGGCATAATCTCGTGATACACCTGGTCGGCAATTTCCGCATTCTTGCGCATGAGGGCGATTTCCTCTTCGTCCTTGATAGCCCGCAGGGAATCCACCAGATCGGACTCGTCCGTGACCTTGGCCTCCAGCACATTCTGGAGCATCAGCACCGCCTGGGCACGGATGTCCCGGTTCACGCCGATGTGCTTGCCGGAAAGACCCAGTGTCTTCAGCTCCCGCAGCCAGGTTTCACCGGTCAGGTCGGGATCGGGAATGGAGACGGCCTTGGTCACCGCGGTGCCCTCCAGGAAGGGCAGAGTGCCCATACCGGTGAGCCGGGGGATGAAATACAGCACCTGCTCAGGCGTAATGACCAGACCCGCCAGCTCCAGACAGTTCTGGCGCATATGGGTATAGTTCCGGTACACCCGCTTGACTCCGGACAGATATTCCATGCTGGCGTCCGCAGGAACCAGATAGGCAGCCAGACCCCGCTGAGCCATTCCGGCTCGCAGAGCGGCAATTCTTCTTTGGTAATCCATAATTATTTCCTCCTTAGCTCTGAGTTCTCATTCTGGGATCCAGGATATCCCGGATGGCATCGCCGATGAAATTGGCGGCGATGGAAACCAGGAAAATGGAAAGTCCGGGGAAAAAGCTGATCCACCAGTATTTCAGAATACCAACGCCGTCGGAAACCATATAGCCCCACTCCGGGGTGGGCGGGATCACGCCCATGCCCAGAAAGCTCAGTCCGGCGAAGGTCAGGATGGCGGTGCCCACATCCGTGGAGGCCAGCACCAGCTGGGACGACAGACAGTTGGGGATTACGGTGGTCAGCAGAATATTCAGTCGGCTCTGGCCGATGGCACGCTCACTGGTGACATACTCCGATTCCCGAACCACCAGCACCATGCTTCGCATCATTCTGGCGTACTTGGGCCAGGACACCAGGGCGATGGCGAGAACCGCGTTCATCATGCTCTTGCCCATGATGGAGGCCAGAGCCATGGCAAGCAGAATGCCCGGAAAGGACATAACCATGTCGGCAAAGCGCATGAGCACCTCGTCCGCCGCCTTGCCGAAGAAGCCCGCCGCCGCGCCGTAGACGGTGCCGAAGAAGCAGGCGATGATGACCACCAGAATGCCCGAAGGCACCGAAATCCGGGCACCGTAGACCACCCGGGAGAAGATATCCCGACCCAGGCTGTCCGTACCGAAGATGTGGGCCGCCGAGGGAGCCATGTTCCGGCTGGTCAGATCCTGGGTCAAGGGGTCACAGGTAGCAATCACCGGCGCGAAAATTGCAAAAACAATGAAAACGATCCAGATCAGGATGCCCAGAAAGGCAAGGGGATTTTTCCGGATCAATTTCTTGACTTGATTCATACATCCGCTCCCCTTTCTTCAGTACCGGATCCGAGGATCGATAAAGGCATAGATAATATCCACGATAAAGTTCATAAACACATTGATGGCCGCAATCAGGATCGTGGTTCCCATAATCGCGGGATAATCCAGGGTGGAAGCCGCCTTATAGGCGTACAGGCCAATGCCCGGATAGGAGAACAGGGTCTCCACCAGCACCGTGCCGCCAAGCAAGGAGCCGTAGCACAGGCCGAACATGGTCACGGAAGGGATCAGGGCGTTCTTCGTCACATGCTTCCACAGGATCCGACCCTGGCTCAGACCCTTGGCTCGGGCGGTGCGCAGATAGTCCATCTGCATGGCCTCCAGGGTGCTGGAGCGGACGGTTCTCGTCAGAATGCCCATGGTGGACGCGCCCAGCACCAGCGACGGCATGAGCAGATGGCTCAGCGCGTCCTTTAGTAGCTCCGGCTCCCCGCAGGTGATGGCGTCCCAGATGAGAAAGCCCGTGGGGAACTTGGCCCCCAGCCACTGGGAGCTGAACCGGCCGGAGCCGGGCACCCAGTGCAGCTTCAGATAGAAGACGTAAATCATTAAGATAGACAGCCAGAAGGCCGGGATGGAAATGCCGACTAAGGACAGAAACCGCAGGACGTGATCGGGCAGCTTATTGTGCTTGGCCGCGGACAAAATGCCGAAGAGCAGACCGAAGACAATGGAAAAAATGGTAGCGAGCGTCGCCATTTCAAAGGTAGCGGGAATGGCCTCCGCCAGATCCTCCAGCACCGGACGCTTGGTGCGGATGGAGGTACCCCAGTCGCCGGACAGGAAATTCTTGACGTAATTGAAGTACTGAACCGCAACCGGCTTATCCAGTCCCCATTTTTCCGTGTAGGCGGCGACGATTTTGGGGTCGCTCATGGCCGTCTGCCCCAGGTTGGCCGCCAGCGGGTCACCGGGGATGTTATGGGCAATGCCGAAGGTAATGACGGAAACGCCCGCCAGCACGATGACCATAAGCAGTATTCTTCTCAGGATGTATTTCACCATATTCATGTTCAGGACCTCATAAAAGTATCGTGGCGTGGCGGAAGCTCTGAATCAGAGTTTTCTCTTATAAAAGGGGGCAGCAAACCCTCCATGCAGCATCTTTGCTGTGGAAAGGTCTGCTGCCCGTTGGTTTAGGGATTACTGGACATCCAGGCTGACGAAGTCAAAGCCGAAGGCAGGGCTGACGGTCAGGTTCGTCAGGCGGCTGCTCACCGCCCAGGTCTTACCGGCCTGAAGCAGCACCACGGCAGGGGCATTCTTCTGATCCATCTGCTTCTGAATTTCCTCAAACAGCTCGGCACGCTTGTCGTTATCGGTTTCCACAGCAGCCTGAGCGGCCAGATCGGCCAGCTCCGGATCCATGTCGGCAGTCCAGCCCAGGCGCAGGCCTACGGTGTTGCCGGGCAGGAAGGCCAGCTGGTTATTGGAATCGTTGTAGTCCGGCCCCCACTGGCACATGACGGCCTGCTGGGTACCGTCCCGGTAGCCCTCCAGATAGACGGCAACCTCCTGAGGCTCGATGTTCACGGTGATACCGGCCTCGGCCAGATCCGCCTGAACCTTCTGAGCCAGGGTCATGAAGGAAACACCGTCGGGAGCCATGTCAGGAATGACGCCCATGGTAAAGCTGATGCCGTCGGGATAGCCCGCATCGGTCAGCAGCTGCTTGGCCTTGTCCACATCCCGGGTAATGGTGGTTTCCCCGGCGTAGCCCAGGAAGCCCTTGGGGATGATACCCGCAGGGGTCTTGGCACCGTTGCCGGCCAGCGCGCACAGGCCTGGATAGTCAATGGCGTAGCGGATGGCCTCACGGACGGTGGGATTGGCCAGCTCCTTGCCGTATTCCTCGCTGGCGTTCAGACCCAGGAAGAAAATATCCATGGTGTCAAAGCTCACCAGCCTGATGTTCTCGTTGCCCTCCAGCAGAGCGGTCTGGTCAGCGGTCAGATCCAGGGCAAAGTCCAGGTCGCCGCCCTCCAGCTCCATCTGCTGGGTGGCCGCGTCGGCAATGTTGCGGATAATATAGGTATCCACGTTTCCGGCGGTGAAGTAGGAATCCGGGTTCTTCACCAGCACCAGCTCGGAGCCGCTGTTGAAGGAAGAAATCTTGTAGGAGCCGCAGCCGATGGAAGTGCTGTCGAAATAGGCCTGACCGGCATCGTCGGTGCCGCAGGTAGCACCGTTGGCCTGGGCGGCCTCGGCGTCATACACGCCGGAGGAAGCACGGGTCAGGATGTTCAGCAGAGCGGGATTGGGCTCGGACAGGGTGATGACCACCTCATAGTCGCCAGTGGCCTCTACGCTCTCCACGGTTTCCATCAGGAAGGAGGGGTTTCCGGCAGCACCCTTCAGACGATTCAGAGAGAAGGCGACATCCGAAGCCTTCAGCTCCTTGCCGGTGGTGAACCTGATACCCTGATTCAGGGTGAAGGTGTAGGTCAGGCCGTCGTCGGAGATGGTCCAGTCGGATGCCACGCAGGGCAGGATCCTGGACTCATCGGCGTAATCGCTGGTGACCAGGGTGGGATAGACGCTGTGCAGCATCATCTCGGCATCCGCCTCGTACTCATGGGCAGGATCCATGGTGGTGGCAGCCATGCTCACGCCCACGACCACCTGCTTGGGTTGGACGGTTTCTCCGGCAGCACCGGTGGCGGCGGAAGCAGCAGGGGTTTCGGCCTTTTCAATGGTGCCGCCGCAGGCGGTCAGGCCGAACACCAGCAGCGCGGCCAGCGCAATGGCAAGCATTCTCTTCATAACTATTGACTCCTCTCGTATTTTTTATTGATAAACCGGAGGTCAGCCGGTTTATTCCTGTTCGGTGCGCCGCTGTGTCATACAGCAAATGCACGCACCCATTCAGGGCATTCCCGCAGGATTCGGCAAGTGCATTCAGCGAGAGATTTTTCTTCAAGGGAAGATTTGAAAAGCGCAGGAATACTTTGTGTATTTCAAGTTTTTCAAACCGCACCCTTGGGGAAAAAGATCCGGTGAAGGCCGCAGACGCAATCATGTGGGATTGCCCAAAATCAAACCTCGGCGACGGCCTCGATCTCGCACAGAGCCCCCTTTGGCAGGGTCTTCACTGCCACGCAGGCCCGGGCGGGCTTGGAAACGAAATACCTGGCGTAAACCTCGTTGAACACGGCGAAGTCCGCCATGTCCGCCAGGAAGCAGCTGGTCTTGACTACCTTGTCGAAGTCCGCACCGGCGGCGGCCAGGATGGCACCCACATTTTTGCAGCTTTGCTCCGCCTGCTGTGCAATGGTATCGCCGGCGAAGGCACCGGTGGCCGGATCCACGGGGATCTGGCCGCTGACATACAGGGTTCCGTTGGACACAACCGCCTGGGAATAAGGGCCGATGGCGGCGGGCGCGTTGGGTGTATGAATGATTTTCATGGATTTTCCTCCAAATCAGATTGTCTCATTTTCCGAAGCTGTTTACCTGTGGTGGGCAATTGTCTTTCGGAAGTGTCTTCATTATATACGCTCCCCTATGAACTGTCAATAATTTTAGTGGCTAAAATTTTGTTTACTGTGAAAAAATTTTTGTATGGTTTCACAACTTGTTTTTTTATCCAATTCTCGTTACAATAGCATATGGTTTTGGAAATATGCATACTCCTGGCTCCTTCTCCACTTTTTCTTCCTGCGGATGAAGGATGCCGGGGTCAAACCTGCAAAGAGGAGGCATTCGCGGTCTGCGCCGTGAAGCTGTTTATGGACAATATTGAAATTACGCTGACCCCCGTAGACAGGGCGATTCTGGACTCCTATGCCGCCATGGTGCCCGGACTTTCCGCTTACCTGGGTTCCCACTATGAAATCGTGCTGCACAGTCTGGCGAGCCTTTCCAGCTCCGTCATCGCCATCTGCAACGGCCACCACACCGGCCGGGTGGTGGGCTCCCCCATCACCGATCTGGCCTTGCAGATGCTCTCGGAGATCCGGGCCTCCCGCTCCTATGTGGCGGCCAAGAATTATTTCACTACCAAGAAGGACGGCACCCATCTGAAGTCGACCACCATCCCCATTCGGGGGGAAAATCAGCGGATCATCGGCCTGCTGTGCATGAATCTGTACCTGGACACTCCCCTCTCCGAGGTGCTGGCCAGTCTGCTGCCGGAAACGCCGTCCCTGCTGGTTCCTGCGGCTCCCGCGCCGATGGAGAATTTCGCCACCAGTTCCCAGTCTCTGATTGCGGACATGGTGGAGCGGGTCTCCACGGAGGTACATCGGGACAAGTCCATTCCCACCGCCTGCAAGAACAAGGTCATTGTGGAGCGGCTGTACGCCCAGGGCATTTTCAGCTTCAAGGAGAGCATCGTCCGGGTTGCGGAGCTGCTGGGGATCAATAAGAATACCGTCTATATGCACGTCCGGAATATCCGCAGCGCCGAGGAAAAGTGATGGGACGCCATCGATAGAATCCGTAGGGGACGATGAGGGCATCGTCCCCTACAAGGTGTCTCTTTTTTCCTCATATGCAAAAATCCCCTATGTCGTCAGAAGACGACATAGGGGATTTTCCATATTACCTTACAGCTTCGGGGGTGTCCAGCTGCCGCCGCCGGAACCGCCGGAGCCGCCGGAGCCGCCGGAGGAGCCGCTGCCGGAGCTGCCGCCGCTATTTCTGGACATGGGGGTCGTCCGGGCGGAGGATTCCGCCACATAGGAAACACCCTTCTCAGACTCAATCAGCAGCACGTCGCCGCTCTTCCACACAACGGTGATCTTCTTGTTGCCGGTCAGCTGACCCAGGCTCTCGCCTGCCAGCTCGAAATTGTCGTACAGCTTGCACTGGGAGCCTGCGTAGCCCTCCCAGGATTCAAAGCCCTCATCGCCGGGCTTTTCCACCCAGCCCTCAGGAATGTAAGCAAACACGCCGTCCTCCAGGATCAGGGCATAGCCCGGAATTTCCGGAGCCGCATCGGTGTCCAGCACCAGCTGCACCTTATCTCCCCGGTCAAAGTACTTGAGCACCACCCGGCCGCCGTCAGCCCGAACCTGAGCCGCGCCGGTTTTCACGGTGTCCGCCAGGAGCACCGGGCGAACATCGCCTTCAAAGCCGGCGAGAGAAATTTCTCCTCCGTCCTTGCCGGTGCTGCTGCCGCCGGAGCTGCCGGAGCTGGAGCCGCCGCTCTGAATGCGCCACTTGCTGGCCTTGGCCTTTTCCACATAACCCAGGGTCTCCCCGGTTTTCACCAGGTAGCTCACATCCAGATCGTCCAGAACCTCCAGCACCGTGTTGGTTTTTAAGGTTTCCACGGGGTCGCCCACCAGGGTATAGCTGGCGTAAAGCCCTGTGTTATACTTGGCGTAGGCGTTCCAGCTCTCGTAGGCCGGGTCGCCCTCGAAGGACAGCAGCACCTTGGCAAGGGTGCCCTGCGCCTGACCCACCGTCACCGTGGCCGTAGCTTCGTCGGCGTAGCCCGCCACCTGGACGATGTCGCCCCGCTGGGGGAAGCTGAGGATCGCCGGAACGTGGATGCCCTGAATGGTACCCTCCACCGTCTGGGGGGCGGGGGTGGTGGTCTCAACCGGCTCCGTCTGGGCGGGAGCCGTGGTAGGTGCCTGGGTGGGAGCCGCCGTTTCCGCCGCCGGGGCGGTGGGCTGCTCCGTCTGATTGGAGCAGCCCGCCCCCAATAAAAGGGTCAGTGCCAGAAAAATCACAAAGAACTTTTTCATCCGTCCGCCTCCTTAGTTGGTGGGGTACTTGCTGGTATCCTCGATCTTGTTGATGATGCCCCAGACGTACTTGTAGCTTGCGGTACCCTCTTTGTAGGTGTTCCGGTTCTGCCAGGCAACGTAGCCGATGGAGCGGGTGACGCAGCCGCCGTAGAGGGTAACGGTTTCGCCGGTAGCGATGTCCTTCAGCTTGATGTAGGGGCGCATGACCAGATTCGGCTCCAGCTGGGCATCCGAGAAGCCCACCAGCACGTTGGTGTACTGCACCATGCCGTCCACCTTGGCAAAGACCGGGTCGGCCTTGCCCTTCTTGTAGGCGTAGCTGCCCTTGCCGCTATCCAGGTTCAGGGTGTCGCTTCCCAGGGAGTCCGCCCACTGCACCACAGTGCCGTATTCCTCCAGGGTGTAGCCCGCCAGACCCTTCTTATTAATCAGGCTCTTCTTCACGGTCTGGTCAATGGCGGTGATCATACGGATGCCCTTCTTGCCGGTGATCCGGATGGAGCAGCCGACATAGCTGAGCAGATTGTCGAACTCGGTGATTTCCTCGGCCTTCGCGCCGCCTTCCTGGCGGGTGATACGGAACACCTGCATACCCGTAGGATAGTTGGTGTAGGAGCCTTCCTGGGTGCCATTCTGGAAGGAATAGATGGTCAGCAGATCGCCGGTTTCCGGCAGGTTCACATAACGCCGGTCGCCCATTTCCTCAATGGGATATTCCTGGCCGTCGATGGTCACGGTGGTCTTGCCGTCAAACTCCGGCTTGTTCGTCACGTCCAGGTAGTTGGGTGTGGGATGGATTTCCGCCGTCACGCCCTCAGGCTGGGCATTGGTGAGCTGATAGTTGCCCGCGTCCGCGCCGGTCAGCCGGAAGTCGGTGAACCCGATGGGGATATCCGCCCGGACGCAGGGGTAGGCAAAGCTGGGTTCGCCGTTTTCAAGCTTCACATCGTCACCCGCCACGAAATCCGTGTGGGTCACGGTGTCAAGCTCCGCCTTGGTGGTGCCGTCAAAGTTCTTATCCTTCACGGTCACGGTGAGGGTGATCTCCTTGGCGGTGATGTCCGCGGTGACGGGGTCAGGCTGAGAAACCAGGTTGTAGTTGTCCGCCCGGTCGCCGGACAGGGAGAAGCCCGTGAAGGTGACGGTCTTGCCGGTGCCCACGTTCTTATCGTCGTAGGCGGCGGTGCCGGAAACGATTTGCAGCCCGTCCCCGTCGTAATTGTCGGAGAGCGTGCCGACGCTCGTGATATTCGCCTCGGTGGTGCCGTCGTAGACCTTGGTGCTTTCCACGGTGACGTTCCCGATGGTCACGTCCTTCCTGGCGATCTCAAATTCATCGAAACAGATGCCGGTGAAGTTGCCGGTGCCCTCGATGCACAGCGCATAGCCTTCGGCATCGGTTCCGGTGTTACTGCGGCCGACTACGCTGTAAGTCACATCCAGGCCGTCCACGGTGACGGAGGTGATGGTCTGGGTCTGCTTCTGGCCGTTATAGGTCAGCTCAGGGCCAAAGACGATTTCGGCATGTGCTATACTTTTGGGTTTGATTTTCCAAGTAATCCCATCTCTTTGGCCTGTGTAGTTGCCGGTGCCGATGATCGCCAGCTTATACTCTCCGGCGTTGACCTGGGGTGTCACATCGACCTGGAAGGTTATCTTCACAAGCTTCGTGCCAATCAGCACTTCCGCGGAGACAACGTCCGGAGTCTGCTCTTGGCCATTGTAGGTTGGGTCATCGAACATGACACCAAACGTGGCGGCCTTCGAGATATCCAGAGGATCAATGCTCCACTTTGCCGTCTGGGTGCCGATGAAGTTGCCGTCGGCTTTGACGGTCAGGGTGTAGTCATTATTGGCATTCTTGCCGGTGTTCCCGGTGACAGTGTAGGTCGGCACGTCCAGGCCGTCCACGGTGACGGAAGCCACGGTCTGGGTCTGCTCCTCGTCATTGTAGGTCAGCCCAGCACCCAGGACGATCTTGGCATCTCCAATGTCCTTCTTGGCAATGCTCCAGGACACATCCTGACTGCCGGTAAAGTTGACGTTGCCGGTAAGGGTCATGGTGTAGCTTCCCGCATCGGTGCCGGTATTACCGGTGACATCGTAGGTCACATCCAGGCCGTCCACGGTGACGGAGGTAATGGTCTGGGTCTGCTGGCTGCCGTTGTAGGTCAGGCTTTCACCCAGGACGACCTCGGCATTGGACATGTCTTTGGGTTTAATTTCCCAAGTAATCCCATCTATCCGTCCGGTGAAGTTGCCGGTGGCGACGATCGCCATAGGATAGTCTCTTCCGACATTGACCTGGGGTGTTACATCGACTCGGAAGGTTATCTCTTTCTCTTCCGTGGCAACTTTCACCCGCACAGCGGTAATCTTCGGGGTCTGCTCTTTGCCATTGTAGATCAGGTCGGGATTCCCGTCGCCGAGGATAGTCGTTACCTTATCCGTGATATCCAGTGGCTTGATGGCCCACTTTATCTCCTTGCCGTCGGTGAAGTTGCCCTTGCCGAAGACTCTCAGGGTGTAGTCCCCGGCATCGGTGCCGGTGTTGCCGCTGACCGTGTAATCCACGCCTTCGGTCAAAGCACCGCTGATCCCATCCACGGTGACGGAGGTCACGGTCTTGGTCTGCTGACCGAAATTGTAGGTCGGGTCATCACCCAGGACGATCGTGGCCTTACCAAGGCTCTTCGGGGCAATGTTCCAACCCGCGTCCAGGGTGCCGGTGAAGTTGCCGGTACCACGGATGGTCATGGTGTAGTTTCCGGCATTGGTGCCGGTGTTGCCGGTGACTTCAAAGGTCGCGTCCAGGTAATCCACGGTGACGGAAACCACGTTCTGGGTCTGCTCCTGGCCGTTATAGGTCAGCTGTTTGTCCATGGCGATGGTCTCGGCATTTTCGATGCTCTTTTTGTGAATGTACCAGTTCACGGCTCGGCTGCCGGTGAAGTTACCGGTGCCGGTGACGGTCATGTCGTACATTGCGGCATTGGTTCGCGGCGAGGCATTGACATCCACCGTCGCGGTCAGGCCATCCACAACGACAGTGACACCGGTGGGGGTCTGGGGCTGGCCGTTGTAGGTCAGGGGGTCATGGCTGACTCTCACCGCTGTGGCTTTCGAGATATCCATGGGGGCAATGCTCCAGGGCACATCCTTGCTGCCGGTGAAGTTATTGTTTACCGGTGCGATCGACAGGGAATAGGACCCGGCATCGGTGCGGGTATTGGAAATGACCTGGAAATCCTTGCCCTCAGTCAGCGGGCTGTCCATGCCCTCCAGGGTGACGGAATCCACGGTCTGGGTCTGCTCCCGGCCGTTGTAGGTCAGCGCGTCGCCCAGGGTGACATCAGCCTTTGACAGGTCTCTGGGCAGAATCTTCCAGTCGATCTCCACGGAGCCGGTGAAGTTGTTACCCCGGCCGGTAACGGTCATGGTGTAGTCCCCGGCATCGAGGCCTTCGTCGCCGGTGACTGTGTAATCCAGCGGCAGGCCGTTGGCAGTGATGGTCCGGAACGTGGGGCTTTGGGACTTGCCGTTGTAAATGAGATCATCGCCCAGGTCATAGACGATATTCTCGCTGGTGATCGTCAGCGGATTGATGGTCACTGTGAAATGATTCAGGGCGTCCTCATAGTTGCCGTCCGATTTCACCCTCACATGCAGGATGTAGGTACCCGCATCCGTCGGATCTTTACCTGCCAGCATGCCCGGCTTCCCATCCTCTCTCACCATCTCCCAGGCGTAGTCGAAGGTGCCGGTCAGGTTGTTGGAGATGAAGTTTTCACGCTTAGGTTCGGGAATCGTTTCGCCGTAGGTGAATGCCGTGGGGTAGTCCTTGTTGGTCAGAGTGCCCTCGGCCTTGGTCACGGTGATCTCGATCGTCTTACTCAGGGTGTAGCCGTCAGCGGTGACGGAAACCTTATAGGTATGCACGCCCCCGCTCACGCCCGCAGGCAGGGTGAAGCTGGTTCCGGCTTCCGCAAACTCCGTGTAAGCGGCGGGGAAAATCTCGTACCAGGTGTAGGAGGCGGTGACGGCATCGGCCAGCGTGCGGTCAGCGGTCAGGGTCACGGTCTGGCTTTCGCCATAGGTGACGGTAGTCTGATTGGCGGTGAGGGTCACGCTCTTGACGGGGGCTTCCTCCACGGTCACGTTGGTCAGAGACGTGGAACCGGCCGCTTCCTCTGCGGAAATCCATTTTTCCTCGCCAAAGGTACTCCGATACGCGCCGCCCTCAGGCAGCAGGTCTGCCACGGAGCCGCTACGAACCGTCACCTCGCCAAAGGTGATGCTTCCGGTGGTATCGGCAATGGTCACTTTTGCGCCATAGTCCACAGTCAGGTCTGTCAGCCTAGACTGGGCATTGCCGGTGTTCACGATCTGCAGGTCACTTTTCTCGGAACATGCCAGCCTGCCGCCCAGGGTCTTGCCGTTCAGATCCAGGGTGCCGCTTATCATATAGGTCCAGCCATAGCCCAGGTTTTGATTTTGCAGCAGCTTCAGTGTGCCGCTCTTGCCGTTGCAAACCTCCAGGAGAGCCGACTTGAAGTCGGAATAGCCGGTGGTCACGCCGTTCTTGGTCACGGAAGCCGCGAAGACCATGCCGCACAGATCACACACGCCGTCATCCATCCAGCCTTCGTGAGGGCATTCGTAGCCGCAGGCACACACGCCGTTCTCAAATTCATGGGTATGCGCCACCACATAGACGTTTCTGTAGTTATCCGACACGTTCGTACTGTAGGCATTCAGAAGCTCGCTGCCATCCGCGTCATAGGCGAAGGCGTAGCCCTCTGCCAGCATACCCGACAGCGATTTGCCGCTTTCGTCGTAAAGGGCAGAGCTTTGGCCATCGTCAGCGGAGTTTTCAAAGACACCGCCACTGATTTGGACGGAGCCATAGCAGCGTTGCGCCTTCGTCACATTGGGAGAATAGGTGCCGCCCTGGATCTTTACGCTGCCTGGGCTATTCATGCCAGCGCACACCGCCGTGCCAGAGCCGGTATTGCGCACGCCGCCGGCATTGTTGCCGGAGCTGTCCGTCAGGGTCACGTTGGCCGATATGCTGATGACCAGCAGATGACTCCAGGTGCTGCCGGTCAGGGTGCAGCCGTTCCAGTCGATGGTGAAGGTACCGCCGTCAATATAGATATTGCTGTCGCCGGAATGGGTCACGTTCTCCAGCAGACGCACCGTGGAGCCGGACAGGGTCATGGCCTTGTTGACCGCTTCCTCAAAATCGGCATAATAGTAGCTGGTGCCGTCGGCCGAAACCTGGATGGAAGCCGACACGCCGCAGGCGCACTTGCCGTCTTCGCCAAAGATGTGGGTATGATCCGCGATTTCCATTGTTCCGGCCGCCGTAGTCTGGGTACCATCCACAACGTTGCCGTTTGCCATGAGAACCAGAGCCTTGCCATCGGCCAGAATGGACTGAAGGTTCCCGTTGCTCACGGACACGCTATAATGGATGCGTCCGGAATACAGGGTCGCCTTACCGCTCGCGACATTGAGCCTTGCGATACTGCCGCTGCGCAGCTCGAAGCTGCCGCTGCCAATGACGGTGATTCCCTGCGCCGTGGCCTGGGCACTATCCATAACCAAACTGCCGGAGCCATTGACCGTCACATTTCCGAGCAGGCTGGCCGCCGATTCGAGGGTCAGCCCCCCGGTGATTTCCATGGGTACATTGATTTCGCCGCCGTCGCTGACTGTGACATTGCCCGTTACCCTCAGTCTGTCACCGCGCAGGGTGTTCCCATCCAGGCTGAGCGTGATGTTTTTGTCCAGCTTATAGTCGGCCAGGGTGCCGTCGGCAAGGAGCTTCACCGTCTGACTGTCTGCGGCGGCATCCAGTGCCTCCTCCGCGGTGGCGTACAGCGTATCGCCGATTTTCGCCCCATAGACCTGATAGCCGCAGTCCGGGCACAGGCCGGTTTCCTTACTGACATTCTCATGGTCACAGGTCTTGCCGCAGTAGGGACAGGGGGTGTCTCCCGTCAGACCGTCGGGATGGGTACACTTGACGACCTGCGCCTTGGCGGAGTCGGTCATACTCCCCGCCTCCACCGGCTCGCCGCCGACCTGATAGGCATAGCCCTTGGCCAGCAGACCCTCGTAGTCCTCCGGGGGATTGGCAAAGCAGATGCGGCCAAAGCTGCCGCCGGACAGCTGAACCGTGCCGCCAAAGCCCCGCTCCAGTATGGTTGCGGAGCCGCCGGTCATGGTCAGATTGCCCTCCACATAGATACCGCCATTATAGGTGCCACTTTCTACCCTGGCCTGGCCTTTTGACATGACGTGGAGGGCGGAGCCCTGGGGGTTGACTCCATTATCGCTTCCGATGAAGGTGACGTTTTTCGTGGTCAGCTCCCCGACGGAACTCACCTTGCCCACCGTCACCGCCAGGCTGGACTTGGCGTGGTTGGTATTCTCGACGGTGCCGTTCTGGATGGTCACATCCTCCGCCAGAACCAGGAGCACCGGATCCTCAGCACCGCCGGTCAGGGTATGGTTGCCCAACTCCAGGGTCACGGACTTATTGATCTCCTCGGTTATGTAGCCCTGGTAGAAGTCGCCCCGGAGGGTGATGGTGTCCCCGTCCTTGGCATCGTCCAGAGCATCTTCCAGGCTGGTGTACCGGGTTTCGCCGATGGCGTAGGCTTCCACCAGCGCGTGGCAGAAGGTGCAGTAGCCGTCCGCGTCCACAGTACCCTCGTGGTCACAGCTGCGGCCGCAGGCGCACTTGCCGCTGACATAGTCGCATGTGTGTTCCACAACCTGGATTTTTATGCCATCGATATTCCCCGCATAGGAGGCATCCACAATATTGCCCTGGGAATCCTGATAGGCAAAGCCGTCGTCCAGGAATGCCAGTGCCTGCTCGCCGTCTCTCGCGCTGATGCCCTTTTCATAGGTGCCGCCCTGCAGGTGAATGTCCCTGTAGTCGTTGTTGAAGGAAACGGTTTCCCGGAAGAGCGTATTCCCCTTGACGGTGATCTCCAGACGATTGTAGTTCGTGGCCTGGAAGCAGCCGCTGCCAAAGGTCACGCCGTCCAGAATCAGTACGCCCCCCACCTTGCTGTAGACGCACTGGTCCAGTGTGCCGTTTTTCAGGGTGAAGGTGCCGTAGGGGAAGTTGTCCATTTGCAGCCATGCCAGGGTATGGCCCTGCAAATCCAGGATCGTGTCCTTGTTGTCTTTCGTGGTGTTGCCCGCGTTCAGGCCTCTATTGGTCATGTCCTTCGTCAGGTAGAAGGTTCCGCCCTTTACCAAGTTACCGCCCACCTCGGCCGTGCCGATTCCGGACTCTTCCTGCACGACGATATAGGTGCCGTCCTCGTGAACCAGCATCGGTTCCTGGCTGCAGGGTTCCCCGCACTGCTGGCAGGTGCCGTCAGGATTGGCGAGGTCATGCGCGCAGGTATTGACTGTCAGGGTGACGGTGTTGGTATCGACGCTGTAGCTGCCGTAGGCCAGGGTGCAGTAGACCTTGGCGGTGGACAGCCAGGGCTTGTCGGTCTGCTTGGTCAGCTTGGCCTCGCCAGAAAGGTATTGATAAAGGTCTTTCAGGGTGACGGTCGACTGGGTGAAGCCCTCCAGCACGGTGCCGTCCCCCAGCTTCCACTGGTAGGAAATGTTCCCGGTCAGACCTTCGGCCAGGGTGCCGGCCACCAGGACTTCCTTGTCGCCCTGCCAGGAATCCAAATCCCCATTCTTGCAGCTGACGGAGGCATCCTTGGGCTGGGTGGTGATGGTGATGGGAGGGCCGGAAACCGTGACGGTGACGGTCTTGAAGACCGTGGTTCCGTCCGCATCGGCGACGGTAACGGTCAGGCTGTAAGTGCCTTGCTTCACGGTTGCGTCCGTTGTCACCGTCAGCGTCTTGCCATCGGCGGAGAGGCTCTGCGTCAGGCCGGTGTGGTCTCCCACCCACTGGGCTTTCAGGGTAGTCGTATCCACATTCCTGGCGGAAATGGCGAAGGTAGCCGTCTGATTGGCAGTGTCCTCATAGAGGGTACCCTTCTGGGCCTTCACCGAGAGCATGGGGCCGGAGACTTCGCCGATGTAGTAAGTCTTCTTCTTGGCGTTATCGTTGATTTCGTCGATATCTCCCTCATCCATTTCCGCCGGCGATGCTTCCTTCTCGTCGGAAGCCAGAATGGTCAGATTGCCGAGATTGTATGCGCCCCTATAGACTGCCGCGTAGATGCCATATTCACCGCCGGTGGCGTAGATGGAGCCGCTGCGCGCGTACAGGTAGGAACAGGCAAGACCGGAGCGTACGCCGCCGTAGGCCTCCAGGTTGCCGCCCTTCAAATCCACGGCATAAAGGGATATGGCGTTATGCGTGCCGCCGCTGGCCTTAACGGTACCGCCCTCAAGGATCAGGGTTCCGGCACCGGCTGTACGGCCCGTGTAGGTGCTGTCAAAGATGGCGCCGTTGCACTGATACTCTTTGCTCCTGCCGTCGCCGATGACCTCCAGAGTGCCAGTACCCTTGATGGTCAGCTTGAAGCCATTCAGATCCAAAGGCGCGTCGCATTCGATCTTGTTGGTACCCTCCAGGGTCAGGGTGGTGGCCCCGGTCAGCTTGACGGGTGTGGTATAGGTCTTGCCACTCCAGGCCACGCTGCCGGAGATGGTTTCCTCCGCCGCCAGGGTGGACACCTGGCCGTTCACCCAGCCGAACAGGGCTTCCAGCTTCTCCACGCCGGTGATCTGCGCCTGCTGAGCCTCGGTCAGAGCCTCAAAAGCGGAGTACGCCGCTTCCAGAGCGTCTATGTAGCTCTCGGACATGTGACCCACGTCCGGCAGCGCGTCGACCATGGCCTGCACCGCCGCCACGGCCTCATCCTCCGTAGGCGCGGGTGCCTGGGTTTCCGCCGGCGCCGCCGTTGTCTCCGGGGCGGGAGCCTCGGTAGGCACCGGGGTAGGCTCCGCCGCCGGGGCTTCTGTGGGAGCCTCCGTGGCCGGGGCCTCCGTCGGAGCGGGTGCCTCGGTGGGTGCCTCGGTAGTGTGGACATGCTCCGTCTCCTCGGCAAAGGCCGGGGCGGGCAGCATTCCGACCACCAGGGTCAGAGCCAGGAATAGACTGAATATTCTTCGTTTCATACACAATTCTCCTTTTTGGGAAAATAGGGACTACTTAATGAATGCGAAAATACGGGTTTTTTCGTAGGGGACGATGCCCACATCGTCCCGCCAGTCAATGTCATTGACATGTCGGATGGGTCGATGTGGGCATCGACCCCTACGCGCTCTATATTGGTTCTCAGACGTTTGAGGAAGATTTACGAATCCTCCGGGATGAGCTTTAAGCGGATAGCGGCGGTTTTGGCCTCGCTCCGGCGGCTCACGTCCAGCTTTTCCAGAATATGGCTGACGTGGGTCTTCACGGTGGTGAGCTTGATGTTCATGGTCTGGGCAATCTCGGCGTTGCTCTTGTCCGCGCAGATGAGCCGCAGGATTTGCTTTTCCGCAGTGGTCAGCTCCTCGCCGGGAGACAGCCGGGGCTGCAGGAACAATGGCGTGGCCGCCGCCTGCTTCCGGGTCTGGATCAGAAGCCGCTTGCGGAAGGCCTCGTCCCCCTTCCCCTCCAGCTGGGTCAGAAGGGGCAGCACCGCCCCGCCGTAGACGCTGATCGTGCGGATAAAGCGGAACTGTCCGGCGGTGTCCAGTGCCCGGCGCATCCGCTCCTTCCACCGTCCGTCCCTCAGGCGGTACAGAGCCAGGGCGGAAAGCACGTTCAGATGAATGCTGTCGATGTACCGGCCGCAGGCGGCGCAGTAGCTTTCCAGCGGTGCCAGGGTCAGCAGCGCACCCTCCGGGTCGTCGTCCGCCAGCTCCACCATGGCCTGGGTCAGGTACTGGTAACGCTTGAGTATGTTCAGGTGCACCGGGTCTCTGGGAGCCTTCTCCCGATACCAGATGTCCGCCCTGTCCAGATCGCCCCCATGGAGATCCACCCGGCAAGACATCGCGTCCAGGTTCGGCAGAAACCGCAGCTGGCCGCGCTCAACAAACTGCTTCCGCTGAAGCTCCAGGGTGCGCCGGGCGTTTTCCAGCCGACCCTGGTCGATGTAATTGCGCACCAGCAGGCCGCAGGCGGCAAACTCAATATCCGGCGTGCCGGACTGCTGAATTTCCCGCATCCGGGAAACCACCGTCAGAAGCCGCTGGGAAATGTCCTCGCCCTTTTCAAATTTGCTCTCGGCCAGGGCGCAGTCCGGCAGGCCCACTCCGTCCGCCCGGAGGAGTTTCTCCACAGGCACCCGGATGGTGCTGTACAAAAGGTCGTCCTTCTTGCTCCAGGGAGAGAAATCCTTGCCGCCGTTCATGATGGTGGGCAGGGCGCTGGTCACGGAGAAGGGCGGCAGGCTGACCTCCTTGTCGGTCATCAGCCGAACCACCGCCGGGATGGTCTGGGTCAGCCCCTCCACACCCCGCTGGGGCAGAGATACGTCCAGCCAGGCCAGCCGGCTCCGGGCCTGCCAGGCCGCGGCGTCCTGGGGATCCCGCTCCTGGGAAAACCGTCTGAGTGCCTCGTACCAGCGGTCGGAGCCGGGATAATCCACCGCCAGGGCGCAGAGCATGCACATGCCCTGCATCAGGGCGGGAGATTCCAGAATCTCCGACTCCGGCAGACTGCGGTAGTATTTTTCCATTTCGCTGTAATGACCCATGCCGGGATGCAGCTCCGCGTTGCGCACCAGAATCTCCGAGACCTTCCCATGGTCTCCCGCGGCACTGTAGCACTCCATGGCTCTGGAGTAATCCTCCTTCAGCTCATAATACAGGCCGCCCCGGCTGAGCAGAGCCTTGACCTTGCTGTCCGGGAAGGTTTTCTCCATCTCCCATCGGAGAAAGTCCCGATATTGGGGCCAGAAGTACAGCTCGTCCCCGTTCTCCTGAAGCATGGAGGAATTTTTCTGAATCCAGTCCAGCATCTGGCCGGCCCGGACATCGCCGCTGACCATCTTCGCCAGCTCCAGGTTGATGGTCTCGAAGGGAGCCAGCTCCAGCAGAAACCGGCGGATCGTCAGATCCAGCGGCATGAAGATCGCCGCCTCAAAATACCGGTACACCTCCCGGAAGGCCTCGCTCACCAGCTTCGGCTCGAAGGGCATCCCCTCGGCCATAAGCCGGATGGTGATGACCACGCCCAGAGGATAGCCGATGGACGCCTTCAGAATGCCGGCAATCTCGCTTCTCGTCACCGGTAGCTTCTGCATCCGGAACAGGGTCTGGATGTCCTCCTCGTCCAGCAGAAGTTCCCCGGGGGAAATGACGCTCATAATTCCCGCGTACTGGAAGGCCATCATGCACCCGGGAGGCGCGCCCCGGGACAGGAAAACGAACCGGCGTTCAGGGCTCCGGCGGATCCGTCCGCACAAAGTCTGAACGGCTTTCTCAGACATCCGCTGAAAATCATCCACCAGTAGGATATCCCAGTCTCCTCCCTCCGGGATGGGAGTCTCATCCTCCCCGCTGCGCCGGAGCACCGCCCGACCGGAAAGCAACCCCTCCGCCACGGTGGTTTTTCCGAAGCCGCAGGGTGCCCCAAAGAACAAAATTCGCTGCCCTTGGAGAAATTTCTGGAATTTTTCCCGAAGCAGAGGGCGAATTACAATGTTTTTTGTCAAAATCATACACCAGCCTTCCAGCACTTTCAAACTTCCCGGCGCATACCATCGGTAATTTTACTCTATTGTAGCCTATGCGGAGGGAAAAAGGAATCCTCCCAAAGTAGGATTTTTACGCCTTGACCTGCCGGTACTGTGCTGCAGAGCAGTACCGGCATTGCGCGCCCATAAAATTTACAAATCCTTAACCGATTCATTCCGGGAGAATCCGTTGAAATGGCCGTCCATTCGTGGTATAATCTGCGAAAAAGGGACAAAAATTGCCCGGATGTAAGATCTAAGGAAGCTCTGACGAAATCGGCAAGAGCTTCCCTGAAAATTCAGCAAAGAAAGGATTGCCTATGGGTGCAAACGAGATACAGTGGAGCGAAGAGCCGGAGCGGATTCTGGCTTCCGCCCAGGAGGGGCTGACCCAGGAGCAGGCGCAGCGGCGGATGGAAGAGGGTCTTGCCAATACCCCGGTGACGGCAGAGTCCAAAACCGTGGGGCAGATTGTAAAATCCAACCTGTTCACCTACTTTAACCTGATTTTCGCCATTTTAGCGGTGCTGGTATTCGCCTCCGGCTCTTTTCGGAACCTGACCTTCCTGCCGGTGGTGTTTGCCAATCTCTTCATCGGCATTCTCCAGGAAATTCGGGCCAAGAAAACCCTGGACAAGCTGACCATGCTGAACGCTCCCAAAGCCCGGGTCATCCGGGAAGGACAGATTCAGGAAATCCCGGCGGAGGAGCTGGTGCTGGACGACATCGTGATCTTCCAGGCAGGCGATCAGATCTGCGCCGACGCCATCATCCTGGACGGCCAGGTGCTGGTGAACGAAGCCCTCCTCACCGGCGAGGCCGATGAGCTGAAAAAGGGTCTGGGAGACTTTCTCATGTCCGGCAGCTTCCTGGTCTCCGGGGAGTGTACCGCCCGGCTGGAGCGGGTGGGAGCCGAGTCCTATATCTCCCAGCTGACCCTGGAGGCCAAGGCCACAGACACCAAGCAGCGTTCGGAAATGCTGCGCACCCTGGATAAGCTGGTAGGCGTGGTGGGCATCCTCATCGTGCCCATTGGCGTGTTCCTGTTTGTCCAGCAGTATGTGCTTTCCGGAGCCACCTTCCGGGACAGCATCCTGTCCATGGTGGCCGCGGTAATCGGCATGATCCCGGAGGGGCTGTACCTGCTCACCAGCGTGGCGTTGGTGGTCAGCGTTCTGCGCCTTGCCTCCCGGAAGGTGCTGGTACACGACATGAAGTGCATCGAGGCTCTGGCACGGGTGGACGTGCTGTGCGTGGACAAAACCGGCACCATCACGGAAAACGAAATGCAGGTCAGCTCCCTCATCCCTCTGGAGGGCTTCGACCCGGCCCAGGGCGTTGGGCTGAAAACATTGGTGGGCAATCTGGTGACCGCCATGCCTGAGGGCAACCAGACCATGCAGGCACTGCACCGGTACTTCAGGCTCCCCGCGCAGGGCAGCGCAGAGCAGGTATTCCCCTTCTCCTCCACCTATAAATATTGCGGCGCGGTGTTCCCGGAGGGAGCCTATGTGCTGGGCGCGCCGGAATTCCTCCTTCGGGAGGATTACGAGGCCCTCCGACCCCTGGCGGAGAGCTTCGGCGGCGACGGCTACCGGGTCATGCTCTTCGGTCGGTATACCGGCACGCTGGAGGGGCAGGCTCTGACGGAAAAGGTCATTCCCCTGGGGCTGATCCTGCTGACCAATCCCATCCGCCGGAACGCGCCGGAGACCTTCCGGTACTTTGCCCAGCAGGGGGTGGCGGTGAAGGTCATCTCCGGCGACAATCCCCTGACCGTCTCCCGGATCGCCCTGGAGGCGGAAGTTCCCGGGGCGGAGAAGTACGTCGACGCCTCCACCCTGGATTCGGAGGAAGCGATTGCCGAAGCCGCCGGGGAGTATACCGTCTTCGGCCGGGTCACTCCCGATCAGAAGCGGCAGCTGGTCCGGGCGCTGCAAAGCCAGGGACACACCGTGGGCATGACCGGCGACGGCGTCAACGACGTGCTGGCTCTGAAGGACGCGGACTGCTCGGTGGCCATGGCCTCCGGCTGTGACGCGGCGGCTCAGGTCTCCCAGCTGGTGCTGCTGGAATCGGACTTTTCCGCCATGCCCTCGGTGGTAGCCGAAGGACGGCGGGTGGTCAACAACGTCCAGCGTTCGGCAAGCCTGTTCCTGGTGAAGAACATCTTCTCCTTTTTGCTGGCGGTGTTCTCCGCCTGCTTCATGATCAGCTATCCGCTGGAGCCTTCCCAGCTGTCGCTCATCACCATGTTCACCATCGGCGTGCCCGGCTTTTTCCTGGCTCTTCAGCCCAACGAGGAGCCGATCCGGGGCAGGTTCCTGCCGAACGTGCTGGCCAAGGCTCTGCCGGCCGGCCTGACGGACTTCCTGGTGGTGGGCGCGCTGGTGATCTTCGGCCGGGTCTTCGGCGTGGACGAGGGGGACATTTCCATCGCCTGCACCATGCTGCTGTCCATTGTGGGCTTTATGATCCTCTACAACATCAGCAAGCCCCTGAACTGGTTCCGCTGGATCATCTGGGGCGGCTGCGTAGCCGGGCTTCTGGTTTGCAGCATCTGGCTGGGGAACATTTTCGGCATCGGCAAAATGTCTCTGGAATGCGTCCTGCTCTTCGGGGTCTTCGCCATCGCCACGGAGCCCATCCTGCGCTACGGCATTCTCCTGACGGAGGCCGTCTCCCGGCTCCACCGCGCCCACCGGGAAAAACGGCTGGCAAGGAAAGCCCAAAAGGCGGAAAACAGCTGAATCCTCTTCGCAGAATACGCCCCGTTCCCGGATGGGAACGGGGCGTATTAATTTCGGTATGATCGCCAGGGACGGAAATATCCAAAAAAACATATACTTTTCCGGAAAAAGATGATATACTGATTGTATATCTTCTGCCGTCAGTAAAGGAGACATGATAACTATGAAAAACAAGGAATTTCTGGACGCCATTCTGGTGCTGGTGTCCATCGAGAGCATCGCCCGGGTAAATGTGACCCCGGAGGCTCCCTACGGCGCAGGCCCCGCCGAGGCTCTCCGGTATGTCCTGAATCTGTGCCAGACCCTTGGCATCCGGACGGAAAATCCGGACGGCAAGGTGGCCTGGGCGGAGATCGGCCAGGGCGAGGAGATTGTGGGCGTGCTGGGTCATCTGGACACCGTACCCGCAGGCGGCGGCTGGACTCACGACCCCGGCGGCGAGCTTTGCGGCGACCGGCTCTATGGCCGGGGCGTGGCCGACGACAAAGGCCCCACCCTTGCGGCTCTGTTTGCCATGAAGGAGCTTCAGGACGCGCAGGTTCCCCTGAACCGCCGGGTGCGGCTGATCTTCGGCCAGTGCGAGGAAAGCGGCGACTGGGACGACATGAATTACTACAAAAAGACCCAGCAGCTGCCCGTCTTCGGCTTCACTCCCGACGCGGATTTCCCCGCCATCTACGGCGAGAAGGAAATTCTGAACTTCAAGCTGTCCCTGCCGGTGGCAAAAAGCGGCCTTCTGCGCATCGAGGGCGGCGACGCGGCCAATATGGTGGCCGGCTGGTGCCGCTGTACCTATCGTGCCGCCGACGGCACCGAGCGCACCCTGGAGACCCATGGCCGCAGCGCCCACGCCAGCACCCCGGAAAAGGGTGACAACGCCATCACCGCCATGATGGAAGCCCTCCGGGAAGCCGGGGTTGAAAGCCCCCTGGTGGATTTTTACCGCGCCCACATTGGCTCCGACCTGCACGGCGTGAAAATGGGCTGCGGCCTGGAGGATGTCCAGAGCGGCAAGCTGACCCTGAACGCCGGTATGCTGCGCACGGAAAAGGACGAAATCGTCCTGACCCTGGACATCCGCAGTCCCGTGACCTTCAACCGGGCGGCGGTGGAAAGCCCCATTTGCGCCGCCTGCGCCCCCTACGGCATCACCTGCCGGTGTACCGCCAATCAGGCTCCGGTGTACATGGACAAGAACGGCAAGGTGGTTCAGACCATGGTGGGCATTTACCGGGAGTGTACCGGCGACCCCTCCGAGCCGACCGTCATCGGCGGCGGCACCTATGCCCGAGCCATGCCGGGGATCGTGGCCTTCGGCCCCATGCGTCCCGGCCGGGAATGCACCGAGCATCAGAAGGACGAGTATCTCCTGGTGGAGGATCTTCTGGCCGCCAAGGAGATTTACCGGCGAACCATCGAAGCTCTGGCCAATCTGGACTGAACACGGAATCCCGCAACCCCCGCCCTGCTTTCCGCAGGGCGGGGGTTTCCCATTCAATGAGCTTCCCTAGCACATCGTTTCCGCAAGTCAAGCCTTTTTCCAATGCTTTAATTGGGGTACTATCGTCTCCATGTGGGCGCGAACCTGCTCTGCTGGCCAGGCCTCTGTAGCCATGTGGCTGGCGCAGAAGTCGATCAGCTCCTCCGGGCTGGAATAGCGGAATTTGCCGTCCTCGTAGCACCATTTGCAGTATTCCTCATTCAGGGTGCCGTCAGGCTCCCGGCTGAGAATGCCGTCCTCCAGGGGCATCCCGCAGCACTGGCAGAACAGCTGCCGGGGGGAACCAAGCAGGGTGTTGATGGACACGTCATACAGCCCGGACAGCAGCTTCAGAGCTTCCGTGTTGGGGGTGGTTTCCCCCCTTTCCCTGAGAAAAGGATACATTTTTGGTTATCAGTCGATTTTACCCACAAAGCGGTAGTAAATATCGACGGTCTGTTCTTTCTCGCCGTCCTCACCAACGGTTTTCTCATGAACCACGATCTTCTCAATCAGGGCATTGAGCATTTCGGCGGTCAATGCCTCCGGATGAGCGTACTGCTGAATGAGACCAATCCACTGGTCGATGTTCACGACAGTCTGCTGCTCCGTGGCAAGCTCGGCTTGCAGACGCTCAATCTTTTCCAGCACCTCAGCCTGCTCCGTCTGGTACTTTTCAGACAGCACCTTGAAGTTGTACTCCGTGA
>DJQM01000025.1:8847-20038 GCA_002437585.1 Clostridiales bacterium UBA6386 | reverse complement strand
AGGGTCGTCCGCCCCTACAGGACGTTGCGCGTTGTCGCCGATGTTGCGGTGCAATTTTGCAATTGCCCATCGCTGGGTCGATGTGGGCATCGACCCCTGAAATCCTTGAGTTGACGACATTAACATCGGGGAGCTAAGGGGGAACAGGGGAAACGGATTGTGACCGGAGGGAATCCCTGGAAGGGGCCGCACCAATGGCGTCCGCTGCATGATTGGTTGAAAAAAGGTCACTGTTGTGCTATCCTATTGGCAACGACGCATAAAGGGGAGCGGCTCTGCATACCCTTTTCTATCACCGCTTATCCAGGAGGCATCCTTTATGAAACGAAAACAGCATGACAGCTTCCCCCGGTTTCTCATGAAGCTACTGTGCCTGATGCTTGCCATCGTGCTGGCGGTGCTGGCCGGTGCCACGGCTCTGTTTCAGCAGGTACTGGGAAAGCTTCACTACACCCAGCCCACCGCCTCCTTCGGCACCCGGCTGGGTGCCTTCGTCACGAACCTGGGGGACAAGGCTCTCCCCTCGGCTGACCTCATCGGCGGCACCGGCAGCGGCATTGTGAATCTGCTGCTGGTGGGCAGCGACCAGCGGGATGCGGAATCCGCCCGGTCGGACACCATGCTGCTTGTAACCTACCACCGGAAAACCGGCAACATCACCCTGACCTCCTTTCTCCGGGACATGTACCTGCCCATTCCCGGCCACGGCAGCAACCGGATCAACGCCGCCTACTACGAAGGGGGCACCGAGCTGCTGGACGAAACCCTGAAGGAAAACTTCGGCCTGCACATCGATGGAAACCTGGAGGTGGATTTCTCCAGCTTTTCCGAAATCGTCGATCTGCTGGGGGGCGTGGAGATCGAGCTTCGGGCGGACGAGGCCGAGGAGATCAATTCCCACACCGGCTGGAACAATCTGACCGAGGGAAAGCAGAATCTCACCGGCTGGGAAGCTCTGATCTATGCCCGAATCCGCAAGCTGGATGACAACGGGGATTTCAGCCGCACCAGCCGTCAGCGAAAGCTCCTGGAGGCTCTGCTGGATCGTTACCGCTCCATTAGCTGGCGGGAGCTTCTGAAGGTGATGGATGCCCTCCTGCCGCTGATCAGCACCGACCTGAATTACGGCCAGCTGGTGCTGCTGGCCATGGAAATCCTGCCCAAGCTTCCGGGCAGCGAAATCGCCAGCCAGCGGATTCCCGCGGACGGTGCCTTCCGGGACGAGAAGGTAGACGGCATGGCGGTGCTTGTACCCGATCTGCAGGCCAACCGGGAGACGCTCCGCAAATCCCTGCTGGGCTGAAAAAACACGTTACCAAGGAAGCCGCCAGTGCGGCTTCCTTTTTGTAAACTTTTTATTGGAATTTATACGTTTTCGCTTCCGCGCATTGACATTGTGTCCAATTTGTTGTATAGTATCGGCGGTTGTTTTGACATTTTTCGAGCGTCAAGGGAGGATCCATCGTGTATCAAACCAGCGAGCTTTACGACCTGAGCCACAGCCTGGCGGGAAGCTATTTATCCGGCTTTGAATATCCCTGGCAGGCACTTTCCGGCATCAAAAGTCTGATCCTGTCCCTGGGATCCACCCTGGGCTGCGATTATAGGGAGGTCTCTCCCTCTGTCTGGGTTCATAACACCGCCACGGTGGCTCCCACGGCCTACCTGGGCGCCCCCTGCATCATCGGCCCGGGCACCGAGGTGCGCCACTGCGCCTTCATCCGGGGAAGTGCCCTGGTGGGTGCCAACTGCGTGGTGGGCAACTCCGTGGAACTGAAAAACGTGATTCTTTTCGACAATGTCCAGACCCCCCACTACAACTACGTCGGCGACAGCATCTTAGGCTACAGGTCCCACATGGGCGCGGGCAGCCTGACCTCCAATGTCAAGTCCGACAAGACCCTGGTGGTTGTGAAGGACGGAAACGAGCAGATCGAAACCGGTCTGAAGAAATTCGGCGCCATGCTGGGCGATTTTGTGGAAGTGGGCTGCAACAGCGTCCTGAATCCCGGCACGGTCATTGGCCCGCACACCAACATCTACCCCACCTCCTGCGTCCGGGGCGTGGTCCCGGCAAACAGCATCTGGAAAACCGGCGGCGTGGTCGTCGAAAAGAAGTAACCGAAAAGGAGTTTTCTTTATGGGCAAATATTTTGGAACCGACGGCTTCCGGGGCGAAGCCAACTGCACCCTGACCGCTGACCACGCCTACAAGGTAGGCCGCTTCCTGGGCTGGTACTACACCCAGCTGAACCGGCGCAAGGGCGACGACGGCCCTGCCCGGATCGTCATCGGCAAGGACACCCGCCGCTCCAGCTATATGTTCGAGTACTCTCTGGTGGGCGGCCTGGTGGCCTCCGGCGCGGACGCCTACCTGCTGCACGTCACCACCACCCCCTCCGTGGCCTACGTCGCCCGGACGGAGAGCTTCGACTGCGGCATTATGATCTCCGCCAGCCACAACCCCTACTACGACAACGGCATCAAGCTCATCAACAGCTTCGGCGAGAAGATGGACGAGAGCGTGATCTCCTTGGTGGAGGCTTATCTGGACGGGAATCTGGAGGCCTTCGGCAAGCATTGGCCGGAGCTACCCCTGGCCAAGCGGGATCAGATCGGCCGGACGGTTGACCATGTGGCCGGCCGGAACCGGTACATCGGCTACCTGATCTCCCTGGGCATCTATTCCTTCAAGGGGATGCGGGTAGGTCTGGACTGCGCCAACGGTGCCTCCTGGAACATCGCCAAGTCTGTCTTCGACGCTCTGGGCGCCAAGACCTACGTCATCAACGCCGAGCCGGACGGCTACAACATCAACATGAACGCCGGTTCCACCCACATCGAGAATCTGCAGAAGTTCGTGGTGGACAACGGCTTGGACGTAGGCTTTGCCTACGACGGCGACGCTGACCGTTGCCTGTGCGTGGACGAGAAGGGCGAGGTCATCACCGGCGACCACATTCTCTACATCTACGGCAAGTACCTGAAGGAGCGGGGCAAGCTCTTGATGAACACGGTGGTCACCACGGTGATGAGCAACTTCGGCCTTTACAAGGCCTTTGACGAGCTGGGCATCGACTATGCCAAGACCAAGGTAGGCGACAAGTACGTCTACGAGTACATGGTTCAGAACGGCTGCCGGATCGGCGGCGAGCAGAGCGGCCACATCATCTTCTCCAAGTACGCCTCCACCGGCGACGGCATTCTCACAAGCCTGAAGGTCATGGAGGTCATGCTGGCGAGAAAGAAGACCCTGAGCCAGCTGTGCGAGGGCTTCATCTTCTATCCCCAGGTGCTCAAGAACGTGCGGGTGGCCGACAAGGCAGCGGCTCAGTCCGACCCCGATGTCCAGGCGGCGGTGGCCTCTGTAACCGCCACTCTGGGGGACACCGGCCGGATCCTGGTGCGGGAATCCGGTACCGAGCCGGTCATCCGGGTGATGGTGGAGGCCGAGAACAAGGTGCTCTGCAATGACCTGGTGGACTCCGTGGTGGAGGTCATCAAGCGCAAGGGTCACGCAGTCTGAGGATGTATCTTGAAAGAATTTGTAGGGGCGGCGATTCGTCGCCCGCGGGCGGCCAATGGCCGCCCCTACATACACAAGGCATAGATAGTGCTAAATGAGGGGTGTTGCGGCAGTCTGCAACACCCCTTATTTTTTCTGATTCCCCGGTTGTATGCCCGTAAAATATGTGCTATGATAGAGAAAAATCGATAGCGGGGAGGCTTTTCATGTCGGAAATGGATGCTTTGTTTCAGAAATTTCAGTCCGCGCCCCGGGAGGAAGTGCGGCTGGAGCTGGCACTGGCAGGCTTCTTCTCCGGCCAGGCCAAGGAAACCCAGAAGCAAGCCCTGGAAGGCTATCTTCAGCGGCGGCTGCGCCCTGCCATGGAGGTGCTTCTGCGGGAGGGGCGGCTGGAGGAGCTGGAGCGGCTTCTGGCACAGGACTGGTTCCCCCCAGGTCTGCTGGAAGACGGCCTGAGCCTGGCAATAAGTCTAAAATCCACCGAGGGCTTCGTGCTGCTCCTGCGCCGGAAGGCTCAGCTGACGGGCTTTTCGGATCGGGACTTTTCCCTATGACGGCCGGCGAGAAGACCCGCCTGTGCGCACAGGTGCTGGAGCTGACCCGGCAGCAGCTTCTGGATGCGCTACCCCAGTTGGGCGGGGCACTGGCAGCCCTTCCCTGGGTACCGGACGAGAAGCCCGGCTTCTGCCTGGAGGGCGGCAACGCCCGCTTCCGTCCGGAAGACCTGCTGCGGCTCTACGCCGCCCAGCCGGAGAAGCTCTTTCGGGGATATCTGCACATGCTGCTGCATTGCCTGTACCTTCACCCCTTCGACGAACACGCCGGGGAACCTCTCTGGGATGCCGCCTGTGACCTGGCGGTGGAGCGGATCGTCGACGGTCTGAACCTCCCCCGATTGGAAAAAAAGCCGCCCATTCTCCCGGAGCTGGGTCAGCAAAGCCTCACTGCCCAACAAATCTACGGCTATCTCCGGGAGAATGCCCCGGCCTTTGACGGAAGTGCTTATGCTTTCGACGACCACATTGTCTGGAAGGAAGCCCCAGGGGAAGAAGGCCGCCGGAAATGGGAAGCCCTTCTGCTGGCGGCCGCCGGAGCCAGAGCCGGGGCAGGCAAACGGGGGCGCACCCCTGGTGCCGGGCAGGAAATCCCGGAGGAAGCCCAGGCCGGGCAGTTCGATTACCGGCGGTATCTGGAACGCTTCGCCGGCCTCCGGGAGGAAATGCAGCTGGATATGGAAAGCTTCGACTATGCCTACTACCGGCTGGGGCTGGAACTGGGAACCCCCTTCTTAGAGCCGCTGGAGTACCAGGAGGTTCGGCGGCTGGAGGAGCTGGTCATCGCCATCGACACCTCCGGCTCCTGCGACAAGGAAACCGTCAGCCGGTTTCTGGCGGAGACCTGGAAAATTCTCTCCGCCCAGGAGAACTTTTTCCGGAAAATGAACGTGTATTTTCTCCAGTGCGACTGTCTCATTCAGGACGTGACCCGGATTCAAAGCCGGGAGGACTGGCTGGATTACGCCAAAAAGGTGGTCATCCAGGGTCGGGGCGGCACGGATTTCACCCCGGTGTTCGACTATGTGGAAACCCTTCGCCGCACCAGACAGCTGAAAAATCTCAAGGCTCTGCTCTACTTTACCGACGGAGACGGATTCTACCCCACCCAGCCGCCGGACTATGAGACAGCCTTCGTGCTGCTGAAAGGCTCCGGCCATCCGGAGCTGGTGCCCAAATGGGCCAACTGTTTTCAAATCTAGGAGCCGACTATGAACATTCAGGAAGCGAAAGAAGAAATCATCCGCACGGTACGATCCTACCTGGAAAAGGGCGAAGACGGCCAGTACCTTTTTCCGGCGGTACATCAGCGGCCTCTGCTGCTGATGGGGCCTCCGGGCATCGGCAAAACCGCCGTTTTGGAGCAGGCGGCGGAAAGCTGCGCCGTCAATCTGGTGTCCTACACCCTGTCCCACCACACCCGGCAAAGTGCCATCGGCCTGCCCCGGCTGGTGGAGAAGCACTACGGCGGCAGAACCGTCACGGTGACGGAGTACACCATGAGCGAGATCATCGCCTCGGTGTACGATGCCATGGAGCGGACGGGAACGGCGGAGGGCATTCTGTTTCTGGACGAGATCAACTGCGTGTCGGAGACCCTGGCTCCCACCATGCTCCAGTTTTTGCAGAACAAAACCTTCGGCACCCATCGCCTGCCCGCCGGTTGGGTGGTAGTGGCTGCGGGGAATCCGCCGGAATATAACAAATCCGTCCGGGAATTTGACGTGGTGACCCTGGATCGGGTACGGCAGCTCACCGTGGAGGCCGACCTTTCCGTCTGGCTGGACTACGCCCGGCAGCGGCAGCTTCACGGGGCGGTTCTGTCCTACCTGACGGTGAAGCCCGACCGGTTCTACACCGTGACCCGGAAGGATGGGGAGCTGTCCTTCGTCACCGCCCGGGGCTGGGAGGACTTATCCCGGCTGCTGCAAAGCTACGAGACCCACGGTCTTCCCGTAACCGAGGATTTGATTGGCGAATATCTGCGAAAGCCGGACACCGCCCGGGATTTTGCCGCCTACTGGCGGCTGTACCGGAAGTACGGCACGGACTACGGCATTTCCGACCTGCTGGATGGCGTGCTGACCGAGGCACAGTATCGGGAAAAGACTGCCATGGCGGCCGCCGGCGGCTTTGACGAGGGGGTCAGCGTGGTCAATCTGCTGCTGGAGGGACTGGCGGCACGGCTGCGGACTTATGAAACCCTGGATGCCCGGACGGTGCGCCTGCATGAAATGCTGAAACGGTTCCGGGGAGCCAGTCAGACCCTTCCGGATTTCCTCGCCGCGGGGGAAAAGGCCCTGACCGTCAAGGAAGAAAACGGTCTGATTTCTAAGGCGGACGCTCAGGTGGAGCGATGGGTGCTTGGCCGTCTGGCGGCCATGGGCGGCATTGCCCGGGAGCAGCGGCAAACCGGAGAACAATTGTTTCCCTGTCTGAAGGCTCAGTTTGCCCAGGACGTGGCCGTCCGGGCAGACGCGGTCAGTGCCGTTTCCCGAGGCTTAGACAATGCCATCCGGTTCGCTGAGGACAGCTTCGGCACACGTCAGGAAATGAATCTGCTGGTCACGGGGCTGACCAAGCTCCCGGCGGCTCAGGAATTCATCCGGCTTCACGGCTGCCCTGCCTACCTGCGCCACATAAGCAGCCTGCTGTATCACAAGCGGGAGGAAGCCCTGCGCAGAGCCTGCCGGGACGCCTTATAAATTTGGTTGCACAATCGTCTTTTTTGTGGTAGACTGGGGATATGTGTGATAATCTTTCCCTGAGGTGAATCTATGAAGGCAATCGCGCTGCTGATCCGTCTGCTTCTGCTGGCACTGTCCTGCTGGGGATATTTGCAGTCTCTCAAAAAATATGTGAAGCCGGAGCTTGCCATCGGGGTTCTGTTCAGTGCCATCGGAAGTGTGCTGTTCCTGATGGGGATTCTGAATCTTCTGAAGGAAACCGCGGTGATTCTTTGGCTTGGCGGTCTGGTTCTGCTCCTTCGCTCTCTTCGGCAAAAGGAGTCTGTTGCCGGAATTCTGACCTTCGGTACGGTTTTCTTCGTCGCCGGGTGTCTGTTCTTTCTGTACCTGTTTCCCGGCAGCCGGGTGCAGCACCACGACAGCTTCATCCACTGGGCATTGGTTGCCAAAATCATCACCCAGCAGGGTCGTTTTCCGGTGGGAACCGACGCAAATGTGCTCTTCTCTTCCTACCCGGTAGGCAGTGCCTGCTTTTTGTTCTACGTTACCCAGGCTCTGGGCATCACCTCGGAGTGGGTGCTGATGTTCGCCCAGGCGGCGCTGATGCTGGGGATGCTTACCGGGCTTTTCGTCTTTGCCAAAGGGACCTGGCAGAAGCTTGCCGTAAGCGTATGCTGTGTCTTTCTGCTCTGCGGCAATTCCCGGCTGACAGAACTGATGGTGGACAGTCTGCTTCCCATTACCGCTCTGAACGCCATTGCCCTATGTATCTTCTATCGGCAGGAGCTTCGGCGGATGCCCTGGATTCTGCTTCCCCATGCGGTATTTCTCGTCAGCATCAAAAACAGCGGTTTTTTCTTTGTGGGGATCCTCTACGGCTATGTCTGGTATCTTTGCCGGAAGAAGCCCCTTTCCCGGAAGACCTGGCTGGCTCTGCTTGGGGCTCCCGGTGCTGCCTTCTTCCTGTGGCAGAAGCATGTGAGCCTGGTGTTCCCCGCAGGAATGCTCAGCAAGCACGCCATGTCCCTGTCCAACTACAGCCATGTATTTCATGATAAGGATCTCCGCTCCATTCTCGAAATTGCCCTGGAAATGGGAAGAAAAATCTTCTCTGTCAGCAACCGGGCTCTCTGGCTCCTGGCGGCTGCTTTTCTGGTCTGTCTTCTCTGGCGGCGGCTTGGCAGGGAGTCCGCCCGTCCTCTGTGCCGGGCCATAGTGCTTGCCTCTTTTTCCTATGGTTTCTATCAGCTTGGCACCTATGTCATGTATCTGATCTCCATGCCGCTGCAGGAGTCCCTGATTCTGGCAAGCTACAGCCGATACCACAGAACGATTCTCCTGTTTGTCGCCGGTATTGTATTTCTTGGGCTGCTCCAAAGCCTGAATCTGACGCATACACCCGGAAAGCCCCTTCTGGCACTGGTACCCCTGGCCGCATTGACGCTTGTGCTTTTTGCGGTGAACCCCAACCTGACCCTGCTGCAGCGTCAGGACTACACCGGCTCCAACCGTCACAAATTCGACAGGCTCATTGCCCTGTACGAAATTCCGGAGGGCAGGAACTATCTGATCCTGACAACCGATGAAAACTATTACGCCAACGAGCTGCCCTATATGGCCGCATACCTGCTTTCCTCTCATCAGGTAACCGTGGAACGGGACGCGGATTTCCGGGAGGAGCAGCTTGCAGACTTTGACTACCTGATCATCTTCGAGGAAACCGAAGCCGGCAGTGCCATCGCCGCTCGGTACAGCCCGGAGGGCGCGCCTGTTGTACGTCTGAAAGAATAGACCGCAGCCGCCTTCGGCTGCGGTTTTTGGTTGCAAATCCCGTCCTTTTGTGATATGCTATGGAA
This sequence comes from Clostridiales bacterium UBA6386, assembly GCA_002437585.1. Taxonomy (GTDB): domain Bacteria; phylum Bacillota; class Clostridia; order Oscillospirales; family Oscillospiraceae; genus Faecousia. Next base: position 11,415 of record DJQM01000025.1, on the reverse strand, counting down.
GACAACGACCGGGAGGGAAAACATGGACGACGAGAAGCTGAAATATCAGATCGGTGCCAATATCGCCGCCTATCGCAAGCGGGCAGGTCTGACCCAGCTGGCACTGGCGGAAAAGCTGAATTATTCCGACAAGGCCGTTTCCAAATGGGAGCGGGGGGAGTCCATTCCGGATGTGCTGACTCTGATGCAGCTGGCGGCACAGTTCGGCATCACCGTCAACGACCTTTTGGCCGATCCGGAGGCTCTGCCGGGAAATCCGGGCACCCTGGAAAAGGCCATGACCCAGGTTTCGGAAAAGGCCCTCAAGCGCAAGGCCAACAAAAACGTAATTCTGGCCCTGTCCTCCACCCTGGTGTGGTTTGTGGCCTTGCTTGCCTTCGTGCTCATGTCCCCCTTCGTCTTTCTGGAAAAATACAGCCGCCTGCTGTTTTTCTATGCCATCCCCGCCAACGCCATTGTGCTGCTGAGCCTGCGCTCGGCCTGGCACGACTTCCGCTGGAACAAAATGCTCATCAGTGCCATTGTCTGGGGCTGCCTTCTGAGCATTTATGTGACATTGTGGGTGGTTTTGCGGGTTTCCTATCTGAAGCTGTTCCTGCTGGGCATTCCAGGCCAGATCGCCATTTTCCTCTGGTTCCGGATGTTCCGCAGCGAGAAAAAGGAGGATTCCAATGGATAAAACCGAACTGCGCCGCCAGATTCGTGCCCGGAAGCGAGCCATGACGGAAGCGGAAATCGAAGAGCGCAGTGCCAGGCTTGCCCAGCTATTCTTCGCAAGCGACGCTTACCGGAACGCCAGAACCATCTACGGCTACCTGCCCTACAATCAGGAGGTGCGCACGGTACCCATGCTGGCGCGCGCCCTGAAGGACGGGAAAAAGGTGGCCGTGCCCAAGGTCTACGGCGACGAAATGAAATTTCTGTACCTGGATGATCTGACCGCCGTGGCCAAGGGCTACGCGGGCATTCCAGAGCCCATCGCCGACGGGCCGGTGGCTCACGATGAAACCGCCCTGGTGCTCATGCCCGGGCTGGCCTTCGACCCCCAGGGTCACCGGATCGGCTACGGCGGCGGCTTCTACGATAAATTCCTGGCCGCGGAGCCGCATCACCCCACCCTGGCTCTGTGCTATGAATTTCAGATGCTGCCCAAGCTGGAGGTAGAGGCTCACGACATTCCCGTGGACACGGTGCTCTGGGCATAAGCATCCGCCGAGAAGAAGGAGAAGTTATGTCAACTGCCATCGTCATTATTCTCGTCGCCGCCATTGTTTTCGGCCTGTGCCGCCTGGTGGATAAGGCCTTTGCCAGAATGTTCCGCAGCAAGGCGCAGCACATGAGCGGCCTGGCCGTCCGGGCAAACAAGCGATACGGCCTGTTCGGGGTAATCCTGTCCACCCTGGGCGTTCTGGCCATCTGCGCCGGGGTCAAAGGCGACCGGGTGCTTTTCTGGGGCGGCATCATCGTGCTGCTGATGGGAGCCGGGCTGGCAGCCTATTACCTGAGCTTCGGCGTTTTTTATGACAAGGACACCTTCCTTTTGTCGAAATTTGCCAAAAAATCCGTTGCTTACCGCTACGACCAGATTCAGGGGCAGAAGCTGTATCTGATCCAGGGCGGAAATGTGGTCATTGAGCTGTATCTGGCTGACGGCAATACTCTGAGCCTTCAGTCCACCATGGAGGGGGTCTATCCCTTCCTGGATGCCGCCTTCGCCGGCTGGTGCCGCCAGACCGGCCGGGAGCCGGCGAGCTGTGACTTCCATGACCCCAGTCAGAGCCTGTGGTTCCCCACCGTGGAGGACACCTGATGGCACATATTCCCAGTGCTCCCACCACGGAGCTTGCCCTTCTGACCTTCCGGGAGGCTCTGGCCGCCGCCAACACCCCCTCCCCGGAATATGACATCAAAAAGTGGCTCTACGCCCCCAATTTTTACTCGGAATACCGGTATCTGCTGGGCACAAGAGGGAAAAATCCCTTAATTTGCATCGGCATCAACCCCTCTACGGCAAAGCCCGATGCCCTGGACAACACCCTCAAATCCGTGGAGCGGATCGCCCTGGGCAACGGCTATGACAGCTTTCTCATGTTCAACGTCTACGCCCAGCGGGCTACTTCCCCGGACGATATGGAGAGAATCTATAACCCGGCTCTCCACCGGGAGAATCTGGAGGCCTTCCGGTACATCCTCTCCATTTCGGGTCACCCTTCCGTCTGGGCGGCCTGGGGGGCTATCATCGAAAAGCGGAAATACTTACCCGACTGCGTCCGGGATCTGGTGGCCGCCGGGGAGGAGTTCGGTGCCAGCTGGTACTGCGCCGGAGCCGTCACCAAGAAGGGGCATCCCCACCACCCGCTGTACCTGCGCAAGGACGAAAAGCTGAAGCCCTTTGATGTAAAGGCGTACTTAGAAACACTATGAACCGGCAGAAATCTCTCTTCTATCTGAGTGCTTCCGGTAAAATCCGCCCATAGCAATCCGAAATATTCTGATGCACTTCCGGCAGTGCGGCCGGGGGATTCTCAAGGGGGCGGCTTTTCGGCAGCGCCCCTTGAGCCGGCTTCT
>DJQM01000025.1:0-8797 GCA_002437585.1 Clostridiales bacterium UBA6386 | reverse complement strand
CATTGCCCCCGGAGGGATCAGCGCCGAAACATTCTGTGAGTGTTAGAGTATATGGACAGCACCTTGTTTTAGATGGGATTCGACCTCATCCGCCCTCCGGGCACCTGCACACTATTGAGCAATTGCCACCGGCAATTGATGAATTTGAATTCGCTGCGCGGAGCACCACCCTCTCAGGGGAAGGCCAAGGGAACGGATTGCCACACCAGCGTTGCGACGCTGGTTCGCAATGACACGCTATACAATACAACGGCTTTTTAATACACTGAGCGGGGCGATGCCCCGCTGTTTTTGGAGGTATCCTATGAAACTCGTTATCTCGTCCGATATCCACGGCTCCGCCTTCTGGTGCGAAAAGCTGATGGAATTGATTGAAGCCGAACGGCCGGATCGGATCATCCTGCTGGGCGACCTGCTCTACCATGGCCCCCGAAACGACCTGCCCCGAGATTACGCCCCGAAAAAAGTCATTCCCATGCTGTCCGCCCTGAAGGACAGGATCATCGCCGTCCGGGGCAACTGCGAGGCGGAGGTGGATCAGATGGTGCTCCCCTTCCCCTGTCTGGCGGATTTTTCCCAGCTGCTGCTGGACGGGAAAACCTTCTACCTGACCCACGGCCACCATGCAAATCCTGACAATCTTCCTCCCCTGCCCGCAGGCTCCGTGTTTCTGTCCGGCCACACCCATGTGAAGCTGGATGAAGTCCGGAACGGCATCCGCTGTCTGAATCCCGGCAGCGTCTCCATTCCCAAGGACGGCAGCCACAGCTGTCTGATTTACGAAAACGGAGAATTTTTTGTGCGAATTTTGGAGGAATAAGCATGTATTCGACGCAGTGCGACAATTGCTGGTATTATGATTATGATGAGGTGTACGACGAGTATTCCTGTATGATGGACTTGGACGAAGACGAGGTCTACCAGATCATGAACTCCCGAAGCCAGCATTGTCCCTTCTTCCGGCAGGGCGATGACTATACCCTCGCAAGGAGACAATAGATATGACGCGACTTCTTCCCCTGCTGCTGTGCTGCCTGGTGCTCTGGGGCTGCCAGAGCAGCCCCGCCCAACCGGTCTCTCCCACCGTCTCCACGGAGGAGACGGCTGCCCTCCCGGCACCGGAATCTGTGCCCGGCCACCCGCTGGAGCAGTCCGCTCCGGGGGCACTGACGGTTTATCCTCTGGACGCGGCCGTGCAGGCGGTTTTTCCTCTGGGGGAGAAGCTGCTCCTGCTGTCCGGCGAGGGCGAGGCCCGGCTGACCCTGCTGGACAGGGACACCCTGGCGGTGCTGGCCGCTGATTCCCTGCCCTTCGCTCTGGCACCGGAGGGGCTGCACATGGATGCCGGCACCCTGTCCTGCTTCGACCCCATCCGCCGGGAGACCCTGGTGCTCAGCACCCGGCTGACGGAGATTCGCCGGATCGCCGCCCCGGAGGGACTGGTGGGAAGCCCCATCTATTCCGGAGAGGACAACACTCTCTACTACTGCACCCAGGATGCCATCCGAGCCTGGAACTTAGACAGCGGCATCCGCCGGTGCGTCCGGGAGCAGAGCTACGAAAGCCAGGAATTGGCAGACGTCCATTCCGGCGGCATCCTTCAATGTCAGATTGCGGACGGCGGCGAAAAGCGCACCCAGTTCCTCTCCGGAAAAACCGGCGCCCTGCTTCAGGAATCCGCCGGGGACGTGACCCTGACCGTAAAGGGCAGCGGGTATTTCGCCTCGGTTCCTGAGGGAAGCGTCCGGCTGTCCCTGTTCGGGCAGGCGGGCAAGGCTCCCCGGCAGCTGACCCCCAGGGACGTTTTCGCCGACTGCTTCTTCCTGCCTGGAGAAAATCGGGCGGTAAGCGTATCGGAGGACTTGACCCTGGACTGCTACGATCTGGAAACCGGCCATCGGACGAACACCTTAACGCTCATCGGCCAGTATCAGGTCTTGTCCGTGACCTGCCAAGGAGAAAGCGGCCTGTGGCTGCTCCTGCGGGACATTGCGGGAGACGAGGTGCTCTGTCTCTGGGATCTGCGTGCCGACGGCACATCCGTGGACAGCGTTCAGGTCTACACCGGCTCCCGGTACACCCGGGAAGCCCCGGACACTCCAGGCCTGACCCGGTGTCAACGGCTGGCTCAGCAGATCGGGGAACGCTTCGGCGTCAGCATTCTTGTGGGGGAAGCCCCTCTGTCCGTCATGCCCTGGGATTACACCTTTGAAACCGAGTATCTGGTGCCGGTGCTGGAACGGGAGCTGAACCTTCTGGACGAATGGCTGAGCGATTTCCCGGTGGAAATTTTCGGCGGAATCCGGAAGCATTTTTCCTCCCTGACCCTCTGCCTGGTACGGGAAATTCACGGCTCTCCCGCCTCCGGAAGCGTGGCCTGCGCCAACGGGGTGCAGTTTTTCCAGGGCGGGGATGCCTATATCGCCCTGGCTCTGGGGCAGTACGCCCAGCGGGCACTGTATCACGAAATGTACCATGTGATGGAAACCCGGCTGCTGACGGACAGCTCCGCCTTTGACCGGTGGGACGCCCTGAATCCGGCGGATTTCGTCTACGACTATGACTACGCCGCCAACGCCTCCCGGCAGGCGGAGCAATACTTACAGCCGGAGACCCGCTCCTTCATCGACCGGTACAGCATGTCCTTCCCGAAGGAGGATCGGGCCAGAATTCTGGAATGCGCCATGACGGAGGGGAACGAAGAACTCTTCCAATCTCCGGTGATGCAGGAAAAGCTGGCCTGTGTCTGCCGGGCCATCCGGGAGGCCTACGGCCTCAAGGGCGCGGCCAAAGCCTATCGCTGGGAGCAATATCTGAAGTAAAAAAGCAGGGCTGCTGCAAAGCTGCAGCAGCCCCTCAAATATATCCGCTTTGGGATGGAAGGGCGGCCAATGGCCGCCCGCTTTTTTACAAGATTATCCGAAGAATGCAGACAGCCGGAGGCAGCACCCGGGGCTTCCTGTGAAACGTGTCAAGTTGGTTCAAATCCGCGGGCAGGTATGAAGCAACTGGACACTGAGGGCGCGAAACTCCGCCGCGTCGGTGGTTTTGCGCATCTGCTTCCAGAGTTTATCGCTGCCGGCAAACCGGCTGTGAAGATAGGCCCAGTTTTCCTTCATCCGGAATAAAGCGTTCCGGCAGCCGGAAAATTCCGCGGTGTAGTCGTCCATCAGGGCGTTCAGAAAGGCTTCCAATGTACCGATATCTGTGCCGCCCGTGAGCATTCCCGGATCGGCGATCAGCCCCCGGCCGATCATCACGGCGGGAAGCCTGGGATAGGCTTCCTCCAGCCTCCGGATGTCGGCAAGAGACCGGATGTCACCATTGTAGCACAGGGGATTGCGGCTGTTTTTCACCGCATAGGCGAACCATTCGCCGGACACCGTTCCCTCGTAAAACTGTCGGCGAACCCTTGGGTGGAGAATCAGCTCCCGGATGGGATACCGGTTGTAAAGCGCCAGAATGTCCGCAAATTCCTCCGGCTTCTCCATTCCCAGTCTTGTCTTCACGGAAACGGGCAGAGGCGACCGGGAGAAGATTTCGTCGAAAAAGTCCGCCAGACTGCTTAAGTCCCGGAGCATCCCGCTGCCCTTGTGCTTGGCAACCACCGTGCCGGAGGGGCAGCCCGCGTTCAGGTTGATTTCGGCATAGCCCAAATCCCGGCAGACCTCCGCCGCCCAGAGAAAGCTCTCCGGGTCGTTCGTCAGCACCTGGGGCACGGCGCAAAAGGGAACGCTGTCCGCCCTTGGCAGCTCCCTGGCCTCCCGGGCGGTCAGCGTCCGGTGGACGGTGGGAGAGAAGAAGGGCATGTAGTACCGGTCAACGCCGCCGAAAAACCGGTGATGCTCCCGGCGGTAAACGCGATCCGTCAGCCCCTCCATGGGGGCAAAGTAGTAGCGCATAATGGGCTTTCCTTCTCTAAAAATGTTTGGACAAAACAATGTCATTGCGAACCAGTGGTGCTCCGCGCAGCGAATCAAGATAGCAATGATTGCCGGTGGCAATCATACCGTAATATATCGCAGACTGGTGCGGCAATCCGTTTCCCTAAATCACGAAAAACTGCGCATTACGGAGATGCGGATTGCCACACCAGTGACATCGGTCACTGGTGCGCAATGACATGCCAAACTTTAGATTTCAGAAATCACCGGCAGGATCATGGGGTTGCGCTTGGTGGTTTTGTACAGGTAGCCGCTCAGGTCGTTTTTCACCGTGGACTTGATGGCCGACCAGTCCCGGATGCCCTTGCGCTGGCACCGCTCGATGGCCTCCAACGCCACATTCTGAAGGGATTCCATCAGCTGCTCGGATTCCTTCACATAGATGAAGCCACGGGTGATGATGTCCGGCCCGGTGATGATGGAGCCGTCCTCGGCACTCAGGTTCACGCAGACCACGATCATGCCGTCCTCAGCCAGGTGCTTCCGATCCCGGAGCACCACGCTGCCCACGTCGCCCACGCCGCTGCCGTCCACGAAGACCCGGCCTGCGGGAACGGTTCCGTTGAGCTTGCAGCTTTTGGCGGTGAACTCAAACACGGAGCCGATCTCGCCGATGAAGATGTTCTTGGGGTTCATGCCCATGGACTGAGCCAGTTTGCTGTGCAGCTGCAGATGCCGCTGCTCGCCATGGATGGGCAGGAAGAACCGGGGCTTGACCAGACCGTGAATGATCTTCAGCTCCTCCTGGCAGGCGTGGCCGGACACATGCAGGCCCTCGCTCTTTTCGTAGACTACGTCCGCGCCCTTCCGGTACAGCTCGTTAATGATCTTGGAAATGGACTTCTCGTTGCCGGGAATGGCGGAGGCGGAGATAATGATCCGGTCGCCGGCGGTGATGTCCACCTGCTTGTGGGTATTGAAGGCCATCCGGTACAGGGCGGACATATTCTCGCCCTGGGAACCGGTGGATACGATGACAATCTTGTTCTTGGGCAGACTCTTGAGGGCGGAAATATCCACGATGGTTCCCTGCTTCACCTTCAGATAGCCCAGCTCCTGGGCAACCTTGAGCATATTCTCCATGCTCCGGCCGGTGACGGCCACCTTCCGTCCATGCCGCTGGGCAGTGGCGATGATGGACTGGATCCGGTGCATGTTGGAGGCGAAGGTAGTGACGATGATCCGCTGGTCGCAGTTGCGGAACTGCCGCTCGAAGCTCTCCGCCACTACATTTTCGCTGGGCGTGTAGCCGCTGCGCTCGACGTTGGTAGAGTCGCAGAGCAGTGCAAGCACGCCCTTGCTGCCCAGCTCGCCCAGACGGGCTAAGTCCATCATGCCGTCCTTGGCGGTGGGGTCGATCTTGAAATCGCCGGTCATGACCACGGTGCCCACCGGCGTGTGGATGGCGAAGGCCACCGCGTCAGCAATGGAATGGTTCACATGGATGAATTCCACCTGGAATACGCCGGCCTTGACCACATCCCCGGGCTTGTGGGTGATGAGCTTGACCTTGTCGGCCAGTCTGTGCTCCTCCAGCTTCAGCTTGATCAGGCCATTGGTCATGGCGGTGCCATGGATGGGACAGTTGATCTCCCGCATGGCGTAGGGGATGGAACCGATGTGATCCTCGTGGCCGTGGGTGATGAACATGCCGCGAAGCTTCTTCTGGTTGGCGACCAGGTAGGAAAAGTCCGGAATCACCAGATCCACGCCATACATGTCTTCCTCCGGGAAGCCCACGCCGCAGTCCACCACGATCATGTCCTTGCCGTACTCCAGTACGGTGCAGTTCTTGCCGATCTCATCCAGACCGCCAAGGGGGATAATTTTCAGTTTTTCAGCCAATAAAATGCTCCTTTCTGTGTGGTTTTCAGGCATACGCCGGAAAACGGACAACACAAGCAGGCAGCCGACTTCCGCAGCCTCCGGCCCTGAACCGCCTTTGCCTAGGAAATGCGCCTGCTATTACGTTTCATGTTTTTCTGTTTTTAGATGCTGCCGGTAAAGCCCGATCCGTACAGCGACATTATTATTATAGCACAAAAACGAAAAAAAGTATACAGGAAATTGGTAAGCCTTTTTTACGGAAATCTCAGAAAAGAGGTTGCGGGATTTGGTTGGATTTGCTATAATGAAGCCCATACTATGGATTGCTATGCCAGTTGGGCATAAAAGGAGGCAGCGGAATGAACAGAAAGCTGGGAAAGCTTCTGCGTCCCGGAATGGGAATGTACTTTGTGGTGATGGCGGCTTTCTGCGCGGCAGCTCTGCTGGAGCGATACTTCTGGCTGGCGGCGGCGGAAACGGCAGTGACGCTTCTGGTATTCATACTCTACGTCATGAACCGGAACCGCCGGGATCGGCAGATTCAACGGTATATCCAGACGGTTTCCAATACCCTGGAGGCCACCTCCCAGGGGGAAAGCCCTCTGCCGGCGGTGCTCATCCGGCTGGGGGACGGGGTCATTATCTGGGCCAACCACCGGTTCAGCGAGCTGACGGGCTATGCCGATACCATGATGGAGCAGCAATTAGAAGAAGTCCTGCCGGACTTCTCCCTGGACTGGCTGGAGGCCGGTAAAACCGAGTGTCCGGGAGACGCTGCCCTGGGCGACCGGCGTTACCGGGTCTACGGCACCACCGTCCGGGCCGAGGACAACCGGGGCACCATGCTGGGGGCTCTGTATTTCAGCGACCTGACGGAGCTGTATCAGATCCGGGACGAATATATCCGCTCCCGGCCGGTGATTGCCATCATTCTCATTGACAACTACGAGGAGCTGACCAAAAACCTGACGGAAAGTGCCATTTCCTCCATGAACGCCCGGCTGAACGAGACCATTACCCAGTGGACGGAGGGCTATGGCGGTCTGCTTCGCAGACTGGAGCGCAACCGCTTTCTCTTTATTTTTGAAAAGCGGGATTTACAACGGGCGGTGGACGATAAGTTCTCGCTTCTGGAATCCATCCATGAGATCACCAACCCCTCTGGGCTGCCCGCTTCCATTTCCATCGGACTGGGCGTGGACGGAGCCGGATTTGACGAGGGCTACGATTTCGCGGCTCTGAGCATCGAGATGGCTCTGAGCCGGGGCGGCGATCAGGCGGTGGTGAAGGATCGGTTCAATTTCAGCTTCTATGGCGGCCGGAAGCGGGAGGCGGATTACCGGAGCAAGGTTCGTTCCCGGGTTACCGCCAACTCTCTGATGGAGCTGATCGGCCAGAGCGGCCATGTGTTCGTCATGGGGCACAAGAACGCGGATCTGGATGCGGTGGGCGCGGCTATGGGCGTGTGCTGTCTGTGCCGGAAGCGGGGCAAGAAGTGCAATATTGTCATCGATCTGGAAAAGAACGCCGCTCCCAAGCTGATTGCGGAAATTCAGACCGTGCCCCAGTACCGGGACATCTTCATTACCGGCCAGGACGCTCTGCTCATGGCGGACAACCGGAGCATTCTGATTGTGGTGGATACCAATCGGCCGGATCAGGTGGAGTGCCAGCCCCTGCTTGAGGCCATCACCAAGGTCTGCGTCATCGACCATCACCGCCGGGCGGCGGACTATATCAGCCCGGTGGTAGTCAATCTTCATGAGCCCTACGCCTCTTCGGCATCGGAGCTGGTGACGGAGCTTTTACAGTACACGGTGGAGAAGAAGGATGTGCTGCCCATTGAGGCCAAGTCCCTAATGGCCGGCATTTGTCTGGACACCAAGTTCTTTAACGTCCGTACCGGCGAGCGCACCTTCGAGGCGGCGGCTTCCCTGCGGCGGCTTGGCGCGGATACTACAGAGGTCAAGCTGCTGCTGCAAAGCGACTTTCAGGATACCATGGAAAAATACGAGATCATCAAATCCGCCCGGCTCTACCGGGACGAGATCGCCATCGCCGCTCTGGACGTGTCCACCACCCGGGTGCTGGCGGCCCAGGCGGCGGATGAGCTATTAAACATTTCCGGCATCACCGCCTCCTTTGTGCTCTACCCGGACGCAGATCAGGTGATTATTTCCGCCCGGAGCATCGGCGACGCCAACGTGCAGATGATCCTGGAGCCTTTGGGCGGCGGCGGCAACGCGGCCACCGCCGGTGCCCAGGTAAAGAACGCGGACATGAAGGAAACCATGGACGCACTGGTAGAGTCCATTGACCGATTCTATGACAATAATTGATAAGGAGAGATCGATTATGAAGGTTATTTTACTGCAGGACGTAAAGGGCAAGGGCAAGAAGGGGCAGATGCTGGAGGTTTCCGACGGCTACGCCCGGAATTACATGCTGCCCAGAAAGATCGCCATTGAGGCGACCCCCGATGCCGTGAACACCATGCGCATGAACGACAAGGCTACCCAGGAGCGCATTGCCCGGGAAAAGGCCGAGGCCATGGAGACTGCCGGAAAGCTGCGGGAGATGACCGTCACCGTGGCCGCCAAGGGCGGCGGCGCCGGGCGCCTTTTCGGTTCCGTGACCAACCAGGAAATTGCCGACGCCCTGGCGAAGACCGGCATCAAGCTGGACAAGCGGAAGATCACCATTGCCGAGCCCATCAAGAACGTGGGCACGTACACCGTCACCTGCAAGCTGGGCTACGAGATTTCTGCGCCGCTGACGGTGAGGATCGTCGAAGCATAAGCTTTCGCGGCACTATGCTATAGAGAAAGGAGAATGTGCCATGGATGAAGAACTTCTGTCCCGGCAGCAGCCCCAGTCATTGGAGGCGGAGCAGGCGGTTCTGGGTTCCATTCTCATCGACAGCCGGTGCATTACGGATGTGGTGGGCGTTGTGAAGCCGGAGGATTTTTACCTCCAGCAGAACCGGGAAATTTATGAAGCCATCTATACCATGTTCAACTTCTCCC
>DJQM01000017.1:91593-119810 GCA_002437585.1 Clostridiales bacterium UBA6386 | reverse complement strand
CAACCGCGTGAAAAACTGAGGGCTGTTCAGTAGACATTAATTAGTGCGGTAGACGGCACAATTATCAATGCAACAAATGAATAATCTAAGACGCTAGTGATATGTACCCAGTTTTCAGGTCTGCGGGACGGTTTCCGCCGCTTCGGATGTCGCCTGTTCTCCACTGCCTAAATACACCCACTTGATGGTGTAGTTCTTCCCGACTGTGTTTCCGATGTTCGTGATGTAATCCTCCAGCAAGGCCTGCGCCCGCTGCTGGGCATTTGCAAGCAGGGTTTTGTCTTTGGACGCGGTCTCTTCCAGCTTTGACTGCGCCATTTCATAAGCCGCAATCTCATCCTCCGCAGACACCTTCGCTGAATTCTTATCTATGATAAAGGAATCTTCATTCAGGGAAGAGGAATCCACCTTACAGCCCAGCACCTTTGCCTCCGGGAGAGTTATTGCAATGTCTGTGCCCGTTACTTCAATAACCACCTGGGAAACATCAACACCAAGTTTAACTATTCCGCTGTACTCGACCCAAAAACGCTTGTCCTTTTTCCAAAACAAAGCACCCTCAGCGTCTTTTTCCGTAAATTTCGCAACATTGTGATAGTAGCAGTCCATTACCGCAAGCTCACAAATTGCTTTCATCTGTGAGACCTGCGGCTCCATATCGACGCCCTTTTCTTCCTCTTTTTTCCCACATGCTGAGCAGGAAAGCAGAACCATCACAGCCAGGAACAGGGCAATTATTTTCTTCATATCTCTGTCCCCCTCTTACTGAACTTCCAGCGTATAAGCTGAATCCAGCTGTTCGACAATCGGCTTTGTCAGTGCGGTAACGATATTGACAGCATTTTGCTTTGCCAGTTCAAAGATAGCATTCTGCTGCTGGCTTTCCTGGTGAACGTCCTCTTCACAGACCTTATATGCCTGGGCAGATACGGAAGATGTATTTGCCTTATCGTTCACAAAGATAAAATCCAAAGAAGCCAGATTGACATTCACATCCGTGATATGCACTTGCGGCAGTTCGATCCGTATTACTTTTCCCTCATTGTCAACGGAAATGGCAATTTTCTCAACGTCAATTCCGGCGTTCACCCGCGCTTCATAGGATACATAGTAGTCAACTTTTTCCGGCTTCTTTTCGTTGTTTACGACTGCAATTCCGTTGTATACCGCAGTAAACGTGGATAAATCACTTACGTTTATGATCTTTTCCAACGTCGGAACCGTAATCACCTCACGCTTTTCCTCTTTGGCCTTCGGCATGGTTAAGACCGCTACTGCGCAAAGCAGCACAATAATAACAACCGCCACAAGCGGAAACAGCAGCTTTTTCATCCCGGATTGCTCTCTTTTTTCTTTGTCATCCATTATTGGGCGACTCCTCTCCTAAAAATATAGTTCCATAGAAAGAGCAGTAATTTCTGCGAGAATACCAGAGTTTTCTGATAGGGTAAGAATACCATTATTCGGCAAAAAATGCAAGTAATCCCGCGTCAAAATCTGTGTATTTACTCCGGCATTTTCAATGGATACCATTGATGCAAACGGAAGCAATACTCCTAGGGGGCGTTACTGCTCCCTGGGGACGTTTTTTATCTGAACAGCAGGAAATTTTATATTCGGTTGAATGGAATGCGGGAAAGACAATGGACAGAGGCTCCACCGTTGGTCTTCGGAACGACCGGGGGATTGTGACCGGAGGGAATCCCCAGCGGGGGCCACACCAGTGTGCGCTACATTAAGGTATGACTGCCACTGGCAGTCATTCGGATTTGGATTCGCTGCGCGGAGCACCACACTGGTTCGCAATGACGTGCATGATACGACGGCTTTTCAAAAACTCGTAGGGGACGATGCCCTCATCGTCCCGCCGCACGCATCGCGGTGATGTTCTCCCACTCGTCCACGTCCGCCCGGCCGGAGAAGCTGTCTCCCTTGGCCGTGACGGTGCCGTCAGAGCGCAGTCCCGCCACGAAGTGATTGCCCGCGCTGATGGCGGTGATATCCTGCCAGGTGGAGACCTTGGCCTGCTTGGTGTAGGGATTGCCGGAGCAAACCATCGTGCCGTCGTTTTTCAGGCCATAGAGATTGCACTCCCCAACGGCCACCTGCTTCACGTCCGTCCAGTAGGACACGTCGCACTGGTGATACTGATTGCTGCCCACGGCCACCACGGTACCCGCGGCGAAGCTGTTCACCGGACAGCCGGATTCCTGTTCACGTTCGTTCCAATTACGAAAAGAAGAGGAACCATCCACAGGATGATTCCTCTTTTCTGGCGACCCGGAACGGACTCGAACCGTCGACCTCCAGCGTGACAGGCTGGCGTGCTAACCGACTGCACCACCGGGCCAGAACGAGTGGAATTATAGCATGGATTTCCCCTTTTGTAAAGGGCAAAATCCGTTTTTTTGATTTTCTTTTCCGGTCAGGTGCCGGTTTCCGTCTCTCGCAGGCTCATTCGCTCATGCTTCTGGTAATGCTGATGCTTGTTTTCGTACATGTGCCTGTCCATATCCGCCAGGAATTCGTCCGGTGTCATCCGGGTCGGGTCAAAGTGGCTGCAGCCCATGGCAAAGGACAGCCGGAATGGCTCGTCGGTCGCCTCGTTCCACGCGGCCACATTCCGTTCCACCCGGCGAATCAGGGCGGGGATGGAGGCAGGCTCCACCGCCCGCAGGAGCAGCACGAACTCGTCCCCGGCGTAGCGGATGGCCAGGGCACCGCCGGAAATGGACTGGGACAGGAGCCTGGCGATGTGCTGGATGGCTCGATCACCGGCCGGGTGGCCGTAGGCGTCGTTGATGTGCTTAAAGTCGTTCACATCGATCATAATGCCGTAAACGTTGGGGATCTGATTCCGGGAAATCCGCGCCAGCACCCGATCCAGATACCGGCGGTTATAGAGCATGGACAGAGAATCGGTGTAGAAATTCAGAAATTGGGTCTGCTGGTACACATGCACCAGGGCAATGGCCACACTGGTCCAGGCCAGGGAAATGCCGTAGCACAGACCCTGGATCAGTGTGCCCAAAATACACGGCCCTACGAAGACCAGAGTGGACATGGTGCGCAGATGCAGACCGTTTTTCTTGGAAATGTCGTTCAGACAAAGACTGTAGATATAATAGAAGAATACCACCAGATAGGGCACGGCGATATAGTCTCCCCGATGGTATACATTATCCTCGGAAATGTAGAACAAGAAGCCGTCCTTCAGGTTGAGCAGGGTCAGAGCGTAAACCAGGATCAGAGCGGGCAGCAGCCCCAGGGCGGTTTTGCGCATCCGCCGGGGGCTATTGAAAACGCGGAACTCCACATACAGGCACCAAAGGCAGCCCAAGGTGGAGGAGGCCAGGAAGCACAGGGTGTTCAGCAGGATATTGAGGCTCCGGCTGCCGGAGAAATGGGCACCGTCCAACAGGAAGCTCGCGGTCTCCGAGACAGTGCCCAGGATGGCCAGCAGGATCATGGCGGTGAACAGACGCTCCCAGGGAAAGTGACCCTCCAGACCCGCCGCCCGACTGCCAAGGAGCCGGAGCAGCAGAAAAATGCCGATGCCGTTTACAATCAGAATCTCGCCCATGTTTGCCACACCGTTCTCCTCCCTTCGGCTCATACTTTTTATTAGTATAACAAAAAATAATGGGAAAGTAAATCCCTTTCCGTCAGCGGGCATAGAGAAGAATCAGCGCGTTTCGGACATGGAGAAGAATCGGTTCGTTTTTTGCAGAAAATTTTGGAAAAGGTATTTACTTTTTGAAAAGAATCCTGTATAGTATGGGCGAACAGAGTAGGAGACCCTGCGTTAAGTGCCACCGGGACGGGGAGTTGCCCGGAGGACGAAGGATACGCGTTCCACGATGGGGTCACCGCACCCGCTGTTGCATATGGGATTTTTCCTTATTGCAGCAACGATGCTCGGTCGGGCGAAGGGTTCGGCTGGGGATTTTCTATCCCTTTCGCTGCTGCCTTTCCCCACGGGTGACCGGAAGCCTGTACAGCTCCCTGACGTATTTGCGTCGGGGAGTTTTTGCGCGGCGCAGCCCGTCTTCCGGCCGTTTGGGGGCAGCAGTCCGTTTACCCGTCGCAACAATCAAAGGAGGAATCATCTATGCCCAATCCCACAAACAATCGCGCAATGACCACCAAGACCCTGGCCTACTGTGCCCTGCTGGCTGCCCTGAGCGTGGTGCTGGCGCGGCTCATCATCCCCATGCCCAACGTGACCACCCGGTTTTCCATTGAGGCGGTGCCCATTTACCTGGCGGGTATGCTCTTCGACCCCATGGCCGGCGGCCTGGTGGGCTTCAGCGCAGACCTGGTTGGCTGCCTGTTTTCCGGCTACGGCTATAACCCTTTGTTCTGCGTGCCGCCCATCCTGTACGGTGTCTTTGGCGGCCTGCTGCGCGGCTGGTTGGGGAATCGGCCTGGCCTGCCCAAGCTGGCGGTAGGGTTCCTGCCTCCGGTGGTTCTCGGCTCCATTTTCTGGCAGAGCGCGGCTCTGTCCTATGTGTATAACAGTAAGGGCAGCTTCCAGGCAAGCCTTGTGTATTTTCTCAGCACCCGCACCGTCCAGTTCGCCGTGACTTTGGTGCTGGATGTGCTCATCATCTACCTGCTGCTGAAGACCGGTGTCTTTGAACGCTTGGGCATCCGGAAGCCCCAGGAAAAGTAATCGCCGAAAGGAAGAATCCAATATGAACGCCGAGCAAGCCATTGCCTATATCCATTCCGCCTGCTGGAAGGGCAGCATCCCCGGGCTGGAGCGCACCCAGGAGCTGCTGAAAAAGATGGGAAATCCGGAAAAAAAGCTGAAATTTGTCCATATTGCCGGCACCAACGGCAAGGGCAGCACCGCCGCCATGACAGCCTCCATCCTGCGCAAGGCGGGCTACCGGACGGGACTGTACACTTCACCCTACATCTACCGGTTCCACGAGCGGATGCAGGTGGACGGGGTGGACATTTCCGACGAGGATTTGGTGGCGGTGACGGAGTATGTCAAGCCCCTGGCCGATTCCATGACCCAGTCGCCTACGGAATTCGAGCTGGTCTGCTGCATCGCCTTCGAGTACTTTCTCCGGAAAAAATGCGACATTGTGGTGCTGGAGGTTGGCATGGGCGGCGCCTGGGACGCTACCAACGTCATTGAGGTGCCTGAGGTTGCGGTGATTACCAACATCGGCCTGGATCACACCGAGTACTTAGGGGACACGGTGGAGAAAATCGCCGAAACCAAGTCCGGCATTTTCAAGCCCCATGGTCACGCCGTGGTTTACCGGAGCACCCCATCCGTGGAAGCGGTTTACGAGCGAATCTGCGCAGAACGGGACGTGTCTTTGCGCAAGGCGGATTTTGATTCCCTGGTTTTGAAGACCCACACCCTGGAGGGTCAGGTCTTCGACTGCGGCAGCCGGAAAAATCTGGTGCTGCCCCTGCTTGGCGACCATCAGCTTCACAACGCCTCTGTGGTGCTGTCCGTGGCGGACACCCTCATCGAGGAGGGCTGGAAAATTTCCGAGCAGAACATCTATGACGGCATCCGGGACGTGCGCTGGCCCGGCCGGTTCGACATTGTGTGCCGGAAGCCGCTCTTCATCATCGACGGCGGCCACAACCCCCAGTGCATTGAAGCCCTGGTCAAGAACATCCAGGACTATCTGACGGGGAAGAAGGTCATTGCCCTCACCGGCGTGCTGGCGGACAAGGACTATGCGGATATGTACAAGCCCGTTATGCCCTTGGTTGACCGGTTTGTCTGCATCACCCCGCCCAACCCCAGAAAGCTGGAGGCGGAGCAGCTTGCCCGGTATCTCCGGCAGGCCGGGGCGCGGGCGCAGGCCAGCGAGAGCATTGCCGACGGCGTAAGGCAGGCCATGGATTTGGCGGGTGAGGACGGCGTGGTGCTGTGCTTCGGTTCCCTCTATTCCATCGGCAGCATCCGGGATGCCCTGAAAGACCTGGGTGTGATCCAATAAAATACAAGGCCGCGCTGGTTTCAGTGCGGCCTTTTTTCAAAAACGATTGACTTTTTTACCAAATGGGGTATACTTATTACAGAATGTTGTAAGAATGTGTAATTATTTACAACTAGTTACAATATAGAAACAAAAGAAACAAAACGGTAAAAGAAGGTCGTTATCGATGCCCAGAAAGAAAATCGCTATGGTGTGCCTGCTGGCAGTGCTTCTGAATGTCTGCGTTCTGCCTGCTGCCGCCCAAATGGAAACGGAAACCACCGCCCAGGAAACTACCTTCCAGGAAACCACCTCCGCCACGGAGGCCACGGTGACCCGGGAGACGGAGCCTGCGGCGGTGGACTACCTGGATCCTACGGAGTTTCCTCAGGCGGAAACCACTGCCCCTCTGGAAACGGAGCCGCCGGAGGAGACCGTCCCGGAGACCGAGCCGGAGGAAACGCCGAACCCCGCTGACCGTTTGGCCGCAGGCGAATTTCACAATGTCTGGATTTCCGCCGACGGCACGGTGAGTGCCGTGGGCAAGGTCGGAGCCTATTCCGGCGCGGAAAAGTGGCACAATGTGACCAAGGTCGCCGCCTGGAACCTGACCATCGGCCTGCGGAAGAACGGCAAGGTGGTGCTGGCCGGGGACAATACCTGCAAATATAATTACGGTGTGATTTCCGGCTGGTCGGACATTGTGGACGTGGCCGCCGGGGAGAAGAACATTGCCGCCGTCACCGCCGCGGGTACCGTGGTAGCCGCCGGCAGCAACCAGTATCACCAGTGCGACGTGTCCTATTGGACGGACGTGAAGCAGGTGGCTGTGGGCGAGTGCAACCTCTATGGTCTGAAAAAGGACGGCACCGTGGTCTGCTCCGGCAATCCCTACACCAAGCAGGCCAAGGTCTCCACCTGGCAGGATATCACCGCCATCAGCGCGGGCAATCACTTCGTGGCGGGGCTGCGCTCTGACGGCACCGTCACGGCCAAGGGAGACAGCTTCTCCGGCCGGGCGGACGTGGACGAGTGGGAGAACATCACCGCCATCGCCGCGGGAAGCAGCCACCTGGTGGGTCTGCGCGCCGACGGCACGGTGATTGCCGCCGGAGATAACGGCATGGGTCAGTGCAGCGTGGGCGGCTGGACGGACATCGTGGCCGTCAGCGCGGGCCGGTTCCATACCGTTGGTATGCGCTCCGACGGCACCGTCGTCGTCACCGGCAGCGACGGCTACGGCCAGTGTGACGTGGAATAATATCTGAGAAGCAAATGAGAATTTGTAGGGGGCGATGCCCTCATCGCCCCGTTTCTGCATGTCGTTGATGCGTGCGGCGGGACGATGAGGGCATCGTCCCCTACGAATTTTTGAAAAGCCGTCGTATCATGCACGTCATTGCGAACCAGTGTGGTGCTCCGCGCAGCGAATCCAAATCCGTATGACTGCCAGTGGCAGTCATACCTTAATGTAGCGCACACTGGTGTGGCTCCCGCTGGGGATTCCCTCCGGTCACAATCCCCCGGTTCTTCCGAGAACTACAGGCGAAGCGGAAAGGCTCCCTTTACACAAGGGAGCCTCTGTCCATCGTTTTTCCCGCATTCCATTCAATCGAATGAAATGATTCTGTCATTCAGACAAAAAGCCCCCCAGGGTGATATGTACCCCAATACTGGACACCCGGTATTGGGGTACATATCACCCTGGGGGTGTTTTATTTGCCGATCAGAAACCGAAGCTTCGTCCTAGTAAAGAGTACAGAAAGACCATACAGTATTATCATGCTGACGATTAGTATCAGAACGTCCTCACAGGCATCTGCTATGCCGACATGCTTGAATAGTGCAGCTACAAAGTAAATCACAAGCTGGTTGCAGCAAACGTAAACGATGGAGTCCCGCCCTACAGATATGAGCCACTTTTCTATGAACGTGTCTTTTAACGCGGACTGTATTATCTTTGACAGTGAAATGCCAATATAGATAGATAGCAGCGCATTCAGCCAAAATAGTGGTATATTTGCGTATTTTTCTGCCCTCATATTGATATATCCATTGGTGAGAATCAGCCAGCCATCAAGCATACATAAAATCAGGCAGAGACCCAATGGCATATTTAATAGATGCTTCAGTGATGCTTCCCGTTTTCTTGTCTCGTGTCCGACCCAATATAGTCCCAGTCCTACACAGGAAGCACCCAAAGCCCAGGGAAGCGGATATGGAAGCAGTTTTTCCGCAAGGCATCCAAACAAAGCAATGGGGAATATCATCAGCCTCCACTTATATTTTGTGAGGGCACAATATGCAATCTCGGTGAAGAACAATGCGGATAAAAACCAGACTGCACCCGCAATGGGAATATAGGTTGTATTTGCCCACAGAAGATTTCTCCATGGCTCGGACGAAATACCGTTGATTCGTCCATCAAGAAGGCAGCACATACCACCAAAAACGAAATAGGGAATGAGCAGCTTTTTTGCTTTTATCCGCACTAGCGTTCTGATTCCGGTGGTTCTTTCTTTGTGCAGAAAGCCGGATGCAAAGAAGAACATTGGCATATGGAAGGCGTGGATTACCTTATCAAACATTTCTCCAAATCCCACATGCCCCATAACCATTAGTATAATTCCGATTGCCTTAAAAATATCGATATAGCCTATGCGCGCTGCACTTGTTTGCTGTGTACTTTTCATGCCCTTCCGGTATGCCTCAGGCCAACTCCATGCAGAAAAGGTATTTCGGACAGGCATAGAAACTGCTGCCGAGTGCGTCCGCATACCCATCACCGTAGTATCTGATGCAATATCTGCATCGTGCCGCTGCTATGAGACAAGCTCCTCTCTTATATCTCTTATAATTGTAATACAATTTGATATCATATTACATATGTGATTGTAGCATATAATAATTGCTTCTGTCAATCTATAATTACATCAAAATGTGAGGTGGGAGCAATGAACAATGAGCCTTTGAAAATCAAAAAGCGCGGAGAGGACGGCAACCGGATTATCTCTGTGCGCATCCGGGAAGAGATTCTCACAGAGTTGGATAAGATTGCCGGGGAAAGCAATTATTCCCGGAATGAACTCATTAACCTGATACTCGATTATGGTATCAAACACATAGAAATTGAGTAAGAGCCGTAGACCTTAGGCAAAAGAAAAACTCAGTCGAAATATGCAAAAAAAATCACAGCCACTTTTTCTGGTGGCTGTGATTTTTCGGGCTTTTCAGGTCAGTACTGGGCGGCCTCCGCGCTTTTCAGCTGCAGCTGGAGCTTGTCGGCAATCAGGGCGATGAACTCACTATTCGTGGGCTTCCCCTTGGTATTGCTTACCGTGTAGCCGAAGAAACGCTGCAAGGTGTCCAGATCCCCTCTGTCCCAGGCAACCTCAATGGCGTGGCGGATGGCTCGCTCCACCCGGCTGGGCGTGGTGCCGAAGGTCTTGGCGACCTGGGGATAGAGCACCTTCGTGATGGCGTTGATCACGTCCATGTCGTTCACCGCAATGATGATGGCTTCCCGGAGATACTGATAGCCCTTGATGTGGGCGGGCACGCCGATCTCGTGGATGATGTTGGTGACCATGGTCTCGATGCTGTTCTTGTCCGGACGGCGGGAGGCAGGAAACCGCAGGCTCTCCCCAACCCGGATTTCTTCCAGCCGCTCCACCAGCAGCCCCATGTCGCAGGGCTTGAGCATCAGATAGCGAACGCCCAGATTCGCGGCAGCAGAGGACACATACTCCGTAATGAATACAGAGGTGGCCAGGGTGATTGGCTTATGCTCCATGGAAGCGACTTTTTTCAGGACGGCAATGCCGTCCTTCTTCGGAAGCATCAGATCCAGCACCAGAATGTCCGGTTTTTTCTCTTCAATCATGCGGATTGCCAGATCCCCGTCGCTGGCAGTACCCAAAACATGAAAGCCGTCGGCGCGCTGTAAGGCGGCACTCAGCCCGGAGGTGAAGTCTTCGGTGCTGTCGGCGATGAATACCGTAGTTGTTTTTTCCATACATTCCTCTCCTCATCATGTAGAATTCTCCCCAGTACACGGGGTTATCCCCGTGTGCGACAACTAAAGGATAGCATGGTTAGTTTCATTTTGCAAGACAAATCTGGAACAATCGTTCGCCACAATTCGACAAATTGACACGGATATCATTGAAAACGATACAAAACAGCCGAATCCAGTCGGTTCGCGGGTCAAATCTCTCCGGTTGACGGGAAGACCGTTCTGATGTAAAATAAAGAAAAAGCCGGTTTGCGACCGGAAAAGAGCAAAGGAGGACCCGAATTGGAACATCGGATTCAGAATTTACGCGCCTTTCTGGACGCGTCTCACAGCGCTTATCATGCCCAGGCTCGGCTCCGGGACATGCTGGAACAGGCGGGCTATCGGAGCTTGCCTGAGTATCGGGACTGGAAGCTGCAAAGCGGCGGAAAATACTATGTGAACCGGGGCGGCTCGGCTCTGATCGCCTTCCGGATTCCGGAGGGGGAGCCTCGGGGCTTCCTCATGAGTGCCAGCCATGCCGACCGCCCCTGCTTCAAGGTCAAGGAGAATTTTGAGCTTACCGGTACCTACAACCGGATGGCGGTGGAGCGTTACGGCGGACAGCTGCTGTTTACCTGGCTGGATCGGCCATTGTCCGTTGCCGGCCGGGTGAGCGTGGAGACTGCCCAGGGCGTTGAGACCAAGCTTGTGGACATCGACCGGGATCTGCTGCTGATCCCCAACGTGGCCATTCACATGAACCGACAGGTCAACGACGGCTACAAGTGGAACCCGGCGGTGGACACCCTGCCGCTGACCGGCGGCAAGGAGAACGCCGGGAAGCTCCAGAAGCTTCTGGAGGAGCAGGCCGGGGGCAGGATCCTGGGTCACGACCTGTATCTGTATGTCCGGCAGAAGGCCTCCGTCTGGGGGGTGGGGGAGGAGTATCTGTCCTGCGCGGCTCTGGACGACCTGGAATGCGCCTGGGGCTGCACCCAGGGCTTCCTGAACGCCGTCTTCGATCCGGCGCAGGTGCCGGTGCTGTGCGTCTTCGACAGCGAGGAGGTTGGCTCCGGCTCCGTCCAGGGGGCGGGCTCTACCTTCCTGGAGGATACCCTGAGCCGAATCAGCCAGGCAATGAACTGGAATCCGCACCGGCTGCTTGCCCAGTCCTTCCTGATCTCCGCGGACAACGCCCACGCAGTACACCCCAATCATCCGGAGCTGGCAGATCCCGCCAACGCCCCGGTGATGGGCGAGGGCATCGTCCTCAAGCACAACGCAGCCTTAAGCTACTGCACCGACGGGGTCTCCGCCGCCCTGTTCCGGAAGGTCTGCGAAAAGGCCGGGGTTCGGGTGCAGACCTACTGCAACCGGGCGGACATCCCCGGCGGCTCCACCCTGGGGCGGATCTCTCTGAGCCATGTGAGCGTCCCCACGGCGGACATCGGCCTGCCGCAGCTGGCCATGCACTCCTGCTATGAGACCGGCGCGGTGTCCGATGCCCTGGATCTGGTGAAGGCCATGACCGCCTTCTATGGCATGACCCTGGAAGCTACGGAAACCGGGTATCTTGTCAAGTGAAGTTTCGCGCATAAAGCTGCCCCGGCGGTGCAAGCGCCGCCGGGGCGTTTTTTCATATGTCAGAGGCCTTTCGTATCACGCATAGGAAAAACAGGAAAGCTCTGAATCAATCGGCAAGAGCTGTGAGTGAGAGATTTTCGGCCAATCGAGGTGCCAAAGGGGAGCAATGCTGGATGTACCCGCAAGGGGTATGCCGCATCCGTAAGCCAGCTTACGCTGCAACGGCTGCGCTATATTTCCCGCTTTTGATGCGGATGAGCGGGCGGAAAAGATCCACTCACAGCCGAAGACGATTAGTTCAGAGGTTTCCTGAAAATAAAAAGGCTCGTCTCAAGTTTCCTTGAGACGAGCCTTGTAAACACAATACCCGCGGTACCGCTCAAATTGCGCATGTAAAATGCGCCCCTCTTCGGGCTCCAGCAAGCCCTAGGCACTTACGCAGCCTGCGCGGAAGCCCCTACCGGCAAATGCTTTGAGGTGCTTCGGCTCGGAAGGGATGGGATTGTCTGAAGCCTCCCTGCCGGGCTTCCACCGTCCCCGGCTCTCTATCAGGCGAGCGTTCAAATCCGCCTTCGTCATTGCTTTTCCTGTTCGATTGCTCCCATCCTACTGCTAAAAAGCAGAAATGTCAATTGTTGAGAAACAATCAATTTGATTTGTTTTCAATGCAAGGACAATTGCCGTCGGAAGCGGGATTGAGGCTTTGCGGTTCCTGCCAGAGCCTTTTGCCGAGCCGGAAACGGGAGCGGAATAAGGGCAGAGGCTTTTGAAAGGAAACAGCGGAACTCTTGTCAGAATGCCTAAAACAGAGCTGAAAAAACCGTCATTATCCCCGATTGTCAGGAAGGACAAATTATGGTATCATTTCAGTATCCCGGTGAAGTGCGGCTACTCCACTATTCTAGCCGTGCTTTGCTAATTTTAAGGAGGATAAATCCGTCTGACTTACGGTGCGGCAGTGTGGAGACCTGTCGTAGTGCTTCCGGAATGTTGCTTTCCGGCAGCGAGGACGCGCGCGAAAATGGTAGGCGCGTCTAGAGTCAAGAAAGTATGGCAAGCTTAACCCTGAAGAACATCAAAAAGGTCTATCCCTTCAACGGCGACGATGCCAAGAAGAAAAAGAAGAAGGGCGAGCCCGAAAAGAAGCACAATCTGCAGATCACCGATGAGGGTGTCGTGGCCGTTCAGGAGTTCAACCTGGACATCGCCGACAAGGAATTCATCGTTCTGGTCGGTCCCTCCGGCTGTGGCAAGTCCACCACCCTGCGGATGATCGCCGGTCTGGAAGAGATTTCCGGCGGCGAGCTGTACATCGGCGACAAGCTGGTCAACGATGTGGCTCCCAAGGATCGGGATATCGCCATGGTCTTCCAGAACTACGCCCTGTACCCCCACATGACCGTTTATGATAACATCGCCTTCGCCCTGAAGCTGCGCAAGATGCCCAAGGACGAGATCGATAAGAAGGTTAAGGAAGCCGCTGAGATTCTGGACATCACCCAGTACCTGGGTCGTAAGCCCAAGGCTCTGTCCGGCGGTCAGCGTCAGCGTGTGGCCATCGGCCGCGCCATCGTCCGGGAGCCTAAGGTTCTGCTGATGGACGAGCCTCTTAGCAACCTGGACGCCAAGCTCCGCAACCAGATGCGTGCCGAGATCATCAAGCTGCGTCAGCGGATCAACACCACCTTCATTTACGTTACCCATGACCAGACCGAGGCTATGACCCTGGGCGACCGGATCGTCATCATGAAGGATGGCTTCATCCAGCAGATCGGCACCCCCCAGGAGGTCTTCAATCATCCTTACAACCTGTTCGTGGCTACCTTCATCGGAACGCCTCAGATGAACCTGTTCGAGAACGCCAAGCTGGTCAAGGAGAACGGCAAGTACGTCGTGAAGCTGGACAACCAGTCCATCGTTCTGTCCGACGACAAGCAGGCCAAGCTCGCCGCCAACAATGTGGCCGAGCAGGATGTGGTTCTGGGCGTTCGTCCGGAGCATATCTCCCTGGAGCCTACCGGCATCGAGGGCAAGGTCGACGTGTCTGAGCTGATGGGCTCCTCCGTCCACCTGCATGTGACCTCCATGGGTCGTGACGTGGTCATGGTCGTTTCCACCATGAACATGACCGGTGCCGAGGTTGCCGCTCTGTCCAACGGCAGCACCGTTCACTACACCTTCCCCGGCCATGTCTGCCATCTGTTCTCCAAGGACACCGGCATCAACCTGGAAGCCTGAGCCTTTACATTTTCCGCTGCCCGGCATCTTGCCGGGCAGCTTTTTTGCGTTCGGATAAAATTCACAATCGCATAATTGCATAATCTCCGGGAATATGCTATACTGTATTCAATTATACACCCGGAGGCGTTTATGACGGAATTGACGGATTTTCAGAAAAAAATCGCAGAATTACTCCCGGATGTGGAGCTGAAGTTCAGCGAGCCCCTGGCAAAGCACACCTCTCTGCGCATCGGCGGCGGGGCGGAGGTCATGGCCTTCCCGAAAAATGCGGAAGAATTGGCGAAAATCTTGAAAACGTCCGCTTTATTGGACGGTAACTTTGCTATCTTAGGAGCCGGAACCAATATACTGGCTCCGGACGAGGGCGTTCAGGGGCTGGTCATCTGCCTGAAGGACTGCCTGGATGGCATCGAACCCTTGCCTGGACATAAGCTTCGGGTGATGGCCGGGGTGACTATGAGCCGGGCGGCGGTGGTGGCGGCAAACTCAGGTCTGTCCGGCCTGGAATTTGCCCACGGCATTCCCGGCACCGTGGGCGGCGGCGTGTACATGAACGCCGGAGCCTACGGCGGGGAGATTTGTCGGGTGTGCAGCCAGGTGGAGGTCATGAACCGCCGGGGAGAGCGGCGCGTCCTGACCAACGGGGAAATGGGCTTTTCCTACCGGCACAGTGTTCTGGAGGAAACCGGGGACATTGTGCTCAGCGCGGAATTCACCCTGACCCCGGCGGAGCCGGAGACCATCCGCTCCAGAATGAAGGAGCTCATCGGAAAGCGCACGGCCTCCCAGCCCCTTGACCTGCCCTCGGCAGGCTCCGCCTTCAAGCGTCCCGCAGGCGGCTACGCCGCCGCCCTGATCCAGGAGGCGGGGCTGAAGGGCTTCCGGGTGGGAAACGCCGGAATTTCCGAAAAGCACGCGGGCTTTGCCGTGAATTTGGGCGGAGCCACCGCAAAGGATATGAAAAAATTGCTCCAGACCGTTTCCGAACGGGTGTATGAGGCGTCCGGCATCCGCCTGGAGCCGGAAATCCGAATTTGGTAATAGTGGCAATAGATTATATTATCGTATAGGTGGTATCACATGTCCCTGTCCTTTTCCTCCGCCGCCCGGGCGGAAATCTGCCGGGTGCTGCCGGGCAAGCCCTGCTGCGCCCTGGCTCAGTGCTTCGGCATCCTGCTCTACTGCAACAGCTTTCAGGACGACGGCATTAAAATCATCACCGAAAGCCGGGAGTTTGCCCATGTGCTGCCCAAGCTTTTTAAGAAAGCCTTTGACCTGGATTTTGACAGCTATCCCAGCCTGGCCGCTCCCGGAAAGCTGGTGTTTCAGATCCGGGATGAGAGAAAGCTCTCAACCGTCATGGAAGCTTTTGGCTTTTCCAAGGGAGACACCCTGGCTCTGCATGTGAATTACCCGATTGTGGAGGAGGAATGCTGCAAGGCGTCCTTCCTCCGGGGCGCCTTCCTGGCCGGCGGCAGCGTCACCGACCCGGGAAAGGGCTACCACATGGAGCTTGCCACCACCCACCAGGCGGTGGCACGGGAGACGGAGCTGCTGGTACGGGAGGTTATGAACTTTTCCCCCAAAACTGCCCGCCGGGGCGGTGCCCAGGTGCTCTATCTCAAGCAAAGCGAGCAGATTTCGGACTTTCTGACCCGCCTGGGAGCCCCAGTGGCCGCCATGGGCATTATGGAAGCCAGGCTGGAAAAAGAGCTGAACAACAAGGTCAACCGCCGGTGCAACTGCGACGATGCCAACACCTCCAAGGTGGTGGAGGCCGCCCAGGAGCAGCTGGGGGTCATCCGGCGGCTCCGGGAGCTGGGAATGCTGGACAGCCTGCCGGACAAGCTGCGTCAGGCGGCTCTTGCAAGGGAGGAAAACCCCTCCGCGTCCCTTTCGGAGCTGGCGGCCATGATGGAGCCGCCCATTACGAAGCCCGCCATGAACAACCGGATGAAAAAACTGACGGAGCTGGCAAAGGAGGCCATCCAATGAGTTTTGTCCACCTGCATCTGCATACGGAGTACAGCCTGCTGGACGGTGCCTGCCGGATCGACGGCCTGATGGATCGGGTGAAGGAGGTTGGGCAGACCGCCGTGGCCGTCACCGACCACGGGGTCATGTACGGCTGCATTGATTTTTACAAGGCCGCCAAGGCCGCCGGGGTCAAGCCCATCATCGGCTGCGAGGTCTACGTCGCCCGCCGGGGCATGACCGACCGGGTTCACGGCCAGGACAACGACCCCTATCACCTGGTGCTGCTGTGCGAGAACCGGAAGGGCTACGAAAACCTGTGCTATCTGGTTTCCGAGGCCTTTATCCACGGCTTTTACGGCAAGCCCAGAGTAGATCTGGCATTGCTTGCGCAATATCACGAGGGTCTCATCGCATTGTCTGCCTGCCTGGCCGGTGCCATCCCCCAGCACCTGATGGGGGAGGATTACGAAGGAGCCAAGGAATACGCCCGGAAGCTGTCGGATATTTTCGGCCAGGGCAATTTCTTCCTGGAGCTTCAGGATCACGGCATTGACGAGCAGCGTCCTGTGAACCAGGGCATCCAGCGGCTGGCACGGGAGACCGGACTTCCTATGGTAATCACCAACGACGCTCACTATCTGCGCAGGGAAGACGCCAAAATGCAGGACGTGCTGCTTTGCATCCAGACGGGCAAAACCGTGGACGACCAGAACCGGATGAAATTCCAGACCGAGGAATTTTATGTCAAAAGCGAGGAGGAGCTTCGCACCCTGTTTCCGAATCTTCCCGAGGCCTTTGAAAATACGGTAAAAATCGCCGACCGGTGCAATCTGGAATTTACCTTCCACGAGTACCATCTGCCGGCCTTCCCGGTGCCTGAGGGCTATACCAACGAGGGCTATTTCCGCCAGCTTTGCTATAACGGCTTCCGGGAGCGTTACCCCCAGGAGCCGGAGGAATACAAGAAGCGGCTGGAGTATGAGATCAGCGTCATCAGCTCTATGGGTTATGTCAACTACTATCTCATCGTCTGGGACTTCATCCGCTACGCCAAGGAGCAGGGAATTCCCGTAGGCCCAGGCCGTGGCTCCGGTGCCGGCTCCATCGCGGCCTACTGTATGCACATCACGGAAGTGGATCCCATGAAGTATGCCCTGATCTTCGAGCGGTTCCTGAACCCGGAGCGGGTGAGTATGCCGGACTTTGACACGGATTTCTGTCAGGAGCGGCGGCCGGAGGTCATTGAGTACGTCATGCGCAAGTATGGCACTGACCATGTGGCTCAGATCGCCACCTTCGGCACTATGGCCGCCCGGGGTGCCATCCGGGACGTGGGCAGGGCACTGAATTTTACCTACGCGGAGACGGACGTGGTGGCAAAATTAGTACCATCTACTCCCCATATCACCCTGCAGGAGGCTCTGGATTCCAGTCCAAAGCTCAAAGAAATGTACGAGGGCGATCCCAGAGTGAAGACTCTCATCGACACCGCCCGGTCTCTGGAGGGAATGCCCCGAAATTCCTCCACCCACGCCGCCGGCGTGGTGATCACCGCCGATCCGGTGTATACCTATGTGCCCCTGTCCTGCAACGACGAAACCGTGGTTACACAGTACACCATGACCACCATCGAGGAGCTGGGGCTGCTGAAAATGGACTTTCTGGGTCTGCGGAACCTGACGGTCATTGACGACGCGGAAAAGCAGATTCAAAAAATTCATCCGGATTTCGCCATGCGCGATATCCCGGATGACGACCCGGAGACCTTCGCCATGCTGGCCGAGGGCAAGACCCAGGGCGTATTTCAGCTGGAATCGGCGGGTATGACCGGCGTGTGCGTCAACATGAAGCCCAGCTCCATTGAAGACATCACCGCCATCGTGGCTCTGTACCGTCCCGGCCCCATGGATTCCATCCCCCGGTTTATCGCCAATAAGCTGGATGCCCGGAAGGTGACCTACAAAACTCCCATGCTGGAGCCGATCCTGAAAGTTACCTACGGCTGCATCGTCTACCAGGAGCAGGTCATTGAGATTTTCCGGAGCCTGGGCGGCTATACCATGGGTCAGGCGGACAACATCCGCAGGGCTATCTCCAAGAAGAAAATGAAGGTCATTGAGGCGGAGCGGAAGGTTTTCGTCTACGGCGATCCGGCGCAGAATATCCCCGGCTGCATCGGCCACGGAATTTCCGAGGCGGTGGCCCAGTCCATTTACGATGAAATCGTGGATTTCGCCAACTACGCCTTCAACAAGGCGCATGCGGTGTGCTATGCCGTCGTGTCCTACCAGACGGCATATCTCAAGTGCCACTACCCCCGGCAGTACATGGCGGCTCTGATGACCTCGGTGCTGGATTCCGCCGGAAAAATCGCGGGCTATATCGCCGAGTGCAAGGAGCTGGGCATTGCCGTGCTGCCGCCTGACCTGAACCATTCCGAGGATCACTTCACCGTGGAGGGCGATGCCATCCGCTTCGGCCTGGGCGCGGTGAAAAACGTGGGCAGAGGTCTGATCCGTACCATGGTGAAAAAGCGGGAGGAGGGCGGCCCCTTCCAATCCCTGGAGGACTTCATCGAGCGGATGGGGGAAGGGGAGCTGAACAAGCGGGCGGTGGAAAATTTCATTAAGTGCGGCGCGGCGGACTGCTTCGGCAATCACCGCAGCGAGCTGCTGGCGGTTTATGACAGTATGATGGACGCCATCGCCGCCTCCCGGAAGAAAAATCTGGAGGGTCAGATGGGCCTGTTCGGTATGCTGGAGGAAAACGATGCCGCCGCCCGGATCCCCATCCCCAAGCTGAACGAAATGCGAAAGCCGGAGCTGCTGGCTCTGGAGAAGGAGACCATGGGCATTTACATTTCCGGCCACCCTATGGACGACTACCGGGAATCCCTGAAAAACACCCATGTGATGCGCATCGGAAGTCTGCTGGATGAGGAAGCCCACTTTGCGGACGATCAGATCGTCAGCGTGGCGGGCATTGTCCAGAGCCTGAAAATGAAAACCACCCGGAACAATTCCGTCATGGCATATCTCACCGTGGAGGACGACACCGGTGCCATGGAAATGCTGGCCTTTTCCAACGTTCTCAGTCAGTACGGCGGCTATCTGAAGGAGGGAGCGGCGGTGGTCGTCACCGGGCGGCTGTCTCTGCGGGACGACAAGGAGCCCCAGATCGTGATAAATCGAGCCAGACCCATTTCCGATTACGCGGAAAATCCCGACCGGGAGCCTGCCCCTAAGGCGCCCCCCAGGAAGGGCACCCTGTATCTCCGGCTTCCCGGGGAGGAAGGAAAGCTCTATCCCAAGGTGCGCGCCATTGTGAACATGTTCCCGGGCGGGGAAGGGGTGGTGCTGTATTTTGCCGACACCGGTGCCCGCCGGGGTGCCCGTGCGGGGCTTGCCGAGCCTATGCTCCGGGAGCTGAAAAAGCTGCTGGGAGAAGGAAATGTTGTGGTGAAATAGCTTCCTTTTTCGATCAATTTGTGATATAATGTAAAGTTGAAAGGAGTGGATGCCGTGAAAAAGCGGTTTGTGTTCCTTGCCGCGGTTCTGGCGGCAATGCTCCTGAGTGGCTGCGCCCTGCGCACCGTGGAGGAGATGTATGCCCTGCCCAAGCGTTCCGAGGAATTCCGGGAGCTGCAGGCGGCCATTGACACGGCCATGTACGGCATGACCTTTTCCTCCCCCCAGTCCGGTGACAACCAGCAGACGGTGCAGATGGCCGACCTGAACGGCGACGGTCTGGATGAATACCTGGTGTTTGCCAAGGGCGCTACGGAAAAGCCCCTGCAGGTGCTGATTTTCCAGCAGGACGAAACGGGAAAGTGCCGAACTCTGGATACCATCGGCTTCAACGGTCAGGCCTTTGACCAGGTGGAATATATGGAATTCGACGATGAGCCGGGTCTTGAGCTGGCGGTGGGCATTCAGGTCAGCGACCGGGTGCTCCGGAATGTGGCGGTGTACAGCTTCCGCAGCGGCCGCGCGGAGCTGCTGCTGCTGAACAGCTACAGCAAAATGCTTTCCTGTCAGCTCAGCGGCGACAAGAGCGAGCTGATGGTTCTGCGCCCCGGGGAGGAGGAAACCCAGCGGGGCATGGCCGTGCTCTACGGCTACGAAAGCGGCCAGATTGTCCGCTCTGTGGAGACGGAGCTGTCCGAGCATACCTCCCGGATCCGTCGGATCACCACCGGCAGGCTCCAGGACGGCAATAACGCGGTGTTCGTCACCAGCTCCTCCGAGGACAACACCATTGTGACGGATGTTTTTGCCATGCGGCAGGGGGTGTTTACCAATATCTCCTATTCCGCCGAGTCGGATACCAGCGTGGGAACGCTTCTGAACTACTATGTCTATGCCGAGGACATCGACTCTGACGGGGTGCTGGAGCTGCCCAGTCTGGTGGCCATGAAGGCGGTGACCAGCTGGCGGGACGGCGACCAGAAATTTCTGCTTCGCTGGTATTCCATGGACTCCGACGGCTGGGAGATCGATAAGCTCTACACCTTCCATAATTACCCCGGCGGCTGGTATCTGCCCCTGAGCAGTGCCTGGGCCAGCCGGGTGACGGTGGAGCAGAGCCAGGGGGAATTCCGGTTCCTTCTGTGGGATGAATCCTACAAGAAGACCCAGCCCCTCTTTACGGTCTTCGTCTTTACCGGCACCGACCGGGATGAGCTGGCGGTGGCTCAAGGGCGGTTCGTGCTGAACCGGGCGGAAGGGGTCGCCTATGCGGCTCGGCTGGAGACGGGTGCGCCGGAGTATGGCATTACGGAAAACAGCCTGATCGAGGGCTTCCGTCTGATCCGTCAGGACTGGCAGACAGACGAAACTTGAAAAGAGGTAGCATATGAAAAAAGTTCTGATTATGGAAGACGAGCTGAATATCCGCAGTTTTGTGGTTATCAACCTGAAGCGGGCGGGCTATGATGTGATCGAGGCCGGGGACGGCCAGCAGGCTCTGGATGCCATCGCCGCCAATCCCGACGTGGGCGTGGCCATCCTGGACATCATGGTGCCCGGAGATATGGATGGCTTCGAGGTCTGCCGTCGGATTCGGGCGACAAACAAGCAGATGGGCGTGATCATGCTCACCGCCCGCACCCAGGAGATGGACAAGGTAACAGGCCTTATGACCGGCGCCGACGACTATGTGACAAAGCCCTTCTCCCCGGCGGAGCTGACCGCCCGGATTGACGCGCTGTACCGCCGGATCGGCGGAGACACCAACGCCAGCTCCGAGCTTCTGACCCAGGGACCCTTCGTCATGAACACCCGGAATCACACTCTGGAGAAGAACGGCAATCGAATCCGGCTGACCCAGGTGGAGTACGCCATTCTGAAGCTCTTCATGCAGAATCCAGGCCGCGCCCTGTCCCGGGAGGATATTATGTCCGCGGTCTGGGGTCGGGACTACGAGGGCGAGCTGAAGATCGTGGATGTGAATATCCGCCGCCTGCGGATCAAGATCGAGGACGACACCGCCAACCCTACCTATATTACCACTGTCTGGGGTCTGGGCTATAAGTGGGGCGCGTAAGGGGTGAAGGATTTCAAATCAATGGTCAACATCGGCGGTCTGCGCAAGCGGTGGCTTCTGAACACCGCCAGCGTGGTCATGGCTCTGGGACTGGTGTGCGTCATGGCGATTACCGCCGCCTTCGCCGCCTACTACTACTCCAATATGGAGTCGGATCTGAAGCACCGAGCCAAATCCACCACGGATTTTTTTGCCGCCTATATTGACCAGACCTACAACGAATACTACCAGTCCTGCATTACCTACACCCAGACCTTTGACGACAAGGACACCATCGAGCTGCAATTCATTAACCGGGAGGGGAGTCTGATCGCCTCCTCCTACGGCCAGTGGGCAGGGAAAAGTCCGGACACTCCGGAAATTGCCAGGGCACTGGAAAGCCGCTCCGCCGAGCCATTTCTGGGCAAGGACGGGGATACCGGTGAGCGGATCATGGCGGTGTCCAGTCCCGTGATTTACAGCAATGGCGAGATCATCGGCGTGCTGCGCTACGTCACCTCCACCCGGAAGGTGGATGCCCAGATTCTGCAGGTTGCCCTGGTCAGTGCCACGGTGCTGACCCTGGTCATGGCCGTGGTGCTGGTGAGCAGCAATATCTATCTGCGCTCGGTCATGAACCCCGTGGCGGAGATCACCGAGAAGGCCCAGCGGATCGCCGCGGGCAGCTACGGCGTGCAGATCAAGACCCCCTACCGGGACGAGATCGGCACGCTGGCCGACACCATCAACGAAATGTCCAGCAAAATCGCCCAGAATGAGAAGATGCAGGCGGAGTTTATCTCACAGCTGTCTCATGAGCTGCGCACGCCGCTGACCGTCATCAACGGCTGGAGCGAGACGCTGCTTGCCGATGAAAACATGGACGCGGACACCCGCCAGGGCCTGAAGATCATCTCCAGCGAGGCAAAGCGGCTGACGGAAATGGTTATGGATCTGCTGGACTTTACCCGGATGCAGGACGGACGGATGACCCTGGCGGTGGAAATGACGGATCTACGATCCGAGTATGAGGACACGGTGTTCATGTACGGCAGCCGACTGGCTCAGGACGGCATTGAGCTTGTCTACAAGGAAAGCGACGAGGACATTCCGGAAATTCCCTGCGATCCCCAGCGGATGCGGCAGGTGTTCCTGAATATACTGGACAACGCGGCCAAGCACGGCGGCTCCGGCAAGCGGATCGAGACCTCCATGCACTATGAGGACGACCAGGTGGTCGTCCGGATCCGGGACTTCGGCCCGGGAATCCCGGAGGACGAGCTTCCTCTGGTGAAGAAGAAATTTTACAAGGGCAGCTCCAGCGTCCGGGGCACCGGCATCGGCCTTGCGGTCTGCGATGAGATCGTGGAGATGCACGGCGGTACCCTGACCCTGGAAAACGCGGAGGGCGGCGGCACGCTGGTGACGGTTCGCCTGCCCGGTGCCCACTAAGGAGAAACCATGTCACAGGAAAAATTCAAAACCACCATCGGCGGCCAGGCTCTCATCGAGGGCATTATGATGCGGGGGCCGGACAAGGATGCCATTGTGGTGCGCACCAAGGACGGCCTGCACGTTGAAACCATGCCCCGGAAGAAAAATCCCCCCAAATCCTGGAAGAACCTGCCCTTTATCCGGGGTGTTTTCAACTTTTTCGATGCCCAGGTAGTGGGCATTAAGGCTCTGCTCCGCTCGGCGGACTTAGCCCCGGAGGAAATGCAGGAGGAACCCTCCAAGTTTGACCGCTGGCTGGAAAAGAAGCTGGGCAGCGAAACCTTCCAGAAGGCCATCGTGGGCATTGCCATGTGTATGGGTCTGGGACTGTCCGTTGTGCTGTTCTTCCTGCTTCCCATGGTCATCGGCGGCTTTTTCGACCGGTGGATCAGGAGCAATCTGGGGGTGAACCTCATTGAGGGTGTTATCCGGATGGTGATTTTCCTTACCTATATGCTGCTGATTTCCCGGATGGAGGAAATGCGCCGGGTATTTTCCTACCACGGCGCGGAGCATAAAACCATCCGCTGCTATGAGGCGGGGCTGCCCCTGACGGTGGAAAACGTCAGGCAGCAGACCAGGCTTCACCCCCGCTGTGGTACCAGCTTTTTGCTGGTGGTCATGGTCATCTCCATCCTGGTGTTTTCCGTGGCTTCCTCCGCGCTTTTAGCGGCAGTGCCTGCCCTGGAGACCATCCGGGGTACCTTCGGCTACCGGCTGCTGATGATCGTGTTCAAGCTGCTGCTTTTGCCTTTGGTTGTGGGCATCACCTATGAAATCAACCGCTGGGCAGGACGGCACGACAACGGCTTTACGAAAATTCTCACTGCTCCCGGCATGTGGCTCCAGCACTTCACCACCAACGAGCCGGACGACTCCATGATCCAGGTGGGCATTGCCGCCCTGGAGGCGGTGCTGCCGGAGCGGGAGGGCGCGGATCGATGGTAAAAACCTACGGCGACCTGTACCAGGACACACGCCGGGCATTGGCGAACCAGGCTTCGCCCCAGGATCCCGGGGTGCTGGCAAGGCTCCTGGTGTGTCATGCCTCCGGCAAGACCCAGGCTCAGCTTCTGGCAGACCGGGACTTATACGCCGGAGAAAGAATCGTGGCGCAGGTGGAAGCGAACCTGCGCAGGCTGCTGGCGGACGAACCCATCGCCTATGTGCTGGGTCAGTGGGAATTCTATGGCCTTCCCATGCTGGTGTCTCCCAAGGTGCTGATCCCCAGAGACGACACCTGCGCCCTGGCGGAGCTTGCCATCAAGCAGGCTCTGTTTCTGGAGAAAGACCCTCGGATTCTGGATTTATGCTGCGGAAGCGGCTGCATCGGGCTGGCCATTGCCAGCCGGGTGAAGGACGCGAGAGTGACCCTGGCGGACGTGAGCCAGGAAGCCCTGTCCGTGGCCAAGGAAAATACGGTGCTGAACAAGCTCACCGGCCGGGTGCGCTGCGTTCAGGCCGATGCCAGAAAGCCGGTCAGCGGTTTTTTGGGAAAATTCGACCTGATCGTCTCCAATCCCCCCTATATCAGTGCCCATGACATGGAGGAGCTTCCCGCCAGCGTCCGGGAGTACGAACCCCATCTGGCTCTTTACGGCGGGGAGGACGGCCTGAATTTTTACCGGGATATCGCCGCTCATTTCCGCGCGGCTCTGAAGCCCGGAGGCTTCCTGTGCTTTGAGTTCGGCGACGGGCAGGGCGGCGACGTGTGCGAAATCTTAGAAGAAAACGGCTATACCATCCTGGAACGAACCAGAGATTATAACGATAGAGAACGCTCCGTGCTTGCGCGGTACGGCAGGAAGGAAGATTGATTATGGCAACGAAAAAGACAGTTTATGAAGCCCCCACCCCCGCTTCCGATAAGAAGAAGGCACTGCAGACGGCTCTGGCCCAGATCGACAAGAGCTTCGGCAAGGGCACGGTCATGCGTCTGGGCGACCGGCCGGAAATGAACGTGGAGGCCATTCCCACCGGCTCCTTGGCTCTGGATGCCGCGCTGGGTATCGGCGGCGTGCCCAAGGGCAGAATCATCGAGATTTACGGGCCCGAGTCTTCCGGCAAGACCACCCTGGCTCTGCACATTCTGGCGGAAGCCCAGAAACGGGGGGGCGAGGTAGCCTTCGTGGACGCGGAGCACGCCCTTGACCCGGTTTATGCCGCGGCTCTGGGCGTGGATACGGACAATCTGCTGGTTTCCCAGCCGGACACCGGCGAGCAGGCTCTGGAGATCACCGATGCCCTGGTGCGCTCCGGTGCCATCGACGCGGTGGTAGTGGACTCCGTGGCGGCCCTGGTTCCCAAGCAGGAAATCGAGGGTGAAATGGGCGACACCTTCGTGGGCCTTCAGGCTCGACTCATGTCCCAGGCTTTGCGGAAGCTGGCCGGCACCATTGCCAAGACCAACTGCGTGGTCATCTTCATCAACCAGCTGCGCATGAAGATCGGCGTCATGTACGGCAACCCGGAAACCACCACCGGCGGCAACGCCCTGAAGTTCTATTCCTCCGTCCGTCTGGATGTGCGCCGGATCGAGACCATCAAGGAAGGCGGCAACGTCATCGGCAACAAGACCCGTGTGAAGGTGGTCAAGAACAAGGTGGCCCCGCCCTTCCGGGAAGCGGTGTTTGAAATTATGTACGGCCAGGGCATTTCCAAGTGGGGCGAGCTGGTAGACCTGGCGGTGCAGATGGACATTGTTCAGAAGAGCGGCAGCTGGTTCTCCATGGGCGACGAGCGGATCGGCCAGGGTGCCAACGCCGTGAAGGATTACCTGATAAATAACCCGGACATTGCTGCCCAGGTGGAGACCCAGGTTCGGGAGAACCTGTGGAAGCTGAACGCCGGTGCGCCCAAGGCTCCGGCCAAGCCCGCCGACAAGGCGGTAGCCGTCACCGCCGACGACTTCAACGATGAGGATTGAGCAGCTGCGCAACGCCCCTGACCGGGCGGGACGCTACTGGGTCACCTTTTCCGACGGAACCCGGCTGGGGCTTTATCGGCAGACCGTGGAGGACTTCGGACTTTATCCCGACAAGGAGCTGGAGGAAGAGGAGTTAGCCCGTCTTCAGAAGGTCGCCGGGCAGATGTCCGCCAAAATGCGGGCGGTTCGGATCGTGTCCGCCTCCAGCGTGTCCCGGAAGGACTTGGAGCAGCGGTTGGTTCGCAAGGGTGAGGATCCGGAGCAGGCCAAGGCCGCGGTGGAGTGGATGGAGGACCTCCATCTGGTGGACGACCGGGCCACCGCCGAGCAGGTGGTGCACTCCTGCATTGCCAAGGGCTACGGCCTGGCCAGAGCCAAGCAGGCCCTCTACGAAAAGCGGATTCCCAAGGCCTATTGGGAGGAAGCCCTGGCGGATTATCCCGACCAGACGGAAAAAATCGAAAGCTTTCTTCGCTCCCGGCTGGATGGGAATTCTGACGAAAAGCAAGTCAAACGGGCCGTCGATGCCCTTCTTCGCCGGGGCCACAGCTACGGCACGGTGAAGCGGGTGCTGAATACCCTGTCCTTCGACTGCGAGGACATATTTGAGGATTGAAAGATATGGCAAAAATTGGATTCATTTCCCTTGGCTGTGCCAAGAATCAGGTGGACTGCGAGCGGATGATGTACCGGGTGAAAGAAGCCGGACACACCGTCAAGGAGGACATCGTGGGCAGCGACGTGGTGGTTATCAACACCTGCGGCTTTATCGATTCGGCCAAAACCGAAGCCATCGATTATATTCTGCAAACCGCCGCCCTGAAGGAGCAGGGGCTTGTGGGCAAAATCCTGGTGACGGGCTGCCTGTCCCAGCGGTATCAGGGGGACATTCAGAAGGAGCTGCCCGAGGTGGACGGCGTTCTGGGCACCGGCAGCTACACGGAGATCGTCCCCGCCATCGAGGCCCTGCTGGACGAGAAGGAAGTGGCGGACTACGGCTCCATCGATGCCCCGGAGCAGGAGACCGGCCGGATCGTCACCACCCCGGAGCACTACGCCTTTATCAAAATCGCCGAAGGCTGCAACAACCGCTGCGCCTTCTGCATCATCCCCTACCTGCGGGGTCGGTACCGCAGCCGTCAGCTGGACGACGTGCTCTACGAAGCCCGGATGCTGGCAGACAGCGGCGTGAAGGAGCTGATCGTGGTGGCTCAGGATACCAGCCGTTATGGCACGGATTTCCCGGAGCACAAGCGGCTGCTGCCGGAGCTTTTGCGTCAGCTTTGCAAAATCGACGGTCTTCACTGGATCCGGGTTCACTACGTCTACCCGGACGAAATTGACGACGAGCTCATCGACGTGATCGCCACGGAGTCGAAGATCGTCAAGTACCTGGACATTCCCCTGCAGCACTGCAACAGCGAGATTCTCAAGCGCATGAACCGCCGGGGCGACGGTCCCTTCATCAAGGCGCTGCTTGCGAAGCTCCGGGCACGGATTCCCGGCCTGGTCATCCGCACCAGCCTGATCACCGGCCTGCCCGGGGAAGGGGAGGCGGAGTTCCAGGAGCTTTGCGATTTCCTCCGGGAAACCAGGATGGAGCGGGTAGGTGCCTTCGCCTTCTCCCCGGAGGAGGGAACCCCCGCCGCGAAGATGGAATTTGTGGATACGGAAACCGCTCAGCAGCGGGCGCAGACCGTCGAGATGATCCAGTCCGAAATTATGGATGAATGGAACGCCTCCATGATCGGCAAGACCCTGGAAGTCCTGGTGGACGGCTACGACGAGGAAGCGGAACAGTTCTACGGCCGCAGCTACGCCGATTCCCCCGACATTGACGGCCGGGTCTGGATCGCGACCGACGAGCCGGCTGCCATCGGCGATTTTGTTTGGGTAAAAATTGACGGCAGCCTGGACGGCGACCTGTCCGGCTATGTGGTGGAGGAGGCGGAAGCATGACGACGGCAAGTAAGATTACCCTGTCCCGGGTGCTGATGATCCCGGTCTATCTTGTGACCATGTACTTATCCGGCGGCGAGCGCGGCCTGTGGATGTATGTGTCCCTGGCGATTTTTATCCTTGCCAGCCTGACGGATTTTGTGGACGGCTACATCGCC
The DNA here is from genome assembly GCA_002437585.1 of Clostridiales bacterium UBA6386. Taxonomy (GTDB): domain Bacteria; phylum Bacillota; class Clostridia; order Oscillospirales; family Oscillospiraceae; genus Faecousia. The sequence goes on along the minus strand of DJQM01000017.1, from coordinate 91,994 downwards.
CGGCATTATCACCAGGTGACGGATTTCGGCAAATTCCTCGACCCCCTGGCGGACAAGCTTCTGACCATCGCCGCCATGTGCGTGTTCTGCCAGTGGGGCGTGTTCCCGGCCTGGGCGCTGATGATCGTCCTGACCCGGGAGTTCGGCGTTACCGGCCTGCGGCTCATTGCCGTCCAGAAGGGCACGGTTATCGCCGCCGGCTGGAGCGGCAAGGTGAAGACTGCCAGCACCATGGTGGGTCTGTGCCTGATGATGGCTCTGCCCGGCATCCCAATGCTGAGCTTCGTGGTCATCGGCGTCATCGTCGTCACCACCGTGTACTCCGGCGCGGAGTACTTCATCCAGAACTGGAAGTGCCTTTGGGACTAAGTTCCAAGAGAAAAAACGAAGAAGCGGAAGGG
>DJQM01000017.1:85650-91568 GCA_002437585.1 Clostridiales bacterium UBA6386 | reverse complement strand
CCCTTCCGCTTCTTCGTTTTTTGGCTTCTGCCCGTGCTTCCACCGCAGACGGAGCATTCATGCCAGCCCTTATCATTTGAAATACAAGGAGGAGAAGCTATGAGCATCTATGGTTATATTCGCGTATCCAGCAAGGATCAAAATGAGGATCGGCAGTTGATCGCCCTGTATGACAAGGGCGTAGAAGATCATTTTATTTATATGGATAAGGTTTCGGGAAAAGACTTCGAACGTCCTCAGTATAAAGAATTAGTGAAAAAATTGAAGCCGGGCGATTTGCTCTACATTCAGAGCATCGACCGGCTGGGACGCAACTATGAAGAGGTGCAGAATCAGTGGCGCATTCTGACCAAAGAGAAAAATGTAGATATTTGCGTGATCGATATGCCTTTGCTGGATACCCGGCAGGACAAGGACTTAATGGGAACATTCATTGCTGACCTTGTACTGCAAATCTTGTCTTTCGTAGCGCAGAACGAACGAGATTTTATCCGTAAGCGACAGGCCGAGGGTATCGCCGCCGCGAAGGCGAAAGGCGTTAAATTCGGAAGGCCGCCGCGCCAGTTGCCAGATAACTTCTACGAAGTGCGAAAAGCGTGGCGCACGAAAAAACTGCCGCTGAAACAAGCGGCGGCAGCTTGCAACATGCCTGTCGGCACTTTCTACAGTAAGGCTACCAAGCTTGAAACCACAGAGAAGCAAAGCACACCGTAAATTTGAGAATGTGTACTTNNTTTTGTTTTCAATTGTGTACTTTTATGAATCTCAATGTAGGTAACTACCACCAACATTATACTCGCAAAAAGTGGAGATTTCAACTATATTCTTCAAGAATTATTTTTACTATTCTGTTACTTCCAATAAGTACACAATTGAAAACAAAAGGGAGGCTAAGTTATGACGGCAATCGCTTCGATTATCAAATACGAAGGCGATAACAGCACTTTCATCTGGAAGCACCCATGCGAGGACTTCAACACATCGTCTCAGCTGATTGTCCACGAATCGCAGGAAGCAATTTTGTTCCTGAATGGGCAGGCACTTGATTTGTTTGGGCCGGGACGACACACCTTGGAAACGGAGAATATCCCTATCCTGCGCCATCTGATCAATATCCCAACGGGCGGCGAAAGTGCATTCCATTGTGAAATCTATTTCATAAACAAAACGGAACAAATGGCGATTCGCTGGGGAACGGATAGCAAGGTGCAGTATGTAGAGCCTACATACAAGTTCCCGCTTTCCATCGGCGCAAGTGGTGAAATGTCTCTCTGCGTAGATGATTCCCGCAAATTGCTTGTCAAACTAGTCGGCACGGAGCGGGTTTTGGATCGTCATCAGCTGACGGCCTACTTCCGTGGCATCCTGATGACCAAGGTAAAAACCTACATCGCTCAGGCAATGCGTGCCAATGCTATCAACATTTTTGAAATCGACGAGAGCCTGGAGAGCTTTTCAGCAGACATCCAGAAGCGGCTGATCCCGGATTTCCTGGATTACGGCGTGCAGCTCAAACGCTTCTATGTCACTACGGTGGTGAAGCCGGATGGTGATTCACAGTATGAAAAATTCAAGGAGCTGCATTTCCGCCAGTATGCGGATATTGCGGAGGCAAGGCTGAAGCAGCAGACCGACGTGATCTATGCCCAGACCGAAGCGCAGAAAGTTGTTATTGATTCTCAGGCACAGGCAACGAAGCGAATGCAGGAGGGCTACACCTACCAGCAGGAGCGTGGATTCGATGTTGCGCAGGATGCGGCGCGCAACAAGGCCGTTGGACAGTTTTCTAATATGGGAATTGGTTTGGGCATGATGACCGGAGTCGGCGGCACAGTTGGCAGCATGGTCGGCGGAGCTGTGTCTGACGCGTTTGCGGGAATTACGGCGCAACCACAAGCGACAGCAAATCGCTTTTGTGACCAATGCGGAGCTGAATTGACGCAGGGTGCTGCATTCTGCGATGAGTGCGGTGCGCCGCAGACAACTCCTGACACCTGCGCAAGATGTGGCTTTAAGTTCATCAAACCTGGCAAGTTCTGCCCCAAGTGCGGCACAAAGAGGGAGGGCTGATGATGAAAAAGAACAGTACAAAGGGCTACGCCATCCTCAGCATCCTGTTTATCCTGGTCAGCGTCATTGCGTTTGCTGTCCCCGTGACAAAAACCGCGGCTTTTTGGATTTCCTATGTATTTACGGCCATTGCGCTTGCCGCCCAGGTTATCATTTGGAACGCAGCCCTTGGACGTGCTGAATCCATGAAAAGCAAGTTTCTCGGCTTCCCGGTTGTTCATATCGGCAGGGTATACTTTGTAATTCAGCTCATTGCTTTCGCTGTATTCCTGTCCATCCCCACACTTCCAATTTGGAGCGCGGTCGTTGCCTGCGCAGTGATCGCGGGCGTATCCGCCGTGTGCATGATTGCTTCCGATGCCGGGCGCGGCGAGATCGAGCAGGTGTCTGCAAAGGTGCAGAAAAAGGTTTTCTATATCAGGCAGCTGCAAGTGGATATTGAAATTCTTGCCGAGGCAGAAAAAGATGATGCGACGAAATCTGCGTTGATGCAGTTGGCGGAAAAAATCCGCTATTCCGATCCCATGAGTGACGAGCAGTTGTCGGAGATTGAAGATCGAATCACGGAGAAAATCGCTGAACTGAAATCCTTTGCGGATAAAGTGAAAACTATTAACGAGCTTAATTCGCTTTTAGACGAGCGAAATAGAAAAATCAAAATTTTGAAATAATTGGAGGAAGCAAAAAATGAAGCAGCTAACTTGTGAAATGTGTGGGAGTACAGACTTGATTAAAGACGGCGGAGTGTTTGTTTGCCAGTCTTGTGGGACAAAGTATTCTACAGAGGAAGCTAAAAAACTGATGATTGAGGGAACTGTTGATGTAAGTGGCAGTACTGTTAAGGTGGATACCTCCGAGGAACTTAATAACCTTTATGAAATTGCCAGAAGAGCAGGGAAAAATAATGACTGTGAGAGCGCAGCGAAATACTACGATAAGATTTTGCAGAAAGACCCCAACAGCTGGGAAGCGGCGTTCTATTCTGTTTTTTATCGTTCACTGAATTGCAGAATAATTCAAATTGCCCCAGCGGCTAAATCAATCCGGAACTGTATTGAAAGCGTTATGCTCTTAATTGCACAACATATCGATGATGACCAGAAGAAAAAGGAGGCATGCATGCAAATCGCCAAGAGTTGCATTGCAGGCGCTGAGACATTCTTCTCTGCATCTAAAGATGCATATGATTCTGTCAAAAGAAATTCTTCTTATGAATCGCCCGTTTACAAAAGCGCGGTGTCCGATTTCTTTGAGCGCGCAGATGCATGTGCTGCACTTTCACGCTATTTAGGCGGTTCTCTCCTTATTATGCTTCCCGATGATGAAGATATAAAGGGAATTGCGCTTATTGCTTTGAAAAACGCAAATGAATACTATTACAAGATGTATACAGGGCTGTACCCAAGTTGGCAGAATTTTATATTTGATAAGCTGAAGCCAATGTGTAGCTATGCAACAAAAATTATCAATGAGCATTATGAAATTAATTATTCAGACCCATTTTCGTCTATCACAAAACCTTCTACCACTTCATCATCAGGAACTGGTGGTTGCTATGTAGCTACTGCAATCTATGGTTCTTACGATTGTCCGCAGGTTTGGACACTACGGCGTTTCCGTGATTATACACTTGCAGAAACTTGGTATGGTCGTGCATTTATTCGCACCTATTACGCAATCAGTCCTACTCTCGTGAAATGGTTTGGTCATACCGATTGGTTCAAAAAAATGTGGAAGGGGAAGCTCGACCGCATGGTTGCCAATCTGAACGCTAAGGGCGTTGAAGATACACCTTATGTAGATTGGGAGTGGTGAGTATGGTTGGAGATTATCAAGTGTGCATTGATGAAGCGACAGCATTTCTGAATGTGGCAAAATTATGCACTGATGATATCAGTGGTTTCCTGCTTGGGAAAATGTATCCATTTGTAGTTAATGTGAGTTTTTCATGTGAGCTATTTATTAAAGCAATTATGATCAAGCAATCACCTACCCAGGAATTTAGTCGAGGGCATGATCTGGGCCAACTCTTTAACACACTTGATGATAAAGATAAAGCAGCAATCAGATCGGCATATAAGGAAAAGTGCAGCAAGCCATTGGATGAATTGCTGGATGAATCCAGTAAAGCCTTTAAGGATTGGAGATATGCTTTAGAAAAAGGCGTTTCAATTTGTGTGACTGGAATCATAGCCTTTGCTGAAGCACTACAAGAGTACAACAAGGCAATGGAATGAGTAGAAAGCCCACACAACTGATACGGCGCACCTCCATACTTTTCTGACATGAGTATATGCGTCCTGCGGAGACTACCGCCCGGGCAGTGGAATGTCCGGGCGGTCTTTTACTTTGTTCCCAGTTGCCCATTGCCCAGACCTATCTGGAGAAGGACATTGCCGATCTGCTGGCAGATTGCAGTACGGAGGAAAAGCGGATGATTCGTGACATCATTGCCGCAACCAAGGAAACCCTTCGTAGGCACCGATAAGGCCACGGCAGATGCCAACGCAATCCGGATTTGCATTTTCTCCCGCTTTGCGTTATAATGGCACGGGTGCAGGCCATGCCTGCCATCCGGTTCTTATTTTTAATTTACAGGAGACACAACATGATCGATAAGGAAATCGGCGAGATTCGGCGGCATATGCGCCGGGATCGCAGCAATATGACGGCCATTTTCGGCTGCTACGTCAACGAGAACAAGGAGATTATCTCCGAGTTCCGCCAGTCCACGGGCATCATGCCGGAGAACGAATCCGACAAATATTTTGCCCTTCTCCGGCGGACACTCTCCGGTGCCATCGGCAGAAATCTCATTGATATCACCTTCAAAACCAGCCAGGTGGCCGATTCTCCGGAGCACAAGCTGCTGATGGGACTGCGGGAAAGCAAGCTGGAGGATGAGGAGCTTCGGGGAGAATTTTTCAGAAAAATCATCGATGCTTTGGTAATTGAGGGGAATTATCTGATTCTCATTGGATATGACGCCTACGATGTGCCCTTCAAGTCCCGGGACGACGCCTTCCAGAAGGACAACTCTGACGAAACCTATTCCTTCCTGCTGTGCGCCATCTGCCCGGTGAAGCAGACCAAGGCCAACCTGCACTATGTCCCTGAGGAAAAGACGTTCCACGACGGGGCTATGAACCAGATGGTGGGTGCTCCGGCTCTGGGCTTCCTGTTCCCGGCCTTCGACAACCGCTCCACCAACATCTACAATGCCCTGTACTACACCCATGATGTGAAAACCAGCCAGGACGCCCTCATTGAGACCCTGTTCAACACCCCGGCTCCCCAGCCCGCAGAGGAGCAGAAGCACACCTTCGAGGCTCTGCTCACCACCTCCCTGGGGGAGGAATGCAGCCTGGACGTGGTGCAGACCGTCCACGACCAGCTCCGGGAGCGGATCGCCCTGCACAAGGAGGCCAAGGTTCCGGAACCTCTGATGATTGCCAAGGCGGACGTGAAGGAGGTGCTGGCGGCCTGCGGGGTCAGTGAAGAACACCTGTCCAAGTTCAGCGTGGACTACGATGAGGCCTTCGGATTCGAGGCTGACCTGCATCCCAAGAACATCATCGATGACAAGCATTTTGAGGTGAAGACCCCGGATGTGGTCATCAAGGTTGACCCCACCCGCAGCGACCTGGTGGAGACCAGGGTTATCGGCGGGGTCAAGTACATCATGATCTGTGCCGATGAGGCGGTGGAGGTCAACGGGGTGAATATCACCATCCCCGATGAAAAAACGGAATAAGTAACCCGCATATCCCAATAAACTGCCCATAGCGATCTGGAAGATTCAGACACGGTTCCGGCGATGCGGCCAGGGGGTACTTAGGGGGGCGGCT
>DJQM01000017.1:3112-85630 GCA_002437585.1 Clostridiales bacterium UBA6386 | reverse complement strand
CCCCCTAAGCCGGCTTCTTATCAATTTTCTTGCCGGGACAAGAAAATTGCCTCCGGAGGAACTGCACCGAAAGTTTGTGTAAAGCTGAAAGCAATGGGAATATCTAAGTTCATATAAAAAGAGGCTGTCGCAAGCATTTTGCGGCAGCCTCTTTTTTGCGAAAAACACACATAACCTTCCGGGTTTTGGCAATACTACCTCCTGAAAAGGCGGTGGTGTGATTTGAAAGAATTCTTCTGCAAAACGAGGATTCTTGCGGGAGCCGGGGCGGTTTCGGCTCTTTCCTCCCTGGGGAAAAAGCGGCTGTTTCTGGTGGCGGATCCCTTTTTTGTGAAAAACGGCACGGCGAAGCGGATCGTGGAGCTGTCCCGATGTGAAAGCTCGGAAATTTTTGATAAAATCCAGCCGGACCCAACGGTGGAGCTGGCGGCGGAGGGGACCGCCCGGCTCCGGGCCTTCGCCCCCGATCTGCTGGTGGCCCTGGGGGGCGGCAGTGCCATGGACTGCGCCAAGGCCATGGCCTATTTTGCCAAGGGGGACTGCCTGGTGGCGGCCATTCCTACCACCTCCGGCTCCGGCTCGGAGGTGACGGACTTTGCCATTCTGACCCATGACCGGGTAAAGCACCCGTTAGTGGACAGCCGGATGCGGCCTGACATTGCCATTCTCGACAGCGATCTGCTGACGGCTCTGCCTCCGGGGCTGATCGCGGAAACCGGCTTTGACGTGCTGACCCACGCGGCGGAAAGCTACGTTGCCAAAAACGCCGGGGCTATTACGGACTTGTACGCCCGGGAGGCCTTCTCCGTAGCCTTCGGCAACCTGCCCGCTTCTTTTGCCGGGAATACGGCGGTGCGGCTGAAGGTGCATCTGGCGTCCACCATGGCAGGCATGGCCTTTACCCAGGCGGGGCTGGGGCTGTGCCACGCCATGTCCCACAGCCTGGGCGGCATGTTCCACGTCCCCCACGGACGGCTGAACGCGGTGCTGCTGCCTGCGGTCATCGGCTGCAACGCCCATGTGGCGGGAAAAAAGTACGCGGAGCTGGCTCGTGCGGCGGGGATCGGGGGCAGCGCGGATACCATCGCCATCCGGAACCTGAAAAACGGCCTGTGCCGTCTGCGCCGGGAGCTGAATTTGCCGGAGACCCTTCTGCAGGCGGGCATCGATCCCAGAAGCGTCTGGCGGCAGGCCGGGGAGCTGGTGGAGGCGACCCTGAAGGATCCCTGCTGCGACACCAACCCCATGCGCGTGGAGGGCTTCCTGGTGCGCCGGATCCTGGAAGAGGTGACGGGTCATGTCTGAGAGCCTTCTGAGCGTGGGTCTGGACGTGGGCACCACCTCCACCCAGCTGGTGGTTTCCCGACTGAAGGTAGAAAACCGAGCCTCGGCCTTCACTGTGCCGGAGCTTGCCATCACGAAGCGGGAAATTCTCTATGAAAGCCCGGTGTATTTTACGCCGCTTCTGGAGGAAAGCCATGTAAACGGAGGAAAAATCCGGGAAATTGTAGAAGAAGAGTACCGGAAAGCGGGGATTTCCCGGGAGAAGGTGGACACCGGCGCCATCATCATCACCGGGGAAACCAGCCGGAAGGAAAACGCCCGGACGGTGCTGGAAGCCCTGTCCGACCTGGCGGGGGAGTTCGTGGTGGCTACCGCCGGGCCGGACTTAGAGAGCGTTCTGGCGGCCAAGGGAGCCGGGGCGGTGAGCGATTCCGGGGAAACGGGAAAAACCGTCCTGCATATGGATATCGGCGGGGGAACCAGCAATTTGGCTCTGATTCAGGACGGAAAAATCCGCAAAACCGGCTGCCTGAACGTAGGCGGACGGCTGGTGAAGCTGACGGACACCGGGGAAATCACCTATGTATCTCCGGTTTTGCAGGGTCTTTTCCCGAAAAGGCCTGGGGAAAAGACCACAAAAGAGGAAATTACCGCCCTGGCAGACACCCTGACCCGTGCCTTGGAAATGGCGGCGGGTCTTCGGGAACCAACGGCTCTTCTTGACCAGCTTCTGACGAAGGAAACCGGAGAAGTCTGGCAGCCGCCGAAAGAGCCGCTGGTGCTCTCCTTTTCCGGCGGGGTGGCGGACTGCATCGAAAGGGAGCGACCCTGGCTGGAATTTGGGGATATGGGTCCAATCCTGGGGCAAAGTATCCGGAAAAGCCGCCTGTGCCAGGGGCAGTACCGGCTGGGGGAGCAGACCATCCGTGCCACGGTCATTGGTGCCGGGTGCCACAGCACCCAGCTGTCCGGCAGCACGGTTTTCTGCCAGAATATTCGCTTTCCCATGAAAAACATCCCGGTTGCAGAGGAAAACCGGAGTCAGTTTGAAGGCTCCGTGATCCTGTCCGTTCCCGGCGAGGCTCCGCCCACCTATGAGCGGGTGCAGGCACTTGCCAGGGAACTGAGCCGGGGAAGCCCGGAGGAGGTGCTGGTCTGCCTGGAGGCGGATATGGCCAAGGCTCTGGGTCATGCCCTGTCGGCAAGGCTTCCGGAAAACGCCCGAATCCTGTGCATTGACCGGGTGCGGGCTTTGCCGGATACCTATCTGGACATCGGTACGCCGGTGGGCGGAGCCTTCCCGGTGGTGCTGAAAACCCTGGTGCTGGAAAGGAGCAGAACATGAATAAGCAGGATTTAACGCAGATGGTTGCTCAGATTCTGGAGGAAATGGGGCAGCCGCCCCAGGTGAAGGCCGGGGAGTACCATCCCACGGCTCCCCAGCCGGAGCCGAAGCCCACACCTTACGAAGACGGGGACTTTGTGCCGGATGTGACGGAGCTGGATTTGCGGAAGCTCTATCTGACGGAGGATCCGGAAAACGGGGAGAAATTCCGGAAAATGAAGGCACGCACCCCTGCCCGGCTGGGCAGCGGTAAGGCAGGACCCCGGTATAAAACGCTGACCATGCTGCGCTTCCGAGCCGACCACGCGGCGGCTCAGGACGCGGTGTTTTCTCAGGTAAGCGAGGATTTCGCCCAGAAAAACGGCATGGTGGAGGTGCAGACCCGGTGCCGGGATAAGGACGAGTACCTGACCCGCCCGGACTATGGCCGGTGCTTTGACGCCGAAAATCAGCGGAAAATCCGCTCTGCCATCCCCGGCACCCCACGGGTGCAGATCGTGGTGGGGGACGGCCTGTCCTCCGCGGCCATCGAGGCCAATGCCATGGACTGCCTTCAGGCTCTCCGGGAGGGGCTGAAGCTCAAGGGCATCGATCCGGGTACCCCCATTTTCGTCCGGTACTGCCGGGTAGGGGCGGGGGATGCCATCGGGGATGTGACCGGCTGCGAGCTGGTGTGTATGCTGGTAGGGGAGCGGCCGGGGCTGGTGACGGATAAGAGTATGTCCGCCTATATCACCTATCAGCCCAGAACCGGCGTGTCGGAATCCGCCCGGACAGTGGTTTCCAACATCCACGCCCAGGGCACTCCCGCCGTGGAGGCCGGGGCGCACATTGCCGACCTGATCGACACGATTCTGAAGCGGAAGGTCTCCGGCGTAGGGCTGCATCTGGAGGCGGCCCAATGATCCCGGTGAAGGTTCTGGCGGTGCGGTATCTGGCCAATGCCAGCCCGGCTCTGTGCCGTGCTTTGGGTGCGCCGGCGGGGTATCCGGCGTTGGGTCTTCTCACCACCGACTGTGACGATGCCACCTATATCGCCCTGGACGCGGCCACGAAAGCCGCCGAGGTGGAGGTGGCCTACGGCAGAAGCTTCTACGCCGGAGCTTCCAACGCCTCCACCCCCAACGCCGGGGAGGTTATCGGCATTCTGGCGGCGAAGACTCCGGGGGCAGTGCGCAGCGGCATGGAGGCGGCGCTGTCGGAACTGACCAGGGTGGGCTTTGAACAGACGCATAATGTACCCTATCTTGCGCACACTGTGAGCAGCGCAGGCACTTACCTTGCCAAAGAGGCGGAGGTGGAGCCGGGCTCGGCTCTTGCCTACCTGATTGCCCCGCCTCTGGAAGGCATGTATGCCATGGACGCGGCTCTGAAGGCGGCGGAGGTTCGGCTTTGTAAGCTCTATGCCCCGCCCAGCCAGACGAATTTCGGCGGCGGGCTGCTGACCGGCACCCAAAGTGCCTGCGATGCCGCCTGCGCTGCCTTTGCCGCCGCGGTGGAGGAAGTCGCGGCACAACCGATGGAAAGGATGTAACAAATGGATACGAATTCTTTGGGTATGATCGAAACAAAGGGGCTTGTGGGAGCCATCGAGGCGGCGGATGCCATGGTCAAGTCCGCCAACGTCCAGCTGGTGGGCAAGGAGCAGATCGGCGGCGGCCTGGTGACGGTGATGGTTCGGGGGGACGTGGGCGCGGTGAAGGCGGCCACGGATGCCGGTGCCGCCGCAGCGGAGAAGGTGGGAGAGCTGATCTCCGTCCACGTCATCGCCCGGCCTCACATGGAGGTGGATGCCATCCTGCCAAAGGGTCGGGGCGGTCAGGCACCTACCGCCGGTAAATAATGCTGTATGACGAGCAGGCCGTCCGGGCCAACATCCGCAACCGGGAGGGCAGGCGGGTCTACTACCTGGGCAAGGGCGACCAGCTGACAAGCGATGCCCGGGATTATCTGCGCCGGGAACGGATAGAAATCCTGCCTGGCTCCCAGGCAAGGCCGGAACGCTATCGGCTGTTATCCGGCGGCTTCGTAGAGGAAAAGCCGGAGCATATGACCCACCTGAACGCAGAAATTCTGGTGCCCAAAACCCACCCCAGAATCCGTTTTCGGGGGAAAATGGACACCCTGGAGGCAGAATTGATCCTCTGCCAGCAGATACCGGGGGCACCGGAGGGGGCACTGGGTGAAATCCTGGATTTCGCCCGGAAAATCCTTCGCTGTGACGTGCTGGAAGAGCCTTTGGGGCAGGACACCCTCTGCGGCCTGACCCAGGCCGAGCAGCGAAAGCGCAGCCACATGCCCCAGGATTCCTACGGCCAGCCCCATTTCATGCCCCAGGCCGCCGACGGCTCGGTGATCGCCGGGCTGAACCGGGTTCGGTGCTTTGCCCGCTCGGCGGAGCTGGAGGCGGTGGAGGCCTTTTCCGACCGGGAGGGGAACCTCATTCGGGAGGACATCCCCAAGGCTCTGAACCGGATGAGCAGTATGCTGTATCTTCTGATGATCCAGGAGAAAGGGAAGCTCTGATTAAATCGGCAAGAGCTGGGAGTGAGAGATTTTTCTTTAGCCGAAGGGTTCAAAAGCGGAGGAATACTTGATGTATTTCCCGCTTTTGAAGCCGCACGGATAGAGAAAAAGATCCGCTATCCAGCCGCAGACGATTTATTCAGAGTTTCCCTAAGCAAAATCGCACTAGAGCGGGGGCGGCTTGCCGCCCTCCGCTTCGGATAAGGATGAGGAATATGAAGCTGAAAACCACATTGCTGGGAAAAACCTATACATTCCGGGACGTAAAGCAGGTTCTGGCCAAGGCAAACGAGGAAAAAACCGGGGACAAGCTGGCAGGCCTGGCGGCGGAGACCGCCCAGGAGCGGGTAGCGGCCAAGGTGGTGCTCTCCGCCGTGACCCTGGGGCAGCTGCGGGAGAATCCCGCCGTTCCCTATGAGGCCGACGAAGTCACCCGGATCATTCAGGACGACGTAAACGAGCAGGTCTACCGGAACATCCGGGGCTGGACGGTGGCGGACTTCCGGGAGTGGCTCCTGGACGAGACCACCACCGGCCAGGACATCCGGCGAATCAGCCGGGGGCTGACCTCGGAAATGGTGGCGGCGGTGTGCAAGCTCATGGGCAATCTAGACCTTATCTACGCCGCAAATAAAATCACCGTCACCGCCCACTGCAATACCACCATCGGCCTGCCGGGTACCCTTTCCTGCCGCCTGCAGCCCAACCACACCACCGACGACCCGGAGGGCATTACCGCTTCTACGCTGGAGGGTCTGAGCTTCGGCGCGGGGGACGCGGTCATCGGCCTGAACCCGGTGACGGACAGCCCGGAGCAGGTAGGGCGGGTTCTGCGCCGGTTCCAGGAAATCCGGGAGCACTGGCAGATTCCTACCCAGATTTGCGTGCTGGCTCATGTCACCGCTCAGATGAAGGCCGTCCGGGCGGGCGCGCCCTGTGACCTGATCTTCCAGTCCATCGCCGGAAGCCAGAAGGGCAACGAGGCCTTCGGCTTCGACGCCGCCACATTGGAGGAGGCCCGGCAGCTGCTTCTGAAGGAGGGCACCGCCGAAGGCCCAAACGTCATGTACTTTGAAACCGGCCAAGGTTCGGAGCTGTCGTCCAACGCCCACCACGATACCGATCAGGTGACTATGGAGGCCCGGTGCTACGGCTTTGCCAAGCGGTTCCAGCCCTTCCTGGTCAACACCGTGGTGGGCTTCATCGGGCCGGAATACCTGTACGATGCCCGGCAGGTCACCCGGGCGGGGCTGGAGGATCACTTCATGGGCAAGCTCACGGGGATTTCCATGGGCTGCGACTGCTGCTATACCAACCACATGAAGGCCGACCAGAACGACATTGAAAATCTGGCGAGCCTTCTGACGCTGGCGGGCTGCAACTACTTTATGGGCATTCCTCATGGGGATGACATCATGCTCAACTACCAGACCACCGGCTTCCGGGAAACGGCGGCTCTGCGGGAGATCACCGGCAAGACCGCTATCCCGGAGTTTCAGCGGTGGCTGGAGAAAATGGGCTTTGTGGAAAACGGCAGGCTGACGAAGAAGGCGGGGGACGGCTCCAGCCTGCTGTTCTAAGGGAGGGTAACACATGGAACTGGATCAGGATCTGGCCGCCCGGCAGGAGGCAAGAACCCTTGCCCGGCAGGCGGAAAAGGCGCAGCACCTTCTGGCGGATTTTCCGCAGGAGAAGCTGGATGCCATCGTGGAGGCCATCGCCTCGGCGTTCTCCGCCCAGGCGGAGACTCTGGCGAAGAACGCCGTGGAGGAAACGGGCTTCGGCAATGTGCCGGACAAGATCACGAAGAATCGGTTTGCTTCCGAAACCGTCGCCAAGGCCGTCCGGGGTATGAAGACCGTGGGCCTTCTGCGAAAGAGCGGGAAGGATCGGGTCTGGGAAATCGGCGTACCGGTGGGGGTCATCGCCGCCATCGTCCCCAGCACCAACCCCACTTCTACCGTGTGCTATAAGGCCATGATCGCCCTGAAGGCGGGAAATCCCATCGTGTTTTCGCCTCACCCGAAGGCCGCCCGCTGCACCCTGGCGGCGGTGAAGACCGTCGCTCAGGCGGCGGAAAGTGCCGGAGCACCGGCGGGAAGCGTCCAGTGCCTGACGGTTCCGACACTTGCTGGCTGTCAGGAGCTGATGGGCGCGGAGCCTGTCCGGCTGATTCTCGCCACCGGCGGGCCTGGCATGGTGAAGGCGGCCTATTCCTCCGGCAAGCCCGCCATCGGCGTGGGAGCGGGAAACGGCCCTGCCTTCATTCACCACAGCGCGGATATCCGGCAGGCGCTCGCCAGAATCGCCCGGTCGAAGACCTTCGACAACGGCACGGTCTGCGCCTCCGAGCAGAGCATTATTGTGGAGCGCACCCTGGAAGATCAGGTAGTGGCGGAGGCAAAACAGCAGGGCTACTGCTTTCTGTCGCCGGAGGACGGGAAAAAGCTGGCGGCCATTCTCTTCCGCCCCGGTGGGACACTAAACCCGGAGGTAGTGGGAAAAACCGCTGTCCATCTGGCAAAGCTTGCGGGCATTTCCGTGCCGCCGGACACAAAAATCCTGGTAGCCAGGGAACGGGAAGTGGGCATCGCCTACCCCTATTCCATGGAAAAGCTCTGCCCGGTGCTGGGCTTCTATGTGATGGACAGCGAGGACGCGGTTCTGGCCAAATGTATGGAAATCCTGGATTTTGAGGGTCGGGGTCATACCTTCTCCATCCACGCGAGAGATGAAGCGGTCGTCCGGAAATTCGCGGAAAAAATCCCCGTGTCCCGTTTTCTCGTGAACACCCCGGCGGCTCTGGGGGGCATCGGGGCGGAGACGGGTCTGTTCCCGGCGTTGACCCTGGGCTGCGGGGCGGTGGGAGGAAGCACTTCCTCCAATAACATTTCGCCGCTGGATCTCATCAACATCCGCCGGGTGGCCTGGGGCAGGGAAGAAGCCAAGCCGGAGGGGGTTCACAGCCCGGAGCTGGTGGAGCTGCTGGCACAGAAAATTCTGGAACGGCTGGAACACTAGGGAGGATGCGTATGGGTGAACAATTGCAAGAGCTTTCCCAGGCGGTAGCCGGGCGGCTGTTCGTGGAGCTGGAGGCCTCCGGGCGGCATGTCCACGTCACCGCCGCTCAGGCGCAGACCCTTTTCGGCCATGGCCTGACCCCGGAGCGGCCTCTGTCCCAGCCCGGGCAGTATCTGGCAAAGGAGCGGGTGACGGTGACGGGACCCAAGGGCAGCTTCCGCAATGTGGCCGTGTTAGGCCCTGAGCGGCAAGCGGCTCAGGTGGAGATTTCCCTTACCGACGGGAAAACCCTGGGCATTTCGCCGCCTGTGCGCCTGTCCGGGGACGTGGCGGACACGCCGGGGATCACCCTGGAAGGGGAGCGGGGGCAGGTCGTCCTTTCCCAGGGGGTCATTGCCGCGAAACGTCATGTCCACCTGACCCCGGAGGACGCAAAGCGATTTGGCGTGAAAAACGGCCAGAAGGTTAAGCTTCAGACCTACACCGCCCGGCCGGTGATCTTTGAAGACCTGGCCGTCCGGGTCAGTCCGGAGTTTGCCAGCTTCGTGCATCTGGATTACGACGAAGCCAACGCCTGCGGCTTTCAAAAGGGCGACCTGGGGAGGCTGCTCCCATGACCCGGGCATTGCTGGTGGGGCGGGAGCCGCCCCTGGACTTGGGCTACGAATATGTGACCGAGGCTCCTTTTGAGGCAGTGGTTATCGGCTCTTTATCCTTATCCGAGCTGCTGCAATTTTGCGATGAGCCGGTGCTGGAGGCGCTGGCTCAGGGAAAAAGCGTGTATCTTTACACGCCGGGCTTGCCGGAAGCACCGAAAAACCGGGCACTCTCCGGCAGCCTGACGGCGGCTCAGCGGGAGCTGAAGAACTGGGGCGTACTCTTCACCGACGGAGGGCGGAAGAAGCTCGTTACCGCGGAGGAAGCCCGGCTTCTCAGAAGCCAGGGGCGACAGCCAGCCCCCGGGGCGGTGCTGACACCCCTGGCCAGGGAGATCATGGAGGGAACAAAATGAAGGTTGGAAAAGTGGTAGGTGCCATCTGGGCCACCCGGAAGGCGGCCTGCTTGCAGGGTCAGACCTTCCTGGTGGTGGAAGCCGAGGGCGAAAAAATCGTGGCGGCTGACCAGGTGGGGGCGGGAGCCGGAGACCGGGTGCTGCTGGCCACGGGCACCGTGGCCTCCCGGTACTGCATGGATGCCCCGGTGGACGCGGCGGTGGTAGCAATTGTAGATGAAAAGCAGGGGTAGCCATGTCATTTCACGAAATCCTCATTGCCATCATGGCAGGCTTTGCCGTCTTAGGAGCCATCGACCGGATTTTCGGCAACCGGTGGGGTCTGGGCAAGGAATTTGAAGCGGGAATCCTTGCCATGGGCTCTCTGGCACTGGCCATGGTGGGAATCGTCTGCCTGGCTCCGGTGCTGGCGGCGGTACTAAAGCCGGTGGTAGTACCCATTTACACCTTCCTGGGGGCAGACCCGGCCATGTTCGCCGGGACGCTCCTTGCCTGCGACATGGGCGGCGGAGCTCTCGCCCGACAGCTCACCGCCGATCCTCAGGCGGCGGCTCTGGGCGGGGTTATCACCGGCTCCATGCTGGGAGCTACCGTGGTGTTTACCATTCCCGTGGCCATGGGTATCTTACGGGAGGAAGACCGTCCCGTGATGGCTAAGGGCATTCTCTGCGGCATTGTCACCATCCCCCTTGGGGTGCTGGCAGGCGGGCTGACGGCGGGCTTTCCTCTTGCCATGGTGCTGCGAAACCTGGTGCCCATCGTGCTCATTGCCCTGCTCATCGCCCTGGGCCTCTGGCGGGCGGAAAAGGCCATGGTGCGAGGCTTTGAGGTCTTCGGCAAGCTGGTGGTGGCGGTGGTCACGATCGGCCTGGCGGCGGCCATCGGCGAAGCCCTGACGGGCTGCCCCATCATCCGGGGCATGGAGCCGATTTCCGAGGGCTTTGAAACCGTGGGTACCATTGCCATTGTCCTGGCGGGGGCATTTCCCCTGGTGTTCGTGCTGACGAAGCTTCTGCGAAGGCCCCTGCTTGCCGCCGGACGGCTGCTGGGCATCAACGATGCCGCGGCGGCGGGGATTCTCGCCAGCCTGGCCAATTCCATCGCCGCCTTCGGCATGGTCAAGGACATGAACGAGCGGGGCAAAGTGGTGAACATTGCCTTCGCCGTTTCCGGAGCCTTCGTCTTCGGCGACCATCTGGGCTTTACCGCCGGGTTTGCCCCGGAAATGATGGGGGCTATGATCGTGGGCAAGCTGGTGGGCGGTATCACGGCCATCGCCGCTGCCCTGATTCTGACCCGAAAATCGGAAAAGGCTTGACAAATCGCGCAGGTCAGGGCTATAATAACCGGGATACAGACAAAGGCGTTGAAAAGAAGAGTATTCCGCCGGAAACGGTCAGAGAGCCTCCATTTGGTGAGAGGAGGCACGGGGAAAGCGGAAGAATATGGTCTTGGAGCTGAGATTTCGAGAGGGAAGCCTCAGAGCTTCCGCCTTTAGGGATCCCCGGGGATGTCCCGTTACAGGCATTTGAGAGGCGTGTGTTTCACGCGCGAATCAAGGTGGTACCGCGTCAGTTTTTGTCGCCCTTGGACTGAAAGTTCGAGGGCGGCTTTTTGATTTAGGAGGAGATACTTATGTGCGAAAAATGCAGGGGAAACTACTATATTACCACCCCCATTTATTACCCGTCCGCCAAGCTGCACATCGGCCACGCCTACTGCACCGTGGCAACCGACACCATGGCCCGGTTCAAGCGGCTCCAGGGCTACAACGTGATGTTCCTCACCGGCACCGATGAGCACGGCCAGAAGATTGAGGACAAGGCCAAGGAGGCCGGCGTTACCCCTCAGCAGTTTGTGGACAACATTGTCACTGGGGAGAAGGGTGTGCTGGATCTGTGGAAGCTGATGAACATCTCCTATGACCGGTTCATCCGTACCACCGACGACTATCATGTGACGGCCATCCAGAGAATTTTCAGGAAGATGCACGACAACGGCGACATCTACAAGGGCACCTATAAGGGCAAGTACTGCAAGCCCTGCGAGTCCTTCTGGACGGAGAGCCAGCTGGTGGACGGCAAGTGCCCGGACTGCGGCCGGGAGGTGCAGGACGCGGAAGAGGAAGCCTATTTCTTCCGGCTTTCTAAGTATGCCGACCGGGTGCGGGATCTGCTGGAAAACACGGATTTCCTGGAGCCTCGCAGCCGTGTCAACGAGATGATCAACAACTTCATTAAGCCCGGTCTGGAAGACCTGTGCGTGTCCCGGACCAGCTTCACCTGGGGCGTGCCCGTGGACTTTGACCCCGGCCATGTGGTCTATGTGTGGATCGATGCCCTGTTCAACTACATGACCGCCCTGGGCTTTGAAAACGACAGGTACCATGATCTCAGTAAGTTCTGGCCTGCGGATGTCCACTTTGTGGGCAAGGAGATTGTCCGGTTCCACTCCATCATCTGGCCGGCCATGCTCATGAGCCTGAATCTGCCGCTGCCCAAGAAGGTCTACGGCCACGGCTGGCTGCTGCTGGACGGCGGCAAGATGAGCAAGTCCAAAGGAAACGTGGTAGACCCCTATATTCTGTCCGAGCGGTTCGGTGTGGACGCCCTCCGGTTCTTCCTGCTGCGCACCTTCCCCTTCGGCTCCGACGGCAATTTCTCCAATGAGTCCCTGATCAACACCATCAATGTGGATTTGGCCAACGACCTGGGCAATCTGGTGTCCCGAACCGTCGCCATGGCGCAGAAGTACTTTGGCGGCCGCCTGAGTGCGGAGCAGCTGGAAGACAGCGAGAAGGATGCCGAGCTTGTGGGCATGGTGTCCGGTCTGCGGGATTCGTACGAGGCGGAGATGGAGAAGTTCGCCTTCCAGAACGGCCTGGGCGTGGTGTTCAAGGTCATCTCCCGTGCCAATAAATATATCGATGAGAACGCCCCCTGGGTGCTGGCGAAGAATGAGGCGGACAAGCCCCGCCTGGCCCGGGTGCTGTATAACCTGCTGGAGACCATCCGCATTTGCGCGGGGCTTCTCAGCCCCTTCATGCCCGCAACTTCTGCGGAAATCGCCAAGCGGCTGGGCGATCCCCGGATGGACTGGGACAGCCTGAATACCTTCGGCGTGCTGCCTGCTGACGCTGTCACCGTGGCCGGCCCGGCTCTGTTCCCCAGAATCGACCTGGAGAAGGAGCTGGCCGAGCTGGAGGCTCTGAATAAGCCCGCTAAGCCCGCCGTTGAGATCGAGCCGCTGACGGAAGAAAAGGTGGATTTTGACACCTTCTGCAGGAGTGATTTCCGGGCGGTGAAGGTCAAGGCCTGCCAGAACGTAAAGAAGAGCGACAAGCTCCTTCAGTTCACCCTGGACGACGGCACCGGCAGCGACCGGCAGATTCTGTCCGGCATTGCCAAGTTCTACAAGCCTGAGGATCTGGTGGGCAAGACCCTGGTGGCCATTGTGAACCTGCCCCCCAGAAAGATGATGGGTCGGGAGAGCTGCGGGATGCTGCTGTCCGCCGTCCACACCGAGCAGGGGGAGGAGAAGCTCCACCTGGTCATCCTGGACGACGCCATCCCCGCCGGCGCGAAGCTGTGCTAAGTGAATCCGTAAATGCCATTGCGAACCGGTTCGCAATGGCATTTTCCTTTCAGAACCGTTAAAAGCGCGTGTCATTGCGAACCAGTGCCGCGGCACTGGTGTGGCAATCCGTTTCTCAAAGGGAGCCGGGGTGCTCCCGCACCAGCGCGTTTTTTGACCATTTTCAGAAAATTGGGATAACACCATCCGCCTTTCGGCAATCGTGTTTTCTTTCCATTATCATCCCCCAAAGAAAAGGTACTTGCAAAAGTTGGAAAGACTGGTATAATCATATACATGTAACATGGATAAGTGTGTCTACCAAAGAAAGGACTGTGCCTATGCCTCTGCGCGCCAGACTTTACCGGCTCTGGATGGAAAAAAGGCCCAAGAACCTGAGCACAACCAAGATCATTGCCCTGGCCTTTGGCCTGATTATCCTGGCGGGTGCTCTGCTTCTGAATCTGCCCGCGGCCTCCAGAAACGGTGTATCTGCCGGATTTCTTCCGGCTCTCTTTACCGCCACCTCCGCCACCTGCGTCACGGGGCTTTCCCTGTTTGACACCTGGAGCCAGTGGAGTGGCTTCGGCCAGATCGTGCTGCTGTGCCTGATCCAGATCGGCGGTCTGGGCTTTATGTCCGCGGCGACCCTTGTGGGGTTTCTCCTGCGCCGGAAGATCGGACTGAAGCAGCGGCTTGTTATGGCGCAGGCGCTGAGCGTGGGGGATATCAACGGCATTGTCCGCCTTCAGCGGATGGTGCTCTTCGGAAGCTTTTCCGTGGAGGGAATCGGCGCGCTGATTCTGCTTTTTCGCTTTTGGCCGGAATATGGATTTGTCCGGGCACTGAAATGGGGCGTGTTCCATGCGGTTTCCGCCTTCTGCAACGCGGGCTTCGACATTTTCGGCTGCCTGAATCCCGGTGCCAGCGTCATGGAATTTCAGTCTGATCCGGTGGTGCTGCTGACTCTCAGCGCACTTATCATCATCGGCGGTCTGGGCTTTCTCGTCTGGGAGGAAATTCTCAAAAAGAAGCACTTCCGCCGATTTACCGTCTACACCAAGCTGGTGCTGGCAACGACCCTGTGCCTGATTTTGGCCGCCTGGGGTCTTACCTGTCTGATCGAGTGGAATAACCCGGGCACCCTGGGAGGCATGGCGTTGGGGGACAAGCTTCTCAACGGCTTTTTCCAGGCGGTGACCCTCCGGACAGCAGGCTTTGCCTCCTTTGACCAGGCGCGGCTTACCGAGGGCGGGAAGGCCATCGCCATGTTCTTTATGCTCATCGGCGGTTCCTCCGGCTCCACGGCTGGCGGCCTGAAAACCGTGACCTTTGTGGTGCTGGTACTGTTCCTGGCGGCCCGAGTTCGAGGGAATAACCGGGTGTGCGTCTTCCACAGGAGCATTCCCCAGGGTCAGGTGCTCGATGCCATGACCCTGGGCTTCCTGATGATTTCCCTGATGCTGCTGGGAGGCGTTTTCCTAAGTGTCACCAGCCCTGTGTCCTTTACGGATGCCCTCTATGAGACGGCCTCCGCACTGGGCACCGTAGGCCTGACGGCGGGAGCCACGGGACGACTGAGCCAGGCCTCCCAGATTCTCATCATTGTGTTCATGTATTTTGGCCGGGTGGGTCTTCTGACCATCAGCATGGGCTTCCTGGCAAGGGATAAGGCAGAGGAGCGGTTCCGCTATGCGGAAACCAATCTGCTCATCGGATAGGAGATAGAATATGAAGTCTTATATTGTAATCGGATTGGGTCGGTTTGGCCAGACCCTGGCTCAGCAGCTGTGCGCCCTGGGGGCGGAGGTGCTGGCGGTGGACAAGCGCAGCGATCTGGTGCAGCAGGTGGCGGACGAGGTGACCCACGCGGTGGTGGGGGATGCCCAGGACAAGGAGGTGCTCCGGGCTCTGGGTGTCCGGAATTTTGACTGTGCCGCAATTGCCATCGGCAGCAACCTAGCGGCCTCGGTGCTCACCGTCATGAACCTGAAGGAGCTGGGAGTTCCCTATATCATCTGCAAGGCTCACGATGAGACCCACCGGCGGGTGCTGGAAAAGCTGGGAGTTGACAGGGTAATCATCCCGGAGCAGGAGAACGCCCAGCGGCTGGCCCGGAGCCTGAATTCCCACAATGTGCTCGAATACATTGAGCTGAGTCCGGACTATGGCATCCTGGATATCCCCGCCCCCGCCGCCTGGATCGGCAAGACCCTCCGGGAGCTGAACATCCGGGCAAAGCTTGGCGTCAACATCATCGCGGTGGAAAGCGGCAAAAAAACCAACGTCGCCCCTTCCGCGGACTATCAGATTCAGCCCGGAGACGTGATGGTGGTGCTGGGGGATAACTACTCCCTGGAGGCTGTGCAGAAGCTGTGACGGAGCAGAAAATAACCTCCCGGAAAAATCCCCTGCTGCGGCAGGTCAAACGGCTGCTTTCCTCCCGGAAAGCCCGGGAGGAAGCGGGCTTGTTCGCCGCGGACGGTACCAAGCTGCTGACGGAGGCCGTCCGCTACTATCCGGGGCTTCACACCGTGATTTTGTCCGAGGGGGTGCAGGCGGAGGTTCCGGAGAACGTACGCCTGATCCGGGTACCCCCGGACGTGATGGTGTCGCTCTCTCCCATGCAGACCCCTCAGGGTGCGTTATTTCTGTGTACACTGCCGGGGAAAAAGTCCTACGCCCCGGCACCGGGAAGCCTGCTTTTGGACGGCATTCAGGATCCGGGGAACCTGGGTACCATTTTGCGGACGGCGGACGCGCTGGACATTCCCGTGGCTCTGCTGGAGGGCTGCGCCGACCCCTACAGCCACAAGGTCGTCCGGGCCAGCATGGGAGCCGTCCTGCGCACCCAGCCGGTGCTCACCACCTGGGAGGAAGCGAAAACCGCCTGTGCCCAGGCGGGTATCCCCGTTGCGGTGACGGCTCTCAGCGACCGGGCGAAGGATCTGCGCCAGGCATCTCTTTCCCGGATGGCGGTGGTCATCGGCAGCGAGGGACAGGGCGTCCGGCCGGAAATTCTTGCCAGTGCCGACACGGAGCTGGTGATTCCCATGAATCCCCACTGCGAATCCCTGAACGCGGCCATTGCCGCAGCCATCGTCATGTGGCAAATGAAACAGTAAGAAAAGTAAGACTAAGGTAAAGTAGGTAAATAGAGACAGTAGGGAAGCTCTGATTCAATCCGCAAGAGCTGACAGCGAGAGATTTTTCTCTAGCCGAAGGTTCCGAAAGCGGAGGAATACTTTGCGTATTTCCTACTTTCGAAACCGCACGGATAGGGAAAAAGATCCGCAGCTCAGCCGAAGAGAATTGATTCAGAGTTTCCCTAAGAAAGAACGGGTGAAAAAGAAATGCTGACACATTGGATATGGTTTGCCCACCGTCCCGGCCTGACAGATCGGGTGAGGGCGGTACTGATGGAGCATTTCTGCGATCCTGAGGACATTTTCTACGCCGATGAGGCCGCGCTGCGGGATATCCAGGAGCTGAGCCGGGAGGCTTTGGAGGGGCTGCTTGACAAAAACCTGACCGCTTCCGAGGAAATCCTGGAGGTCTGCGGCCGGAAGCAGCTGCACATCCTGACTTACCGGGACGCCGCTTATCCCGCAAGACTGAAAAACATCCCCGACCCGCCCATGGTGCTCTACTACAAGGGGCAGCTGCCGGAGTTTGACGCTTATCCCACCATCGGCATTGTGGGTACCCGGAAGGCTTCCGCTTACGGCCTTACCGCCGCCAAGCGTCTGGGCTACCAGATCGGCAAATGCGGCGGCATTGTGGTGTCCGGCCTTGCCTACGGCATTGACGGCACGGCCATGTCCGGCACTCTCACCGCCGGCGGCAAAACCGTAGGCGTGTTGGGCTGCGGGGCGGACATCGTGTATCCGCCATCAAACCAAGGCCTGTTCCGGGACGTGGAACGGTACGGCTGCATCATAAGCGAATTCGCTCCGGGAACCCCGCCGGCTCAATGGACCTTTCCCAAGCGGAACCGGATCATCAGCGGGCTTAGCAACGGCGTGCTGGTGGTGGAGGCACCGGAGCGCAGCGGCGCGCTGATTACCGCCCGTCTTGCCGCCGAGCAGGGGCGCGATGTGTTCGTGGTGCCTGGAAATATCGATGTGCCAACCTGCGCCGGAAGCAACAGCCTGCTTCGGGACGGAGCTATCCTCGTCAGCTCCGGCTGGGAGGTGCTCAGTGAATATCAGGCCATGTTCCCGGACAAACTGCGCCGGGAGGACACGCCCCTGCGGATGACCGCTTCCCCGGAGGAGGTGCGCGGAGCAGCCGAGGAAGCACCGCTGCAGGTGGCTCAGAATCCGGCACGTCCTGGGGAAAAGTCGAATCTTAAGAAAAAATTAGAGAAAAAATCCATTGACAACCCGGCTCCTACGGCTTATAGTGACCTGGATGCGCGCCTGTCCGGCCTGAGTGGGGACGAGCGGGCAGTTGCGGCCTGCCTTGCGGACGGAGAACGGCTGGTGGACGATGTGATCGCCGAAACCGGTCTCACCACCGGACGGCTTCTGGGCATTCTGACCATGCTGGAGCTGAAGGGCGTTGTCAAACGGCTCCCGGGCAAGCGGGTTACGTTACAATCGCGCGAATAAACGAAACGGAGAATTTTGATTATTATGGGAAAGACGAACAATCTTGTGATCGTGGAGTCCCCCTCGAAAGCAAAGACCATCGGACGGTATTTGGGTCCCGGATATACCGTCAAGGCCAGTATGGGACATCTGCGGGATCTGCCCAAGAGCAAAATGGGCGTTGACCTGGAGCACAATTTCACCCCCCAGTATATCCCCGTCCGGGGCAAGGAGGCTCTTATCAAGGAGCTGAAGGCGGATGCCGCCAAGGCGGACACCGTGTACCTGGCAACCGACCCTGACCGGGAGGGAGAGGCCATTTCCTGGCATCTGAAGGAGCTTCTGAATCTGCCGGATGCCAAGGCTCAGCGGGTCACATTCAATGAGATCACACAGAAGGTAGTGAAGGATTCTATCCAGCATCCCCGGGATATCGACTACAATCTGGTCGACGCCCAGCAAGCCCGCCGCATTCTGGACAGAATCGTTGGCTATGAGCTGTCTCCGCTGCTGTGGAAGAAGGTGCGCCGGGGCCTGTCCGCCGGACGTGTCCAGTCCGTGGCCACCCGGATGGTGGTGGATCGGGAGAACGAGATCCGAGCCTTCCAGCCCAAGGAGTACTGGTCTCTGGACGTGACGCTGAACCGTCTGGGCAAGCCCGGCTCCTTTGTGGCGCATTATTATGGAAGCCCCAAGAAGCGGGAGCTGGAAAACGAGGAGCAGACCAATGCGGTTCTTACGGACATTGCCGGGAAGGAATTTACCGTCACCGACGTGAAGAAGGCGGAGAAGAAGCGTTCCTCCGCCCCTCCCTTCACCACCTCCACCTTGCAGCAGGAGGCTTCCCGGAAGCTGGGCTTCACCCCCAAGAAAACCATGATGGTGGCTCAGCAGCTTTATGAGGGCGTGGAGATCGCCGGGGAGGGAACCACGGGACTCATCACCTATATGCGTACCGACTCCCTGCGGCTTTCCGACGAAGCCATGGATGCCGCCGGGGATTTTATCCGCAGCCGGTACGGAAAAGAGTATTATTACGGCAGCCATCATGTGTTCAAGACCAAGGCCGGCGCCCAGGATGCCCATGAGGCCATCCGCCCCTCCCATGTGGAGCTGGAGCCGGAGCGGGTGCGGGGCAGCCTGAACGCCGACCAGTACAAGCTCTATAGGCTGATCTGGAGCCGGTTCCTGGCAACCCAGATGGCAAACGCCGTTTTTGACACCGTGTCCATCGATACCGAGTGCGCCGGACATGTGTTCCGGGCCAGCCATCAGAGCATGCGCTTTGCCGGCTTCATTGCGGTCTACGAGGAAGGCCGGGACGACGACGGCGAGGCCATTGGCTCGCCTCTGCCCGACTTGACGGCGGGGGAGAAGGCCGCCGCATCCAAGACGGAGAAGACCCAGCACTTTACCCAGCCTCCCGCCCGGTATACCGAGGCCACCCTGGTCAAGGCCATGGAGGAAAAGGGCGTTGGCCGACCCTCCACCTACGCCGCCACCATCTCCACCATTGAGGATCGGGAATATGTGGAAAAGCAGGACAAGCGTCTGGTGCCTACCCCTCTGGGGGAGATCGTCACCGGGCTGATGGTGGAGCGGTTCCACGACATTGTGGACGTGGAGTTTACCTCCAACATGGAATCCCGGCTGGATGAAGTGGAGGAGGGCAAGCAGCAGTGGCAGACTCTGATCGCCGACTTCTACGCCGACTTCAGCAAGGAGCTGAAGGACGCGGAAACGGCTCTGGAGGGCGTGCGGCTGAAGGTACCTGAGGAGGAGACCGACGAGGTCTGCGAGCTGTGCGGCCGGAAAATGGTCATCAAAACCGGCCGGTTCGGCAAGTTCCTGGCCTGCCCGGGCTTCCCGGAGTGCCGGAACACCAAGCCCTTGGTGGAAAAAATGCCCGGCCGGTGCCCCAAGTGCGGCGGAGCCATCCTCAAGCGCAGATCCAAGAAGGGCTACACCTACTACGCCTGCGAGCGGGGGGCGGAGTGCGGCTTCATGACCTGGGACGTGCCCACGGCGGAGGACTGTCCGGAGTGCGGCCAGACCCTGTTCAAGAAGTCCGGCAAGGGTCGCATGAAGCCCTTCTGCATCAACGAAAAGTGCTCCCGGTTCCTTCCGGAGGATCAGCGGGGCTATTATAAGAAGAAAACCGCCGACACGGAAGGCACTTCCGCCGACACGGAAGAAAAGCCCGCGGCCAAGAAGACGACCGCAAAAAAGACGGCAAAGACGACTGTCAAGAAGTCCGCTGCCAGGAAAACCACAGCCAAGGCGGCGACCGCCAGGAAAACCACCGCGAAAAAAGCATCTCCCAAAAAGAAAGAGGAGGGCTGAGCCATGGAGGTGAAGGTCATTGGCGCAGGGCTGGCCGGCTGCGAGGCCGCCTGGCAGCTGGCAAACCGGGGCATCGACGTGAAGCTTTACGAGATGAAGCCGAAGAAAATGACCCCCGCTCACCACAGTCCGGATTTCGCCGAGCTGGTGTGCTCCAATTCCCTCCGGGGTGACCGACTGGAAAACGCGGTGGGTCTGCTGAAAGAGGAGCTTCGCCGGGTGGGCAGCCTGATCCTCACCTGCGCCGAGGCCACCCGGGTGGAAGCCGGCGGGTGCCTGGCGGTTGACCGGGGCGGCTTTTCCCGGATGGTGACGGAAAAAATCCGCAGCCATCCCCGCGTTACCGTGATGGAGGAAGAGGTGACTCAGGTTCCGGAGGAACCCGTCATCATCGCCACTGGCCCTCTGACCTCCGATGCCCTCAGCCGCGCCATCGGGGCGTACTTCGGGGAAACCGGGTATCTGCACTTTTTTGATGCTGCCGCGCCGTTGGTGACGGCGGAATCCATCGATAGGAATCTTGCCTGGTGGCAGTCCCGGTATGACCGGGGAACCCCGGATTATGTCAACTGCGCCATGGACAAGGAGGAATATCAGGCCTTCTGGCAGGCACTGACCACCGCTGAGGAAGCGGAGGTTCACGGCTTTGAGGATAAAAACGTCTTCGAGGGCTGTATGCCCGTGGAGGTCATGGCGCGCCGGGGCATCGACACCCTGCGCTACGGCCCTCTGAAGCCCGTGGGTCTGACAGACCCCAGAACGGGGAAGGAGCCATACGCCGTGGTGCAGCTGCGTCAGGATAACGCCGCGGGCAGCGTTTTCAATCTGGTGGGCTTTCAGACCCACCTGAAATTCGGGGAGCAGAAGCGGGTGTTTTCCATGATCCCGGCTCTGCGCAATGCGGAATACGTCCGCTATGGGGTCATGCACCAGAACACCTTCCTGCAAAGCCCCAGGCTGCTGGACAGGTACTACGCCGACCGGCGAAATCCATTGGTTGCTTTTGCCGGGCAGATGACCGGCGTGGAAGGTTATGTGGAATCCACGGCCTCCGGCTACCTGGCTGCGGTTGCCATGGCCGCAAAGCTCCAGGGTCGGCCCCTGCCGGACTTCCCCAAGACCACCGCCATCGGTGCTTTGGGTTTGTACATCAGCGATGAGACCGTGGTCAATTTCCAGCCCATGAACATCAATTTCAGCATTATTGCTCCTCTGGAGCAGCGTATTCGGAAAAAGGCAGAAAAAAATCTTGCCATTTCCAACCGGGCTCTTGCCATTGTGGACGGCCTGGTGGAAGCAGGCATCTAAAGAAAGAGGTGCTAAGATGAAGATCATTCTGGACGCTATGGGCGGCGACAACGCGCCCCAGGCCCCGGTGCTGGGTGCCATTGAGGCGGTGAAAAAGTACGGCGCGCAGATCATTCTGGTTGGCAGGGGTCAGGAAATTCTGGAGGTTCTGAAAAAGAACGGCCTGGACACCCTGCCTGAGGGCGTGGAAATCGCCCACGCCGATGATGTGGTGGACATGCACGACGACCCGGCCTCGGTGATCCACAAGCGGAAGAATTCCTCCATGATCATCGGCCTGAAAATGCTGGCCGAGGGCAAGGGCGACGCTTTCGTCTCCGCCGGCTCCACCGGCGCGCTTTTAACGGGGGCGACGCTGCTGGTCAAGCGGGTGCGGGGCATCCGTCGGGCGGCCATGGCTCCGGCCATGCCCACCAAGGCAGGTACCAAGGTCATCATCTGCGACTGCGGAGCCAACGCCGAGTGCACCCCGGAATTTCTGCTCCAGTTCGGCCTGGTGGCTTCGGCTTACAGCAGGTTTACCCTGGGGGTGAAAAATCCCAAGGTGGGTCTTCTGAACATCGGAAGCGAAGACAGCAAGGGCACCCAGCTCCAGAAGGACGCTTACGCCCTTCTGAAGGACGCTTCCGCCAAGGGACTGGTGAACTTTGTGGGCAACGTGGAAGCCCGGGACGTGCCTCTGGGGGCTGTGGACGTTGTGGTCTGCGACGGCTTCAGCGGCAATATTCTCATCAAATCCATCGAGGGCACCGCCATGTTCATGGGCAGTATGCTCAAGCGGATGTTCAAGAAAAATCTTGGCTCCAAGCTGGGTTATCTTCTGTGCCGCGGCGGCGTTCAGGATATGATGAAGTGCCTTGACTACCGGGAGATCGGCGGCACCCAGTTCCTCGGCATTCAGAAGCCGGTGATCAAGGCTCACGGCTCCTCGGACGCCATGGCCTTCCGCAATGCGGTGCGCCAGGCCATGACCGCCGCCGAAGGGAGCTTTACCGCCCAGCTGGAAAAGAGCCTTGCGTCGCTGAAGGGAAGTGAAGCCGATGCTTAAGGATCTGGAAGCCGTCATCGGTTATCATTTTCACAACATTTCCCTGCTGCAAAACGCGGTGACACACTCCTCCTACGCCAACGAGCGTTGGCACAACAGCCTGCTCAGCAACGAGCGGCTGGAGTTTCTGGGGGACAGCGTCCTGGGTATGCTGGTGGCGGAGTATCTGTACCGGAATTTTCCCAACCGTCCGGAAGGGGAGCTGACGAGAATGCGGGCGGATATGGTCTGCGAGCAGACCCTGGCCGCCGCCGCCGAGCGGATCGGCCTGGGCACCCATCTGCTCCTGGGTCACGGCGAGGAGCAGGGAGGCGGCAGAACCCGCAGTTCCATTCTGGCCGATGCCATGGAGTCCGTCATCGCCGCCTGCTTCTTAGACGGGGGCATTGCGGCGGCGCTGCTCATCATCCGGCAGTTCATTTTCGTGGAGGTGCCGGTGACCAAGCTGCACAACGCCGATTACAAGACCAAGCTTCAGGAGCTGGTGCAGCAGAAGAAGAACCAGGTGCTGACCTACACCCTCATCGGCGAGTCCGGCCCGGATCACGATAAGCACTTTGCGGTGGAGGTCTGCCTGAACGGCACCGTGGTTGGCAAGGGCACCGGCAGCAGCAAGAAGCGTGCCGAGCAGGATGCGGCTCGGGTGGCTCTGGAGAAGCTTTTTCCAGAGCAGGCTCAGTAAAGAAAGAGGAGAAACATATGGAGCTTTTTGACAAGCTGCTGGAGGTTTCCCGGGCCTTCCGGATTCCCTATGCGTACCTGGGCTATGAGACAATCCAGATGGGCAATGTGAACCGTACCTACAAGGTGAATTTCCGGCTGCCCGAGGGGAAGGAAAAGTCCTTCCTGGTGCAGAACGTGAATACCTACGCCTTCCGGAACCCTGTGGGTCTGATGAACAACATCGACAGCGTCACTGAGCACATCCGCTCGAAAAAGCCTGGGAAGCTTGCCCTGCATTTTCACCATACCGCCGACCGGAAGACCTATCTGGCCGATGGGGAAAACTTCTGGCGGATGACGAACTACGTCCCCTCCGTGACCTACAACACCGTCACCGATCTGGCCGTTGTCCGCAGCGCGGGCAAGGCCTTCGGGGAATTTCAGATGGATCTGGAGGATTTTGACATTTCCTCCTTGGTGGAGACCATTCCCGGCTTTCACGATACCCGCAGGCGGTACGCCGATTTCCGCCGGAGCGTGGAAGAAAATAAGGCAGGACGGGCATCTTCCGTCCGGGCGGAGATCGACTACCTTCTGTCCGTGGAGGACAGGGCCTGCTGCCTGACGGATCTGTACCGGGCGGGGGAGCTTCCCCTGCGGGTAACCCATAACGATACCAAGATCAATAACGTGCTCTTTTCCCCGGAAACCAATGAAGCCATGATCGTTATCGATCTTGACACCGTTATGCCAGGCCTGATCGGCCACGATTTCGGCGATGCCATCCGCTTTGCGGCCAACCGGGTGGAGGAGGACTGTACCGATTACGACCGTGCTCAGGTGAACCTGGAGGTATTCCGGGCCTTCGCCGAAGGCTTTCTTTCCATGACCGCGAAAACCATGACGGACACGGAGATCAGAACCCTTGCCATGAGTTGCTTCGACCTGACGGCGGAGCTGGCCACCCGGTTCCTGGCGGACTACTTAGACGGCGACCTGTATTTCAATATCCGCCGGCCGGATCACAACCTGGTTCGCGCCCGGTGCCAGATCGCTCTGGCCAAGGATATGCGCAAAAACATGGACGAAATGGAAGCCATTGTAGAATCCTGCGTCCGCAATTCCCGATAACCCCCAAAGAGGCACCCGCCCGGGTGCCTCTGTTTGCCGTAAAGCCATGTCACTGGTGCGGCAATCCCCCTGTTCTTCCGAGAACCCTAAGGAAGCTCTGAATCAATCGTCTGCGGCTGGACAACGGATCTTTTGTCCCGACTGTGCAGTTTGAAAAACTTGAAATACATACAGTATTCCTGCGTTTTCCAAACTTTCATTCGTGCCAAAATCTCTCGCTGCCAGCTCTTGCCAATTTCATCAGAGCTTCCCTAATAGAACTCGTAGGGGACGATGCCCTCATCGTCCCAAAGCAAAAAACTTCCTACACGCAAGGAATGTTTTGGCGCTGGTTCCTCCGGAGGCAATTTTCTTGTCCCGGCAAGAAAATTGATAAGAAGCCGGCTTAAGGGGCGCTGCCGAAAAGCCGCCCCCTTAAGAATCCCCCGGCCGCTTCGCCGGAAGCGCGTCAAAATGTTTCGGCCTGTAAGAGCGATAAAATTGGAGGTACCCATATGGGTACCTCTTCAGACTGTCGAAAAACCGTGTCATTGCGAGACAGTGCGCACACTGTCGTGGCAATCCCTCTGATTTTCAAACATTTTCGTTCCAAAACCGGAAGTTTTTACGTTCAACCGGGGGATTCCCACACCAGTCTGCGGACTGGTTCGGAATGACAACGTATCTTTCGGACTTTTTTGACATGCTGTGGAGGTACCCATATGGGTGCCTCTTTTTTGTTCCCATGAAACTATTACTTGCCGTATGGGGCATAATGTGTTATAATAAACCGAACTATGCGGAAAATGGGTATTTCTTACAAAGATGAGAAGGTGAGCGGGAATGGACACGAAGAAACCCCAGTTTTTGAGCCGGGCCGTCCTGGGCAAGGTTCTGCTGATCATGGCAGGCGACGTGGTAGGTACCATGCTGTCCTTTTTCTTGGGGTTGTGGTTCCGGTACGATTTCTCCTTCCAGGAGATTCGTGCGGAGCATTTGCAGGGATTTCTGTCTGCCATTGGCCCCTGGTGCGTCATCACCATTGTAGTGTTTCTGTGCTTCCGGCTCTACAGCAGCATCTGGGCTTTTGTGAGCACCTCGGAGGTCTTCCGGATCGCGGGAGCCTATCTGGTGCTGGCCATCATCGGCATTCTGGTGTTCCGGTTCGACGGCTTCCTGATGCCCCGAAGCAGCATGGTCATGGGCTACCTTCTGAGCTTTGCCATGACGGTGCTCATCCGCTTTTCCTATCGGCTCTGGCGGACGGCTCAGAAGCAGATCAGCCATATGACTCACGCAAACGGCCTGAAAAATGTCATGCTCATCGGCGCGGGAGACGCGGGTCGGGCACTTGCCTTGGAGTTCATGAGCAGCGACTATGTGAAAGATCACCTGTCCTGCGTCATCGACGACAACCCGGTGAAGCTGAATAAGCGGCTGTGCGGGGTGCCCATCGTGGGCAACCGCTACGACATTCCCGCCATGGCAAAGCAGTATAAGATCAGCAAGATTATCTTCGCCATTCCCAGCTGCCCGGCCAAAATGCGCAAGGAAATCCTGGATATCTGCACCACCACCGGCTGCGAGGTGCAGATGCTTCCGGGCATTTACCAGATGGTCAACGGCGAGGTCAGCGTCAGCAAGCTTCGCCAGGTGGATCCCCAGGATTTGCTGGGCAGAGACCCGATCCGGGTGAACCTGGAGGAAATCGTGGGCTATGTCCATGGGAAAACCGTGCTGGTTACCGGCGGCGGCGGAAGCATCGGCAGTGAGCTGTGCCGGCAGATTGCGGGAGCCGGGCCGGAAATGCTGATCATCTTCGACATCTACGAAAACAACGCCTATGACATCCAGCAGGAGCTTCGGCGGAACTTCCCGGAGCTGAATCTGGAAGTCCTCATCGGCTCCGTGCGCGACACCAGCCGGGTGGATTGGGTCATCGGCCATTACCGGCCTGACCTGATTTTCCACGCGGCGGCCCACAAGCATGTGCCTCTCATGGAGGACAGTCCCAACGAGGCCATCAAGAACAACGTCTTCGGCACCTACAAGGTGGCCCGGGCGGCGGCAAAATACGGCGTCCGCCGGTTCGTGCTGATTTCCACGGACAAGGCGGTGAACCCCACCAACATCATGGGCGCCTCCAAGCGGCTGTGCGAAATGGTGATCCAGATGATGAACCGCCGGTCGAAAACCGAATTTGTGGCAGTGCGCTTCGGCAACGTCCTGGGCAGCAACGGCAGCGTGATCCCGCTCTTTAAGAAGCAGATCGCGGCTGGCGGCCCGGTGACTGTGACCCACCCGGACATTATCCGCTATTTCATGACCATTCCGGAGGCGGTGAGCCTGGTGCTCCAGGCGGGGTACTACGCCAAGGGCGGGGAGATTTTCATTCTCGACATGGGCGAGCCGGTGAAGATCGACACCATGGCCCGGAACATGATCCGTCTCAGCGGCTACGAGCCGGACGTGGACATCAAGGTGGTCTACACCGGTCTTCGCCCCGGCGAAAAGCTCTACGAGGAGCTGCTCATGAAGGAGGAGGGTCTCCAGGAGACCGCCAACAAGCTCATTCACATCGGCAAGCCCATTGAGATGGACGATGAGAAATTCCTGACTCAGTTGGAGTGCCTCAGAGAGGCCTGCGAGGCCGAGACGGAAAATATGAAGGATATTGTGGCGGAAATCGTGCCAACCTATCGGAAAAAGCTTGAAGTATAGAAGTATAATGGGAAATGAGGATGACCATGTATCAGAAATACGCGAAGCGTTTGATTGACCTGCTGCTGTCCGCCTGCGCCATTGTGGTGCTGTCGCCGGTGTACCTTCTGATCTGTATTGCCATTGTGGCGGACGATCCGGGGCCGGTGTTCTTCCGGCAGAAGCGGGTGGGCATCCACAAGACCCATTTCTGGATTCTGAAATTCCGCACCATGAAGGTGAGCACCCCCAAGGACGTGCCCACCCATCTGCTGGAAAACCCGGAGCAGTATATCACCCGGGTGGGAAAATTCCTGCGTAAGACCTCCCTTGACGAGCTTCCCCAGATTTTTCAGATTTTTACGGGTAAAATGGCCATTATCGGCCCCCGTCCGGCTCTGTGGAACCAGTTTGATCTGATTGCCGAGCGGGACAAGTACGGGGCAAACGACGTGCGCCCGGGGCTCACCGGCTGGGCACAGATCAACGGCCGGGACGAGCTGCCCATTGACGTGAAGGCCCGGTTCGACGGGGAGTATGTGAAAAATCTCAGCTTTGCCTTCGACTGCAAGTGCTTCTTCGGCACCATCGGCTCCGTGCTCAAGTCCGAGGGCGTGGTGGAGGGCGGCACCGGCCAGCTGGAAAAGGAGAAGAAGGGCAAATGAAGCGGATCCTCATTACCGGCACCCAGGGCTATATTGGCGGGTCTTTGGCAAATTACCTGAACCGCTGGCCCGAGAAATACCGGGTGGATTTTCTCAGTCTCCGGGACGGTACCTGGAAGCAGGCGGATTTTGAACCTGTTGACGCCATCGTCCACGCAGCGGCCATCGTCCACCAGCCGAAGTCCAAGGATGATCCGGATGAGGCAGATGTGTACGACCGGGTGAACCACCGGCTGACGGCGGAGCTTGCCCAAAAGGCAAAAGCCGAAGGCGTTTCCCAGTTCCTCTTTCTCAGCTCGGAAAGCGTCTACGGCCTTCATGCCCCGGTGGGGAAGACCCTGACCATCACCGCCGACACCCCTCTGCACCCCACGGACAATTATGGCATCAGCAAGCGAAAGGCCGAGGAGGATTTGGACCTTCTTCGGGGCGACGGCTTCCGGGTGGCCATTCTCCGCCCGCCCATGATCTACGGCAGGGGCTGCAAGGGCAATTACCAGACCCTGGCGCATCTGGCCAAAAAACTTCCTATTTTCCCCGAAATCGCCAATCGGCGTTCCATGCTCTATATTGATAACCTTTGCGAATTTCTCAGGCTTCTGATCGAGGACGGTGCCGACGGCCTGTTCTGCCCCCAGAACGCAGAGTATGTTTCCACCAGCCGCATGGTGCGGGAAATCGCGAAAGCCCACGGAAAGCACATCTGCCTGGTGGGCGGCTGCGCCTGGGCGTTGAAGCTTCTGTCCCATGTGACCGCCCTGGCGGGGAAGGCCTTCGGCAGCCTTTGCTATGACCAATCCCTCAGCGATTACCCCCAAAATTACAACCTTGTGAGCTTCGAGCAGTCCATTGCGGAAACGGAGGGCGGAGCGTGAAAAAGGACATTCTGTTCCTGTGCCAGTTTTTCTACCCGGAGTATATTTCCTCGGCTCAGCTGCCCTTCGACACCGCCAAGGCTCTGCAAAAAGCGGGCTTTTCCGTGGAGGTGCTCTGCGGCTATCCCAGAGAATACTCGGATACCGTTCATGTTCCTAAACGGGAGACGGTGGAGGGAATCTCCATCCGGCGGCTCAAATACATCCAGTTGGATCGCTCCGGCTTTCTGGGGCGGATCATCAACTACTTTTCCTTCACCTTCATGGTGCTGCTGAACCTGCCGAGGCTATCCGGCTATCGCAGCGTGGTGGTCTATTCCAACCCGCCGATTCTCCCTTGGATTGCCACCTGGGCCAAGGCGTTGTTTGGCACAAAGCTGGTCTTCGTCAGCTACGATCTGTACCCGGAGGTGGCCACCGTCACCGGCACCCTGGGGGAAAAGCACCCTATCTGCCGGCTGATGAACCACATCAACCGGTGCATCTGCAGGCGGTCGGATCGGATTGTGGCGCTGTCCCGGGAGATGAGGGACTACATTTTGACCCACCGGGACTTCCCGGCGGAAAATATCGCCGTAATTCCCAACTGGTACGCGGACAAGGGGCTGCGCAACCAAAACCGGGAGCAAAATCCCTTCCGGGAGGTCACGAAGGATCGGTTTACCGTGTCCTATTTCGGCAATATGGGCACCATGCAGGACATGCAGACCCTTTTGCAGGCCGTCCGGGAGCTGAAAAATGACCCGGACGTATTCTTCCTCTTTGCCGGTCACGGCAACAAGATGGAGGCACTGAAGCAGACCGTCCAGGCAGAAAACATCGAAAATATCGCGGTGTACCCCTTTCTCCACGGGGCGGATTTTGACAACGCCCTTGCCATCAGCGACTGCGCCCTGGTGACGTTGGTGGCAGGGAGCACCGGCCTGTGCGTCCCCAGCAAAACCTACAGCTACATGATGCAGGGCATCCCGCTGCTTGCCGTCATGGACGAGTGCGACATTGTCTCGGATATCGAAGCCGGGGCGGGCTGCTGGGTGCGAAACGGCGAGGGAACCCTTCTGGCGGAAAAAATCCGTTCGCTGAAAGATAGCCCGGAGACGGCGCAGTCCATGCGCCGGGTCTGCCGCAGCCTGTACGAACAAAAATATACCAAAGAGATTTGCACTGCCCAGTATGTCCGCCTTTTCCGGGCGCTTCTGGGGCAGGAAGGAGAGAGGAAACCATGAGTATCTTTGCGGGCAAGACCCTGATGATCACCGGCGGCACCGGTTCCTTCGGCAACGCGGTGCTGAACCGGTTTCTGGATACGGACATCGGAGAGATCCGGATTTTCTCCCGGGACGAAAAGAAGCAGGACGACATGCGCCACGAGTTCCAGGCGAAAATGCCCGAAGCCTCGGCAAAAATCAAGTTCTTCATCGGCGATGTCCGGGACTTGCAGTCCGTGAAAAACGCCATCCACAATGTGGACTACATTTTCCACGCGGCAGCCCTGAAACAGGTGCCCTCCTGCGAGTTTTTCCCCATGGAGGCGGTGAAGACCAACGTGATCGGCACGGACAACGTGCTTACCGCGGCCATTGACGAGGGCGTGAAGACGGTGATCTGCCTGTCTACCGACAAGGCGGCCTACCCGGTGAACGCCATGGGCACCTCCAAGGCCATGATGGAGAAGGTCATCGTGGCCAAATCCCGGACGGTTGACCCGGAGGACACCAAAATCTGCTGCACCCGCTACGGCAACGTCATGTGCTCCCGGGGAAGCGTGATCCCTCTGTGGATTGAACAGATCAAGTCCGGCAGCCCCATTACCATCACCGAGCCGGACATGACCCGATTCATCATGTCCCTGGAGGAGGCCGTCGACCTGGTGCTTTTCGCCTTCCGAAACGGCACCAGCGGCGATATCCTGGTGCAGAAGGCTCCCGCCTGTACCATCCGGGTGCTGGCTCAAGCGGTGACGGAGCTGTTCCATCCCGGCCACGAAATCAAGGTCATCGGCATCCGCCACGGCGAAAAAATGTACGAAACACTCCTTACCAACGAGGAGTGCGCCCACGCCATCGACCTGGGGAATTTCTACCGGGTGCCGTCTGACAAGCGGGATCTGAATTACGACAAATATTTCTGGGTGGGCGATGCCCAGCGGAATGTGCTCACCGAGTTCAACTCCAACAACACCCAGCTGCTGGACGTGGAGCAGGTGAAGGGAAAGCTTCTGTCCCTTGCCTACATCCGGGAGGAGCTGGCTGCCCTCCGGGAAAAGGGCTGAGGGGGTAGCCGCTATGAACATCCTGATTACCGGTGCCGCCGGATTCGTGGGAAAAAATCTCACCGCAGCTCTTCGCTGCCTGCGAAACGGCACGGACAGAACGAGACCCAACCTTTCGGTTGACAACCTCTACCTTTACGACAAGGATTCTCCCGCGGAAGCTTTGGAGGAAGGCTGCCAAAACGCGGACTTTGTTTTCAATCTTGCCGGGGTGAACCGGCCCCAGAACGCGGAAGAATTCATGGCGGGAAACCTTGGCTTCGCCTCCACGCTGCTGGGTACCCTGAAAAAATATCACAACACCTGCCCGGTGATGCTCTCTTCCTCCATTCAGGCCACCCTCATTGGCCGTTACGCGGAAGGGGACTACGGCAAGTCCAAGAAGGCAGGGGAGGACTTGTTCTTCCGCTATGCCCAGGAAACCGGGGCAAGGGTGCTGGTGTACCGGTTCCCCAATCTCTTTGGCAAATGGTGCCGTCCTAACTACAACAGCGTGGTGGCTACCTTCTGCTATAACTACGCCCACGACCTGTCCATCCAGGTCAGCGACCCCGCTGTCCGGCTGGAAATGCTGTACATCGATGATCTGGTGGCGGAAATGCTGGACGCCCTGGAAGGGAAGGCTCACCGCTGTGATTTTGACGGCCTGCGTCCGGTGTTCCGGGCGGACGGCAGATTCTGCGCGGCTCCCGTGACCCACAGCGTCACTCTGGGGGAAATCGTGAAGCTTCTGGATGCTTTCCAGGCACAGCCCCAGACCCTGAAAATGCCGGAAATCCCGGCAGGCAGCTTTGCCAAGAAGCTCTACTCCACTTATCTGTCCTATCTGCCCGCAGAGAAGGCAGTTTTTACCCCGAAAACCAACGTGGATATCCGGGGCAGCTTCACGGAGCTGCTGAAAACCGAAAACTGCGGCCAGTTCAGTGTGAACATTTCCCGACCCGGCGTTACCAAGGGTCAGCACTGGCACAACACCAAGTGGGAATTTTTCATCGTGGTTTCCGGCCGGGGTCTGATCCAGCAGCGGAAAATCGGAACCGATGAGGTGCTGAATTTTGCGGTTTCCGGGGAAGAAATCCAGGCGGTACACATGCTCCCGGGCTATACCCACAGCATCACAAATCTGTCCGAAACGGAAGACCTCGTGACCTTCATGTGGGCAAACGAGTGCTTCGATCCGGAAAAACCTGACACCTTCTTTGAACCGGTATAAAGGAGAAACTATGGCGGATTATTCCAGCGTTTCCTTTCAGAATAACGGAAAATTAAAGCTTTTGATCATTGTCGGCACCCGGCCGGAGATCATTCGGCTGGCGGCGGTCATCAACAAAACCCGGAAATACTTCGACGTGATTCTGGCGCATACGGGGCAGAACTACGACTATAACCTGAACGGCGTATTCTTCCATGATCTGGAGCTTGCCGACCCGGAGGTGTACCTGAATGCCGTGGGCGCGAACCTGGGGCAGACCATGGGCAACATCATTTCTGAGTCCTATCAGCTGATGGCGCATCTGAAGCCCGACGCGGTGCTGGTGCTGGGAGATACCAATTCCTGCCTGTCCGTCATCGGAGCCAAGCGGCTGCACATCCCCATTTTCCACATGGAGGCGGGGAACCGCTGCAAGGACGAGTGCCTGCCGGAGGAAACCAACCGGCGGATTGTGGACATCATTTCCGACGTGAACATGGCCTATTCCGAGCACGCCCGCCGGTATCTGGCGGACACAGGCCTGCCCAGAGAGCGCACCTACGTCACCGGCTCTCCCATGGCCGAGGTGCTCCACCGGAATTTACCCAAAATCGAAGCTTCCGACATTCATGCCCGCCTGGGTCTTGAGAGGGGCAAGTACATTCTTCTGTCTGCCCACCGGGAGGAAAACATCGACACCGAGAAAAATTTCCTGTCCCTCTTTACGGCAATCAACGCCATGGCGGAAAAATACGACATGCCCATTCTCTATTCCTGCCATCCCCGCTCGAAAAAGCGGCTGGCGCAAAGCGGCTTTGTCCTTGACAAGCGGGTGATTCAGCACGAGCCTTTGGGCTTTCACGACTACAACTGCCTGCAAATGAACGCCTTCTGTGTGGTGTCCGATTCCGGCACCCTGCCGGAGGAATCCAGCTTCTTTACTTCCATCGGCCGCCCCTTCCCGGCGGTGTGCATCCGCACCTCCACCGAGCGGCCGGAGGCTCTGGACAAGGGCTGCTTTATCCTCTCCGGCATCGACGAAAAGGGTCTTCTTCAGGCGGTGGACGTGGCGGTGGAAATGAACAAAAACGGCGACTATGGCATTCCCGTCCCCGACTACCGGGACGAGAACGTGTCCGATAAGGTGGTCAGAATCATCCAGTCCTACACCGGCGTGGTGGACAAAATGGTCTGGCGGAAGTTTTGAAGCAAGGAGGCGAGGACGTGAGATATCTGTTTCTCAACGTAACGGCAGGCTACGGCAGCACCGGCCGGATCGCGGCAGATCAGTGCCGGGCTTTGAGCGCCCAGGGGCATACCTGCGTGCTCGCCTACGGAAGAATGGCTGCCAACTGCGACGATGTGACCACGGTGCGCATCGGCTCCAATCTGGATAACCAAATCCACGGCCTGGAAAGCCGCGTCTTAGACAACGCCGGCTTCGGCTCCCGGCAGGCGACAAGGAAATTTCTTCGCTGGGTGCGGGAGTACGACCCGGACGTAATCTGGCTTCACAACCTGCACGGCTATTATCTGCATGTGGGGGAGCTGTTTTCCTACCTGCGCGCCTGCGGGAAGGAAATTCACTGGACACTCCACGACTGCTGGGCCTTCACCGGCCACTGTGCCTATTTTGACTATGTGGGCTGCGAAAAGTGGAAAACCGGCTGCCATGACTGCCCTCAGAAGGGCACTTATCCCGACAGCATCCTCGCGGACAACAGCCGGAAAAACTACCTTCGCAAGCGCGCCCTCTTTACGGGCATTCCCAACCTGACCCTGACCGTGCCTTCTCGCTGGCTGGAGGGTCGGGTGAAGGAGAGCTTTCTGAAGGACTACCCCATAGAGGTTATCTACAATCAGGTGGACAAGTCCATTTTTAGGCCAACGCCCGGAGATTTCCGGGAGAAATACCAGCTGGAAAACAAGATAATCATTCTGGGCGTTGCCAGCGTCTGGGAGGCGCGGAAGGGTCTGAAGGATTTCCTGGAGCTTTCCAGACTTCTGAGTGAGGAATACCAAATTGTCCTCATCGGTCTGAATGAAAAGCAGCTGGCCGCCCTTCCGGCGGAAATTCTGGGTCTTCCCAGAACGGACAATGTCCGGCAATTGGCGCAGGCCTACACCGCTGCGGACGTATTCGTCTGCCCCAGCACCGAGGAGACCTTCGGCATGACCGTGCTGGAGGCCTGCTGCTGCGGCACCAAGACGGTGGTCTACCAGGACACCGCCTGCGAGGAGGTGGCGAAGGCCTACGGCGGCATTGCCGTACCCAGGGGGTCGGCGCACCTGCGCGATGCCATACTGGAACTGACAGGAGGGAAAACCCTATGAAGCAATACCCCTTTCCTAAGGGCCGATTCTGGCCAGCCGCCTTCGGGGTGATGCTTTTTGCCCTGCTGCTTCTGACCCGGGACACCCTGATTTCCTCCTTGCGGCTGGGCTTTTATCCCTCTCAGCTGGCATTGCTCGCGGTAATGGTGCTGACGGGTCTGGCCTTCCTGATCGTGAACCGGAACTGCCTTCGGGAAATCCTTACGGATAAACGGATGCTTTTGATGGCGGCGCCTCTGGGCTTGTACCTGCTTGTCATGATTCTGAAACGGGACTGGCAGATGATGTATCTGAGTATCGCCGTGTGTCCGGTGTTCGCGGTGTTCCTGACCTATTTTACGGACAGCCGCCGGGTGGCCAAGACTTATCTCGTGATCCTTGCGGTGCTTTCGGCCTATTCGCTGCTGGCTACCTATGGCCTGCGGCATCTGGTCTGGGGGGACGTGTTCAAGCCGAAAATCTGGATCAATCCGGCGGGTATGTGGTTTTACGACTTCGGCCTGTGCTTTACGGGCACGGAGCCCTACTGGCACCGGAATTTCGGCCTGTTCCGGGAGCCGGGTGTCTATCAGTATTTCCTGATCCTGGGGCTGTACCTGAACCATTATACGGCCAATTGGGACAAGCCCTGGAAGACCTGGCTCATCAGTGCCGTGCTGACCCTGACCATGGTCAGTACCTTCTCTGTCCCCGGCATGATCGAGCTGGTGGTGTTTGCCGCCTTTCTGTTCTTCGACAAGGGCTACCACCGGACGAAGCAGGGAAGACGCACCCTGGCGGTACTTCTGGCGGGTCTGGCGGCGGTGGTGCTGGTGGTGCTGTATCTGCTGAAAACCAAGCGGATTCTTTATGGCAACAGCATCCTCTTTGAGTTCGGCGACATCGTTACCCGGCTGACCACGGATTCCGAATCGTTGGTTGACCGGATCAACGCCTATTTTACGGATCTACGCTTTTTCGCCCAGCACCCCCTTCTGGGGGCAAAATTCCATCCGGTGCTCCACGGCACCAATCACAATACCACCTCCACTCTGGTGCTCTTCGCGGCCACGGGTGTCTTTGGCGGCGGCCTGAGCGTGGCGGTGTGGGTGAAAATGCTCTGGGACAGAAACCGCAGAATCATCGGAAATCTGATTCTGCTGGGGATTCTGTTCCTGTCCTTCAACACCCAGAATCTTGTGGCCGATCTGTTCTTCTGGCTGTTTCCCTGCATGGCTTTTACCGAGCAGGTGCTGCCAAAACGCACAAAGGAGGAAGGCTGATGGATCCCAAAACCCTGCGCCGGGTTCAGCTGACCCAGCTGGAAATTGCCCGGGAGATCGAGCGGGTCTGCGAGGAAAACGATATCCATTATTTTATTGCCCACGGCACCTTCCTGGGGGCGGTGCGCCATCAGGGATTTATTCCCTGGGATGATGACATGGACATGAGTATGCTCCGGCCGGATTATGAGAAATTCTGCCGGATCGCCCCGGAAAAGCTGAAGCCGGAGTTCTTTTTCCAGAACTGGTACTCGGAGCCAAACTACGGCCTGCCCTTCGGCAAGGTCATGAAGCGGGGAACCGTCTATTTAGAGGACAAGAAAACCCGCCGTCTCAAGGAAAACGGCTTCTATGTGGACATTTTTCCCTGCGACAATGCCCCGGAAACGGAAGCCGAGCGGAAGAAGCTGGATCGCCGCCTACGCTCCATCTACCGGACGAAGCTGATGAAATCCGGCTACCGACCCTGGATGGAAAACGGCCGCTTCCTCTGGAAAAAGCGGCTTGGGTATCTGTACTACCAGCTCAAAGCCCTGTTTGTCAGCCAGCGTGACCTGGCCAAGGGCTATGATGCCCTTGCGGAATCCTATCCGGAATCCCAGACGGTGCAGCAGCAGTACCCGGGAAGCACCACCAGGTATTTTCGCCGGGAGTGGCTGGAAAATCTGGCCTCCTACACCTTCGAGGGGGAGACCTTCCCGGGCCCCGGGGACTATGACGGGTATCTTCGCTCCATGTATGGCGATTATATGACCCTGCCCCCGGAGGACAGCCGGGAAAACCGCCATCAGATCGTAGAAATCGACTTTGGGGAGGAACCATGAAGCGGATCCTGTTTTTGACCACCTATGCCTCGCCATACCGGGTTCGGTTTTTCGACGAGCTGGGCAAGACCGCTCAGGTGACGGTACTCTATTCCCGCCCCTGTGCGGACGTGTCCCACCGGGATGCCAAGTGGTTCGAGCCGGGGCAGGGGGGCTTCCGCTCCGTCCAGCTGAAAACCACCTGCACGGTAGGGGGCAAGCAGCTTTGCTTCGATGTCTGCAAATGGCTGAAAAAAGGGAAGTATGACGCCATTTTCGTCGGCGGCTATTCCTCCCCCACGGCCATTCTTGCCATGCTCTCCATGCGCCTGCGGGGCATCCCCTTCACCATGGAGGTGGATGGCGGTCTCATCCGTCCGGACGGCAAACTGAAATTTGCCTGTAAGCGGTTTTTGGTGCGCCTTGCGGATCGCTGGCTCAGCACCGGCAAGGAGACCACCCGCTACCTGATTCACTATGGCGCGAAGCCGGAAAACATCCGGGAATACCCCTTTTCCTCCTTCTACCAGGCGGAGATTCTGCCCGATGTGGTGCCCCAGTCGGAAAAACTGGAAATCCGGCAAAAGCTGGGTATTGGGGAAGCCAAAATGCTTCTTGCCATCGGTCAGTTCATCCCCAGAAAGGGCTTTGACGTGCTTCTGAAGGCCGCGGCCCAATTGGACAAAACCGTGGGCATTTATTTTGTCGGCGGCGAGGCAACGCCCGAATATACGGCGCTGCGGGAAACGCTGGGTCTTACGAACGTCCATTTTGTGGGCTTCAAGCCCAAGGCGGAGCTGGCGGAATACTACAAGGCGGCGGATGCCTTTGTCCTTCCCACCCGGGAGGACATCTGGGGTCTTGTCATCAACGAGGCCATGGCCTACGGCCTGCCGGTGGTCACCACCGACCGGTGCGTGGCCGGCATGGAGCTGGTGGAAAACGGGGTCAACGGCTATCTCGTCCCCGTGGCGGACGAGAACGCCCTGGCTTATCGCCTGCGGGAGCTTCTTTCCTCAGATATGTCTGCTATGGGTCGGATTTCCCTGAAAAAAATCCAGAATTACACCCTTGAAAATATGGCCAAAGCCCATATGGATTACCTACAGGAGTGTGGGAAATGATTCGCTTCAGTATCATTACGGTGTGCCTGAACGCCGGGGAAGACTTGATTGCCACAGTCTCAGACACTCTGCTTCAGACCTACGAAAACTTTGAGATCATCGTGAAGGACGGCTTTTCCACAGACGGCTCCGTGGAAAAGATTCCTTCCGACGAGCGGATTCACCTGGAGCAAAAAAAGGACACCGGCATTTACGATGCCATGAATCAGGCGGTTCAGGAAGCCACCGGCGATTACCTGATCTTCATGAACGCCGGAGACTGGCTCTACGACAACCGGGTGCTGGCGGACATTGCCCCCACCATCGAGCGTACCCGGGCACCGCTGTATTACGGCAGCT
This sequence comes from Clostridiales bacterium UBA6386, assembly GCA_002437585.1. Lineage (GTDB taxonomy): Bacteria > Bacillota > Clostridia > Oscillospirales > Oscillospiraceae > Faecousia. Next base: position 48,239 of record DJQM01000017.1, on the reverse strand, counting down.
GCTTCGACCGCCAGACCGGCCAGGTGCGGGCATATCCCAAGCGGTTCACCCGGATGAGCTGCTACCGCACCATGATCTGCCACCAGGCCACCGTCTACCGGGCGGACATTTTCGCCGAGCACCCCTACGATTTAAGCTACAAAATCCTGGCCGACCGGGAAATGCTCTGGTATCTGGTCTGCGGAAAGAACGTCACCCCGGTGTATCTCGACCGGGTCATCGCCAATTACCAGGGGGCGGGGGAGAGTGCCAGCGAGAAGCATAAAGCCCGCAACGCGGCGGATCAGCAGCGGCTGATGGACACCTACATGCCCAAATGGGAGCAGCGGAAGTACGCCATCTTAATGGCTCTGACCTTCCAGAAGCTCCGTGTGAAGCTATCCAAGGATCCCAAATACAGCGGTGCCTATTATGCCGCCATTCGCCGCGTATATGCCTGGAAAGAGGCTCTTTCCGGCGGGAAAAGTGTCAAAAAGGAGAAAAATCCATGAAGCTGCTCTGGCTGTGCAATAACGCTCCCGGCCTCATCCGGACGGCCCTCACCGGCAAGAAAGCGGGCGAGGTGAACTGGGTGGATCATGTGCTGTCCGATCTGCGCCAGCAGGATGTGACCCTGCGGATTTTGTACCGGGGCGGCGGAGAGCCGGGTCAACTGGACGAGGAGTGCAGCTATGCCCCGGTGCCGGAGACCCCGGCTCACATTTATCGCCCGGAGCTTGCGGAGGCCTTCCAAAAAGAATTGGAAGCCTATCGGCCGGAGGTGATCCACATCTGGGGGGTGGAGTATCACCACGCCCTGGCCATGGTGAACGCCGCCGCGCAGGCGGGAATGCTGGATCGAACGGTTGCCAGCATTCAGGGTCTTTGCTGCCGGATTGCCCCCCATTTTACCGACGGTCTGCCAAACTCCGCCCTGTCCCCCCAGACCCTCCGGGATTTTCTCCGCGGAGACAGTATCGCCAACCAGCAGCACGTCCATGCTCAGCGGGGAGAGCTGGAAATCCAGGCTCTGCAAACACTGCGCCATGTCATCGGCCGCACGGACTGGGATCGGAAAACCGCCCTGGAAATCAATCCCAATTTAACCTATCATTTCTGCAATGAGACTCTGCGAAAGCCCTTCTACGAGGGTCAGTGGTCTTATGAGACCTGCGAAAAGCACAGCATTTTCGCCTCCAGCTGCGCCTATCCCATCAAGGGCTTCCACCTTCTCCTGGAGGCCATGCCGGAGATATTGAAGCAGTACCCGGATGCCAAAATCCGCGTCTGCGGCCGCTCCTTTTTAACTTCCGGCCTTCGTCAGAACGGCTACGAAAAATATCTTGCAAAGCTTGCGAAAAAGAGTCATTTAACGGATAAAATCACCTGCCTTGGCGCTCTTTCCGCCCAGCAGATGAAGGAAAATTACCGGAAGGCCAACGTGTTCGTCCTGCCCTCCACCATGGAAAATTCCCCCAATTCCCTGGGAGAAGCCATGCTCCTGGGAACGCCCTGCGTGGCGGCAAATGTGGGCGGCGTGGCCAGCATTTTAGACCCGGAGGAGGGCGTTCTCTGTCCGCCTGTGTCCCCGGAAGCACTGGCTGAGGGCATCTGCCGGGTGTTCGCTCTGGAAGACCGAGCCGCCGACCTGGGAGAAAAGGCCCGTGCCCATGCCCAGGTGACCCACGACCCGAAAACCAATCTGGAGACCCTGCTTGCCATCTACCGGCAGCTGTCCGAAGGAGCGTAACATGAACCCTCTTATCAGCGTCATCGTACCGGTTTATCGGGTGGAGGCCTTCCTGCCCCGGTGCCTGGATTCCATTCGTGGTCAGACCTACAAAAATCTGGAAATCATCCTGGTGGACGACGGCTCTCCGGACAATTGCGGCAAAATCTGCGACGAATATGCGGAAATGGATTCCAGAATCCGTGTCATCCACAAAAAAAACGGTGGTCTCAGCTCCGCCCGGAACGCCGGCCTGGATGTCGCAGTCGGAGACTATATCGGCTTCGTGGACAGCGACGACTGGATCGCCCCGGAAATGTATGAGACCCTTCTGGGAGCCATCGAAAAGTGGGACGCCCAGCTTGCCTGCGGCGGCCGTTATGACGTCCGGGAGAAAACCGGCGAGCGGAAGATCGGCCTGTGTCCGAAAAACGATGGGTGCCTTTCCGGCGTGGCCTTTGCGGGCAAAATCTTCCGCTACGACGGCTGCGACTCCAGTGCCTGCGATAAGCTGTACCGCCGGGAGCTGCTGGAGGGGCTGCGCTACCCCGAAGGTCGGGTCTGCGAGGATATGCCCGTGACCTACCGCCTTGCCCTGAAGGCGGCGCGGGTGGCACTGTGTCCGAAACCGATGTACTACTATTTTCACCGGCAGGGGAGCATCACCCAAACCGTGGAAATTACGGACAAAACCTTCCACTATTCCCAGAATACGGCGGAGATTTATCCCTATATTCAACAAAATCGCCCGGAAATCGCCGAATCTGCCCGGTTCCTCCGGGTTCACTCCCTGGCTCATATTCTGCTGCTTCTGTCTCAGTCGGAGGGCACTGCCCGGAAAAAGTACCAGACCCAGTACCGGCAGGCTCGCCGGGAGCTGGCGCGGCACACCGGCTTTTTCCTGACCGCCCCGGACTTTTCCTTCCGGGAGCGGGTGACGGATTTGCTTCTGGTGCTGGGGCTGTATCGCCTTGTCCGCCCGCTGCTGCACCGGGGTAGATAGGAAACCACCATGAAAAAACGAAATCGCGTTGCTTTTTTTAATATTTTCAGCACGGTGCTGCTCAATGGCATTTCCATCATCACCGGCCCCCTGTTCTCCCGGCTTCTGGGGGACAGCGGCTACGGTGCTCTGAAAATCTACAACATCTGGGTCAGCATCCTGACGGTGGTGTTCACCCTGCAAACCCAGGCCACCCTGGTCAACGCCAGGGTAGAGTACCCGGAGGAAGAACAGAAGCGGTATCAGTCCGCGGCCATGGGCTTGTCGGTGCTGACCTTTTCGGTCTGCGCCGGGTTCGTGCTGATTTTCCTGTCCCCGATCGCGAGGATTTTACAGCTGGACAGGGCACTGGTGTGCCTGATGCTGCTTCAGGCCTTCGGCACCTTCTGCGTCAATTTCCTGCACATCAAGAATGTCTATGAGTACCGGGCGGGCTGGAATCTGCTGCTGTCGCTGACGGTTTCCATTGTCCCCTTGCTTCTGGCGGTGGCGCTGGTGCTTCGTCTGCCGCCGGATATCCGGTACTATGGCCGGGTGGTTGCCAACGCCGCTTCCTATGGGATTCTGGGCCTTCCCATCTGCGCCTGGATTCTTCTTCAGGGCAAGACCTTTTATCGGAAGGATTATTGGAAATTCTGCGTCCTTTTGGCGATTCCGGCGGTTTTCCACAACCTGACGGACCTGATTCTGGGCCAGAGCGATCAGCTGATGCTTCAGCACATGCTGGATCTGGCCACGGTGGGCCACTACAGCAGCGCATTGACTCTGAGCAACTTCCTGTTCGTCCTGTTCACCGCCCTGAATAACACCTGGTGCCCCTTCTTTTTCGACGAATTCAAGCAGGGAAAGCTGGATGCGGTGCTGGGCAAATCCCGGAATTTTCTGGAGGTTTTCACGGTGCTTTCCTGCGGCTTCCTCCTGCTGGCACCGGAGGTGTACCATGTGTATGTGCCGAGTGCCTACTGGGATGCCACCAAGCTCATCCCGCTGTTTGTGGCCGGGTACTATCTGAATTTCCTGTGTACCTTCCCGGTGAATTTTGAGTATTACCACAAAAAGCCCAAGGTGACGGCGGGAGTTACCATCGCCTCGTCGCTGGTGAACGTGGTACTCAATTACCTGTTCATCCTGAAAATCGGCATGGCCGGGGCGGCTGTGGCCACTCTGATCTCCCACGGGGTTCAGCTGGCTCTTCACTATGGCTATTGCCGGTTTCTTCTGGGGAGGAAGGACTATCCCTTCCCGGTGAAGCTGTGGCTTTCCTACACCCTGATATTCGCGGCGGTGGCGGCTCTGGTGCTGCTGACCCCGAACCTGTGGCTTCCCCGATGGTCTGGCGGTGCCGTCATCGGCATTTTTGAGCTTCTGCGCATCCGCAGGCGGAAGGTTTTGATCTGAATCATTTGGTGCCTGAGCATTTCCGCTCAGGCACTTTTTCTCAGGGTTGCATTTTATCGGAAAAAGGTGTACAATACAACCGGAATTGTGACCATTTTCCGCCGGAAAAGGCGGCGGGGTCAGAACGGGAGGGAAGCCGGATGAAAAAGGTGCTGTTTGTTGCCACGGTGGTGAAAACCCACATCATGCAGTTCCATCTGCCATACCTGAAGATGTTCCAGGACGCGGGCTGGGAAACGGCGGTGGCCTCCCGGAACGACTATGAAGACCCGGCGGATTGCCGGATTCCTTACTGCGATCACTTTTACGATATTCCCTTTGAGCGGCTGCCCTGGAAGCCGAAAAATGTCACCGCCTATCGGATGCTGAAAAAAATCATCGATTCGGAGTGCTACGACATCATCCACTGCCACACTCCGGTGGGGGCCTTGATCGCCCGCCTTGCCGCCAGGGACGCCAGAAAGCATGGCACCCGTGTGATCTATACCGCCCATGGCTTTCACTTTTTTACCGGCGCGCCGCTGAAAAACTGGCTGCTGTTCTACCCGCCGGAGCGGCTGCTGGCTCCGGTGACGGACGTGCTCATTACCATTAACCGGGAGGACTACGCCCGGGCTAAAAAGCGTCTTCCGGCCAAGCGTATTGAATACGTCCCCGGGGTGGGCATTCCCACGGGAAAATTCCGGAATCTGTCCCTGGACGTGGCAGCCAAGCGGCAGTCCCTGGGCTTTTCCGAGGAAGATTTTCTGATGCTCACCGTGGCGGAAATGACCGCCAATAAAAATCATATTACCGTCCTGCGGGCTCTGGCCGCCCTGAAAGACAAGCCGGAATTTGCCCGAATCCACTACCTGATCGTAGGTCGGGGGGAAATGCGGCCGTCCTTGGAGGCCAGCGCGAAGGAGCTGGGCATTTCCGACCACGTCCATTTCCTGGGCTATCGATCGGACGCGCCGGAGCTGTACCGTAGCTGCGACCTGTTCGCCTTCATGTCCTTCCGGGAGGGACTGTCTGTGGCTCTGATGGAGGCCATGAGCAGCGGTATGCCCATCGTCTGCACCAGAATCCGGGGCAATACCGACCTGATTGAGGACGGCGTTTCCGGCCTGTTCTGTGAAAATACTCCGGAGGCTCTGAGCCAGGCCATTCTGCGTCTGTACGCCGACCCTGCCTTCCGGAAGCGGCTGGGGCAAGCTGCCCAGATCCGGGCAGAGCTTTTCGACGAGAAAACCGTCCACGCACAGATGAGAAAAATTTACTTCGGGGAAGGGGGGCGATGACATGCCGGGAACGCTGATCGTATCTCTGGATTTTGAGCTGTTCTGGGGCATGCTGGACGTGTGCCCATTGGAAGCCTACCAGGCTCATGTGCTGGGAGGCCGGAAAGCAATCCCCCAGCTTCTGGCACTTTTTCAGAAGTACGGCATTCACGCCACCTGGGCGGCGGTGGGCTTTCTGTTCGCGGAATCCAAGGCAGAGCTTATAAAATTCTGCCCCGCCGAAAAGCCAACCTACCGCAATCCGAAAATTGCCCCCTATGACTATCTTGCGGGGGTAGGGGAGGACGAGAAGGAAGCCCCTTGCTTCTTTGCCCCGTCTTTGCTTCAGACCATCGCCCAAACTCCGGGTCAGGAGGTGGGAAGCCACACCTTCAGCCACTATTATTGCCGGGAGCCGGGTCAGACCCCGACCCAGTTCGCCCAGGACATGGCGGCGGCAAAGGCCATCGCCAGAGCCAAGGGCTTTGACCTTACCTCCGTGATTTTGCCCCGGAACCAGTGCGAGCCGGAATACACCCGGGTTCTCCGTCAGGCGGGCTTCACCGCCTACCGGGACGAGGAAAACGACTGGATTCACAAAAAAATCCGCTTCCGTCCCCTCCTTCGGGCTCTGCGCCTGCTGGACGTGTACCTGCCCCTGACCGGTCAGGGGGGCTACACCCCCAAAAACGAGGGGGGCATCTGGAATCTGACCGGCTCTAGGATGTACAAGCCCATTTTGCGTCCTCTTGCCTTTTTAGAGGGGCTGAAGCTTCGCAGAATCAAGGCGCAGATGCTCCACGCGGCGAAGAACGGCCTGACCTTCCATCTGTGGTGGCATCCCCACAACATCGGCGTGGACACCCAGGCTCATTTGCGGCAGCTGGAGGAAATCTTTGCCTACTTCACCCGGCTGCAAAAGACCTACGGAATGATGAGCCTTAACATGGGCGAGGCCGCTGCGCTTCTGGAAAAAGAGGGACAGTTATGAAAGTGATGCACGTTCTGAACTCCCGGATCTATTCCGGCGCGGAGAAGGTGGTCTGCCAGATCATCCACGCCTTTGCGGGCGAAATCGACATGGTCTATTGCAGCCCGGAAAGCGACATCGTCCGCGGGATGCTGGAGGGTCAGGGTGTTACCTACCTTCCCATGAAAACCATGAGCGTTTCCGAGCTGAGCCGGGTCATCCGGGAGCAGAAGCCAGACCTGATTCACGCCCACGACATGCGTGCCGGCTTCTTTTCCGCCCTGTGCTGCGGGAAAATCCCCCTGGTTTCCCACATCCACAACAACGCCTACGATGCCCGTGGCCTGTCCCCAAAAACCGTTGGCTATCTGCTGGCAGGCTTCCGGGCGAAGCACATTTTTTGGGTGTCCCAAAGCTCCTTTGAGGGCTACGCCTTTCATAAGCTGTTTGCGGGAAAGAGCAGCGTTCTCTATAATGTGATCGACACCGACGAAATCTACGCCAAGCTCTCTCAGGACACCAACACCTATGACTATGACCTGATCTATGTAGGCCGCCTGACCTACCAGAAGAACCCCCAGCGGCTTCTGCGGCTGTGCGCCCGACTGAAGCAAGATAAGCCAGATTTGCGCGTGGCCATTGTGGGCACCGGCGAGCTGGAAGACGAGCTGAAAGAGCTGTGCAAGGAGCTGAAGCTGGAAGACACGGTGCGTTTCCTGGGCTTCCAGCCCAACCCCATCAAGATGGTGGCGGATAGTAAGGCTATGATCCTCACCTCCCGGTGGGAGGGTACTCCCATGTGCGCTTTGGAAGCCATGGCTCTGGGAACCCCGGTGGTCAGCACCCCCTCGGACGGCATGAAGGATCTGCTCACCGACGGTGTCAGCGGCTACCTGACGGAGGACGATGAGCAGATGGCGAAAGATCTGCTGAAAATTTTCACCCAGCCGGAGCACCGGCGGCTTTTGGCGGAAAACGCCCGGAAAACATTCGATTCTCTCAACGACGGGGAAGCCTACAAGCGAGCCATTGCGTCCGCCTATCGATAAGGAGTCTTTATGAAAATCATGCAGGTGATTCCCTATTTCTGCTTCGGCGGGGCGGAAACCATGTGCGAAAATCTTACCTACGCCCTGGCGGCTCTGGGTCATCAGGTGGTGGTGGTGAGCCTTTACGGCCAGCATACGCCCATTTCCCGGCGGATGGAAGCGGCCGGGGTGAACATCCGCTACCTGGATAAAAAGCTGGGGTTGGACGTATCCATGGTCGGCAAGCTGAAAAGAATCATGCTGGCGGAAAAGCCGGACGTGGTTCACACCCACCTGGATGCGATCAAGTACGCCGTGGCGGCGGTAAAGCTGGCAGGCGTTCCCCGGTGTGTCCATACCGTCCACAATGTGGCGGACAAGGAGGCCGAGGGGCGGGCGCAGAAGATTATCAACGGCTTCTATTTTTCTCACGGCTGGTCCACTCCCGTGGCCCTGAGCCCGGAGGTGCAAAAGAGCATCGCCGCCTTCTACGGCCTGCCGCCTGCAAAAATCCCCGTCATCTATAACGGCATCGATTTGTCCCGGTGCCGGGAAAAGCAGAGCTATGATCTGCAAAATCCGGCGGCTCTTACCCATATCGGCCGGTTTAACGAACAAAAAAATCACGATGGCCTCCTTCGGGCTTTCTCGTTGATTCATAAAAAGCACCCCCATACCCGGCTGAACCTGCTGGGGGACGGGGAGCTTCTGGAGCCCACCCAGGCTCTGGCAAAAACTTTAGGCATTTCCGACAGCGTGGTCTTTCTGGGCAGCCAGAGTAACGTCTACCCCTATCTGCAAAATTCCGACATTTTTCTGCTGCCCTCGCTTTATGAGGGTATGCCCATGACCCTGATCGAAGCCATGGGCACCGGCCTTCCCATTGTCGCAAGCAGGGTCGGCGGCGTGCCGGATATGCTGGAAGACGGCGAAAGTGCCATCCTGACGGACTGCGCCCCGGAAAGCGTCGCCCAGGCGGCGGAAGAACTTCTGGAAGACGAGACCCTGCGGGTACGCCTGGGTCAGGCCGCGAAAACAGCCAGCGAAAAATTCTCTTCCGCCCACATGGCGGAAAGCTATGTCCGGGTCTACCGGGCAGAAGGAGCGTAGCATGGAGCGAATTTCCGTGGTTGTCCCCGCCTACAATTTAGCCCCCTACCTGGGCGCAAGCCTCGATAGCCTCCTGGCCCAGACCTACCCGGAGCTGGAAATTGTCGTGGTAGACGACGGCTCCCGGGACGAAACCGCCCAGGTTATCCGGAATTACATGGAAAAGCACCCCAATATCCGGGGGATTTTCCAGGAAAACGGCGGTGTCACCTCCGCTCGTCTCACCGGCGCGGCGGCGGCCACGGGGGACTGGATTGGCTTTATGGATGGGGACGACTGGGTGGAGCCGACGATGTACGCCCGGCTGCTGGAAAACGCCAAGTCCACCGGGGCGGACATTTCCCACTGCGGCCACCAGATTCACTTCCCGGACGGACGAATCGAATACGTCCACCAATCGGGAAAGCTTCGCACCCAGAATCACGCCACCGGACTCCGGGAATTGCTGGATAATCGTGAGGTCAGCCTGAGCCTCTGCACCAAGCTGTACCGCCGGGCGCTTTTCGAGGGGTTATCCTCCTGGATGCCCCGGGACATCCGCTATAACGAAGACCTTCTGATGAATTATTACCTCTTTGACCGGGCAAAATCGGCGGTTTTCGAGGGAATCTGCCCCTACCACTACCTTCTGCGAGGAGATTCCGCCTCCTGCAAGGGCATTTCGGAAGCCTATATTTTTGATCCCATCCGGGTGAGACGTCTGCTTCTGGAGCGCTGCGCCCCGGACATGAAGGATATGTGTCGGCAGGCCCTTCTTCGCAATCTTCTTTTCAACTACGCTCAGCTGGACGTACACCCCAGGCGAGGGGAATATGCGGAATTTCGCCATCGGGTGCGGCAGATGCTCCTGGCGGAAAAGAGTACCTTTTCGCTTTTATCTCCCCGGAATCGAATCCTTGCGAATATGATCTGCTATGCTCCCTGGAGCTTCCGCCTGGCCTACGGAGCCTATGTGGCTCTATTCCAGCGGGAGCAGCAGCATTAAGAAGGAGAAAATATGGAAAATCCTCCCCTGATTACGGTCATTGTCCCGGTATACCGGGTGGAAAAATACCTGGATCGGTGTCTGACCTCCATCACCGGCCAGACCTATGAAAACCTGGAAATTCTTCTGGTGGACGACGGCTCCCCGGATGCAAGCGGTGCCATCTGCGACCGGTGGGCAGGCCGGGACAGCCGGATCCGGGTGATCCACAAGGCCAACGCCGGTGCTGGCGCGGCTCGGAACACCGCCTTGGACGAAGCGAAAGGGAGCCTCATCGGCTTCGTGGACAGCGACGATTACCTTCACCCCAATTTTTATCATTATCTTTCCGGCCTGATGACGGAGGACGTGGGCATTGCCGAGTGCGTCATCGGCGAAACGGATTCTGACGATCTTCCTATGACCGACGGAACCGGGGCGAACGTCCTTGTCTGCGATACCCAGGAAGCTCTCCGGCTGCACATCCGGGACGAAATGTTCCGCCAGACACCCCCCAACAAGCTCTACCGGGCGGAAACCGTCGGCGATATCCGCTTCCCGGAGGGAAACCTCATTGACGACGAGTTTTTCACCTACCGGGTCATCGGCAATGCCAAAAGGCTTGCCCATTCCGATGCCTGCATGTACGCCTACCGGCAGACTCCGGGCAGTGCCATGCACAAGCCCTATTCTCTGCGCCGCCTCCAGGGGCTGGATGCCAAGACGCAGCGGCTGGCCTATTTCCAGAAGCGTTTTCCCGGCCTGGTGGCGGAAGCCAAGCGTGATTTGCTGCTTACCTGCCTGTTTTCCATGCAGGGCTGCCTGAAAAGCCTATCCCTGGAGGAAATGACCGTCGCCCGTCAGAAAATCGGCGGCGCGGCGGCTCTGACGACCCCTCTGGAAATCCCGGAAGACCTGGGCATCAAACGGCGGTGGCTGCTGAAGGCCGCGCAAAAGAACCTGGAGGGTACCGCAAAGCTTCTGAACTTTCTCATCCGCATTCATGTGCTGAACTGAGGTGAATTATGGAATTTTCCTATCCCGTGACCGTATTTACCCCCACCTACAACCGAGCCTACATTCTGGGACAGCTTTACCATTCCTTGCAGCGTCAGACCTGTAGGAACTTTGAGTGGCTCATCGTGGACGATGGCTCTGCCGACGACACGAAGTCCCTGGTGGCTTCCTGGCAGGGGGAGGAAAACCCCTTTCCCATCCGCTATATCTACCAGGAAAACGGCGGCAAGTGCCGAGCCATCAACCGGGGGCTGAAGGAAGCGGACGGCCGCCTGTTCTTCACCGTGGATTCTGACGACTACCTGACGGACGACGCCATCGAGAAGGTGATTCGCTGGGATAAGGAGCTTCCCCCGGACGGCCATTTCTGCGGCTATGTGGGAAACCGGGGCACTACCCCAACAGAAACCCCCAACCGCCTGTTCCCCGGAGGATACCTGGACGGTACTGCCCTGGATCGTTATGACCAGGTGGACGGGGAGCGAGCTTTCGTGTTCTATACGGAAATTCACCGGAAGTATCTCTACCCGGAATTTCCCGGGGAGAAGTTCCTGACGGAGGCGGTGACCTGGGACAAAATGGCGAACGACGGCTATAAAATGCGCTTTTACAACGATATCATCTGGATCTGGGAATACAAGGACGATGGTCTGACCCGGGCGGGCTACCGGGTGTTTCTGGAAAATCCCCAGGGGACTGGGCTGTTCTTCCGGCAGAAGGCGCAGTTCCTCCACTATTCCCTCTGGAATAAGCTGACCCTGTGGTACGGCTACGCAACCGATGCCATGGATCGCTGCACGGATGCCCAGATCGCCCGGTATATCGGAATGCCCAAACTCCTGGTGCCCCCTTGCCGGTGGCTCCACTCTCTGGTACAGATTTTGAAGAAGAGGTAAGCTATGGCTGAAACATCCTATCATACCCACATTACCGCCAAGCACAGATGGCTGGAGCTGAACCTGAAGGAGGTCTGGCAGTATCGGGATCTGATCCTGCTGTTTACCAAGCGGAACTTTATCGTCTCCTACAAGCAGACCATTCTGGGGCCGGCCTGGCTGTTCCTGACCCCCCTGATGAGCAGTATCGTCCAGGCCTTCGTCTTCGGCGAAATCGCGGGCATCGGCACCGACGGCGTGCCAACCTATCTATTCTACCTTTGCAGCAACGCCATCTGGGCCTATTTTTCCAACTGCCTGAATACCAACGCCAATACCTTCACCGCCAATGCGGGGGTTTTCGGCAAGGTCTATTTCCCCAGGCTTGTCACCCCCATTTCCAACGTGATTTCCACAGTCATCCGCTTCTTTATCCAGATGATTCTGGTCATGGGCTTTTTGCTTTACTACCTGTTCCGTGGGGAGATTGCCCCTCACTGGGGAGCCTGGCTGGTGATCCCCATGGAATTACTTCACATGGGCATTCTGGGCATGGGCTGCGGCATCATCATTTCCAGCCTGACCACCAAGTACCGGGACTTAACGGTTCTGGTGGGCTTCGGCGTTCAGCTGTGGATGTACCTGACACCGGTGGTGTACCCCCTGTCTACCGTGGGAGCGGGATGGAAGCACACCGCCCTGTGCCTGAATCCTGTGACCAGCTCCGTAGAGCTTATGCGTTACGCCATCCTGGGTCAGGGCAGTCTGAGCTGGGGCTACTACGGCCTTTCCTGGCTGGTGACGGTGCTGGTAGCGGTGGTCGGCATTATGATTTTCAACAAGGTGGAGCGTACCTTTATGGATACGGTGTAAGGAGGCAAGGAAGTGGAACAAGCACAAAATCGGGAAATTGCCCTGCGCCTGACCGGTATCAAGAAGCGATATAAGCTGGGTCAGATCGGCGGCGGCACCCTGACCGCCGACCTGCAAAGCTGGTGGGCCAGGGTTCGGGGCAAGGAAGACCCCAATGTGATGATCGGCACCGACCAGCGGCTGGTGGGCAAGGAGTTCATGGCTCTCAACGGCATCGACCTGACGGTTTACAAGGGCGAGGCTCTGGGCATCATCGGCGGCAACGGCGCGGGCAAGAGCACCATGCTCAAGCTCCTGTGCCGGGTCACTGCCCCCACCGAGGGCGAAATCGACCTGTACGGCCGGATCGCCTCCATGCTGGAGGTGGGCACTGGCTTCAATGGCGAAATGACCGGCCGGGAGAACATCTACATGAACGGCGCGATTCTCGGTATGAGCAAGGCGGAGATTGATGAAAAGATGGAGGCCATCATCGACTTTTCCGAGGTTCGGGACTTTATCGACACCCCGGTCAAGCGGTATTCCAGCGGCATGTTCGTCAAGCTGGCATTCTCCGTGGCGGCTCACCTGGACAGCGAGATCATGATTATGGACGAGGTGCTGGCGGTGGGCGACGTGGCCTTCCAGCGCAAGTGCCTGGACAAAATGCGGGACGTGGCGAAAAAGGACGGCAGAACCGTGCTCTATGTCTCCCACAACATGAGCACCATCCGTAGGCTTTGTGACCGGTGCATCGTCATGGACAAGGGTCGGATCATCTTCAACGGCGGGGTAGAGGAAGCCATCGAAATTTACCTCAGCAACGCCCACGAGCAGTGGTCGGACAATCAGACGGAATTTGACCTGTCCCAGACGGATACCCGGTCGCCCTACACCCCCGGAAATGTCAAGATCACCTGGCTGAAGCTGCTGGACAAGGAAAGTGCCATGTACGCATCCGGCGAGAAAATCCGGATGCAGCTGCGTGTTGCTGCGAGGACCGCTTTTTCCGACCTGCATTTGCGTCTGGAGCTGCGCAGCCGGGACGAAACCCCTGTCGGCACCATGCCGGACGTACCCCTGGGGGTCATCCAGGCGAAAACCGAACAGGATTACCTGGTGGAGCTGGATCCCATCTGCCTGACCAATGGCCGCTACCGGCTGGACATGGTGCTTTTTGAAAAGGACGACTGCGGAAACAGCTTCGACCAGGAGCTTTTGCTGCCCGCCTTCAACTTCGAGGTGCAGCAGGCCGAGGACATCGTCTGGAACCAGTCCAACTGGGGGCATATCCGGTTCCCGGACGCGGCTGTCGCACGATGCACCCAGGAAGGAACGCCCCTATGAAGAAAATCAAGATCACCTTTGTAGACTATAAGCTGGTCTGCGGCGGTGCGGAGCAGGCTCTCTTTGATCTTATCAACCTGCTGGATAAGGACAAATTTGAGGTTTCTGTCTTTGTCCAGAACCCCGGCGGCAGCTGGGAGAAAAAATTCTGGGACACCCACATTCCCATTCTCCACGACTACGACTGCCGGAGAACCGGGGGGAATTTGTTGAAAAAGCTCCAGAATCCCTGGAAAAAGCATCTGGTTGCGGAAGCCTACAAAAATGGAGGCCGGGGTCTTCTGGAGGTGTGCCTTCCGGAAAAGCCGGACATTGTGGTGTCCTATTCCGCCTGGGTGCATGAGGAAACCCCATTTGTCCCCGGTGCCAAAACCGTGAAGTATATCCACGGCGATCCGGGCACCAATCCGGTTTACCGGGAAGAAGCGACACGGCAGAAGGAAATGCTCAGCCGCTTCGACCGGATCGTCTGCGTGTCCCAGGTGGCCTATCAGTCCTTTGTATCCCTCAGCGGCCTGGGGGAGAAGACGGAGCTGCATTACAACCCCTTGAACAGCGATAATGTGCGCCGCCTTTCCTTAGAGCCGGCAGACCTGCCCGATGATCTGCCCCTGGTCTGCGCCGTAGGACGGCTTTCTGAGGAGAAGGGCTTCGAGCGGCTGCTGGTTGCCCACCGGCATTTGCTGGATCGGGGCATTCGCCACAGACTGGTGCTGGTGGGGGATGGGCCGGACGGTTCCTTCCTCCGGCGGCTGACCGCCGCCCTGGATATTATGGATACCGTGATTTTCGCGGGCTACCAGTCCAACCCCTATCCCTATATGCGCCGGAGCCGCTTTCTGGTGAACTCCTCGTTCACCGAGGGCTTGCCGGTGATCGCCATGGAAGCCCTGAGCCTGGGAAAGCCCCTTGTGGCCACCGTCCCCTCGGTGCGGGAAGCTTTCGGCGAGGAAACCTGTGGCCTGATTGCGGAAAACAGCGTTCCCGGTCTGGAAGCGGGCATGGAGAAGCTGCTGACCGACGAAGCCTTTTACGCCCAGGTCAAGGCCGGGGCGCAGAAGCGCAGCGCGTTTTTTGACGGAAAACGCATGGTAAAAGAAGTGGAAGACATGTTCCTGTCCCTTGTGCGGGAACCCTGACAGGAGGCGCGGCCATGGCTCAGATCAGCGTGATTGTGGCGGTTTACAAAATGCCGGAGTATCTGCCCCGGTGCATCGAGGGCATTCTGTCCCAGACCTTCCGGGACTTAGAGCTGATCCTGGTGGACGACGGCAGCCCGGACAATTGCGGGGAAATCTGCGACAGCTACGCCGCGAAGGATTCCAGGGTTCACGTCATTCACAAGCGCAACGCCGGGGTCTGCGCGGCGAGAAACACCGGCTTGGACTGGGTTTATGACCATTCGGACAGTCAGTGGATTTTCTTCCATGACAACGACGACTGGATTCACCCGGAAACTCTGGAGCGGATGCTCTCCGCCGCCCAAGCGATGCAAACAGACCTGTGCGTCTGCGGCTATCAGGAGACCTCCGGGGCGAACCCCGAAATCAAAGCCGAGGATTTGCATCCGGTTTCCTGGACACCCAAGGCCTTTTTCATGGAGCACCACGTCAACGCCACGGTCTGCTGGGGCAAGCTTTACAGCCGCACTTTGTTTTCCGGAAAGCGTTACCCGGAGGGAAAATACATTGAGGACGAATTTCTCACCTACCGGCTGCTCTTTGCCTGTGACCGGTTGGCGGTGATTCCCGCGCCGCTGTATGCCTACTTTGTCAATTCCGCGGGGATTTCCAAAAAGCCCTGGATTCCCAAACGGCTGGATGCCTGGGAGGCCTTCGACCAGCAGCTTGTTTTCTTCCGGGAAATGGGCGACCGGGATCTGATTCAATACCGGATGCGTCAGTATCTGGAAAGCGCGGCGGGCTACTATGATGCCGCCCTGGCGGCTCCCAACGCGGCAGAATTAAAGCCTGTCCTTCGGAAAATGAAAAAGCACATCCGCCATCTTATCCGGGAAAGCCGGAAGGAACAGGTGCTGTCCTTCTGGATCGACTACGATATGCTTCACAGGTTCTTTCCCGTGCGCATGTGGCTTTTGCGCTTTTATCGTGAGCGGTTTCGATAAATAAAAAGGAGACAGAATATGCAAAATGCACCGAAGATTACGGTAATTGTCCCGGTTTATCGGGCGGAAAAGTACCTGCGTGACTGCGTGGACAGTATTCTGTCTCAGACTCTTTCGGACTTTCAGCTGATCCTGGTGGACGATGGCAGCCCGGACGGCTGCGGGCGTATCTGCGATGATTACGCTGCCCGGGACAACCGGGTGCTGAGCCTTCACCAGGAGAACGCCGGTCAGGCCGCCGCCCGGAATCTGGCTTTGGAAAAGGCGGCGGGGGAGTGGCTGTGCTTCGTGGACAGCGACGACCGGATCCACCCGGATATGCTGAAACTTCTGTATCAGACGGCTCAGGAAAGCGGCGCGGGCATCAGCCTGTGCCGGATGCTGGAAAGCCCGGTGTTTCCGCCGGATTTTGGCCGCCCCAGAGATGGAAGCTACCACCTGGAAACCATGGACGAGGAAAATCTTCTGCGGCTTTACGACGCAGATGCCTATCCGGGCTGGGTGGCCTGCGCCAAGCTCATCCGGGCGAAATTTGTGAAAGCCTATCCCTTCTGTCCGGGCAGGGTTTACGAGGACAACGAGGCCGTGTGCCATTGGCTGATTCCGGCGAAAAAAATCGCGGTTTTGCCGGAAGACCTGTATTTTTACCGGACAAACCCCAATAGCACCACCAAGAGCCGGTTTACCCTGAAGCGGCTGGACTACCTCTGGGCTTTGGAAAGGATCCAATCCTTCTATCGAAGCCAGGGCTATCGCCGGCTGGCGGAGCGGTTCCTGGAGCGGTATGTGACGGCGGTGGAAAACGCCTGTACCGGCGTTCGCCGGGACTTGAACCGGCCGGAGCTGTCCGGGAAAATCGCCGCCCAAGCCCGGCGGTACCTGCGCCGGGAGAAGATAAAACTCACCAAGCGGCAGAAGCTCACCATCCTGGAGGCGGCCTATCCCAAGGAAATGTCCCGGTTCTGGTACGCCGCCGGGAAACTGAAAAAGCTGCTGCGCAGAGGGGGGCATGGCGCGTGATTCCGAAGACAATTCACTATTGCTGGTTCGGCGGAAAACCCAAGCCGCCCCTGGCGGAAAAATGCCTGAAAAGCTGGAAAAAGGTCTGCCCGGACTGGAAAATCGTCGAATGGAATGAGCAAAACTTTGATTTATCCGCCGCCCCCGCCTATGTCCATCAGGCCATGGAGGCAGGACGCTGGGCCTTCGTGACGGACTACGTCCGCCTGTGCGCCCTGGTAAACCAGGGCGGGGTGTACCTGGACACGGACGTGGAGCTGATAAAGCCCCTGACCCCATATCTTAAGCACACCGCCTTTGCGGGCTTTGAAACGGCGGATCGGGTGCAGACCGGCCTGCTTGCCTGTGAGGCCGGATTCCCTCTGTTCCGGGAATTTCTGGCTTACTATGACAACGCCCGATTTATCCGCCCGGACGGCAGTCTGAACACCACCACCAACGTAAAAATTCTCACCGACCTGTGCCTGCAAAAGGGTCTGGTTCCCAACGGACAGCAGCAGACCGTAGCGGGGCTGACGATTTATCCCAAGGAAATCTTCTGCCCGGTGGAGTTTGAGACACGGCTTCTGCGCAAAACCCGGAAAACCGTCTGTATTCACTGGTTTTCCGGCAGCTGGCAGACCCGGCAGGAGCAGGAATACCTGCAAAAGGAGACCCTGCGTCTGGCCGCCGAGCGGCGCAGTGCCCGGCGTGTGGCCATCGGCACCCGGCTTCTTGGACAGAAGGGCTACGCAAGACTCAAGGCTCTGCTGAAGGGGAGGTAGCCATGGCGAATATCAGTGTGATCGTGCCGGTTTATAAGGTGGAGGCTTTTCTGAGCCGCTGTGTGGAGAGCATTTTAGCCCAGACCTACCGGGATTTTGAGCTGATCCTGGTGGACGATGGCTCCCCGGACAGCTGCGGCGTCCTGTGCGACGGCTACGCCCGCCGGGACAGCCGCGTTCACGTCATTCATCAGGAAAACGGCGGCCTGTCCGCCGCCCGGAACACCGGCATTGACTGGGTTTTCGCGAACAGCGTCAGCCGTTGGATCGCCTTTGTGGACAGCGACGACTGGGTACACCCGGATTTTCTGAAGGTGCTTTACGAAACCGCCGAGAAGACCGCCTGCAAGCTCAGTGTCTGCGACTATTTCCGCACCGCCGGGGAGGACTTCCCGGTTCAGCCGGACGGGGAAGCCCGGAAGCTTTCCAGCGACGACTATTACTGCGGCCGCTACCACAACGGCGGAACCGCCACGGCCTGGAACAAGCTCTACCACCGGTCTCTCTTTCAGCACCTGCGCTACCCCGTGGGCAAGCTCCACGAGGACGAATTTACCACCTATCGCCTGGTGTACCAGGTGAAGGAGGTGGGCTTCAGCCCCCGGGTGCTGTACGCCTACTATCAGAACCCTGTGGGGATCATGAAATCCGCCTGGAGTCCCAAGCGGCTGGACGCGCTGGAGGCCTTTGAGGGGCAGATCGCCTTTGCCCAGGAGCGGGAAGACGGGAAATTACTGGAAAAAGCGGTGAAAAGCTACCTTTACGGCACCTACGAGCAGCTGCCCCAGGCTCCCAAGGTTTTCCGCCGGGAGCTTCGGAAGAAGCTCCGCAGAGCGTTAAGGCTTGCAAAACAGTGTGACTGCCTGCCCCGGAATCAGAAGAATCGTTGGGCCTACGAGGCGGCCTACCCCTGCAAGCCCTTCTGGTGGCTGGTCTCCAAATTCGCCCGGCAGAAAGGGGAGAGGATCCGTGAATAAGACCATTTCCGTCATCGTCCCGGTCTACAACGTGGCGGCTTACCTCCCCCAGTGTTTGGAGAGTATCCTGAATCAGGACTACCGGGAGTTGCAGGTGCTACTCATTGACGACGGCTCCACGGACGATTCCGGAACCATCTGCGACCGGTTCGCTGCCCGGGATTCCCGGATTCAGGTGATCCACCAGAAAAACGGCGGCGGGGCGGCGGCGAAAAACGCCGGTCTCCGGGCAGCCAGGGGGGAATACCTGAGCTTTGTGGACAGCGACGACTACCTGGAACCGGATGCCTACGGCTTTCTGGTGAAGACCCTGGAGGAAACCCGGGCGGATGCCGTCCAGGGTGCCTTCCGGGAGGTTTACCGGGGTCGGACGGAGACAAAACCCCTTAAGCCGGAGACCCTGGAGGGCTACGACTACCTTCTGCGTTTCCCGAAAGACTTTACCTGTGCCCTGCTGTGGAATAAGCTCTATCGCCGGGAAATTTTCGCCGGGGTCTTTTTCGAGGAGGGCCACAAAATCGACGACGAATACTTCACCTATCAGGGCTTTCTGAAGCCCCGGAAACTGGTCTGCACCGACCGGGTGATCTACAACTACCGCAAGCGGGCCTCCAGCGTCATGGCTTCCCCGGAATCCGCCGAGCGGCGCATTCTGGACTGCCTGGACAGCACTGCCAAGCGGCGGCAGAAAATCCGCGCCTGTGTGCCGGAATTGTCCGGGGTCTTTGACGAAAACTACCTGGATGCCCTCTGGTATCTGTCCGGCAACGTGGGGAACACGGAAAGAAGCCTTGCGGCTCTGAAATCGGGCTTGCGGGACTATCTGCTCCGCTTCGGCAGCCGTTTCCCGCCCCGCTACCTCTGGAAGGGTCTTTTCCGTCTGCTCACCACGCCAACGGACACCCTCCTGGCGGACTGCGTATCCCGCCGCCAGACCGCCGATACTGCGGATTTCTTTCCCTGATGGTTTTCCTTAAGAAAAAATGCTTGCAATCATGGACTTTTTTGGTATACTAGGATTCGGTAATCTGACGAAATGAGAGCGATTGGTTTATGAATATTGAATTTGATGCCTACAAGCAGAAACTGAACGACTGCCGTCCGGCCCTGGAGGGTCTGGCGGATTCTCTGAACGTGGAGGGCCTGAAAAACGAGCTGGAGCGGCTTCACGCCATGCAGGAGGCTCCCGGCTTCTGGGACGATCCGGAGAAAAGCCAGAAGATCGTGGTGAAGACCCGGCAGACGGAGACCAAAATCCAGCGTTACGAGAAAATGCTCTCTTCCTGGGACGACCTGATGACCATCTGCGAGATGGCTCAGGAGGAGGACGATGACTCCATGCTGGAGGAGCTGAAGGCGGGCTACGAGACTCTGACCCAGGAGATGGAGGAATGCCGGCTGGAGACCCTGCTCACCGGAAAATACGACAAGAACAACGCCATTATGAGCTTCCAGGCCGGTGCCGGCGGCACCGAGGCTCAGGACTGGTGCCAGATGCTCTACCGGATGTATACCCGTTGGGCGGAACGTCACGGCTTCCAGTACCAGCTGCTGGACTATCAGGAGGGCGACGAGGCCGGCATCAAATCCGCCTCCATTATGGTCACGGGTGAGAATGCCTACGGCTTTCTGAAGGGAGAGAACGGCGTTCACCGGCTGGTACGGGTGTCTCCCTTTGACGCCAACGCCCGCCGTCAGACCTCCTTCTCCGCGGTGGAGGTGATCCCGGAGATCGAGGACGAGTCCGAGGACTTTGAGATTCGCCCGGAGGATTATGAAATGCAGGTTTACCGTTCCTCCGGTGCCGGCGGTCAGAAGGTCAACAAGACCTCCTCCGCCGTCCGACTGATTCACAAGTCCGGCATCGTGGTCTCCTGCCAGACCGAGCGGAGCCAGTTCCAGAACAAGGAGACCTGTCTGCGGATGCTTCGCTCCAAGCTGGTGGAAATCCGGGAGCGGGAGCACCTGGCGAACATCGCCGACATCAAGGGCGTTCAGCAGAAGATCGAGTGGGGCAGCCAGATCCGCAATTATGTGTTCATGCCCTATACCCTGGTCAAGGACACCCGCACCGGCTGCGAGACCTCCAACGTCAACGCCGTCATGGACGGCGCCCTGGATCCCTTCATCGAGAGCTACCTGAACTGCCTTGCCACGGGCAACTGGGTTCAAAAATAAGGGGAAATAGATAATTTTCCCCTTGCTATTTGCTTTTTCTTGTGCTATACTGTATTGGCTGTTATAAGGCTCACGGTATTTGCTGAGCTATTTTCCATTCGCGTGTTCCGCAAGTTTCGAAGCGGAAGGAGGTTACTGACAATGGGGACTTTGAAAACGGTTCTGATCGTGATTGAGGCAATCTGCTCCATCGCGCTGATCGTGGTTGTATTGCTGCAGTCCGGTAAGGAGGCTGGCCTGTCCAGCGCGCTGACCGGTGCTTCCGAGACTTACCTGAGCAAGAATAAGCAGGGCAATCTGGATGCCAAGCTGGCATCCTTGACCAAGTGGATCGCCCTGGCATGGGTTCTGCTGACCCTGGCTCTGAGCCTGGTGTAATGAACTGCCGACAAGACCACGGAAGCATTTCCGTGGTCTTTTACTTTGTAAGGGAAACTCTGAGAAAATCGTCTGCGGCTGGATAGCGGATCTTTTCCGCTATCCGTGCGGTTCCGAAAGCGGGAAATATAGCGCAACCGTTGCCAGCGCGAGCTGGCTTACGGATGCGGCATACCCCTTGCGGGTGCACAAAGTATTCCTCCGCTTCCGGAACCTTCGGCTAGCGAAAAATCTCTCGCTCCCAGCTCTTGCCGATTTCCTCAGAGCTTCCCAGATGGATTCTAATCTACATTTTTAGAGAGGACAGGTATTTATGAAACCACTGATTGCGGATTTACATATGCACTCCCTCATGAGCGGCCACGCCTTCGGCACCATCCGGGAGCTGGCCTTTGCCGCGGCGGAGCGGAAGCTTCTCGCCATCGGCGTGACGGAGCACGGCCCCGGCATCCCCGGCACGGTGCAGCCCATCTACTTCCGGAACCTGATCGATGCGCCCCGGCGGCTCTACGGCGTGGAAATGCTCTACGGCAGCGAGGTGAACGTGCTGGAGAGCGGCACCGTTGACCTGGACGAGCGGCATCTCAAATGCCTGGACTATGCGGTGGCCGGCATTCACGGCCTGTGCTACGAGGACGCGGGCAGGGTGAAAAATACGGACAATATCATTTCCTGCCTGGAAATCGGCAAGGTCAAGTTCATTTCCCACCCGGACTGCGACGCCTACCCGGTGGATTATCCCGCCCTGGTTGCCGGGGCTAAGGCTACGGGCAAGGCTCTGGAGCTGAACAACAGCTCCCTGCGCAAGCCAAAGCTTCGCCCGGGCTGCGTGAAGAACTACCATGAAATGCTGCCCCTGTGCGCGCAAATGGGCGTGCCCATCATTATAAACACTGATGCCCACGACCCCTCCTATGTAGGCGACTTCACCCTGGCGCAGGCTCTGGTGGAGGAAATCGGCATGCCGGACGAGCTGATTCTCAATAACGACCTGGACAAATTGAAGGCATTTCTCCTGGCTCCCTGAGCGTTCCCCCTGCTTTGACGAAAAACACGGGAAAGCCCTTTCGGATTTTCGGTAGACTTATTCATAATCCTGTGATAGGATAGGACTGTGAATGAAAAGGAAAAGGAGCAACGACTATGGAAGCAAAAAAATTGGCGGGTCTGGAGCCTGCGTCCGTTTTCGGCTATTTTGAGGAAATCTGCGCCATTCCCCACGGCTCCCGGAATACAAAGGCGATATCCGATTATGTGGTAGACTTTGCCAAGACCCACGGCCTTCGGTACGTTCAGGACGAGATGAATAATGTGATTCTCTACGCCCCTGGCACCTGCGGCCTGGAAAATCACCCCACCGTGATCCTTCAGGGACACCTGGACATGGTCTGCGAAAAGAATGCCGACTGCCCCATCGACATGGCCACCCAGGGTCTGGACGTGACCCATGATGACAGGTTTGTCTTTGCCAAGGGCACCACTCTGGGCGGCGACGACGGCATTGCCATTGCCATGGGGCTGGCTCTGCTGGACGACCCTGCCATTGCCCATCCGCCGGTAGAGCTGGTGTGTACCACCGAGGAGGAAATCGGCTGCCTGGGCGCGGCTGCGCTGGACATGTCCGTGCTGCGGGGCAGAACCATGATCAATCTGGACTCCGAGGCCGAGGGTATTTTCACCGTCTCCTGCGCCGGCGGCTGTACGGCGGTCATCACCCTGCCCGTGGAGCGGCGGGCGGTTTACGGTCCCTGCATCCGGCTCAGCGTGGACGGCCTTCAGGGCGGCCACTCCGGGGCGGATATCCACTTGAAGCGAGCCAACGCCAACAAGGTCATGGGGGAATTCCTGAGCCGGATCCAGAAGCGC
This sequence comes from Clostridiales bacterium UBA6386, assembly GCA_002437585.1. Lineage (GTDB taxonomy): Bacteria > Bacillota > Clostridia > Oscillospirales > Oscillospiraceae > Faecousia. Next base: position 25,400 of record DJQM01000017.1, on the reverse strand, counting down.
ATGCCCCTGTGCCTGACCTCCTACACCGGCGGCACCAAGGGCAATGCCATTCCTCGTTCCTGTCAGGCCAACCTGGTTGCCATGGGCATTCACCTGGAGCGGATCAACGAGATCGCCCAGACCCTCCAGACGGAAATCCGGGAGCGGTACGACGAGCCGGAGGCACTGATCCAGGCCTTTGACGTGGATGCCCTGGGGGGCAACAGCCTGACCACCGAATCCACCGCCAAGGTGATCAGCCTTCTGTGCTCCGCCCCCAACGGGGTGCAGAAGTGGAGCCAGGATATCGAAGGGCTGGTGCAGACCAGCCTGAACCTGGGCATTGCCAAGCTGGGCGACCGGTTCAGTGCCACCTTCTCCGTGCGCAGCAGCGTGAACGCGGAGAAGAAGGAGCTGCTGGAGCAGCTGCGTCAGCTGGCGGGTATGCTGGAGGGCGGCTATAGCCAGGACGGGGAGTACCCCGCCTGGGAGTACCGGAAGGAATCTCACCTGCGGGATACCATGGTGCCTATCTTCCGGAAAATGTTTGGCACCGAGCCACGGGTGGAGGCCATTCACGCGGGACTGGAATGCGGCCTGTTCAGCGCGCGGCTGACGGGTCTTGACTGCGTGTCCATTGGCCCGGATATTCTGGACATCCATACCAGCCGGGAGCGGCTGGACATTGCCTCCGTCCAGCGCACCTGGAGCTTCCTGCTGGAAGTGCTGAAGAACCTGTAAAGGCAGAATACGAAAAAATCACCACACAATCCCGCGGATTGTGTGGTGATTCTCCTTACGCCTGAACCCGGTCGTGGATATACTGCCGGATATCCTGCTTGGGAAGCTCCAGGGCGAAGGAAAATTCCTGATCGATGATATTCTGAGCCTTGTGAAGAATGTCCAGCTCACTGGAGGGCAGCCCCTTTTCCTCCCGGCGGGTCTGGAGGCAGAAGGCCATCAACAGAAGGCTTCTTGGCTCCGACTGGGAGAGAATCTGCTGGAACCGAGCTACCCGAGCCTTCCGATCGTCAATCCAGGCCATTCGCTCCGACCGGATGTCGGCGAGCACGGAATCGATTTCCGCTTTGGTCAGCACCGGGCGGATTTTTGTCTGGATCTTCGGATTGTCGGCGGACAGATAAATGGTGGCGCCGTTTTCACTGATGGGCGCAATGACAAGATAGTCCTGTTCGCCTCTTCCAAAATTCATTTTCCGCAGTCCGTCGATCCGGCATACGCCGTGGCCGCAATAGCTGATAAAGCTGCCTTCCTGAGGCATGTTTTCAACACCTACCCTTCCTGTAGTCTTGTTCTGATTGTATTTTATCAAAAAACCAGGGAAAAAAGCAAATGTCGTTTTTCCCAAAGAAAGGTGAAATTTTTTGGTAAAAAATGCCACAGACTCCATCAGAACCAGGATACTTTTCCAATCCTTTTAGCCTTTACGGGAAAGGGAAGCCGGGGGAGAATCGGCTGGAGCACATGCCAAAGCGTTTACATAATTTTCAAAAAAGTTAACATAAAACAAAAAAATCAGCTGAAATTTGACTTTCTTGACATCATATGTTATAATATCGCCGAAATCAAGAATTCTTTGACACGGCCGAGAATTCGACTGTATTTTTGCTGGCTTCGTATTATCATGAAAGCCGGGGAAATTCGCCGAGATATCGGGAAACTTTGGGTTCCCTGCCTTGGGGCGGGAGCCTTCCCGGCAAGACCCGGCGGCGAAATCAGAAGGAGATGATATGATGGATCCAATTGTGAATGAGGAATCCCAAAATGAATCCCTGGAGCAGATCCGTAAGGAGATCCCGGAGCGGCCCGCGCCGGTGAGAAGAAGAAGGCCTGCCAGGAAGCGCGCCTTTCGGCTCCGCATCCCGGAGTTCCTGAAGCATCTGGGAGACGACGTGAAGTGGTACTATGACATTCGTCTGTGGTCGCCGCTGCTTTTGATCCTCTTTATCCTGGCACTGCTGCCGGGGAAGAAAGCGGAGCCTGTGACCACCCCGGCGGCAACGGTGCCCGCAGTGACCGTGGTGGAGACCCAGCCGGCGGTGGTGGAGACCCAGGCGGCGGAAACCACCGTAAACCCGGAGGCGGAGGCTCTGGCCCGGCTGGCGGACAGCGTAGGCTCCGGACGGTCGGACAATGTAAAGATGGCCATCATGTGGGTGGCCATCAACCGCTCGGAGGATCGGGCCAACGGCTATGGCCAGGATCTTCTGACGGAGATCAACCGGGCCAATCAGTGGCAGGGCTACGATCCCAACCTGCCCTATACCCAAGGTACTTACGAGCTGGCGCTGGAGGTGCTGGACACCAAGACCAGAGGCCGCCTCCGTCCCATTGATTCCGACATGCTCTGGCTTGTCCTCAATGATAACGGCTCTGTCACCCTGCGCAATCAGTTCGTTGCTTCCTCGAGCCCGAACTACCATGTGAAAACCGTAAAATAACCAGAAGAGGCTGACCCGGAACCATCCGGGTCAGCCTTTCGGACTGTGATATGGGTTTGCCCATTACACGCATAACAGCAACTATCCAGTTTCGGCAGGAAACGTCATCCGTCCAGAATCAGCTTCGTCGCCTGCTCCACCAGCTTCAGGAACATGACCTCGTCCACGGCGGAATTCTCCCGGATGAGCCGGGAGTAGCAGCCCACCAGCCCCCCGGCGTAAAAGGCGGCGATGCCTTCCAGCTTTCCCGGCTCCCGGATATCCTCAGGATGCAGCCGGCGGAGCAATTCCGTAATGTCTCTGGTGAATTGATCCAGCAGAATGTCCAATAGCAGGGGAAACATGCTGCTGCCCCGGATATTGGAGACCATCCGGCTGTGAACATGGAGAAAATCCAGCATTTCCCGGCACACATGCACAACGGCCGCGCTGAGGGAGGGCGTGTCCTGGGGCAGGTGGTGCTGCAGGCTGGACGTCATCTCCCGGATGTAGAAGGAAAAGTAGTCGTACTTGTCGGCGAAATGCTTGTAGAAGGTAGTCCGGCGGATGGCGGCCCGATCGCACAGCTCCCCTACGGTCAGCTCCTCAAAGTGCTTTTCCTCCATCAGCTCCGTAAAGGCGGCGTGCAGGGACTGGTAGGTTTTCCGCAGCCGCAGATCAATTTTTTTCTCCATAAAAAATGCCTCTTGAAAAAATAAACAGATTTCCATATAATGTGAATTAAGTTGCAGAGCCTTCTATTTTGTCTCTTGCAAAATAGCCATATTAAGCATATCATCTTTGTGTACATTTGTCAATTAACGATCTTGCGTTTTTGGAGGAACAGTATGAAAACAGAAGACGGTGCGGAAAGAGCCGTGGAAGGAGGTAAGCCCCATGGCGGACAAGAATAAGGACAACCAGCCCAGTGCCATGGTAAAGATTGCCACCTTTATTGTGGATAAGCGGAATCTTTTCTTCCTGGTACTGGTGATCTGCCTGGTGTTTTCCGCCTTTTCCCGGAACTGGGTCACGGTGGAAAACGACCTGAAGGCCTATCTGCCGGACAAATCCGAGTCCCGCCAGGGTCTGGATCTGATGGACGAAGAATTCATCACCTACGGCACGGCTCAGGTGATGGTGGAGAACGTGTCCCAGGAGCGGGCTCAGGCCATCTGCGACCAGCTGGAGGAAATCAAGGGCGTCCAGAGCATCGACTATGACGAGGAAGACGACTACCGGAATGTTTCCGCTCTGTATACCATCACCTTTGACTACAGTGAAAAGGACGACAAGTGCCTGGACAGCCTGGAGGCGGTGAAGGAGGCTCTTTCCGCCCAGGACTACTATGTGAAAACCGACCTGGGCGACTCTGCCGCGGAGATCATCCAGCAGGAGGTCAATGTCATCATGGTGATCGTGGCCATCATTGTTGTGGCGGTGCTGCTGCTGACCTCCCAGACTTACGCGGAGGTGCCGGTGCTGCTGATGACCTTCGTGTCCGCCATGATCCTGAATCAGGGCTGCCAGTTCCTGATGGGCACCATTTCCTTTGTGTCCAATTCCGTGACCAGCATTCTGCAGCTGGCATTGTCTTTGGACTATGCGGTTATCCTGTGCAACCGGTTCAAGGAGGAGCGGGAGAACGGCCTGCCCATTCGGGAAGCGGCCATCACCTCTTTGAGCAAGGGCATTCCGGAGATCGGCTCCAGCAGTCTGACCACCATCGGCGGCCTGATTGCCATGATGTTCATGCAGTTCAAGATCGGCCCGGATATGGCCATCAACCTCATTAAGGCCGTGCTGTTTGCCCTTTTGTCCGTGTTTGTGTTCATGCCGGGCTTTCTGATGCTCTTCGGCCCATGGATGGACAAGACCAAGCATAAGAACTTCGTGCCGAAAATTCCCTTTGTGGGGAAATTTGACTACAAGACCCGTTTCTTCATTCCGCCCATTTTCCTGGTGCTGGTGGTGATCGGCTTCCATTTCTCCAATAACTGTCCCTATGCCTACGGCCTTGGCGGCATCGACACCCCGAAGCTGAACTATGTTCAGATCGCGGAGAATAAAATCAAGGACAACTTTGGCGCTACGAATTTTGTGGCTCTGGTCTATCCCAAGACGGATTATGAAGTTGAGGCGAAGATGCTCTCCGAGCTGGACACCTATGATGAGGTGGACTACAGCGAGGGCCTTTCCAATGTGGAGGCCATGGACGGCTATATGCTGGCCGATAAGCTGAATCCCCGGCAGTTTGCCGAGCTTGCGGGTCTCGACTACGAGGTTGCCCAGGTGGTTTACGCCGCCTACGCCGCCGACCAGGACGACTACGCGAAAATCATCGGCGGCCTCAATAATTACAAGGTGCCGCTGATTGATATGATGCTTTTCGTCTGCGACAAGATTGATGAGGGGATTGTGACCCTGGACGACGAGCAGACCGCCGACCTGAAGGACGCCCAGGTGCAGATGGAATCGGCCAAGAAGCAGCTTCAGGGAGAGGATTATAACCGGGTGCTGATCTATCTGACGGTGCCCGAGGACGGAGACACCACCTACAATTTCCTGGACAAGATCCGGGAAATTGCCAGAAGCTACTATCCGGACGGAGAGCTGTATCTGGTAGGCAACTCTACGGTAGATCAGGACTTCAAGTCCTCCTTTGCCACGGATAATCTGGTGGTTTCCATCGTGTCTATCCTGATCGTGCTGGTGGTGCTGCTGTTCACCTTCCAGTCCGCCGGTCTGCCCATCCTGCTGATTGTTGTGATTCAGGGCTCTATCTGGATCAATTTCACCTATCCGACCATTGCGCATTCACCGCTGTTCTTCCTGAGCTATCTGGTGGTCAGCTCTATTCAGATGGGCGCGAACATCGACTACGCCATCGTGATTTCCAGCCGGTATCAGGAGCTGAAGACCCAGATGCCCCATAAGGAAGCCATCATTGAGACCATGAACATCGCCTTCCCCACGATTCTGACCTCCGGCTCCATTCTGGCAAGCTCCGGCGTTCTCATCGGTATGATGACCTCTCACGCCGCCATCGTGGGCATTGGTCAGAGCCTTGGCCGTGGCACCATTATTTCCATGGTGCTGGTTATGTTCGTGCTGCCTCAGATTTTGCTCATCGGCAGCGGTATCGTGGATAAGACCTCCTTCTCCATGCCCAAGACCAGCCTGACCCGGGTCAGCAGCTCCGGTCATATCCGGGTGGACGGCATGGTACGGGGCGAGATTCACGGCTATGTGAACGGCATAATCCGGGCGGACATCAATGGCGATGTGGAGCTGAATCTTATCGGCGGAAAGAGCAATCAGGAGCCACAGACGCTCCCGGAATCCCAGGAAGGAGGAAGCGACCATGAAGCGTAAGCTTGCGGCAATTTTCATGACCCTGGTGCTTCTTCTGGGGCTTTCGTCCCAGGCCTTCGCCGCCGAGACGCCTGAGCAGACACAGCCGGCTCAGGCGTCCCCAACGCAGGAAACCGAACCTGAGGAAACCCAGACCGAGGAAACCCAGACCGAGGAAACCCAGACCGAGGAAACCCAGGCCATTGAGATTAAGGAAACCATCTCCATCTATACCCCGGAAGACCTGGTTGCCCTGGGCGAGAGCTGCTCGCTCGACACCTGGTCTTTGGACAAGCAGGTGGTGCTGGAGGCCGACATTTCCCTGAGCGAGGTGGATTTCGAACCCATTGCCACCTTTGGCGGTATTTTTGAGGGCAACGGCCATGTGATCTCCGATTGGAATCTGACCGGGGATTTTGCCCCGGCGGGTCTGTTTGGCATTGTCCAGTCCACCGGCCGGGTGCGGGATCTGACTCTGGAGGGCACTGTGGAGCCCGGAGGCGAAGGAAGCAACGTCGGCGGCATCGCAGGCGAAAACTACGGCCGTCTGGAAAACTGCACGTTCTCCGGCACCGTCACCGGCAAGCGCAGTACCGGCGGCATTGCGGGCAGCAACTATGGCACCATCACCGGCTGCTCCGCAGAAGGAGCGCTTACCGGTACCGACCGTACCGGCGGCATTGCGGGATATAACGATGGCAAGATCGTCAGCTGCCGCAATGCCATGTCCATCAACACCGAAAGCGTGGATCCCACCATCGACATCACCAAGGTGGATCTGAACTTCAATCTGGATCTTGGCAAAAAGGCGGATATTGACGTGTCCGACGCCGCCAGCGATACCGGCGGCATCGCCGGTTATTCCTGCGGCATCATTGCCGCCTCCAGCAATACCGGTACCATCGGCTATCCCCACATCGGCTATAATCTGGGGGGCATCGCCGGTCGGAACTGCGGCTTCATCGAAAACTGTGAAAACAGCGGCAGCCTTATGGGTCGGAAGGACGTGGGCGGCGTTGTGGGTCAGATTGAGCCTCATGTCCAGACCCTCCTGTCCCAGGACTATCTGGATACCTTAAGCAAGCAGTTTGAAAACCTTGGCAACCTGGTGAGTCGGGCCGGCAGCAACGGCGCGGCCAGCGGCGGCGACATCCGCAGCAGCATCCAGGCCTTGACGGGCTACCAGAGCAGTGCCCGCTCCGCCGTCAACGACCTGGTGGAATCGGCCAAAAATCTGGAGTTCAACGAAAGTGCTCTGGCCAGTCTGGGTGATTCCATCCACGGCATGGTCAACGCCGGCGGAAGTCTGGAGCGGAGCGTGGGCGACGGCCTGGAAACCCTGACCGATGACGTCAGTGCCATTTCCGGCCAGATCCAGTCCATTTCCAAGACCTTTGCCCTGGCCACCGAGGACGCAAAGAAGGAAACGGTGACGGATATTTCCGATGTGGATCTGGACGCGATCTCCGATGGCCGGGTGGCGGGCTGCACCAACACCGGCACTGTGGAGGCCGATCTGAACGTTGGCGGCATTACCGGCACCATGGGTCTGGAATCCTCCGTTGATCCGGAGGACGACCGACCCAGCGGCAGTCTGACCCAGCGGCGGCGGTATGAGCTGAAGGCCATTGTGGACAGCTGCGAAAACGTGGGCAACGTCACCGCCAAGCGCAGCTATGCCGGCGGCATCTGCGGCCGGATGGAGCTGGGTCTGATCACCGAAAGCCGGGGCTACGGCCGGATTTCCAGTGAGGACGGCGATTACGTCGGCGGCATTGCGGGTCTTGCCGGCGGCACCGTCCGGGACAGCTTTGCCAAGTGCACTCTGTCCGGCAACAACTATGTCGGCGGCGTGGTTGGCAGCGGCATCCAGGAGGATCTCAGCGGCGATTCCAGCACCGTCACCGGCTGCTATTCCATGGTGGAAGTTACGCAGTACAAGCAGTTTGTCGGTGCCATTTCCGGCGGCAACGCAGGCGTGTTTACCAATAACTACTTTGTCTCCGATACCCTTGCCGGTATCAACCGGGTGAGCTATGCGTCTGTGGCCGAGCCGGTGACTTACGAGAAAATGCAGCGGCTTCAGACACTGCCTCAGTCTTTGCGGGAGCTGACCCTCCGGTTTGTGGCGGACGAGAAGACGGTCAAGACCGTGTCCTTCCACTACGGCGATTCCTTTGACGACAGCGTGTTCCCGGACATCCCCCAGAAGGAGGGCTATTACGCCAAGTGGGATACCCGGGAGCTGACAGACCTGCGCTTTGATACGGTGGTCACTGCGGACTATCTGCCCTATATCACCTCTCTGAACGCCCAGGAGCTGCGCTATGACAGCCGACCCGTGTTCTTCGTCCAGGGTCAGTTCCAGGAGCGCGATGCCATTGAAGTGGAGCACGGGGCGTCCCAGACCTTCCGCAAGGAGGGACTGATCATGCAGGAGCAGTGGACGCTTTCCATCCCGGCAGACGGCCAGGAAAGCCACACCATTCGATTCCTTCCCGGCCAGGAGGATACCCATCTGTATGTGCTGAAAAACGGCAGCTGGGTCAAGGTTCACCCTGAGACCATGGGCACCTATCTGTGCTTTGATGCCGTAGGCTCCCAGGTGGAGCTGACGGCGGCGGTTCCCATGGCCTCCGGCAGAAGCCAGCTGCTGATGATCGCGGCAGGTTTGGTGGTTCTGGCGGTACTGGCACTGTGCACCATCCGCATCAAGCGTTCCTGGAAAAAGTCCGCCCCGGAGGCGGCCACCACGGCAAAGAAGCCCAGAAAGCGGGGCACAAAGCGGAAGATCATCGCCGCCGTGCTGATTGCCGTGGCGATGGTGCTGGCGATCATCGCCTTCTTCTGCATCCAGGAGCCTGTGGAGGAACTGAGCCGGAAGGCGCAGGTCTACGATGTGCTCAAGACCTATGTGGATCAGGAGCAGCGGCATATGCGGCTGACGGTTCAGGCTCAGGTCGAGAACAAGGACGCGGATTTCACCGCGGAGATTGCCACCACCAAGGTCGGCTCCAAGGAGGTCAGCGTTATCCGGGAGAATGACCGGTGCCTGTATTACTGCGATGGCGTTGTCTATCTGGAAAGCGGCGCGGCCTTCCAGCTGAACGCCGCAGCACCGGATTACAGCCAGCTGGCTCCCCGGCTGCTGAGCCTGTGTCAGTCGGCGCAGGTGGAGCCGGTGGACGGCGTGTACACCATCACCGTGGACGGGGAGCAGGCAATGGAGCTGGCGAAGCTTCTGCTGCCCAGTGTCCAGAACTGGCTGCCCCAGACCGGCCGGCTGACGGTGGACGTGATTACCCAGAATGATGCCCTGACCCAGATTCGCTTCACCGGTGCGGGAAACCTGGCGGATTCCGTGAAGACCCCCTTCTCGGTGACGGCCACGGTGGACGTGCTGAGCGTGGAGGACGTGACCATTCCCAGCCCGGTGAATACCCAGCTTCTGTTCGGCACCACCAAGCCCACGGAGGTCTACTCCGACCAGCTGATCCAGCTGCTTCAGGCCTGGGCAAATCTGGGAACCACCAATCCCCTGGGCGCCCAGGTGACTATGAGCGCGGACTTGGGCAGCTTCAGCGTTGAGGAGAGCTTCCGGTACTACGCCTGGAAGACGGAGACCACCACGGTCAACGCCGTGGAGAAAGACGACAGCACCGTCTACTTCACGGACAAGGCTCTGTGCAATGCGGATGGCCGCACCGTCACCGGCGGCGTCGGCATTGAAACGGATGCAGCGGCTCTTTCCAATGTGCTCTACGATACCTTCCAGGAGGCTCAGTTCCAGAGCAGAAGTGAGGAGGGGGCTACGGTCTACACGGTAAGCCTGTCTTCCGCTGCCATGGAAAAGCTGGTGCCCACCATCCTGCCCAAGGCGCAGGACCTGGCCATCGACTACCATAACGGCAGTCTGCAGCTGCGGGTGGAGGACGGGAAAATTCAAAGTGCCCGGATTGCCTGTGACGGCAGTGCCAAGCTGGCCGTGCTGACGGCCAATGTGGGTCTGACCCTGGACATTGAAATGGATAACGAATCTCCCATTCCGGAGCTTCCCGAGGCGGTCAAAACCGCCCTGGCCAAGTAAAAGAACTCCGTTACCGCCCCGAGGCAGCCGCCCGGGGCGGTTCTTTTCGGGTTGAAAAGGGTGAAAATTGGTGATATAATTCATAAGAGATTGAGGTGATGGTATGAAGTCTCTTTTGAGGTATCTGAAGGGTTATGAAAAACAGTGTGTCCTGGGCCCGGTATTCAAGCTGCTGGAAGCAACCTTTGAGCTGTTCGTGCCGCTGGTGGTGGCGAAAATCGTAGACCAGGGTATCCGGAACGGGGATACGGGCTATGTGGTCAAAATGTGCCTTGTTATGGTGGCTTTAGGTGTCATCGGCCTGTGCATGGCCGTTTGCGCCCAGTATTTTTCCGCCGTGGCGGCGGTGGGCTTTTCTAGCCGTCTGCGCCATGTGCTCATGGAGCATGTGCTCCACCTGAGCTATAACCAGATCGATCAACTGGGCACCTCCACCATGGTCACCCGGATGACCTCCGATATCAACCAGGTGCAAAACGGTGTGAACCTGACCCTCCGGCTGCTGCTCCGGTCTCCCTTCGTGGTCTTCGGTGCCATGTTCATGGCCTTTACCATCGATTTCCAGGCGGCTCTGGTTTTTGCCGGGGTCATTCCGGTGCTGTGCCTGATCGTCTTCGGCATTATGCTCATCACCATGCCCATGTACAAGCGGGTTCAGGGCGCTCTGGATGGCGTGACCTCCGCCACCCGGCAGAACCTGGCCGGTGTCCGGGTTCTTCGTGCCTTCTGTAAGGAAGACACGGAGGTCAAGGGCTTTGAGGACAGAACCCAGAGCCTGACGACCCAGCAGCTGTCCGCCGGGCGGATTTCGGCGCTCATGAACCCGTTGACTTATGTGGTCATCAATCTGGCGGTGGTGCTGCTGGTGCAGGTGGGAGCCATCCGGGTGCAGTCCGGGATCCTGACCCAGGGGCTTGTGATCGCCCTGTATAACTACATGTCCCAGATCCTCATTGAGCTGATCAAAATGGCCAACCTCATTATCTCCATTGCCAAGGCCGTGGCCTGCGGCAATCGGATTTCCTCGGTTCTGAAGCTGGAAAGCGACCAGGAAAACGGCACCGACGAGGATAAGCTTTCCGGCGGCGTGGAATTCCGGGACGTGACCGCCGCCTACGCCGGGGCTGCCAGCCCTTCTCTGGAGCACATTTCCTTCCAGGCAAAGCCCGGCCAGACCGTCGGCATCATCGGCGGCACCGGCTCCGGCAAGACCACTCTGGTGAACCTGATTCCCCGGCTGTACGACACCACGGCAGGCCAGGTGCTCCTGGACGGCAAAAATGTCCGTGACTTCGACCTGAACAGCCTGCGCCGGCAGATCGGCGTGGTGCCCCAGAAGGCGGTGCTCTTCAAGGGAACCATCCGCCAGAATCTTTTGTGGGGCAACGAGAACGCCTCCGAGGAGGAGCTGTGGGACGCGCTGAAGGTTGCCCAGGCCCAGGAGGTGGTTCAGGGCAAGGAGGGCGGCCTGGACGCGCCGGTGGAGCAGGGGGGAGCCAATTTCTCCGGCGGCCAGCGGCAGCGTTTGACCATCGCCAGAGCCTTGGTTCGCAAACCCGCCATCCTGATTCTGGACGACAGTGCTTCCGCCCTGGATTTTGCCACCGACGCGAACCTGCGCATGGCCATCCGGGGGATGGGGAATCCACCCACTACCTTCCTTGTCTCCCAGCGTGCGGCCTCCGTCCGCTACGCCGACGAAATCCTGGTGCTGGATGACGGTGCCTTAGTCGGGAAGGGTACCCACGAGGAGCTTCTCGCCGACTGCCCCACCTATCAGGAAATCTACTATTCCCAGTTCCCCAAGGAGGTGGCCGGTTATGAATAACCAGACGGCAGTTCTGAAGAAGGTGCTCCGCCGCATCCGCCGGTATTGGGTGCGTCTGATTGCGTCCTTGCTCCTTGCCACAATCAACGTGGTCATGTCCCTGTATATCCCCATCCTGGTGGGTGCCGCCATTGACTGCATCGTGGATGCCGGTCATGTGGACGTTACCCAGATGAGCGTACACCTTCGCAATGTTTTGACCTGCGCCATTGTGGCCGGGGCGGCTCAGTGGCTCATGAGTGAGCTGAATAACCGGATGACCTACCAGGTCACACGGGACATCCGCAACGAGGCCTTCGGGCATATCCAGAACCTGCCCCTGAGCTACCTGGATGCCCACCCCCAGGGGGACATTGTCAGCCGGGTCATCGCCGACGTGGATACCTTCGCCGACGGCCTGCTCATGGGCTTTACCCAGCTGTTCACCGGCATTATGACGATCCTTGGCACGCTTTTGTTCATGATCCGTATCCACTGGGGCATTGCCCTTGTGGTGGTGTGCATCACGCCCCTGTCGCTGCTGGTGGCCAATTTTATCGCCAAGCGGACCTATGCCATGTTCCGGCTGCAAACCGTCACCCGTGGCGAGCAGACCGGTCTCATCGACGAGACCATCGGAAATATCAAGGTAGTCCGTGCCTTCGGCCATGAGGCTTCCTCCATGGAGCAGTTTGACGAAATCAACGGCCGACTCCAGAAGGCTTCGCTGCGTGCCATTTTCTTCTCGTCTCTCGTCAACCCCTGCACCCGGTTCGTCAACTCCGTGGTCTACGCCGGCGTTTGCCTGACCGGCGCGCTGATCGCCATGACCGGGGGCATTTCCGTGGGCAATCTGACCACCTTCCTGAACTACGCCAACCAGTACACCAAGCCCTTCAACGAGATTTCCGGCGTAGTCACCGAGCTGCAGAACGCCCTGGCCTGCGCCGGCCGGGTCTTTGAGCTGATCGAGGCACCGGAGCGCACCCCGGAGCCGGAGCATCCGGAGTGTCCGCAGACCGTTCTCGGCGCGGTGGAAATCCATAACCTGAAATTCTCCTATGTGCCGGAGAAGCCCCTGATCGAGGACTTTAACCTCTCCGTCAAGCCCGGTCAGCGCATCGCCATCGTAGGCCCCACAGGCTGCGGCAAAACCACCTTCATTAACCTGCTCATGCGGTTCTACGACCCGGACGGCGGCGAGATTCTGCTGGACGGCGTCAATACCCGTCATATGCGCCGGGACGACCTGCGCCGCTGTGTGGGCATGGTGCTCCAGGACACCTGGCTGAAAGCGGGTACCATCCGGGAGAACATCGCCATGGGTCGGCCGGAGGCCACGGAGGACGAGATTGTGGAGGCCGCCAGGCAGGCTCACGCCCATAGCTTTATCCGCCGCCTGCCAAAGGGCTACGACACGGAGATTTCCGAAAACGGCGGCAACCTGTCCCAGGGTCAGAAGCAGCTGTTGTGCATTGCCCGGGTGATGCTGTGCCTGCCGCCTATGCTCTTCCTGGACGAGGCCACCTCTTCCATCGATACCCGCACGGAGGTGAAGATTCAGAAAGCCTTTGATACCATGATGCAGGGCAGAACCTCGTTTATCGTAGCTCACCGGCTGTCCACCATCCGGGGTGCCGACCTGATTCTTGTCATGAAGGACGGCCACATCATCGAGCAGGGCAGGCACGAGGAACTTCTCCGGAAGCAGGGCTTCTACGCCAACCTCTACCAAAGCCAGTTCGCCCATTAAAACGGAACGAAAAAAGGACGCACATCCGTGCGCCCTTTTTTGCGTATCGTATCTTAGGTGTCATTGCGAACCAGTGACCGATGTCACTGGTGTGGCAATCCGTTCCCTATTTTGGCTGACGATTATGGGCCAGTAGAATCGGCGTGACCAATCAGGCCACGCCGGTTTTGCGTCTCAGTCCCCCCTCCGGCACGATTCCCAGAAAATTCCGCAAGTATTCCCCATTGCTCTTGAGGTTGCACTCCAGCACGCTGGACTGGTACCCATACAGATCAATGGTCTTCCCCCAGGCACTCTGGGGCAGCGTTTCATTGTCCACGGGAATGGTCAGCGATTCCAGTTTCAAATCCTTCACCATGGGAATCAATTCCCACAGATAGTCGGTAATTTCATCGGTAGTCATGTCGGTGACGATCATGGGCAGCACCTTCTCGGCCAGATCGTGGAGCTCCAGCAGCCCCATGGAGCGGCATTTGTCAATGACTGAGGTAATGACGACCCGCTGCCGGGCGGCTCGCTGACGGTCGCTGTCGATCTTCCGGATCCGGGCGTAGGCCAGTGCCTCGTTGCCCGCGAGAATCTGCCGTCCCGCCTGCATTTCCCCCACATAGCCCACCTTCTGGGTCAGATATTCCGCTTCCTTTTCGGTCAGATCCACCTCCACGCCCCCCAGGGTGTCGATGATGGAAATGAAGGTATCGAAGCTGACCTCAATGGTGTGATCCACAGAAACGCCGAAATTCTGCTCAATGCACTTGGCCAGCATTTCCATGCCGCCCAGAGAGGATCGCTTCCACTGGCTTCCCAGAGCGTAGCACACGTTGATCCGGTTCCGGCCACCGGAGTGCCCGGCGTAGGCAGGCAGGGGAACGTAGAGATCGCGCAGGAAGGACACCATGCGCAGGGCCTTGTCCTGCCGGTTGACGGAACACAGGATCATGGTGTCCGCCAGCATGTTGGGCTCATCCTCCCGGTAGTTGTGACCAACCAGCATGATGTTCGTGATGTTCTGATCGGACACAACCTGGGGCCAGGTATCCTCGGGGCTGGTGGTGGCCTCCTCGGTGGTTCCCATCAGTGCTTCCAGCTCCTCCTGAGATAGGGTCGCTACGGTATTTTCCTCCGCTGAGCGCACCAGTCCCACCATGTGCCGCAGATAAACCCCTGCGGCAATGACGCCAATCAGCAGCAGGCCGATCATCCCCAGGATTGCCGCCAGCCAGATTTTTCGTTTCTTTTCTTCCGGATTCATGGGTTTGCCTCCATTTTCATTATTTGCGCAGAAAAAACGGGCAGCCGAAGCTGCCCGCCCGGGAAAGCCTTACTTTTCCACGATTTCCAGAACGTCCATGGGGCACGCCTTGGCGCAGATGCCGCAGGCGATGCACTTGGAGGCGGTGTCCTGGAGCACCATGACCTGCATGGGGCAGGCCTCCACGCACTTGCCGCAGCCGGTGCACTTTTTCTTATTGATCATGTACACGCCGGTCTTGGGATTCTGGGTGATGGCCTCGTGCTCACAGGTACGCATACACTTGCCGCACTGAATGCAGGTGTTGGGCTTGGCACCGGTGCCCTTGGCCACAATCTGAATGCAGGACAGAGTTACGTCCGCCTGCTTGTAGAACGCCTCAGAGCAGGCAGTCACGCACTGCAGACAGGCCATGCACTGCACGTCCTTTTTTGCTACCAGTTTTTTCATAAAAGGATCCTCCCTAATCCGAAGGAAAGCCCTGTTTTCTTATTTACGGCGGTCAGACCTCCTTTCGCAATCCCCCCGATCCGAAAAGAAGGGTCCTTTGCCGGTTTTCTCAGAACCTTCCCCTTATTTGACATTTTCTATTATACATGGAAACCGGGAAAAATGCAATGGATATTTGCGTTTTTTGTATCGATAAAACAAAATGGAAATCCGAAATCTGGGAATATTTACCAGGCTAAACCGGAAAGCAAAGGAAATAATACTGTCGAACCCAAAATTCTGGAGGGAATGAAATGAAAACCATTGCGTCTTTGTTTACAAGCCTGGTTCTGACCGCCGCTATGCTCACCGGCTGCGGCTGCACGAACCGGAATGGGGGAATGACCGCCCCCAGCACCATGTTACCCACCACGGAGGAAACCACGATGACTACCTCCCGGCCTACGGAGGCGACCGGCCAGCCCACGGTGCCCACTGAAACCGATGAGACCGTGAACCACGGCAACGGCCCTCTGGTAGACGAGAGCACCGCTTCCACCGATGTCAGCGGCGAAACCACCCTTCCCGGTGCCAACGGCCGCTCCATGCCCATCAAATAAAGCAGGGCAGCCGGTTGGCTGCCCTACATAGCTTATAGCATTGCAACGCGGCGCGGAAGGTTTCCGCTTCATCCACCTTGCAGCAGCTCCAGACCCCTTTCCCGTCACTGCACCTTGAAAAGCACAAATCCTTCCAGAAGTGTTTTTCCCGGAACCGGGCATACTAGGGTCTATCTGAAAACCGTCAACATGCCCGGGCAGCGGGTTTTTCCCGCCTGCTGTGCGCCATTTTTCCTTGCAATGCACAAAGTATTCCCGGGAAAAATGGCTTCATCAGGGGAAAATCCCTTGCTGTTGGTCATATTTCCGGTTTTCAGATAGACCCCAATAACCGAACAACCCAGAAAGGAGGAGCAAGTATGGGAATGAAAGGATGGGCACTTACCGCCGGGATCGGCGCGGCGGCCGGTGCCGTGGCGGTGCTGATGATGCCCCGCACCAACCCCACCCGCCGTCTGGCGGCCAAGGCGGCCAATAAAATGGAGGACGTGGCCTGGAAGGTCTCTGACACCATCAACGAAAAGCTGGACGAGATGACTTAAAAACTGATATGTACCCCCAATACCGGGTGTCCAGTATTGGGGGTACATATCAAGGGAAGCTCTGATGAAATCGGCAAGAGCTGGCAGCGAGAGATTTTGGCACGAATGAAAGCTTGAAAAACGCAGGAATACTGTATGTCTTTCAAGTTTTTCAAACTGCACAGTCGGGACAAAAGATCCGTTGTCCAGCCGCCGACGATTTATTCAGAGTTTCCCAAGATTCCGGGGAGGCCATTTGTGTTTTGAAAAGGCAAGCCCGGCAATGTCCCCGGTGGGATGGATGGCTGAAAGAAACCGCTTAACTACTTTCTGGGTTCGTCAAAGCTGAGGGGACCCTCATATACCAGCAGCTGCGTGATGCCGCTGTCGGAAAGATAGACATCCCGGAACTCATACTCAGACTGGATTTGCACTTCACTTTCAATGGTGACTTTCCACATGCCCATGGTTTTATCCTGATACACATGGATGGAGAATTCGTTTGCCAATTGTGGATATTCCTTCATGGCAAGCCTTGCGGCCTCCACCGGGCCGCTTACGGGACTCACCTGGGTATTGACAAAGCCCGTTTGCCGGATGTTGAAGCCGCCGCCGGTGTATTTCGCTTCCGCTTCCTGCCAGGAGAAGCTTTCTACCACCAGATCCGCAAGGGCATCTGTGATTTTTCCATGGATTTCCTCGGCAGATTCGTCAAAGATTTCGATGGACGAAACATAGTCGTCGCCGGAAATATCCTTGCTCTTATATTCCAGATAGCAAAGCGCACCGTTGGAATCAAAGCGATAGGTAAGCACCGCTCCGCATTGTATACCATCGCTTGTACCATCGCTGATCGTCCAATCCGTCGCGAAGCGTACCATTTCATCGCTGACGACGCCAACACCTTCCGGGAAGGAAATGGTGTGATTGCCCCGCTCAAAGAAGAGCATATTCAGCTCTTCGGCAATGCTGCCCATCCAGTCCCAGCCGCCGCGGGTCGGAGACAGGGTACTGATTCCCAAACCCAGTACCTTGCTGGTCAGCACCTGCGGGTCTTCACGAATGGTTTCATAGCCGACACCGTTGTAACAAACGGCTGTATCGGTTCGGGGGAAAAGAGACCGTTCGTACTCTGTCCATTGACTTTCCGGAACTTCCGGGCCATTGTAGGTGGATATACGCAGGTAATCCTCGCCGTCCGCCCAAATTTCTGCTTCGTCCGAACCGAGGATCGATTTCCAATGCAGGGTTTTCCGGCTCTTCAGCTCTTCCAGTTTGGCGTAGCACCGTTCCACAGCGGCCTTGGTTTCCGGTGCCGCCAGGTCCACGCTCTCAGAGATTCGGAATTCCGAGTAGAAGGGAGCCTCCTTGCTGTAGCGATCCGTGTCGTCGTAGCAATGGAACAGCTTGCCCATGCGGTAAAGTCCCGCTTCCAATTCCCCATAAATCGGCGTCCAATCCAGATAGCCGTAGGTGGAACTGCCTTTGCCCAGACTGAAGCTCTGACCCTCCCACTTTGGGGCAGCGATTGTGGGCAGCTTCTCCCAGCTTCCGTCCACATTCTTTTCCAGCCAGTACTCGTCCGTGGTGGTTATGCTGCCCCGTCCAGAATCACTTTGGCCGAAATAAACATCGGAGCCTCTGGCGGACAGCCGGTCGTCATCCACCCGGAAATTGACGCCCCAACGATTCAGCTCCGACTGTCCCTCCAATTCGGATTCCGTTACAACGCCGTCCGCGATCGCCGCTTCCTCATCCCGGAAGAAATCAGAAACGGTTTTTTCTTCGCCCACAAAATTGCCGATGTAGTCAAAGGACAGGTGGATTTTTGCGGTATTCTCATAATTTGGCTGCTCGATTTGCAGAGAAGACAGATTCCCGTCCTGATCGTAGAAGGCGGATATGGTTTCTGTGTGGACAGCCTTGTCTTCGCTTTCCCATGTGCTTGTGAATACCAGCTCTCTGCCGCTGTCTATCGGCGTGTCGCTGACGAATTGCGCCGTATCGGCAGACCAGGAAAGCAGACGGAGCCATGTATCCAACCGGGATTCTGCCGACTCCGTCTCCATCCAGCTTCCGGAGTACCAGGCATAGTGCTTTCCCCCACGGATCATTTCTCCATCTGTGGGTTCGGAAGTGTTGGCGTTCAGCTTCCACATAGAATCCGCGCCCTGTCGGAGCAGCGTAACGTTCCAGCGTACAGAGCCGTTGCTGTCGGTTCCGTACATCTGCGCATAGAGTTCCTCCCCCGTAAGCCGAGCCTCCAGGTCCTGACGGCACCGCTCAATCTCCGCTTTTTGGGCAGCCTGCTCCGGCGTCGGCCGGTCGGAAGCCGGAGGTGTCGTCAGCAGACAGATCGCCACAAAGAAGAAAGCAAGAACGCCCAGAAGACTGAGCCAGAAGCTTGGCTTCTTATAATTCAGAATAGACAGGATTCTTCTCTTTACACTGACTTCGCCAAAGGCAACCGGACAGGCGGCGAAGTGGGCACTTCGGCTGGAGCAGCGCAGCAGCGCGGTGGAGTAGGCTTTCCGTTCATCCAGCTCCATAAAGCGAATGACGCGCTCATCGCAGGCCATTTCAATATCCTTGCACAGTAAAATGTACGCAATCCAGACCAGCGGGTTAAACCAGTGCAGGGCAAGTGCCAGAAAGCCGATCATCTTGATCCAGTGGTCGCCCTTATCCAGGTGGGTGCGCTCATGAGCCAGGATATCGCGGCGGCTTTGGCCGTCCAATCCGGTGGGAATGTAGATTTTCGGCTTCATAAATCCAAGAATAAAGGCGGTCTCGATCCGGTCACATTCCCAACCGCCCCGGATTTTGACAGCTTCCCGCACCTGATTCTTTAATTTCAGATAGGAGATCAAGCTGTAGACGCCGAAGCACAGGGCGATCACTGCCCAAATCAGGGAAATAGCTCCCGCCCACCTTGCGGCAGACGCATTTGCCAGAGGGATATTGAGCCGGGGCTGCAAACTCAGGTCGCTGCGAATTTCGATTGGAAGCAGCAGCCGGATACCGGCCAGCAGCCACAGCAGGCAGATAAACTTTTTCGGCGTTTTCCGCAGTAGAACGCGTAGAAGAAGGACTGCCAGAATCACAACGCTTCCGTGAAGACTGGCGGTGAGCAGGTTCCGTAAAAATGCTGTCATACGCGTTCCTCCGTGTAGCTGTCGATCAAAGATTGCAGCTGCTCGACCTCCTGACGGGACAGCTTTTTCGATTTGGAGAAGGCGGCAATGAAGGCGGGCATGGAGCCTTCAAAGGTTTCCTCCACCATTTCCTCCAGTCGGGAGGCCTGGGCTTCCTCCTTGGAGACCAGGGAGGAAACAATGGTGTTTTCGTTTTTCAGCACCCCCCGTTCACACAGCCGCCGGATCACGGTGTAGGTGGTGGCCTTGCTCCAGCCCAGGCTTTCCCTGGCAAGCTGCACCAGCTGGCCGGAAGGGATCGGTTCGTGCTCCCAGAGAATCAGGCAGAAGCGGTATTCGCTTTCAAAAATTTTCGGGGTATTCATTCGTGACGCTCCTTTCGGTTTAATGCGTTAAATCCTGATAGATGTAGTTTAACACATTAAACCGCCCCTGTCAAGCATGGTGGCCGAAAAAGCATGAAATATCCCCATCACACTTCGGAAGGGTCGCGGAAATACAAACCGGCAGAAAACAGCGGAGCCCACTTCCTCTGCGTGAATCAGGGAAGCAGGCTCCGCGCCTTAACGACGGAACGCTTTGCTTTTCGGTTCCGGCTTTCATACGGACCCGATGGAAACGCCTTCACAGATACCGGTCGATCCGCTGGCGCAGCCGCGACAGCTTTTCCTGCAGCTTCTGGCGATCCTCCCGCGCGTTCAGGCGATCCTCTTGTATCTCGTCCTGCCACTGGCGGACATCCTCGTCCACAGCGGCGCGCAGCTGCTGGGGAATGGCGCGCAGACGGTTGATGACATCCAGCGACTCAGCCGTGCCCAGCAGCAATTCATCCACCCAGGTGTCGCGTGCGGGATAGATCCCTCGGCGGAAGTTGTCAAGCACCACCTCATAGCGACGGCAGGCGTTGGCAACGGAAGTGTCCCATGAGATGTAGATTTCCCGCCGGGCATTTTCGCCTACCTGCCGTGTCAACTCCCGCCTGGGCAGCAGGCGGCGCAGCATCGCCGCCATGGAAGCGGCGTTTTCTTCAATGAAGAAGCCGTTGCGCCCATCGGTAACGTCCTCGGCGGCGCAGCTTCCGGCAACCAGTACACTGGCAAGGCCGCAGGCCGCCGCCTCACGCACCACAAGACCGTTGGTATCAAATGTGGAGGGGAACAGGAACAGGTCGGCACGGCAATACCATGCCCGGATAATTTCCCGGTCATAGCAGGGGGGCAGAAAAAATACCTTGTCGCCCAAACACAGCTCTTCAGCATAGGCACGGACTGCCTCTCCATCGGTGCCTTTCCCTATGAACACCATGCGGAAGTCCTGCCCCTCGCCCTTCAGCTGCTTCAGCGCGTCCAGAATGATCCGCAGTCCCTTGTACCACATCATGCGTCCGACGAACAGCAGCAGCGGCACGTCCTCCGGCAGGTCAAGACCTTCGCTTACGGCGCGTACCGCCTCCTCCGGCAAGCGGCCGGCCGGAATGTCCACGCCATTGGGCATGACGATGTATTCTCCCTGATAGCCCAGGGAGCGGAGATTTTCTCCCGCGCCGCGGCTGACTGTCCATACCTCATCGCAGGCGGAGATGTTCTGCACCAGCAGACGGATGGAGGCTTCCTGCAGCCGCTTGCTATGGATGGCATTGGCAATGTCGATGTCGAACTTGGTGTGGTAGGTGAACACCAGCGGCACATGCAGACGCCGCCGCAGCATCCGGGCCAGCACCGTGGAAGTGACGGGGCAGTGACTATGGATCAGGTCAATGTGACGACTCTCAACTTGCGCCATCAGCTCCGGGGACAGAGGCAAACCTGCCCGGTAGCCGACCAGCTTCGTCGTATCGATACTGGGATAGCGCAGCACCGGAAAGGGGTAGGAACTGTCATCGGCGTCGGGATAGTAGGGCGTTACTACGGTGGCGTCGCCATAGCTGCGCTGGATGATGGAGGCATAGTTCGTGACCGCATTGGCCACGCCGTCAATCACCGGAGGGAAGGAATCGTTCATGAGACATATGCCGCGTTTTTTGGCTGATGAATCGGATACAGTTGGAAAAACGGGCGAATTTGTATTTTGACGCATATATGTCCACCCCAATCGTTCGATTTAATAGAATAATTATACCATATAAATGTGAATTAATCTACTGATTTTTTCTGCGCACGGGAAGAAAACCCGGATTTTCCGCCGCAATCACGACACTTGAATTTGGATGTAGAAAAAGGGCGGCTGTCTGAAAAACAGCCGCCCGAATGAGGGATATATACAAGCTATTTGCTGCGCGCCCGCTCAGAAAACCGTTGAGATTACCGACTTTTCCAAAAAGTTCTGTATCACCACTCACTTCAGCCGCTTTCACCCAGCGAAAGCGTGGGTTTCTTGACAGACGGAAGTGTCCAAAAATTCCGAAGAATTTTTGGACACTTGTATGAAATTCCAAAGGCTCCGGAGCCGGTTATCTCTTGGAGAACTGAGGCGCGCGACGAGCGGCCTTGAGGCCGTATTAAACATCTCTATGGTGCGTTTTTCCTTGATATTACGGGCTTTTTCGCATTTTCTGTTGTCGGTTGTCCTATTCCTTAACCATAGAAATAGGTGATTTTTGCTCAACAGTTCCAAGTTATAATTCTTACAAAGACCATTTAATTACACTATTCTTTTTGCTCCATGAGTGCTTCATTCACTACCTCGAAAAGCTCTTCTGGTTTATTATACTTGACCCTCGCGTAAATGTCCATAGTTGTCTTACTATTCTCATGCCCTGCCAGGTACTGAACTGTCTTAGGGTCAACGCCCGCATAGAGCAGATTCGTGATGTAGGTATGCCGCAACAAGTGCGGTGTTACATCGAAATTCAGGGCATAGCGAATCTTGGGATTGTTCCTCTGCGTTGTTC
>DJQM01000017.1:0-3062 GCA_002437585.1 Clostridiales bacterium UBA6386 | reverse complement strand
GTATATTTGATGCTCTGCCCATTCACATATTTATAGTAGGTTCTCTCTTTCGCAGAACGAACAACTACATACTGCCAAACTCTCGTAAACTGAGAATAGGAAAGCGGCTGTCCCTCGCTGTCAGCAATTACATTTGCTACATAGTCAATGATGTCACTGATTGCCCGACTTTCTGTGCGGCCCTTGCCAACATGAAGCGGCATGATTCTTGTGGTTGCCATAATGCTTCCTCCTCTCCAAACACAAAAGCTGCCACCCAACGAATTTTTATCATTGAAGTGACAGCTTTCTGTCATTATACACACCTCTGTAATGGTGCCTTTATGTTCTTTTACTATTCAAAAACTCAACAAGCTCATAGACTGTCGTTACTGGATTACTATCCCGGCAGATCACAGCAACCTGATCTCTGGTTAATCGCTCCACTCGTTCTTTTGCATACTGAATAGCTTCTGGCTGATGTTCCTGCAATTCTTCAAAAACATCCATGCTTTTTCCGTAGTTCTCCAGATACCCTTTATTTTTCAGGATGTCAATTACCGTAGCGGAATCTTTCAAATATCCATTGCGTTTCTCAAAATGGAGCAGATACCAATATTCAAATGCCGGATTGGAATATGCGATTTTGTACCCATGTTTCTCCGCATAGGAAATTGCGGCTTGAAGTTCAGAGTCTTTATTATCATCACAGTCGAATACACACCAAAGCTGATCTCCGTCTTTCGGATAATAATCAGCTTGAGAAATCAAAGATTTTGCGTGTTTCACCAAATGTTCTGCCGCCTTATGTTTCGATGGAATTGGGATAATATCCACCAGACAGTTTCGTGAACGAAAATGTTTGAAATAAAGTGTCTCTGTTTCTTTTCCTTCGCAGATGATATAAACAATCGGTTTACGCTTACGCCGCTTAACTTTGTTCGGATCGTACTCTTTTCGCATCTTACTCATCAGGCGTCACCTCCGATAAAAGGGATCGCACCAAACCGTCCCTGAAGATAACCCTTACGCACATTTTCTCCTTTTCTTGGAGAGAAAGATGCAAGCGAATAAAGCTCTGTTGCACAAGTCTCATCATTCTTTTCAGCAAACCAAATCTGATCTCTACGGAAGAAATTCAAGTCAAGCAGCATTGCATCATGCGTTGTAAAAATCAGCTGCGCTCCCTTTGTATTGATAGTCTTATCCTGCACCATTTCAATCAGCCTTCTGGTTAAAAGAGGATGCAGACTATCTTCAATTTCATCAACAACTAAAAGTGCGCCGTTCTCAAGTGCCTGCAACCATCCTCCGATGCGGGCAAAAAAGTGTTGTGTACCGACAGATTCCTGCTCCATTAAAAGCTGGAAGTATTCTGTTGTACCGTCCTCGTTAATAATTCGATGTGTTGTCGTAATAACCGGGATTTTACCGGAAGTGTTTTTGATTGTAACATCGGTAATTCCAAGATCGGCAAGCAACAATTCCTTTAAGATTCGAGCTTTCTTATCATCACCGCTGGCAATCTGAGCAACGGTTTCTGAGGTAGCTGGTTCCTCATCCATCAGGAATGTCAACTTTTCCAGGAACCACCGATAAGCATTTTCCGTCTGGGGCAGATTCCAGTCATTAGAAGATACTAGATAGAGCTTATTGTCTGGTGTTCGATTGCTCAGAGTTACCTGCTCATTTACATTTTCCCGAAACTCATATACTCCATTTTCTCTTGAAAAGATTAAGGCTTCACGGCCATTTGGCCAGTGGTAAAGATACTCTCTATAAATTTTCTTTGCGTCAAAAGAGAAACCGTATGTGTAACGAACTCCTTGAAAAATAAATACCATCTCAAAAGAAGTTGGTTCCTTTGTTCCTCCAAACGGCTCCCACGGCAACTTTTGTCCTTTAGAAACTTTTGCGGCATTTCCCACAACCATTTCTTTCATTGTCATCATTGCGTGTAATACGTTACTCTTTCCGGCTGCATTGGCACCGTAAATTGCAAGTACGGGCAGCAATGCCTTTTTTTCATCTGGATGAAGCAGATACTCTTCAAATGACTTATCCTTAGAGGCCGCAAAACTGATTACGGCACTGTTCTTTATTGACCTATGATTTTCAACTGTAAACTGAATCAACATAATTGAATACCTCCATTCTCAGTATTCGTATTTTCAGCCACTATTATAACAATTAAAAATGCTTCAGTCAATATTTATATCTTGATTTTGCAGTTTTTCTGCAAAATTTATAATTAAATTCTTTATCATATCTTTTTATTCAAATAATAATCCGTCATGTGCTGTTGCAGCGCACATGATGCAGTACATGATAAGAACCCATGATGCAACCAATGAAGTTACCCATACACTCTGTCCTGAATTGCATATTTCAAATCCTGCACCTTACCCAACAGCCATATCGCCGCAAGCGGCAATCCCATCGGGCTAATCAAAAAAGCCATCAGCAACAGAATAAGCCCGTTCTGCGGAGAATATGTAATCAGCACTGCAACACCTAACAAAGCAATAATCGTGCTGATAAGACCCAGAACCAGACCGGATACATAAACCAAGCCAAGACATATCCAAACAAAGAGTGTCAGTGCAACAACAATCGGTGCTGCAACGATCATCAGCAACAACCTCAACATCATTTTCACAATCATTACTTCATTTCCTCCTTCCAACGATTTAAGTACGTTTCGCAAAGGACATCAACCTGCCTCTCGTCATTTTCTGTCAGCTCCCGTTTGCCTTGCGTCAGTTCAACTTCCACATAGCTCCGGTAATCAGAAAGCAGGAGTTCAAACAGTTCCTTTGGCGTATGGCATACTTCTCCGGTACAATACTGCAAATCTTCATCAAATTCGACCCGGACACATCCATACCGGCTTTTATAAACCTCAATGGTCTTATCTATGGCCAGATAATCTTCAAAAATTTTCTGTACCTTTTCAAAGGTCAGCATCTATCCTCAACTCCTTTGCTATGCTTTTTCTTTATTATCCTGTATATGATACTAAAAAACAAGGATGCCCAAAAAGAAAAAGCGGAGGGAGGTATGGCTTAAATATGCCGTTCCTC